>CAZQOA010000005.1:0-47181 GCA_964594715.1 uncultured Rhizobiaceae bacterium | reverse complement strand
GAAGAAGATCGCCAGCACGGCGGCCAGGACGACGACGCCGACCGCGCTGGCCGCCCCCCATTCGTTGTAGAGCTCGACATTACGGCTGACGACCATCGACACCATGATCGTGCGGCCCCCGCCCAGCAGCTCCGGCGTGATGTAGAATCCAAGGCAGAGCACGAAGACCAGGGTCAGCCCGGCCAGCACGCCCGGCAGCGACAGGGGCAGGAAAATCCGCAGGAAGATGTGGGCGGGGCCGCCGCCGAGGCTGGCCCCCGCCTGCATCAGGTCGCGCGGGATCTTCTGCATGGTCGAATAGAGCGGCAGCACCATGAAGGGCAGCAGGATGTGAACCGTCGCGATGACGGTGCCGAGTTCGTTATGGACCAGCGCCAGGGGCTCGCCGATCAGGCCGAAGCGATCCAGCGTCTGGTTCACCACGCCGGTGCGTTGCAGCAGGACCAGCCAGGCATAGGCGCGGACCAGGACGCTGGTCCAGAAAGGCAGGATGACCAGGGCCAGGATCAGCACGTCCCACGGCCGCCGCACGGCCGCTGCCGCGTAGGCCACCGGATAGCCCAGCAGCAGCGTCAGCAGGGTCACCATCAGGGCGATGCGGAAGGTCAGCCCGAAGCTGCGCCAGTACAGCTCCTCGTCGAAGATGCGCCGGTAATGGTCGAGCGTGAAGCCGCCATCATAGACCGACAGGCCCATCAGCCAGCCGACCGGCAGCACGACCAGCGCCAGGATGACCAGCACCGCCGGCGAGGCGAGCAGGAGCATCAGCCCCTGCTCGCGCCGTCGATAGCGCCGCGACGGATCGACCGCGACGGAGGACATTCCTACTTCTGCATGCCTATTTCTGCATGAACGAGATCCAGCGCTTCTCGGCCGCCTCGCCGTCCGGCGACGACCACCAGGCATAGGACATCAGGGCCTGGCGCCTGGCATTCTCGGGCGCGCTCGGCAACTGCCCGACGCGCTCGGCCGGGATCACCTGGGTGTCGAAGGCTTTGGGATTGGCCGGGCCGTAGTCGATGTGCAGCGGCAGGTTGGCCTGGAGCACCGGGTCCACCGCCTCGTTGATGAACTTGGTCGCCGTGGCCAGGTTCGGCGCGCCCTTCAGGATGCAGAGGGAGGTGCTCTGGAGGATGCCCTGGTTGTAGGTGTAGGCGACCTTGGCGCCCTCCTTGGTGAGGGCGCTGACGCGGCCGTTCCAGGCCATCACCATGTCGACCTCGCCGTCATTGAGGAGCTGCGCCGACTGCGCGCCCGACGTCCACCAGACGGTGATGTGCGGCTTGATCTGCTCCAGTTTCTTGAAGGCGCGGTCGACATCGAGCGGATAGAGCTTGTCCGGCGCCACGCCGTCCGCCATCAGGGCCGCTTCGAGCGTCGCCAGCGGATGATTGCGCAGCGAACGGCGGCCGGGGAATTTCTCCACGTTCCAGAAGTCCGCCCAGGTCTTCGGCGCCGCCGCGGCATCCTGGTACCGCTTGCCGCCATAGGCCAGCACGCTCGAATAGAACTCATAGGCGACCGAATAGGGGCTGCGGTAGTTCTCGGGCATGGCGGCCGCGTTCGGCATCTTGCTGAAGTCGAGCTTCTCGACGATGCCCTGCTCGCCGCCGCGCAGGCAGAAGCCGGTGGCGACGTCGACCACGTCCCAGATCGGCTTGCCGCTGGCCACCTGCGAGCGCATCAGCGGCCAGGCGTCGGGCACGCTGTCCTGGTTGATGGTGATGTCGAGCTTCTTGGCGGCGGGGTCGAGGATCGCCACCGTCTGCGCCTTCTGGTAGGCGCCGCCCTGCGAGACGAAGGTGATCTGCTCGGCCGCCTGCACGGAGGTCGCGGCCATCATGGTCAGCAGGCCCAGCGAAAGCACCGCCGGCGTGCGCCGGGTCGGGACCGTAAGCGATGTCCTAGCCATGTCGTAACCTCCTGTTCCTGGATCGGTTCTTCGAGCCTCACCGTCCGATTGCGTCGAGAAGCTGGTACCAGCCGGCGACCGCGCGGATCGCCGGTTCCCGAAGCGGGTAGAAGGGCATGGGCCGGAGGCGGCCGGCATCGAGCAGGCCGACATCGGGCGTCGCGCCACGGGCGAAGGCCGCGAGGTAGCGCCCCATCAGGCTCGACATGGCGACGCCGGCGCCGTTGTAGCCGGCTGCGAAGAGCAGCCCGTGGTCCAGCCGGCCGACATGCGGCACGGAATCCAGCGTCATCGCGACCAGGCCCGACCAGCGATAGGCGAGCGGCACGTCGGCCAGCGTCGGGAAGATGCCGACCATGGCCTTGTGCAGGGCCCGGAAGGCGGCCGGGGAATCCGTCTTGCCGAAGGCGCCGCGCCCGCCGAAGACGACGCGGTCGTCGACCATGCGGAACCACCGCATCATGCGCCTGGTCTCGGAATAGGTCCGGCGCGTGGGCATGATGCCGGCCGCCAGACCGGGCGAAAGCGGCTCGGTCGCGATGATGGCGCTGCGGAACGGGACCAGCGTCGGACGCAGCTGGCCGGTCGCCGGCGTCAGGTCGGAATAGCTGTTGGTGGCGATGACCGCCTGCTTCGCGCGCACCGTGCCGCCCGGCGTCTCGACCAGCACGCCGCCGCCCTCGCGGCGGAGGTACCGGGCCGGGGTGCCGGCGAAGATGCGGATGCCGCGCTGCGCTGCCGCGTCGGCCAGGCCATGCAGGTAGTTCAGCGGGTGGATGCCGCCGGAGCCCGCATTGCGCACGCCGCCGACGAAGGTGGTGGAGCCGGTCTCCTGGCCGACCTCGGCCGCCGACAGGATCGACATCGTCGTGTCGCCCATCTCCGCCTTCAGCCACTGGGCCTCCTCGGCGGCATGGGCCAATGCCTGGCGGTTGTGCGCGGCCTTCACCTGGCCCGAGCGGGTGAGGCCGGCGTCGGCGATCTCGAACCGCTCGACCAGCTGCTCGACGATGTCGACGGCCTCGTGCGCGATGGCATGCATCCGCTTGGCCATCGCCTTGCCATGGGCGGCGGCGATATCCGGGAAGGCGATGCGGAACTTGGCGGCGAGCACCCCGCCATTGCGCCCGCTCGCCCCCCAGCCCGGGCGGTTGGCCTCGATCACGATCGGATCGAAGCCACCATCGGCCAGGTGATGGGCGGCCGACAGGCCGGTATAGCCGGCGCCGATGATGACGATATCGGCCCGGGCGTCGCCTTCCAGCGGCGGAAAGTCCCGCAAGGGATGGGCCGTCGCCGCCCACAGCGACGGGGCGGACGGCGCGGCTTGCCACACTGCGCCGGGCTGCATCGCCTACTTGCCCTCGACCGCGTCGGCCAGCGCCTTCAGCGTCGAGAAATGATAGTCGGGCGTGGTGAGGACCGGGACCGCCGGGGTGCCGCCGAATCCCGGCACGCCCTGGCGGCGCTCGATCCAGCAGGTCTTGTAGCCAAGCCGGTGCGCGACGCCGATATCGTGATGCTGGCTCTGCGCGACATGCAGGATCTCTTCGAACTTGTAGCCGGCGGCCGACTGGCGGCCGCGGTTGAAGGCGAAGAATTGCGGGTCGGGCTTGGCGCACCCGGTCTCGTCGGCGGTGACGCTGTCATGGAAGGGGTTGCCCAGGGTGTGCGAGTAGAAGGAGAAGGCCGTGCGGTCCGCATTGGTCATGGCGACCAGCCGGAAGCGGCGGCGCAGGCGCTTCAGGGCCTCGACCGAATCCGCAAACGCGGGCCAGCGGAAGACGGCCATCTGGAAAGCCTCCCCTGCCCGCTCGTCGGCCGGCAGGCCAAGCTCCTTGGCCAGGTGGATGTAGACGTCGGCCATCGCCGCGCTGGAGCGCCCGTAATGGGCGTCGCGGCCGCGCTTGTAGGGTTCGAAGATCTGGTCGTCGCTCAGCTCCCGCGGAGACTTTCCGGAGATGCGGCGCACGGATTCGAGCACGCCCGTCTCGAAGTCGATCAGCGTGCCCACGACATCGAAGGTGAGGACCTTGAAATCACTGAACGGCATGGTTCTGGCCCTTCTGTCAGGTTGACGCGTCACGCATCGGCCTTCGGCACGATGATCGTGTCTTCGGGATGCAGGCTGAGATCGAGATGCTCGCCGATCGCGGGGATGCGCCTCGCCGCCTCGTAATGGCTCGGCTGGCGCAGGCTGAGGCTGGCGCCATCCTCCAGGGTCAGGAAGACGCGCAGGCTCTCGCCCTGGTAGACAATGTCGGAGACGCGGCCGCGGAGGCGATTTCGCACCGTTTCGCCGGCGCCGTCATCGATCAGCAGCTTCTCGCTCTGTACCGCCAGCACAAGGTCGCCCGTGGGCGGCAGCGGCCGGCTGCTACGCAGGACCGTCCCCGCCAGCGACACGCTGCCCGCATCCAGGCGCACCACCGGCAGGAGGGTCGCCTCGCCGATGAAGCTGGCGACGAAGGCATTGACCGGGTGGTCGTGCAGGCGCGCCGGCCGGTCGATCTGGACCAGCCGGCCGTCCTTCAGGATGGCGACGCGGTCGCTCATGGTCAGCGCCTCGCGCTGGTCGTGGGTGACATAGATGATGGTGGCGCCGAGGCGCCGGTGGAGCTGGCGCAGCTCGATCTGCATCGATTCCCGCAACTGCTTGTCGAGCGCGGACAAGGGCTCGTCCATCAGGATCAGCCGGGGCTCGAAGATCATCGCCCGGGCGAGTGCCACCCGCTGGCGCTGGCCGCCCGAGAGTTGCTGGATGCCGCGCTCCTCGTACCCCGCGAGATCGACCATCGCCAGGGTGCGGCGCACGCGCTCGGCCCAGGTGCCCTTCGGCAGGCGTCGGGCGCGCAGCGGAAAGGCCACGTTCTCGCCGACATTCATGTGCGGGAAGAGGGCGTAGTTCTGGAAGACGATGCCGACGTCACGCTTGTGCGGCGGGGTGAAGGTGACGTCGCGACCGCCGAAATGGATCGAGCCGGCCGAAGGCTGGATGAAGCCGCCAAGAATGCCGAGCAGCGTGGTCTTGCCGGACCCGGACGGCCCGAGCAGGGAGACGAACTCGCGTGGCGCCACGTCGAGGGTCACGCCGTCCAGTGCGCGGACGGGCCCATAGACCTTGGTCGCGGCGCGGATCTCGACACGCTCCCCACCCGCTTCAGGCATCGCGGCGCCCTCCGGTCATCTCCCAAGACGTGCTTCGCACCAGGATCGAAACAGACCGGGCCGGCCCCGGCAATTGCCAAATAATCAGCCCCTGCATAACATGATGTAATGCCTGAGCCGCGCCGCATGCTCTCGTCCAGCAACGCCCTCTTCGTCTTCGAGGCGGCGGCGCGCAGCGGCAGCTTCACCCGCGCCGCCGCCGAGCTGAACGTCACCCAGCCGGCAGTGAGCCGGATGATGGGAAGGTTCGAGGCCTATCTCGGCGTCAAGCTGTTCGAGCGCGCGGCCAAGGGTGCCGTGCTGACCGAGGAAGGCGAGCTCCTCTACCGCCGCGTCGCCGACGGCTTCCGCAGCATCGAGGCCGGATTCCGCGAGCTCGACCAGCGGCGGGGCCGCGCCGAGACGGTGACGATATCGGTTTCCTCGGCCTTCACCACGCACTGGCTGATGCCGCGCATCGACCGGTTCCAGCGCCGCTTCCCCACCATCGACCTGCGCTTCCAGCTGATCGCCGGGTCGTTGCGCGGACCGGTCGAGAATGTCGATCTCGGCATGCGCTTCGTCGACGAGCACGAGGCGGGGTCACCATCGTCGCGGGTGATGCACGAGGTCATGCTGCCGGTGTGCAGCCCGGGCTATCTCCGCACCCGCCCGCCGGGCGACGAGGACGGCAACATCTTCATCCACCTGACGGATGCGCCCGGCGACTGGGCCGGCCAGTACCCGCCCTTCGAGACCGGACGCCACGGTGCCGAGAAGACCCTGAGCTTCTCCGACTATGCGGTCGTGGTGCAGGCGGCCCTGCTGGGCCAGGGCATAGCACTCGGCTGGATCACGGTGGTGTCGCACGCGCTGATCGCCGGCCTGCTCGTCCCCGCCTCCGACCGGCTGACGCGCGGCCGGCGGGTCTGCGAGCTGATCACGCCGCGCAACCGGCCGGTCCGCCCGGTGGTCACCGAAATCCGCGACTGGATCATCGCCGAGCTCCGCGCGGACATCGAGACCATCGACCGCCTGCACCCGCGCCTCGGCCTGCTCGCCGCCAGCTACTGACCGGCCCTGGTCACGCCGGGTCAAGGGCCAGCCGCAACTGGTCGGTGCGCTCGATCTCGTCCTCGCCGAATGAGGACAGGGTGACGCCGAGGAGCCGGATACCCTTGGCGACCGGGAAAAGCGGCTCCAGCAGGGCATGGGCGAGCTCTCGGACCTCGGCCTTGGAGGCCAGGGGCGCGGTGCCGGTGCGGCTGCGGGTGATCTGCTGGAAATCGGCGTACTTGACCTTCAGCGTCACGGTGCGGCCGCGGACCCCCGCCCCCTCGCAATAGCGCCACGCGGTCTCGACGATCGGCTGCAACCCCTCGCACGCCGCCTCGTAGGTGACGAGGTCGGTGAAGAAGGTGTTCTCGGCGCCGACCGACTTGCGGATGCGGTCGGCACGAACTGGGCGATCGTCGACGCCGCGCGCGATCCAGTAATAGTAGGGACCCGACTTGCCGAAATGCTGCTGGAGGAAACGCAGGGTCTGGGCGCGGAGGTCGAGCCCGGTCTCGATCCCCAGCCGCTTCATCCGCGCGGTGGTCGCCGGCCCGACGCCGTGGAAACGGCCGACCGGCAGCGTCTCCACGAAGGTCGGCCCGGCCCTGGGGGTGATGACGAAGAGCCCGTCGGGCTTGCGATGGTCCGAGGCGAGCTTGGCCAGGAATTTGTTGTAGGAGACGCCGGCCGAGGCCGTGAGGCCGGTGTCGGCGCGGATCCTGGCGCGGATGCGCCGGGCGATCTCGGTCGCCGACGCGATATCCTGGAGGTTGCGGGTGACGTCGAGATAGGCCTCGTCGAGCGACAAGGGCTCGATGACCGGCGTGTGCTCGGCGAAGATCTCGCGAATCTGCTGCGACACCGCCTTGTAGGCGTCGAAGCGCGGCTTCACGAAGATCAACTCGGGGCATTTGCGCCGGGCCGTCACCGACGGCATGGCGGAGTGGACGCCGAATTTGCGCGCCTCGTAGCTGGCCGCCGCCACCACGCCGCGCTCGCGCGATCCGCCGACCGCCACCGGCTTGCCGCGCAGCTCGGGATTGTCGCGCTGCTCGACGGAGGCATAGAAGGCATCCATGTCGACATGGATGATCTTGCGCGGCGGCGCGTCGTCGTCCCGGTCGATCCCGCCTGCGACCATCAGCATCCTCGCCCATGACCATCGGGGAATGACCGCGGATTATATCCCGGCCAACGCACCGAGGTAGCGGCGCATTTCGGGATCGGCGAGGGTCGCCTGAAAGTTGTCGAACGCCGTCACCTTGCCACCACCGACGAAGAGGAAGCGGTCGCAGATCTCGGCCAGGATATCGAGCTGGAAGGACGCGGTCGGATGGAGGCAGACGCAGACCAGCCGGCCCTCGCCCCGCAGCCGCCGGAAGAAGTCCAGCATGAAGCCGATATAGCCATCCTGGGTGTTGAACTGGGGCTCGTCGAAGAGGTGGACCAGCGGATAGGCGCTGGCCGCCCGATCCATCAGGAAGGCGGGCCTGGTCTTGCGGAACCGGCGCACCTGGTAGGACTGGTGGTAGTGGATCGCCAGGCGGTCGCGCTCGCGATAGCGCACCCGATGGATGTCCTGCCCCGCGATCCGCACCCGCCCCCGGCTGGGCGCGTTGGACCCGGCGATCATCTCGAACAGCGTCGTCTTGCCGGCCCCGTTCGGGCCCAGGACGCCGACGATCTCCGGCCCGTCGAACGCGCGGTCGACGGCCAGCCGGAAGGCGGGCTCCCTGGCGAAGAGGCCGCGATAGACCTTCTCCACGCCGTCCAGGGCGAGCAGGGGCGCGGTCATTGCAGCCCTCCGACCAGGCCGTGGCGCAACGCTGGCTCGGCGGCCAGCGTTGCCGCCGGCCCGCTCCAGATCGCCTGGCCGCGGGACAGCACGACCACGCGGTCGGCAACGGACAGCGCCACGTCGGCATTCTGCTCGACCACCACCGACGCGATGCCCTCGTCCTTCAGTCGCCGGATGACGTTCATCACGTCGTCGACGATCTTGGGGGCGAGGCCCTGGCTCGGTTCGTCGAAGAGGACGAGGCCGGGCGAGCCGAGCAGGGCGCGGGCGATCGCGACCATCTGCATCTCGCCGCCGGACAGGGTCTCGGCCTCGCGGGCCATCAGGTACTTCAGCGGCGAGAAGATCTGGGTCACTTCATCCATGGTCCAGCGGCGGAAACCCGTCGACTTCATGCCCAGCGCCAGGTTCTTGGCGACCGTCAGCGTCGGGCAGAGGCGGCGATCGTCGGGAACCCAGCCGATGCCGGCGCGCGCGATCTCATGGGTCGCCTGGCGCGTGATCACCCGGTCGCGGAAGCGGACCTCGCCGCGGCGCGGCCGGGTGAGGCCCAGGACCGAACGGATCAGCGTCGTCTTGCCGGCGCCATTGGCCCCGAGCAGCGCCACCACCTCGCCCGCCTGGACGTCGAGCGAGACGCCGAACAGGGCCTGGGTCTCGCCGTAGAAGGTATCGATGGCGGTGACCCGCAGCATCACGCGACCTGACCGAGCCTGGAGGCCTGCACCCAGGGATTGGCCCGCAGCTCGTCCGGGGAACCGCGCGCGATCACCTGCCCCCAATGGATGACCGAGATCTCGTCGGCGAGGCCGAAGAGGAAGTCCATGTCGTGCTCGATGACGACGATGGTGACCTCACCCTTCAGCGAGCGGATGAGCTCGCCCAGCCGCTGGCGGCCGTCCGAACCCAGGCCCGCCGTCGGTTCGTCGAGAAAGAGAAGCTTCGGGTTCGAGGCCAGTGCCACCGCGATCTCGAGCGCGCGCCGTGCGCCATAGGGCAGCGACCTCGCCGGCTCGTCGGCGCGGCGGTGAAGGCCGACCCGCTCCAGCACGGCCATGGCGGCGTCGACGACATGGCGATCGCCATAGGCCCCGCCCAGCGGATCCGCCACGCGCCGGCGCGTGGCGGGAAGCGCCACCGCGACATTCTCGAAGACCGAGAACTCGTCGAACAGGTTCATGAGCTGGAACGACCGCGCGACGCCCAGCCGTGCGATCCGGTGCGGCTTCAGCCCCGTGATGTCCCGGCCATCGAAGATCACCCGGCCGCGGTCGGGGCGGTAGCGGCCGGTCAGCACGTTGAAGCAGGTGGTCTTGCCGGCCCCGTTCGGCCCCATGATGCCGGAGAGCTTCCCGGCCTCGAACGCCAGCGAGATGTCCTCCAGCACGACGCGGTCGCCGAACCGGAGATGCAGACCTCTCGCTTCGAAGAGCGCCATTGGTCAGGCCTCCTTCGTGCCGGGCGCCGGCGCCGGAACGGCTGCCGCCGCCGGCCTCCTGCGCAGGCTCTCGAAGAGGCCCGCCAGCCCGTCCGGGCGGAACAGCACCAGCACGACGAAGAGCATTCCGAACCACAGCATCCAGCCGGTGGTGAATGCACCGATCAGGTCCCGGGCGAGCAGGAATATGATGGCACCGATCACCGGGCCCCAATAGGAGACGAGGCCGCCGCCGATCAGCGTCATCATCACGATGTAGCCGGAGTAATGCAGGCTCATCACGTCGGGAAAGGCAGAGCGCTGCGCCATCGCGAAGAGGCCGCCCGCCAGTCCCGACAGCGCCGCCGACAGGACGATGATCGTGAATTTCGCGGTCCACACGTCATAGCCGATGAAGCGCGCCCGCTCCTCGTTCTGCTTGATCGCCTTCACGACGCGGCCGAACGGCGAATGGACGAGCCGCCAGAGGCCGAGCGAGACCAGCACGAAGACGGCGAGCACCCCGTAATAGAGGGCGACGTTGCTTTCGAGCGGCACCGAGGCCACGCCCAGCTCGACAGGCAGGCGCACGATCTTGAGCAGTCCGTCCTCGCCGCCGGTGATCCAGTGCGCCTTGATGGCGATGAACCAGAAGACCTGGCCGAAGGCGATGGTCATCAGCGCGAAATAGATGCCGCGGCGATGCGAGATGAAGAGGGCGACCAACGCGCCGGCGAAGGCCGCGCCGAGGAGGGCCGCCGCGAGGCAGACCCACAGGTTGGCCGCGATGCCGAACTGGGCCAACCCGAAGCCGTAGGCGCCGATGCCGAAAAAGGTACCGTGCCCGAAGGAGGGCAGCCCCGCATGGCCGAGCACGAGGTTGAAGGCGAGCGCATAGGTCGCCCAGATCAGGATCTCGACGGCGAGATATTGATAGAGGCCGACCCGCTCGATCCAGAAGGGCAATGTCGCCAGCACCGCCCAGGTCGCCAGCATGGCCGGCGTCAGCGTCGGGACGATGCGCGTGCCGGCGGTTCTTGCGCGGGTCATGCCAGAGCTGGTCATGTCGGGGCCGGTCATGTCAGGGCCGGGCATCTCAGACCTCCAGCAGGCTCTTCTTGCCGAACAACCCGCGCGCCCGGAAGGTCACGACCGCGATCAGCAGCAGGTACATGGACAGCAGCGACCATTCGGAGGCATAGGCGCCCGAGAGGCCGACCACCATGCCGACCAGCAGGCCCGCGATCACCGCGCCCCAGAACGAGCCGACGCCACCCAGCACGATCACCACGAAGGCGGGCACCACGGCGTCGATGCCCATATGCGGGCGTATGCCCCAGATCGGCGCCAGGATGACGCCGGCCAGTGCCGCCAGCATGGTGCCGAGCACGAAGACGCCGGCGCGCAGCCGCTTGATGTCGATGCCCAGCGCCTGGACGATCTCGCTATCATGGGCGCCGGCCTTCACCATCGCGCCGAAGCGAGTGCGCTCCACCAGGACCCACGCGATGGCGATCGCCGCCATCGCGAAGCCCGCCGCCCAGAAGCGATAGCGCGACCAGATGAGGTCGAGGAGGATGAAGCCGCCGGAGATGTCGCGCGGCACCGGCAGGGTGTAGTCGCGCGTGCCCCAGACGGTGCGGATCAGGTCCTCCAGCACCATGGCGATGCCGAAGGTGAGCAGGAGGCAGTAGAGCGGGTCCCGGCCGTAGGTCCGGCGCATCAGGCGCTCGATCACCAGGCCGAACGGCGCCACCAGGACCGGGGCCAGCAGCAGTGCGGTGGCGTAGCGCCATCCGAGCGGCACGGCGGCCCAGGCGGCCAGCAGGTCGGGCGGGAGCGGCAGGCGCGGCGTCGCGATCGCATAGGCGAAATAGGCCCCGACCGCGAACAGCGACCCATGGGCGAGGTTGATCTGCTCCATCAATCCCAGGATCAGCATGAAGCCGAGCCCGATCAGCGCGAACAGGAGCCCCAGCGTCAGGCCGTTCACCAGATGGGGCAGAAGGTCGATCAGCATCGGCATCCACCCGTTGCGGCCGACCGTCACATCTCGTAGGTCGGGACCTGCTCCAGGGCAGCCAGCTTGCATTTGCCGGGTGCGGCGTCGTCGAGCGCGGTCGCCGGCGGGGTCTGGCTCAGTATCTCGTAGAGATCCGTCGGATCGGCGGGCTTCGGGTTGCGGCGGGCGAGGTAGATCGTCTGCTGCACCTGGTGCGTCGCCGGGTCGATATAGGCGTCGAAATGCTGCATCCGGTCGGCGGCCGTCATCTTGTGGCCCTCCAGGGCGCGGATGACCTTGGCGTTGTTCGTCGACCCCGCCCGCTCGACCGCGCGCAGGAGCTCGCGCGTCGCCATGTAGCCATTGTACGAGACATTGCCCGGCACGGGGATCGGCGAGCGCGGGAAGGCTGCCTGCCAGCGCTTCACGAATTCGTCGACGCCCGGCAGCGCCAGCTTGTGGTACCAGGTCGTGCCGAACACGCCGAACAGGCTTTCGGGCGCGCCCCAGATGTCCGGCCAGTCCTGCTGGTTGTTGATCCAGGCGGTGCGATCCTCCAGCTTCAGGTCGGTGATCTGCTGGCGCAGCGCCTTGATGTCGTCGCCACCGATCGCGGTCGCCACCACGTCCGGCTTGATCTGCTGGACCTTCAGCAGATAGGACGTGAAGTCGCGGGTGTTCTGCGGCACCAGGAGGTTGTCGATGACCTGGCCGCCGGCCGCCTCCGCCAGCGCCTTGGTCGAGGCCGAGGTGGTGTGGCCCCAGACATAGTCGTTGGTCAGCAGCAGCCAGCGCTTGCCGATGCGCTCCACGGCGTTCTTCACCGCCGCCTTGGAGAAGTTGGTGCCGTTGCCGTCCCAGACGAACTTGATGCGCGAGCAGTTCTCCCCCGCCTCGCTCGGCGCCGACGAATTGGTGTTCATGTAGATCGTGCCCGACTTCGCCGCGACCTGGGTGATCGCATTGGCGACGCCGGAATGAACGGCGCCGATCAGGAAGGCACATTGTTCCTGCGCGATGAAGCGCTCGGCGACGCGGGTCGCGGTCGCGGGGTTGGTTTCGGTATCGGTCGTGATCCACTCGACCTTGCGGCCGAGCACGCCACCCCGGGCGTTGAACTCGTCGATCGCCAGCCGCATGCCGAGGAGATCGTCCTGGCCGCTGGCCCCGTACTGGCCGCTGGCGTCGCAGGTCAACCCCAGCTTGATGGGCTTCGCCCCCTGGGCCCAGGCCCGATTGTGCTTCCACGGCCCGAAGAAGGCCGCCGTGCCGCCGAGCGCCGCCGCCATCAGGCCGCCTTGCACGACGCTGCGCCGCGAGATGCGAATCTTGCCCATCGTTCCCTCCGAAGCGGATGTTTTCATCCTTGCTTGAAAATAGAATGAACATTCCATTTCATGTTGTAAAGTGGAATGAATGATCCATTGCAGGGGGCGCTGCCGCCGCCGGGAGAGGGAGCCGGATGAACGAGGGAGGGCCGACGGCCGCGACCTACGACGCGTTGCGAAGCGCCATCGCCGAGCGCCATCGGGCCCTGCCCGGCCGCCTGCAGCAGGTGGCGGAGTTCGTGCTGGACCACCCGACCGACGTCGCGCTCGGCACCGTCGCGGAGGTCGCCGAGCGCACCGGCGTGCAGCCCTCGGCCATCGTACGGTTTGCCCGCGCGCTCGGATTCAACGGCTTCACCGAGATGCAGCAGGTATTCCGCTCGCGCCTCGTGGCGGGGGTGGCGCCCAGCTACAAGGCCCGCCTGGCACGGATGAAGAAGGACGAGAATTCGGTCCTCGGGCGCAAACCCCTGGCCGTGCTCGGCCGCTTCGCCTCGGAAGCGCATGCCGCCCTCGACACGCTGAGCCGGTCGACGATCGAGCGGGACCTGGATGGCGCCATCGCCATCCTCGCCCGCGCCCGCGACATCTATCTCCTCGGCCTCGGCGGCTCGTTCCCGGTCGCCGCCCATCTGGCCTATGTGCTGCGCAAGCTCGGCCGCCGCGTCGTCCTCCTCGACGGCATCGGCGGCGGCATCGGCGAGCAGTCCCATGCGGCGACCGTCGACGACGCCCTCGTTGCCATCAGCTTCCGCAGCTATTATCCGGATACAGCCCGGATTTTTTCCGAACTCGTCGCGCGGGGCGTGCCGGCGATCGCCATCACCGACAGCCTGCTCAGCCCGATCGCCGACGGCGCCCGGCTGGTCTTCGAGATCCAGGATATGCCGGAGGCGGCCATGCGGACACTGGTCGCACCCCTGTGCCTGGTCCAGACGCTCGCGATCGGTCTCGATCTCGCCGCCGACTGACCACCCGGAACTGCAAATCGGGCCCCGGGTTGTCGCGAAGGCTCGGGCTGTCGTGAAGAAATGTGCCACCTGCGAGCCAGGAGATCGCAATGCGACCAAGTATCTGTGTGGCGGCGCTGCTGCTGCTGTTGACCACCGCCGGCGCGGTCGCGCAAGGGCCGGCGGGAAGCGGAGCGCCGATCGCACGTTCGACCGTGTCGCCGCCCTCCATCGGAGCCGGCCAGTATGTGGAGAAGGCCGTAATCGCGGACATCTTCCAGATCGAGACGAGCATGGTGGCGCTGGCGCACGGTCGCGATCCGCGGGTGAAGGAATTCGCGCAGAAGATGATGGACGATCACGGGCGGCTCGCGGACGAACTGAAGGAGTCGGTGCGGACATCCGGCCGGGCCTTCAAGATTCCCCGGCGGCTGGACCGGCCGCACAAGAAGCTGCTGGCCGACCTGAACCGGACCCGCGATGCGGACGTCGATCGCCTGTACATCCAGCTCCAGGTGAAGGCGCACGAGGAGGCCCTGGCGCTGCACACCTCCTATGCCGCCCAGGGGGACGACGGCGAGCTGCGATCGATGGCGGAAGCCGCCATGCCGATCGTCCAGGCACACCTGAAGGAGCTGCGCACGATCATGCCCGGTCGTTAGGGCGCCCAGGCCGGCTCCAGGTACCGCCGGTCCCGCTTTTTCTTCTTCCCGCAGTAGGATTTCTTGCCGCTGCGGCGGATCTTGGCCTCGTCGCCGCAGGCGCCGGTCCGGGCCACCGACTTGGCGGATGCCCGCGCGAGATGCAGGCCCGGATCGGACCGCGACAGGTCCATCGGCGCCGGCGAATGGGCAGCCGCCGGCAGGACGGCCGCTGCCGCCGCCGACAGCAGGACCGCCAAGGACAAGGTCAGGCGCATCGCCCCTCTACTCCCCTCGCGAATTGCAGCAGCCCTCCGATCATATCAAGCGGCCACCAACGCAACCCAGGACATTTCGCGATGACCAACGACCCGAAGGCCGCGGCAACAGGCCGTCAGGCCCCCGCGGGACGCCGCAGGAACGACCGGATGGCGTCGGCGGCGCGATCGGCGGACGGCCGCTCCTCAAGGTCGAAGGTATGGGCGAACAGCGTCCGCTGCGCCTGCCGATAGTTCTCCCCATCCGACGAGCTGGCCCGGATCGCGGCGGGAAGGTCCGCGATCTCGTCGATCACCGGGCCGCAACGCCAGCACAGGTAGAAGGGGTCGTCCCGCCACGCCACCCCGTGCGCGTTGAGGAAGACACACGGGCGCGGTCGGGCGATGAACTCGTAGATCTGGCTGCTGACGTCGCCGACATAGATGTCGGCCGCGTTGGCATAGGTCATGTCGACCGATCGGTCGCTGCCCAGGTCGACGATGATGTTCCGGGCTGCGGCAAAGCGCCGGAACGACGCGCGCTGGCGCCAACCGGCCGAATCGAACAGCCGCACATGCGGCGCAAAGATGAAATTATAGTCCGGCGAGTGCCGCGCGAACTCCAGCAGCGGCCGCCCGAGCTTCGGCCAGGACGAGACCCGGGCATCGAAGTGCGGCGCGTAGAGGATGGTGGGGCGCGGGTCGGGGAAAAGACTTGCCCCCACCGGCGGCGACCGGTCGAGCACCAGGTCGAACTTGGGATAGCCGACAACCGCATAGTGACCCGGCCGGACCAGGCCTTGCGCCAGCAGCCGCGCCTCGTACTTGGATCCGGACAGCAGCACGAAATCATATTTCCGGATTTCCGGATTGAAGCTGCGTTCGCGGTCCCCGGCGCCATGTCCGGTATGGATCAGCCGCAGCGCCGGCAGGTCCAGCTCCTTCACATAGGCCGACGTGCGCTCCGGCACGACCAGCGCGTCGAAGCGCGCCAGGAGCGACCGATTGTGCGCCAGAGTCGCCTTCTTGCCGGCGGCGCGGCCGCCGGAGATCGCGCGGTAGACGCGCAGCCATGGCGGCGCGCCGAGCTCGACGAAGCGGATGCGGGCGGCGTCGTCCGGGGCCAGGTAGCGCGCGATGAACCGGAAGTGCGCCGCGGTCGGCGCCAGGACGGAGACCTCGACATCGGCGTGGCCGGCCAGGGCCCGCGCGATGGGCAGGCCATGCAGGATCTGGTGGAACTGGGCGTTGAACAGGAAGGCGATCCGCAGGGCGGGCTCGGTCGACAAGGGAATTCGCAGTCCGTTTGTGGTATGTGGCGGTATGGCATCGCCGGATTGGCGATCCCGGCCGGGCGCAGCATGATATTGGCTTCCACACGCACAGACGAGTGCGCATGGCGGCAAAACGGCCATACCGGGGCTTGGAAGAACGAGGACCCATGCAAGTTCGAGGGCTGATTTAGTGTTGCCTGCCGCACGGACGGACGCGCCGCTCGCTCCACCGATGAAGGCGATCATCCTTGCCGCCGGCCAGGGTCGAAGGCTGCTTCCCCTGACCGAATCGCGCCCGAAATGCCTGATCGAGCTGGCCCGGGTCACCGTCCTCGAGTGGCAGCTGCGCGGGCTGGCCGAGGCCGGTGTCGAGGAGGCCGTCGTGGTCACCGGCTTCGGCGCCGAACAGGTCGAGACGGTGCTGGCCGGCCTCGATCTTCCGGGCCTCCGGGTCCGGACGCTCTACAACCCCTTCTATGCCGTCGCCGACAATCTGGCGAGCTGCTGGGTGGCGCGGCCGGAGATGATCGGGGAATTCCTCATCCTCAACGGCGACACGATGTTCGAGGCGGCGGTGGCGCAGCGGCTGCTGCTGCCGGCAACCGCGCCGATCACCGTCACCATCGACCGCAAGGGCGCCTACGACGCCGACGACATGAAGGTCCAGCTTGCCGGCAGCCGCCTGCTGGCGATCGGCAAGACCCTGGCGTCCGAGCTGGTGGGTGGGGAATCGATCGGCTTCCTTCGCTTCACCGCCGAGGGCGGCCGGCGCTTCATCGCCGAGATCGAGCGGCTGATGCGCACCCCCCAGGGGCTGAAGCTCTGGTACCTGTCGGTGATCAACCAGATCGCCGGATCGGGAACGCCGGTCGAGGCACGCTCGATCGAAGGCCTGGACTGGGGCGAGATCGACTTCCCCGTCGACGTGGAGCGGGCCGGGCGCATGGTCGGCCGCTGGCTGGCGCCGCCCCCGGCCGCGCTGGCGACGGCGGGCTGATCAGCCGCGCCGGCGCAGCAGCTCCTCCGCCAGCACCAGGTCGGCCGGCTTGTCGACATCGACCGCGGCGTCGCCGAACGGCATCTCCACGACACCGGCACGGACGCTTGCGAGGCGGCCGAATTGCCGCAGGGCGGCGGCCAGCGTCAGCCGGCCCAGCACGAAGCGCAGCAGGGTCACCGGGCCGAGCAGGCGGATCATCCGCAGCGGCCGCTTGCGGTGCGTCTCGACCTCGCGCCAGACGGCGACCGCCCCGGCGGCGGCGGGTGCGCGCAGATGGAACAGGTTGCAGCCGGAGAAGGCGCCGTCGGCGAAGCGGAGGAAGGTCCGCCTCGTCCCCGGTGCGGCGGCCAGGACCGCCTCCGAGCGGGCCACCGCCGCCGTGATGTCGGCGTCGGCCGGCTGGCGGGCCAGGAAATAGCTGACCCATTCCGGCCGCAGCAGGGCATGGTCGGCGGTGGTGACGAGAAGCGGCGTGCCCAGGCTGGCCAGGGCCGCAGCGACGCTGAGGCTGGGACTGCCCGCGGCCGCGATGAAGGTGACCCGGCCGGCGGCGACGGCCGCGGCGATCTCCGGCAGTTGCAGGGCCAGCGCGGAATCCTCGATGCAGACGACGATCCGCCCGACCTCGGGCGTCGCCTGGAGGGCGCCCACCACCCGCACCAGCATGGCGACGCCGGCGGCCGGGATCAGCGCCTTGTGCTCGACCCCCGCGGCCACCGCCATCGGGTCGCCCGGCCCGCGCGACCCGGCCAGGACCAGGGCGGTGACCGGGGTCATGCCAGCTGCTTCTGGTAGATGCGATAGGTCTTGTAGGCGACGCCGCCCAGGACCTCGTTGATGCGGCACATCGGCTGGTTGTCCTCGAGGATCCAGGACATTTCGATCCGGCGATAGCCTTGCACCGCCCCCGCGCGCCGCAGCGCCCCGATCAGGAGGAAGGGCAGCAAGCCGCCCAGCAGCCCGGTCGCGAACCGCTGCTTGATGCCCATCAGCGGCACCCGGCCGGACCGCACGCCACGGACCTTCAGGCGCCACAGCAGCTTCGCCCAGCCGAACGGCAGCAGCTTGCCGCCGAGGTCGCGGATGGCCTCGTTCAGGTTGGGCAGGCCGACGATGAAGCCGGCCGGCTCGCCGTTGACCTCGGCGAACCAGACCAGCCGCCGGTCGACGATCGGCCGCATCGCGCGGCCGAGATGCTCGGTCTCCGCCTCGCTGAAGGGCAGGAACCCCCAATTGCCCGACCAGGCGTCGTTGAAGATGCCGACCATGGTCCGCACCTCGGCGTCGTAGCGGCGCATGTCCAGATTGCGCAGGCGCAGATTGTCCGGCAGGGGGCGCCGCAGCCGCGCCTCCAGGGCGGCAGGAAGGCCCTGTCCCATGTCATAGGCGTAGGCCAGCAGGTCCTTGGCCTTGGCATAGCCCAGCCGCTCCAGGTGGGCCGCCACATGCGGCGGGTCGTGGCCCATCATCAGCATCGGCGGGGTGTCGTACCCGTCCACCAGCAGGCCTGCCTCCTCGTTGATGGAGAGGTTGAAGGGCCCGAGCACGCGCCCGACGCCGCGCGACCGCAGCCACGTCTCCGCGGCCCGGGTCAAGGCGGTGAATACCTCTGGATCATCCTCGCCAGCGGGAAAGCCGAAATGGCCGATCCGCGCGGCCCCCTCGACCTGCAGGCGGCGGTCGATCTGGGCGCTGATGCGCCCGACCACGCGCCCCGACCGTCGGGCAAGCCAGAAGCCGACCTCGGCGTTGCGGAAGAACGGGTTGGCGGTGGCGGACAGCGCCTCCCGCCGTTCCATCAGCAGGGGTGCCACCCAGGCCGGGTCGTGGCGATTGAGACGGTGGGGAAGCCGGATGAACTGCTCCATCATGGCTTTGCCTCGGACGGGAAGAATGTCGATCATGCGCGCGTCCGTCAGCCGTCGAGATGGATCAGGATGGTGGCCCCGACACAGCCGAAGAAGCCGAACGCCCCCCAGGCCGCGAGCACCGGTGGGATGCGGCCGGCCTCGCCCATCGCCGTCAGGATGCCATCGGCCAGCAGGAACAGCATTCCGAGGCCGAGGCCAGCCAAGAGCCGCCTGCCCGCCTGCCCGGCGCGCTGGTTGCCGGTCGATGCCGGCGTCGCCAGCAACAGCATCACCAGCGCGCCCAGCGGCTCCGCCAGGGCGCGTTGCAGGCGCGTGCCATAGAAGGCGGGCGGCCGGACCGTGGGATGCTCGCCGGCCAGCGCGCTCCGTGCAGCGGCGGCCGAGATATGGGCGAAGGGCATCGTCAGCTCGATCAGGTCCGATGGCGCCAGCTGCACGTCCCAGGGGCGGTCGACGGCAGGGGAAACCGTGATCCGGCCGTCGGCCAGGCGCGATTCCGAAGCCCCGACCAGGCGCCATGCGCCGTCCTCCAGGATCGCCTGGGCGGCGGATATGCGGAGATCGAGCTGGTCGTTGGCGTCGCGGCGATAGATGCGGACACCGTCGAGCCGCGTCCCCGCCTGCGCCACCCGGTCGACCGCCACGAGGTCGCCTTCCATGCGCAACCAGACCGTCTTGCCCGTGCTGTCGCCGTCGCCCGGCTCCTTCTCCCACCAGATCGCGAGCTGGCGTTCGACCTGCGGGACGACCTGGTCCGCGATGACCAGGTGCAGGGCGGCGATCGCAACCACCGGGGGCAGCAGGGCCAGGACCAGGCGGGCCACGGGGATGCCCGCCATGCGCATGACCACGATCTCGTTGTGCCGGGCGAGGCCGGCGAAGGTGAGCAGGGCCCCGACCAGGACGCCCAGCGGAAAGGTCTGCTCCAGGATGACCGGCAGGCGCAGCAGCGCATAGTAGCCGATCCCCGACAGGCCCCGGCCGCGCTCCATCACCTCGGTCGCCCCGTCGATGAGGTCCAGCACCTGCATCAGGGCGGCGAACACCAGGATGGCGCCGATGGCCCGGGCCAGGAACAGGCGGACGACGTAGAACGCGAGGCGGCCGGTCACGACGCCTCGCGACGGCGCAAGGCCAGCCGGCGCGCCCCTTCCAGCCCACCGGCGATACGCTCCACCAGCCAGGTGAAGCTGTTCTGGCCGGGCCGCGCCTGGCTGCTGCGGAACAGCCACAGGCAGAGCAGCGCGAACAGCGCGAAGGGCACCCAGACGGCCGGAATGGCGGGAAGCCGCCCGGTCGATGCCAGGCTCTGGCCGAGTTGGATGCCATGATGATAGATCACCAGGATGACCGCGGCCACGACCAGGCCCGGCGCGCGCCGCCCGCGCTTGGCGGCCATGCCCAGCGGAATCGCCAGCAGCGGCAGCAGCGGCAGCGACAATGCGCGCACCAGGCGGGTGTGGAATTCCGCCCGGAGGCGCCGCTTCGGCGTGGCCGATGCCGGCTTGTTCATCTCGCGCCAGAGCTCGACCATCGTCAGCTCGCGTTCGCTGTCGCCGCGGGCGCGAAACGGGGGGGCGTCGGGATTGAAGTCGGTATCGAGGTCGAGCTCGGTGAACCGGGTCAGGCTGGGCGACGAGGATCGCGGCTGCTGCCATCGCTGCCCGTTGCGCAGCGTCAGCACCAGTCGCCGGCCGTCCTCCGCGATCCCGAACCGGCCGCTCTCGGCGGTGAACACCTGCTCGGTGCCGTCGACGACGCGCTGTGCGAACACCCCCTCCAGGTACTCGCCATTATCCTCGACCTTGTCGGCGGTGATGGTGAAGCCCTTCGGCGCTCGGGCGAACTCGATCGGCGCCACGCGGGCGTCCCAGCCGGCATTCACGGCCGCATACAGCACGGCCCGATAGGCATAGCGGCTGTAGGGCTGCAGAAAGCCGAAGAGTGCCATGCTGAAGAGCGACAGCGCGACGCCGACCCAGAGCAGCGGGGTGGCGATCCGGGCGATGGACAGCCCGCTCGACAGCAATGCCTCGAGTTCGCTTTCCTCGCTGAGGCGGGCGATCACCAGGAAGATGCTGATGAAAAACGCGGCCGGAAGCGCCAGCCCGAGATAGTGGGGAATGAGGTTCGCCACCAGCTGGAGGACCGATTCGAAGGCGCCGCTGGAGCGCGCGAGCAGGTTGAACAGCCGCAGCAGCCGTTCGAGCAGCAGCGCGGTCAGCACGAGCCCCAGCGACACGGCCAGCGGCCGTGCCGCCTCGGCGAGCAGGTAGCGGTCGATCAGCGACGGCCGGAACGACATCCGGCGTCGGGCAGCGGCCGTCAATCGGCGGCCGCCCGCCAAAGTCCGCGCAGGTGCGCCGCCAGTGCGGCCTGGGCATCCTCGTCGAGCGCCACCGCCCGGCCGAGGTCGGGCGGTCCCGGCCAGCCCGCATCCGGGAACGCGGTGCCGGCCCGCTCGCGGACGGCGGCGTAGCGGGGAATGACGTGGAAATGCACGTCGGGGTCCACCATCATCAGCATCAGGTAGTTGATGCGCTCATAGGCGACGAAGCCCGCCAGCAGCCGCTCGACCCCTGCGACCGCGTTCTGAAGGTCGGCGAAGGCGGCGGGGCTGGCCGCGCCGAAGGCCGTGACGTCGTCCTTGCAGACGAGGACGAGCGACCCCAGCGTCACCTGGCTCGGCCGCACCAGCACGGCCCAATGCGCGGTTTCGGCGACCAGCGTCCGGGGAAAACCGAATTTCGTCATGGTAGGGTTGGGCATGGTGCATCCTGGCGCTGGACGGTACGGCCGAGCCCGCATTCTTATCGAACAGCCCGGCCATGGAACAGCCCAGGTTCGGGGAACAGTCCAGAGTCGGTGCGAAGGGGATGGAAGCGATGGCGCGTCGTTGCAGGAACAGGGCCGGCATGGCGGCGGCGATCTTCCTCTGCGGCGGCCTCCTCTGCGGCGGCATCGCCCCGGCGCTCGCCCAGCCCACCTGCCAGGGCACCCCGGGGGAGGTTCGCCTGGATGTCCGCGTCGTGGGCGTGCGCGCCGCTGCGGGCAACGTCACCATCACCGTCTATCCCGACGATCCCCAGCGGTTCCTGGCGCCACGCGGCAAGATCGCACGGGTCCGCGTGCCGGCGACCAGGCCGGCGACGGTCGCCTGCCTGCCCGTGGCCGCGCCCGGCACCTATGCCATCGCCGTCTATCACGACGAGGATGGCGACCGGAACTTCAACCGCAGCATGATCGGCCTGCCGACGGAAGGGTACGGCTTCTCCAACGATGCCCCGGTCACGCTGGGGCCGCCATCCTTCGCGTCCGCCAGGTTCACCGCCCGGCCCGGCGACAACCCCGTGGTCATCACGCTGAAATACTGACCCCCCTGGACGCGGGAATGGCCGTGGGGATGGCAAGGTTGTAGGTCGCCGCGGTCTCGAAGCCGGCCAGGGTCTGGTCGAGGCAGCGCACCGTGATCCGCACATCCCATCCGCCCGGGCTGCGGGAGACGGCCAGGAGGTGCCAGCGCGCCGCCTCGCCCTTGTGGGATGGGAGGGCCGAGGCCGAGGAGCTGCCGAGCGAGGCGATCGGACCCGACGGTCCCGGGAGGGCGTCGAGCCGGCCGACATGGCCATGGCCATGCAGCACCAGCTCGGCCCCGCTGCGGGCGAGGACCGCCGACAGCCGCCCGCTGTCGCTGAGCGCCTTGCGCCGGTTGTCGCCCGGCCGGTGGACGGGATGATGGACCAGCACGATCCGGAACAGGCCGCGCCGCCCGAGTTCGTCCAGCATCGTCCCCAGTCGATCGGCCTGCGCGCGACCGATGCGCCCCGTGGCCAGCAGCGGCCAGGTCGGCACGGCCGAGCGCAGCCCGACCAGGGCGATGCCGCCGCGGACGCGCAGGAAGGGGAAGGCCCCCTCCTCGCCCGTGTCGCCGCGCATCCATTCCTGCCAGGCACCCATTCCGTCCCGCCACGCGACCTGAACCAGGGCGTCATGGTTGCCGGGGACCACCGTCACCCGGTCCGGGGGGCCGACAGTCCCGAGCCAGCGGCGCGCGGCCGTGAACTCCGCCGGCAGGGCCAGGTTGACGAGATCGCCGGTGATGGCGACGTGGTCGGGCGCATGGGCCCGCACATCGGCCAGCAGCGCATCCAGCACCTCCCGCCGATGGACGAGATGCCGCGACCGCCGCCAGGACAGATAGCCCAGCAGTCGTTTCGACAGGAGCTGGCGCACGGTCGGCCGCCCGTCCGGCAGGCCGAGATGGATGTCCGAGAAGTGGGCGAGGGTCAGGTCTGCCAAGGAGGCGGTCTTCCGTGGAGGCGGCATTCTGCGCTTTGGACAAGTCTACACGATCCCGTCATCTTGCCGCGCATCGGCATGGGCGAGGTACGGCATGGCAGGCGCGGCGACAATGGAGACGAAGGCCAACGATCGGCCGCCGCCGGCGCGCATCATCGGCTCCGGCCCCATCCTGCTGTGGGGCGTGACCTCGGCCGAGCGCTTGCGGCGGTCGCTGGCGCGCGCCGGGGTCCGCGACATCCGGGCCGACGGCGGGACGGACACGGCGCCGGACGGCGGGCCGGTCATCCTGGTCCGCGCCGACTGGGTGTTCGACGACGCCTTGATCCGCAACCTGGTCGCCGCACCCGGCACGCTGCTGCTGGCGGATGGCGGCGAGGCCGTGGCGGCCCACGCCTCCGGCGGCCAGGCCGCGGAGGCGGCCCGGGCGCTGGCTTCGGGCGCCGGCCGTGCGGACGCGACCACCATGCGGCGGGTCGGTGCGGCGGAGCTGGGCGGCGCCTATGACAAGGTGCTGCGGAAGCGCCAGCCGCCCTACCTGATGCGCCTCACCGAGGCGGGCCTGCCGGCGATCGAGCGGCGCATGTTCGCCGGCTCCTACAAGGGCGTGACCGACCTCGTCACCAAGTATGTCTGGCCGCGGCCGGCCCAGCGGGTCACCAAATGGTGCGCCGTCGCCGGCATCACCCCCAACCAGGTGACGCTGGCCAGCCTGGTCCTGGTGGTCGCCGCCTTCACGCTGTTCTGGCACGGCCATTTCTGGCCGGGGCTGCTGGCGGCATGGCTGATGACCTTTCTCGATACCGTCGACGGCAAGCTGGCCCGCGTCACCCTGACCTCCAGCAAGTTCGGCAACATCTTCGACCACGGCATCGACCTCATCCACCCGCCCTTCTGGTGGTGGGCCTGGCTGGTCGGCGTGCAGGGCCTCGGCATGGCGGTGCCCGAACCCGGCCTCGTCCTGGCGGTGATCGTCGGCGGCTATGTCCTGCAACGCATGGAGGAAGCGGCCTTCATCACCCTTTTCGGCCTCCAGATGCATATCTGGCGGCCATTCGACAGCTGGTTCCGGCTGATCACCGCCCGGCGCAACCCGAACCTGATCCTGCTCACCCTCGCCCTGGCCGCCGGGCGTCCGGACCTCGGCATCCTGGCGGTCGCCGCGTGGACGGCGATCTCGCTGGTGGTGCATTCCGTGCAGGTCATCCAGGCCGGCTTCGCGCGCCGTCGCGGGCCGCTGGCCTCCTGGCTGTCGCAATGACACGGCTCGGCCTGATCCACAATCCGAGGAGCCAGCGCAACAAATCGGCCGCCACCGGATCGCGCCGCCGCCTGGCCGACGAGCTGGGAATCCGCTTCGCGGCACCGGCTTCCCCGGCCGAACTGCTGGCGGACCTGGCCGAATTCGCCCGACAGCGGGTGACCGTCGTGATCGTGGACGGCGGCGACGGCACCGTGCGCGAGGTGCTGACCGCCCTGCCGGAGGCCTATGGGGCGGACCTGCCGGACGTCGCGATCCTGGCCTCCGGCAAGACCAATCTGGTCGCGGCCGCGCTCGGCACCGCGGGGCGCGGCGACGCCGGCCTGCGACGGCTGGCGGAACTCGCCCGCCGGCACGACCTGTCGACCAACGTCCGCCGCCGCCCGGTGCTGACCGTATGCTGGCCCGACGCGTCGCGGAGCCCGGTGAACGGGCTTTTCCTCGGGGCGGCGGCATTCACCCGCGCGGTCGGGCTGGCGCAGGACGCCATCCATCGCCGCGGCATCACCCAGGGACCGGCGGTGCTGCTGACCCTGGCCTCGTCCCTGTGCCGGTCGATCTTCGGCCGATCGCGGGCCTGGCGCGCCGGCGAGCCGCTGGTGGTGGCCCTCGACGGGGTCGATCAGGCGCCGGGCGACCGCTTCGTGTTCCTGGCGACCACCCTCGACCGCCTGATGCTGGGCCTCCGGCCGTTCTGGGGCGGCGGCCAGGGCGCCATCCGCTTCCTCGACGTCGCGGCCGAGCCGGCACGGCTTCCGGCCGCGCTCTGGCGCGTCCTGCGCGGCCGCCCGGCGGCCTGGATGGCGCGCGACTATCGCAGCGGGATCGCCCGCGAGATCACCTTGACCCTGTCCCGCCCCTTCATCCTGGACGGGGAGGCATTCGAGGTCGGAGGCAGCGGCCGCATCCGCATCCAGGCGGGGCCGGAATTCGGCTTCGTGGTGCCGTGACCGCGGACATCGAAAGCCTGGTCCACCGGGAACTCGCCCGGCCCGTGCCCGGCCCGGTCCTGGCGCTGGCCGGGCACCTGGCGGGCCGGTCGCCCTCGACCATGGGCATCCTCTTCTACGGGTCGGCCCTGCGCGACGGCGACATGGATGGGCTGCTGGACCTCTATGTGCTGGTCGATTCGCTGCGCGCCTGGCATGGCGACCGGTGGCTGGCCGGCGCCAACCGCCTGCTGCCGCCGAATGTCAGCTATGTCGAGTTGCCGCACGAGAGCCGGATCGTCCGTGCCAAGGTCGCGATCCTGCACATCGACCAGTTCCATCGCGCCGCCCGCTTCTCCAGCGCCGACGGCAGCATCTGGGCCCGGTTCGCGCAACCGGCAGCCCTGGTCCATTGCCGCGACCCCGCGGCGCGCGCCCGCATCGAGGCCGCGGTCGCCGAGGCGATCGTCACCGCGGCGCACTGGGCGGCGTTGCTGGGGCCGCCCGGCGGCACCGCCCTCGACTATTGGCGAGCACTGTTCGCACGCACCTATGGCGCCGAATTGCGGGTCGAGCGCGGGACCCGCTCGGTCGAGATCGTCGACCATGCGCCGGAGCGCTATCGCCTGCTCCTGGCACCGGCCTGGACGCGGGCCGCCATCGCGATGACGAGCCCGCCCGACGGCACGCTGGTCCCGCTGGTCGCGGCCGCGGCGCGACGGCGTGCGGCACGCATCTGGCGCCGGCGGGCCGCGGCCGGCAAGGTCCGTAATGTCCTACGGCTGGTGAAGGCGGCCTTCACCTTCACCGACGGCGGCCGCTACCTGGCATGGAAGATCGAGCGCCACACCGGCACCCGCCTGGACCTTACGCCCTGGCAGCTCCGCCATCCCGTGCTGGCCGGGCCGGTCCTGCTGTTCCGCCTATGGCGGCGGGGCCTGGTGCGTTGATCCCGGGCTCCGGCCGCCCGATCTTCAGCCCGTAGCCGCCAGGGGCCGGGGGCTGATGACGCCCAGGTCCTGCGCCACGGCGGCGAACATCTCGATCGCCATGTCGATCTGCTTCACCGAATGGGCAGCACTGACGCTCGACCGCAGGATGGCGGCACCGTTCGGCGTCGCCGGCGGCAAGGCGAGGTTCACATAGAGGCCGCCATCCAGCAGCCGGTTCCAGAAGGCCACGGCCAGGTCCCGGTCTTCCAGGACGACCGCCACGATCGGCGTCGGGGCAGCACCCAGCCGGAAGCCGAGCTGCTCCAGGCCGGCATGGAACCGCCGGGAGTTCGCCAGCAGGCGGGATCGCAATCCCGGATTGGCCTTCATGCGCGCCAGGGACTGCAGCGTCGACGCGACCAGCGAGGGCGGCAGGGACGCCGTGAACATGTAGGGGCGGCAGGCGACCCGCAGCACGTCGAAATCCGGCAGGTCCGAGATGCAGAACCCGCCGATGCTGCCCAGCGTCTTGGAGAAGGTGCCGACGATGAAGTCGACCTCGGCTTCGACCCCGGCCTCCTCGGCCAGGCCCCGGCCCTGCCGGCCGAGGACGCCCAGCGAGTGCGCCTCGTCGACCAGCAGATAGGCCCCTGCCTCGGCCTTCACCGCCGCGATCTCGCGCAAGGGCGCGGTGTCGCCCAGCATGGAGTAGATGCCTTCGACGACGATCAGCTTGTTGCCCTCTTCGGGCAGGCGACGGAGGCGCTTGCGCAGGTCGTCCGGGTCGTTGTGGCGAAAGCGGATGACCTGGGCCGTGCCCAGCCGGGCACCGTCATAGATGCTGGCATGGCTGTCGGCGTCGATGATCAGGTAGTCGCCCTTGGCGACCAGGGTCGAGATGATCCCGAGATTCGCCTGATAGCCGGTGGTGAACACCATGCACCGGCTGCGGCCGTAGAAGTCGGCCAGCGCCCGTTCCAGGCGGACATGCCCATCATAACTGCCGTTCGCGATCCGCGACCCGGTGGTGCCCGTGCCCGATTCCTGCAGCGCGGCGACACCCGCCTCGATACAGGTATCGTCGAAGGTGAGGCCGAGATAATTGTTGGTTCCGAACAGGATGGTCCGCTGTTTACCGCGCAGTCCTTCAGTCGGGGACAGGATACGGTCGAAGCGGACGGCGAATGGATCGGCTCCTTGGCTCCTCAACTGCTGGTACGCGCCACGCAGGTGGGAAAACTTGTCGAGGATCGTCATCGTCAAACCTTCGCCCGGATATCTCGAATGGTGTCGGCCAGGTCGCCGACAGTCTGGATTTCAGGAAGACGTTCCAGGGGGATCGACAGGTCGAAGGTATCTTCGAGCTTCATCATGAAATTCATGATGGTCAACGAATCCAATCCCAAATCGCGAGAGATGTCGGTGTCCTGGGTAATCTGAATGTTCTGATCGACAACGGCGCGCAGCGCGTCGACTATCTGTTGTTCCAAGTCGTCAATAGCCTGCATTCAAGCGGTCCAGGGCGTTATTACAAAGGGACCTACAGTCGGGGTATCGTAGTTGTCCGCATATTAGATTCACAGAATCGTCAGGCAATTGCAATACATTATCAGATCGGCACGGGAGGGCCGAGCGCCACCGGCAGCCACCCGGCCGAGCGGTACCAGTCGACGGTGGCCTCGAAGCCCTCCTCCAGCGATACCTTCGTCGCGCCGTCGACGGGCGGCAGTTCATCCGAGCGGATGCTCCAGTCCGGATGCATGATCTCGCGGATCTTGCCGGGCGACACGGCTACGGCGCGCCCGGACACCCAGCCGGCGGCGCCGGCGCCGCCGGCGAGAAGGCGCAGCACCCCGCCCGGAATGCGAAGTGGCCGCAGCGGCCGGCCGACCGCGGCCGCCATCGCGCGGCCGACATCCGGCCAGCCATAGCCCTGGGGATTGCCGTCGGCCAGCGCATAGATCCGGCCCGGGGGGATCCGACCTGGGGGTGCGGTCGCGATGTCGGCGATGCCCGATGCCGCATCCTCGACATGGACCAGGGTGAGCCGCCCGTCCGCCCGGCCCGGCAGCGGCATGAACCCACGGCTCGCCACCTTGAAGAAGACCAGCATCTCGCGGTCCCAGGGCCCATAGATGGCGGTCGGGCGGACGATCACCCAGTCGGCCGGCCCGAGGGTGGCCATGATGGCCGCCTCGCCGGCCTGCTTGCTGGCGGCGTAGGGCGAGAGTGCCGGGGTGCGCGCGGCCAGGCTCGAGACCAGGACCAGCCGGCAGCCCGCACCCTGCCGGCGCACGGCCAGCGCCACCTGTGCGGCACCGTCGCGGTTGGCAGTCCAGAAGGTGGCGGCCCGCGCGGCCTTCACCACCCCGGCCGCGTGGACGACCAGGGCCGCCCCCGCGACCAGCCGGTCGAGTGCGCCCGGATCGAACAGCCCGCCCGGGACGATTTCCGTTTCCAGGCCGTGCAGTTGCGGATGCGTCGGGTCGCGGCGCACCAGCATCCGCACCCGGTACCCGCGGGCGGCCAGCGTGCGAACCACCTGGCGGCCAAGGAAGCCGGTGGCGCCGGTGACGGCGGCGATGGGCGCCATCATGTCATCCCGACGTCATATCAACCCGTGGCCTCGGCCGCCTCCTGCTGCGTGAAGAGGCCGCGGCCGTAGATTTCCTTGGCCTGGGCGCGGCTCAGCTTGCCCGACGAGGTTTGCGGCAGCGCGCGCGGCGGCACCAGGGTGACGGCGACGTCCAGCCCGTGCCGGGCGCGGACGACGCGCGTGATCTCGTCCTGGAGTGCGGCCCGCCCGAGCTTGTCGGAAAGGCGGCACTGGGCAAGGACGACGACCTGCTCCTCGGCCGCGGTGTCGAGCGCGAAGGCGACGACGTCGCCGGTCCGCACCACCTCGATCTCGCTTTCGATCGTCCATTCCAGGTCCTGCGGCCAGACATTCCGGCCGTTCACCAGGATCAGGTCCTTGGCGCGCCCGGTGATCACGATCTCGCCGGCCGCCATGAAGCCAAGGTCGCCGGTATCCAGCCAGCCGTCGGTCGACAGCACATGCGTGGTCTCGGCCGGGCGGCCGAAATAGGCATGCATGAGGCTGGGGCCGCGGGCGAAGATGCGGCCGACCCGGCGCTCCGGCAGGACCCGGCCCACCGCATCGCGCACTTCCAGCAGGTGGCCGGGCAGCGCCGGGCCACAACGGACGAAGTCGCGGACGCGCCCACCTGGGGCGTCGGGCGCATCGGCCACCCCGCTCTGCTCCAGGCGCTGAATGTCGACCCGCTCCGTCGCCAGGCCGCCGTCGAGCGGCGCGAAGCTGAGCGCCAGGGTCGCCTCGGCCATGCCGTAACTGGCCAGGAACGAGCGGCCGCGGAAGCCCCTGGGCGCGAAGGCGTCGACGAAGGTCCCCAGCCGGTCGGGCCGCACCATGTCGCCCCCCACCCCGGCGATCCGCCAGGTCCGGAGGTCGAAGCCATCGGTGGGCGCGGTTTCGGCGCGGCGGACGCAAAGTTCGTAGCCGAAGGTCGGGCTATACGAGATCGTGCCGCCGTTGCGCGTGATGATGTCGAGCCACAGCAGGGGCCGGCGCGCGAACTCGCGCGTCTGGATGAGGTCGACCGACAACTGGCTCAGCATCGGCGCCAGCAGGAAGCCCACCAGACCCATGTCGTGATAGAGGGGCAGCCAGGATACGCAGCGGTCGGTCTCGGTCACCGCCAGGCCGTGGGCGCCGATGCCCCGGGCATTCGCCATCAGGGCGCGCTGGGTGACGGCGATGCCGAGTGGAAAGCGGGTGCTCCCGGACGAGAACTGGATATAGAGCAGGCTGCCCGGATCGGCCGGGGGCAGGTCGATACTTCCGGACGAGCGGTCGAAGGCCGCGATGGCGCCCTGGAACTTCAGCGACAGCCCTTCCACGGCCGCGCTCAGCCAGCCGTCGAGCGACGCCGGGCCGATGGCGGCGACGGCGCCGGCCGATTGGACCATGCGGCGGAGATTGGCGATGTAGGCGTCCTTGCCGCCCACGGTGGTCGGCAGCGGCAGCGGCACCGGGATCAGCCCTGCATAGATGCAGGCAAAGAAGGACCGAACGAAATCGCCGTCGGTTTCGGCGATGAGGGCGGCCCGGTCGCCCGGCGCCAGCCCGGCCGCCAGCATCCGCCGGCCCAGGTCGATCGCGTCGGCCCGCAAACGGCTGTAGGGCAGCACTTCGAGGAGTTCGCCCCGGCCCGAATAGAAATTGAGCCCCGAGGCGCCACGGGCGGCATATTCCAGCGCGTCCTGGACGGTCTCGAAGTCGGCGGTTCGCTGCCGCGCAAGGCCGCTGGCGGTCGGGGTTGGCAAGATCATCGGCGCCTAATATGAGAAATGGGGCCGAAAGAATAGTGCGGCGCTGACAATCATGGCCCCCCTTCGCCGGGCGTGGCGCCCGTCCGCGCCGGCCGGTCGGGCCCGGAATTCGCGCGATGCCAGCGCAAAACCGCCCAGAATTGGCTGGCGAACAGCACCAGCGCGCCCCCCAGGATGCCGATTCCGGCCCCGACCAGACCCAGGCGATCGACCAGGATCAGCGCCGCCGGCAGATAGAGGGCGATGGTCACCGCCCGGATCAGCAGGGCCGAGGATGCCTCGCCCACCGAAATCAGCAGCGGCTCGAAGGGCAGCCCGGCCACCCCGACGGCGGCGGCGGCCACCACCCAGGCCATGATCTCCGCCCCTTCGGCAAAATCCGGGCCCATGACGAGCCGCAGCGCCGGGCCGCCGGCCACCAGCACCGCGGAGACCAGGAGCAGGGCGACGATGCCGGCGATGGTGCCGACCTGGAGAACGAGGCGCCGCAGGTCGCCCAGCTTGCCGCTGGACCAGAGGTGGGCCAACTCGGGATAGAGGGCCGGGACCAGCAGCCGGGCCGGCTTGGCGATGGCGTCGCCGAACTGCCGGGCGACCCGGAACAGGGCGGCCTCGCGCGGCCCCAGCATCGCGCCGATCAAGAGAACGGTGAGCTGCTTCGACCCGATATTGAGGGTGCTGTTGAAGTTCGTGGTCCAGACGAACCGCCACAGGCCGGGAAAGCCGCTGGTCAGCCCGCCCTCGCTGCGCTGGGTGGGGCCGAGATGGCCGCGGCGGCGAAGCTGCCACCAGGCAGACCCGAACAGGGCACAGCAGGTCATGACGCTGGCCGCGTACCAGACCGCCAGGAAGACGATGAGATCGCCGCCGAACAGGAGCGCCAGGCCGGCCCCGACCAGCCGGACCAGGGCGCCGACATTGCCCTGGGCCGCCATCAGGTCGAAGCGGTCGAAGAGCCGCAGCACGCCGATCGGCGTCGCCATGACCATGAAGGCGATGGAGGTGGCGTAGAGCGTGGCGGCCGGCGTGGCCGCGCTCGTCCAGCCGAGCCACGACCCCAGCAGTGCTGCGCCGGCGACCCCGATCAAGGTGCCGGCGACCGCGCTGATCAGGTCGAGGAGCAGGCTGAAGCGCAGCAGGTGCCGGAAGGCCGCGCCCCGCCCTTCGCGCAAGGGTGCGGTGCCGTAATGGATGATCGCCTGCCAGGACTGGAACTTGCAGATCTCGCCCACGGTCTGCGCATAGGCGTGGATCAGGATCAGCACCCCGAACTGCTCGATGCCCAGCGCGCGGGCGGCCAGCGCCATGTAGCCGAGGCTGAGCACCGCCGTCACCGACTTGCCGGCCAGCAGCACCGAGGCGTTGGCCAGGACGCCCCGCAGCATGCCGTTGCGCTCTACGGCCAGGCTCGGCGAAATCTTGTCGGACATGCAGCGATGGCCTCGCCCTCCAAGGCGACGCAAGGGTTCCCCGGAACCGGTGCCCGAACCATTACGGCGAACCGGCAGGCCGGGCAATAGCGCGACATGTGCGCCGGCAATGATGGATTCTGCCCTTCAGAGCCATTGCGATGGCCATCTCGCGGCGAAAGACTGGGGCCAGCGATGAATGTCACGGATGCGATCGGCGATTGGGCGAGGCGGGCGCCGGGCGGGGCGGCGCTGGTCGCCGGCACGCGGGTCTTCGATCGCGCGGGCCTGGACGCGGCCGTGGGTGCCGCGATGGCCGGGCTGGCCGCGGCCGGGCTCGCCCAGGGCGACGTGGTGGCGGTCGTCCCGTCCGCCGACCCCGCGCTGCATGTCGCGGTCGTGCTGGCCCTGGCCCGCATGGGTGCGGTCCAGCTGCCGCTGCGTCCGGGCGAGCCGGACGCCGCCCACGCGGCGCTCGCGCGCCTGTTCGCCGCGGTTGCGGTCGTCGCCGCGCAGCCGGTGCCGGCCCTGGACCTGCCCCGGGTCCACCCCGCGGCCGATTGGCTCGCCGGCCGCGCCCCCACGCCGCCGACGGCCGACGTACCCGACGCGCCCTGGATCATCGCCTTCTCGTCCGGGACGACCGGGTCGCCCAAGGGCATCGCCGTCACCCACGCCATGGAGATCGCGCGCAACGCCCGCGACCGGCAGTGCTTCGCCCATGGTCCGGGTGAGCCCTACCTGACCTTGATCGGGCCCGGCTTCTACAACAGCACCTCGGCCATCGTGCGCTGCCTCGCGCAGGGCGGCACCGCCATCCTTCCGCAGGGGCTGCGGACCCAGGACGAGCTGCTGGAGACGGTCGAGCGGAACCATGTCGGCTTCCTGCAACTGACGCCGAGCCACCTGTTCAAGCTCGTCGAGGCGCTGCCCGACGGCCGCCTGCGCCTGCCCGGCCTGCGGGTGCTGCGGGTGTCGTCGGCGGCACTGCCGGCGCGCATCCTGGAGCTCACCCGCCGGCGGCTGACCCCGGCCGTGCATCTCACCTATGGCACCAACGAGGCGGGCACCCTGGCGGTGGCGACGCCGACCCTCCTGGCCAGGCATCCGGCGACGGCCGGCCGGCCGCTCGCCGGGGTGGAGATGGAACTGGTCGGGCCGGACGGGCGACCGGTCGACGCAGGCCAGGCCGGCGTGGTCCGCGTCCGCGGCCCCGGGGTCATGGACGCCTATCGCGGCGACGACGCGGCCACCCGCCTGCATTGCCGCGACGGCTGGTTCCATCCCGGCGATTTCGCCATGCGCGACCGCGAGGGGCTGCTCTTCCTCAAGGGGCGCAGCGACCGGCTGATGAACATCGGCGGGGTGCTGACCGCCGCCGAGGAGATCGAGGCGGTCATGCTGGCACATCCCGCGGTCGCCGAGGCAGCGGTGGTGCCGGTGTCGTCGGAGCGCTTCCAGGTGATCCCGGCGGTGGTCGTGGTGCTGCGGGAGCCGGTCGGGATGCAGGTGCTGGCCGACCATGCCCGCCAGACGCTCCGCGGCTATCCGATCCGCCTGTTCCAGACCCCCGCCCTGCCGCGCAACGCGATCGGCAAGGTCGACTACCCACGCGTGGCGCGCGTCATCGAGGCCCGGCGCCAGGCTGACGGCGACCGGTGACACGGGCCCGGCACGCGGCGGCGGCGGAATTCCGCTACCCTCGCGCCATGCTTGCCGCACGTCCTCTCGCCGGAGTCCTGGCCCTCACCCTCGCCCTTGCCGCCCTTCCGGCGACCGCCGAACCGCAGCCGGCGCCGCCACAGGGCGTCCACGCCTTCGTCGCCGCCTATCCCGATTTCCTCGACCGCGTCGAGAACGGGGTCCTCATCTGGCGCGACGGAACGAAGATGCCGCTCGCGAAGCTCGGCCTCAACCGCGACGGCCGGCCGCTGCGCGGACGGTTGCAACCGGCGGACGACCCCGCCGTGGCCGCGACCGAGGCGATTTCCGCCGTCGACTACGAGCCGATCTTCCTGAAGATGTATGGCGACTGCCGCACCGGGAACGTCGGCGCCCGACTGGCGCCGGTGCGCTGGAACAAGGATGGCCCGGACGGCGGCGTCGAGGTCCGCGCGACCGCCGCGAACGGCGTCGCCAAGGCCCTCCAGCGCGTCGCGGACGATATCGCCCGGTTGCCGGGCGATGCCGCGGCGTTCCGGCGCTCCACCGTCGGCACCTTCAATTGTCGCAACATCGCGGAGACCAACCGCCTTTCGCTGCACGGCTTCGGCATCGCCATCGATATCAACGCGACCGAGGACGGCTATTGGCTGACCGCGCCCACCGACAAGAAGGGCCAGCCCGTCCGGCGCAGCCGCGTGCCCACGGAGGTGGTCCAGGCCTTCGAGCGCCAGGGCTTCGTCTGGGGTGGGCGCTGGAACCGCTTCGACACCTTCCATTTCGAGTACCGGCCCGAATACCGCCTGGCCGCCGGCGGGCACCTGCCCGAGCGGCTCACCCGCAAGTCCTTCACCGCCTTCTTCGGCGGGCGGGCGCGGAGCGCGGTGGTCGAGCGCATGTCCTATGCGCCGCGGGCGCCGGGCACGGTCATCTGCCACCGTTGGGTGCGCCAGCCCGGGCCCAACTTCGGCCGCTGCCTCTCCGCCGCTGTGCCGGTCAAGAAACGGGCGCAGTGACGGCGGGACCGATCTCCCCCAGTATCGGATAATCTCTTGATGACGGCAGCGCCCGACCATGCCTAGAGTTTTGCATCACCGATCATCCGATCAACGTGCCGATGCAGAGTGGGCGCACCCATCGCGGGCGGAACGGCGGCGCACGGCAACCCTGGGAGAGGACGGACATGAGCACGATCAGACATGGCTTCTGGTTGGCCGGTGCCCTGGCACTCGGTTGCATGGCTTTCGGCAGTGGCACCGCCACGGCGCAGGACAAGGCCTGCCCGGCCCCCCCTGCGGGGCCGGACGCCACCTTCGTCGCCGCCTATGGCGCGAGCCCGCCATCGTTCGACGAGACGGCCTTCACGATGGAGGTCGAGAACGTGATGGCCAACGTCTATGGCGGCGACGTCGTCCAGTACAAGCCCGTGTGGTGGGAGCAGTTCGAGATCTGCGGCGCCGGCACCAACCAGCCGGGCGAGAAGCAGGTGACCGGGCGCTGGGCAGACAGCTGGGAGGAGTCGACGGACGGCCTGACCTGGGTCTTCAACCTGCGCCGCGGCATCAAGAGCTATTTCGGCAACGAGATGACCTGCGAGGACCTGCGCTGGAGCTGGGCCCGGGCCTACGAGATGAAGTCGGTGAAGTTCTTCTTCACCAAGGTGATGAACCTGGCGTCGATCGAGGGCGTCACCTGCCCCGACCCCTACAAGATCCAGTTCAAGATCACCGACCGGAACCCGCTGTTCCTGCAACTCCTGGCGATGAACTATTATGGCGGGCCGTTCGATGCGACCGAGGCGAAGAAGCACGCCACCGCCTCCGACCCATGGGCGAAGGAGTGGCTGAAGACCAACACGGCCGGGTTCGGCGCCTACCACGTCGAGAAGCACACGCCGGGCGAGGAGCTGATCCTGGTCCGCAACCCGAACTATCAGCCGAAGCCGCAGATCGCCCGGGTGATCATCAAGATCGTCCCGGATTCGGCCACACGCCTGGCGCTGCTGAAGCGCGGCTCGGTCGACTATGCGATGCGCCTGCGCCAGCGCGAATATGACGAGGTCGGCAAGGATGCGAACCTGAAGCTCGCCTTCCACCCCGGCAACTTCATCCCCTATTTCGGCATGGTCCAGACCAACGAGATCATGGCCAAGCCGGAAGTGCGGCGGGCGCTGGCCTGGGCCGTGCCGTACGAGGACATCCACCAGAAGGTCTATGGCGGCCAGGGCCACGTCATCCGGTCGATCACGCCGAAGATCTTCCCGAACTCCAGCGAGGCGTACTGGACCTACCGGACGGACCTGGACAAGGCGAAGAAGCTGCTGGCCGAGGCCGGATATCCGAACGGCTTCAACATGACCATCGCCTATGACAAGGCGATCTCGGAGATGGAGGAGGCCTGCACGCTGATCCGCAGCAACTTCGAGAAGATCGGCATCCGCGTGCAGCTTCAGGGCCTGCCGTCGGCGGTCTATTCGGACAGCAAGTTCCAGCGCAAGCAGATGGCCCATTGCGACAACTTCCAGTGGCCGTGGATCGCCGACACCGGCTACACCGCCTGGGTCTACCTGACGCACCCCAAGGACAACGTGATGGACGCCGTCCAGCACGACAATCCGGAGCTGAACAAGTTGACGGAGATGATGTTCACCACCCCCTACGGGCCCGAGCGGACCAAGATCGACCTGAAGATCCAGGAGCTGGTCGGCGAGCAGGTCCCGTGGATCTTCATGGTGAACCCGGGCTGGCGCGAGGCCCTGAAGAAGGGCTGGGCGGGTGCCACCTGGTACCCCGACAACAACGTGCATTTCGAACGCCTGTTCAAGGCGAACTGAGGCGAGCGCGGCCCGGCCACGCGCCGGGCCGTCGCCCATCGTTGCGGGGTGCGCTGAGTTGCGTTTCCTGAAGTATGTCGGTCGACGCCTGCTGGCGCTGCCGATCCAGTTGCTGATCGTCTCGCTGATCGTGTTCGTGCTGGTGCGCCAGTTGCCGGGCGATCCGACCTATCTCTATGCAGGGCCCTACGCCACCACCGAGCGCGTCCAGGAGGTTCGCCGCGACCTCGGTCTCGACCAGCCGGTGTGGGTGCAGTATGCGCGCTATGTGGAGCGCATCGCGGTCGGCGATTTCGGCACCTCGATGCGCACGGCGCAGCCGGTCATGCAGGACATCCGCCAGCGCTTTCCCGCGACCCTGGAGCTGATCTTCTACGCGGTCCTGTTCAGCGTCGTGATTGCGGTGCCGCTCGGCGTCTACACGGCGATCCGGAGCAAGGGGCCGCTCAGCCGGGTGGTCTTCGTCTACGGCATGATGGCCGGATCCCTGCCCGACTTCTGGTTCGCGCTGCTCGCCATCTTCATCTTCTTCTACAAGCTGGCCTGGCTGCCGGGCCCGATCGGGCGGATCGACCTCATGGTCTCGAAGCCGGACGACATCACCGGCATGTACACGGTGGATTCGCTGCTGACCGGCAACTGGGAGGCCTTCGCCTCGGCCGGCAGCCAGCTCGTCCTGCCGGTGGCCGTGCTGACGGTCGTCTACATGCCGCTGGTGCTGAAGAACGCGCAGTCCGCGATGCAGGAGATGCTGGGGTCGGAGTTCGTCACCTATGCCCGCGCGGCCGGCCTGCCGCGCCGGGTGCAGTGGCGCTATGCGCTGGTGAACGCCCTGCCGCCGATCATCACCGTGACCGGCATCCTGACCTGGTTCCTGCTGGGGGGTGCCGTCCTGGTCGAGACGGTGTTCGCCTGGGGCGGCCTCGGCCAGTACGCCGTGCAGTCGGTGGTGAACTCCGACTATGCGGCGTTGCAGGCGGTGGTGCTGCTTTCGGCAGTGTTCACCATGGCCGTATTCCTGGTCGTCGACCTCGCCTATTTCGTCATCGACCCGAGGATCAAGTGACCGGCACCCTGCAACCGAATGCGCCACAGCCGGTGCAGATCGTGACGGGGCGCGAGGCCCGCCGGCGCGCGTCCCGCGACTTCGTCCTCTTCGCCCGGGCGCGGCCGGCCTTCCAGATCGGCCTCGCCATCGTCGCGGTCAGCCTGTTCCTCGCCATGTTCGGGCCGTCGATCGCCCCCTACCCGCCCGAGACCGCATTGCCCGGCGCCACCTTGCAGCCCCCGTCCTGGCAGCACCCGCTCGGCACCGACGTCTCCAACATGGACATCTTCAGCCGGGTGATATCGGCACCGCGCATCGACCTGACGATCGCGCTCGTGTCGACCGCCATCGCCTTCGTCGGCGGCGTCCTGCTCGGCGTGATCTCCGGCTTCTTCGGCGGCAACCGCGGCCTCCCGCGCATGGTCAGCGAGGGCATCATGCGCGGCGCCGACATCATCCAGGCCTTCCCCGTCTTCATCTTCGCGCTCGCCCTCGTCGGCTTCCGCGGCCCCGGCATGGAGAACGTGATCGCCGCCCTGGCCTTCCTCAACATCCCCTACTTCCTGCGCATCACCCGCGGCGCGGTGCTCCAGGTGCGCGAGCGCCCGTTCGTCGAGGCGCAGCGCTGCGCCGGCGCGTCGGAGCTTCGCATCGCCTTCGTCCACGTCATGCCGAACGCGCTGACGGCGCCGATCGCCAACATCTCGCCGACCATCGGCTTCTCGATCCTGCTCACCTCCGGCCTCAGCTTCGTCGGCGCCGGGGTGCCGGTGCCGACGCCGGAATGGGGGTCGATGATCGCCATCGGCGCGCCCAACATGATGACCGGGCAATGGTGGACCGCCCTCTTCCCCGGCATCGCGCTCGGCATCACCATCCTGGGATATGCGCTGGTCGGCGACGGCCTGCGCGAGTACCTGGACCCGGTGCGCCGGCGATGAGCGACCAGCCGCTGCTCCAGGTCGACGGCCTGTCGGTGTCCTATGCGGGCGAGCGCGAAGCCGTCCCGGTGCTGCGCGATGTCGCGCTCACGGTCGCGGCCGGCGACACCGTCGGCCTGGTCGGGGAATCGGGGTCGGGCAAGACGGTCCTGGCCCGCGCCATCCTCGGCCTGGTCGAAAGCCCGCTCCGGCTCGACGGCGGCAGCATCCGCTTCGAGGGACGCGACCTGGCCGGCCTGCCCGAGGAGGCGATGCGTCGCCTGCGCGGCCACCACATCGCCCTGACCACGCCGGAACCGCGCAAGCACCTGAACCCGCTGATGACGGTCGGCGCGCAGATCGCCAACGTGGTCCAGGCCCATGCCGAGATGCCGCGGGCAAAGGCGATGGAGCGCGCGGTCGGCCTGTTGCGCGACGTCGGTATCCCCGACCCCGCGACCCGCGTCGCGGCCTATCCGCACGAGCTGTCCGGCGGCATGTGCCAGCGCGTCATCATCGCCATGGCGCTCGCCCACCAGACCAAGCTGCTGATCGCCGACGAGCCGACCGCCGGCCTCGACGTGACGATCTCGCGGCAGATCCTGGACCAGATCGGCGACCTGGTGGCCCGGCATCGCACCGCCCTCCTGCTGGTTTCGCGCGACCTGGGCGTGGTCGCCCATTATTGCCGGCGTGTTGCCGTCATGTATGCCGGCCGCATCGTCGAGGTGGCCGAGGTGGGGGCCTTCTTCGACGGGCCGCTGCATCCCTACAGCCGGCAATTGCTGCGCGCGGCGACGGCGGCGCGCCACGCCACCCGCGGCCAGGCGCGGGCGACCGGCCTGCTGCCGCCGGCCCTGCTCGGCTGCGCCTATGCGCCGCGCTGCCCGATCGCCGAGGATGCGTGCCGGGCGGCCGTTCCAGACCTCGAGGGGCGTCCCGACGGACGCCTGGTGCGGTGCCGGCGGGCCGATGCCGTGGCAGCGGGGGAACTTGCCGCATGACCATCGAGCGCGAGACGCTGGTCGCGGTCGACGACCTCATCAAATGGTTTCCGATCGACCGCCACCGCATGGTCCGGGCGATCAACGGCATCTCGTTCACCATCGGCCGCGGTGAATCGCTGGCGCTGGTCGGCGAGTCCGGGTCCGGCAAGACCACGGCCGGGCGATGCCTGGTGCGGCTGCTGGAGCCGACCTCCGGCGGCATCCGTTTCGAGGACCAGGACATCCTGGCGATGGACCAGCGCGCCTTTCGCCGTCTGCGCCCGCGCATCCAGATGGTGTTCCAGGAGCCCTATGATTCGCTGAGCCCGCGCATGCGCATCGGCCGGCAGATCGCGGAGCCCCTGCGCATGCTGCGCGGCCTGTCGACCGCCGAGCGCGACCAGCGCGTCGTCGAGGCGCTGGAGATGGTGCGGATCGGCCCCGCCGCGATGGAGCGCTATCCGCACCAGTTCTCCGCCGGCGAGCAGCAGCGCATCGGCATCGCCCGCGCCCTGGTGACGCGGCCCGACCTGATCGTCCTCGACGAGCCGACCAGCGCACTCGACGTCTCCGTGCGCGCCGAAATCCTGGACCTGCTGTCCGACCTGCAGGAGCGGCTGGGCCTGGCATACCTCTTCATCTCGCACGACCTGACGGCGGTGCGGCGCGTCTGCGACCGGGTGGCGATCATGTATCTCGGCAAGATCGTCGAGACCGGCCAGACCGAGCAGATCTTCGAGGCGCCGCTGCACCCCTACAGCCGGGCCCTGCTGTCGTCGGTGCTCTATCCGGACCCGCGGCACAAGCCGCCGCGCTTCCTGCTGTCCGGCGAGATTCCGAGCCCCATCGACCTGCCGACCGGCTGCCACCTGTACCAGCGCTGCCCCTGGGCCCAGGACCGCTGTGCCGCCGCCTATCCACCGGCCGAACTGTATGGTCCCGGCCGGCGGGTCGCCTGCTATCGCGCCGAGGAGATGCGCGAAGCCGCCAAATAAACGAGGGAGACCCCGATCATGGCCGAACCCGCGAAATTGCCGCCATCCTCCGTCCGGCCGGTGGCCGAATGGGCGGGCCTGCCCTGCGATGACGCCCGCGCCGGCCGCCTGCATCCGTTCCTGGCCGAACAGAAGGCGCGCATGCAGCGCTTCTACGACGAGGACGTCACCGGCTTCGAGTTCGACTTCCTGACGCCGCGCGGGTGACGGCCATGCAGCCGATCGATCTCGACCGCCTGACCATTGCCGGCGCGGGGCGCGCCATCCGCAGCGGCCGGCTGTCGCCGGTGGACCTGGCCGAGGCGACGATCGCCCGCATCGAGCGGCTGCAACCGCGCCTCAACGCCTTCATCACCGTCACCGCCGACCTCGCCCGCCGGCAGGCCCGCCAGGCGGAGCGGGAGATCCGGGCGGGCCACTGGCGCGGGCCCCTGCACGGCATCCCGGTCAGCCTGAAGGACCTCTATTGCACCAAGGGCATCCGGACCACGGCCGGGTCCACCATCCTGAAGGACTACGTGCCCGACTTCGACGCGCCCGCCACGGCCCGGCTGCGCGAGGCCGGCGCGGTGCTGGTCGGCAAGGCCAACATGCATGAGTGGGCGTGCGGGGTGACCAACGACAACCCGTTCTTCGGCCGCTGCCACAATCCCTGGAAGCACGGCTACATTCCGGGCGGCTCGTCGGGCGGGTCGGCCGCGGCGGTGGCGACGCGACAGGGCCTGGCCAGCCTCGGCAGCGACACCGGCGGATCGATCCGCATCCCGGCCCACATGTGCGGCCTGGTCGGACACAAGCCGACCTACGGGCTGGTGCCGCGCTTCGGCGTTTTTCCGGAAAGCTGGTCGTTCGACCATGCCGGCCCGATCGCCCTGACGGCGGAGGACGCGGCCATCATGCTCGACGCGATCGCGGGTCCCGACGCCCGCGACCCATCGTGCCTGACCGGGCGAAAACCATCGATCCGCCGCGGCCTCGGTCGGGGGGTGAAGGGGCTGAAGCTGGGGGTGCCGACGGACGTCTATTTCGACGATTGTCATCCGGAGGTCCGGGCCGCGGTCATGGCGGCCGTCGCGGTCTATCGCGGCCTCGGTGCCGAGATCGTGCGGGTCTCGATCCCCGAGGCCCGCCACGGGCTCGACCTCTGTCTCACCATCGCCTGGGCCGAGGCGGCGCACTTCCACCGGCGCTGGCTGCAGACGCGGCCCGATGATTATGGGCCGGACCTGATCGAACTGCTGGCCTCGGCCTCCGCCTACACCGCCGTCGACTACCTGCAGGCGCAACAGGTGCGGGCCAAGGTGCGCCACGCCTATCGTCGGCTGTTCGAGCAGATCGACCTGCTGATTTCACCGACCGGCCCCCTGCCGGCGACGCCGCACGACGTCGCCCATGTCGAGGTCGAAGGTCGTCCGGCCTCGGTGCTGGGCCTCGCCGCCGGCCTGACGGCGATCGCCAACGCGACCGGCGAGCCCGCATGCTCGGTGCCTTGCGGGTTCACGTCCGACGGGCTGCCGATCGGATTGATGATCCACGGCCCCTGGCTGGGCGACGGGCTCGTGCTGCGCGCCGCCCACGCCTACGAGCGCAGCCAGGACTGGCACCGCCGGCGGCCGGACTGCATGGAGGGGTAGCCGTCGGGCCCAAGCGGACAGGCCGGACAACCGACGACCATCACCGGGCAGGCCAGCCCTAAGCGGGCGGCAGTTCCGCCAGTACCCCCGCGATGTCGCGCTGGCGATCCACCGCGATCCGGCGCAGGTCCCGCCAGACACCCGGATTGGGCTGGCGGCGACCCTGCCGCCAGTCCTGCACCGTGTCGCGATGGATGCCGAGCACGCGCGCCATCTCGCCCTGCCAGTGCTCGCCCCACAGCGCGAAGCCAGCGCGGGCGATGAGGGTGCCGGCCGGCGCCGGGACGGCCTCTCGCCCGTCCTTCAAGGCCGATCGGCCTGCGACATGTGGACGGAGAGGCCGCGCTCCAGGGCCCAGATCGCCGCCTGGGTACGGTTCCGCACCTGGATCTTCCGCAGGATCGCCTTGATATGCACCTTCACCGTGGCCTCGGCGATGCCGAAGAGACGTGCGATCACCTTGTTGGATTCGCCGACCGACAGCCGCTTCAGGATATCGACCTCGCGATTGGACAAAGGCCGCGGCACGCCGGCGCTGAGATAGGTCATGCTCGGCGGCTCCACCGCCTCCCGGGCGGCCACGTCGAAGGCGGCGGCGGGGAAGACCGCCCCGCCGAGGGCGGCCAGGTCGAGCGACTTCACGATCAGCTCCGGCGACAGCGTCTTCATCAGGTAGCCGTTGGCCCCTGCCGCCAGGACCGCCAGCATGTGGCGCTGGTCGTAGCGATCGGTCAGGACCAGCAGGCAACAACCGGGATGCTGCGCCTTCAAGCCACGGACGCCCGCCCCCGCCACATCCGCGTCGGGACCGAGGTCGACCAGGAAGAAGATCTGCAGCCCGGGCGGGAAATCGATGGCCGCCAATTGCTCCAGGCGTTCCAGCCGCTCCTGCGGCCGGAAGCGGGTCGCGGCCAGTACCGAAGCCAGGCCTTCGCGGCATAGCATGCTCGGATCGATCAACACCGTGGCGAAACGCTCTTCCATCGGGGGTGCCCTCCTTGCCGATCGGACCCTTGTAGACCACTCATCCAGAGCGTCATGGTTGCATACAGAGCTACCGACCGGTCCATAGCGCAAAAGCGCCAAGGCCCTGCCGTCAACAAGTACCCCTGAAGGGGTAGAAGGCGCCCGTGGCGCCGCTTTGGCGGGGACTCACTTGCAAAGCAGCGTACAATGACGGGGCCAGGCGCCGCACCAAGGCGGAGATGGCCCAATCCGGAGACGCCAATGCGAAATGGATGGTTGGTGACCGTGACCAATAGGCGCGATCACACGGAGTCAGCGGTGGAAGCCTATGTCGTCGCGGAGCCGGACCCTCGCAGGGCGATGGATCTCCTGTTCAATGCCCCGACATTGCGGGCGGGACAGCGGCTGGTAGGGCTGTTCGCCGTGCAGGCGCGCATGATGATGGCGCTGGGGGTGCCGGCAGGCGCGGTCGCACCCTTTCGCTAGGCGCGCGCTGCGGCACCTCTCTGGGACCGACGCCCTGCCGGGACCACGCGCAATTGGGCGGCATTCCCGATCGATAGCGTTGCGCCGAGCGCTTTCGCGCGGGCGAACCATGAAATCTCCCTACAACCGATGACGTGCGCACCAGGCGGTCGCGAGTCGCCTCGGGACAGGAATGAAGCCGCCGGCCTTCCTGGGCGCCAAGGGGCGCTGCAAGGTGCCCTCACCTATGAGGTATCCCGGAAGGCAGCCAGTCGGCCTGATGCAAAGCGATAACTGGCGGGAATAAAGTCATACTAAAACTCTCTACGGCGACATATTTGCGCGCATCGGTATGATCCGGCCCGAAGCGTCGCGTTCTCCTTGATGGCTTCGGCCGTCGATCGCGTGCCGCGCTTCAGCAAATCCTCCCTTCCTTTCGAGGTGCGGCCGGTGTCTCGTTCTCCGACGTCCCAAGCGGCCCGCATTCGCGCGCTGCACACCAGCGGCATGGGCGATGTCGACATCGCGACACGGCTGCAGACCGGCCTGACCATCGTCCGCCGCGTCCTTGGGACCCCTGCCGGCTCCTCCGCGCCGAAGCCGGGCCCGGCGCCGACGGTTCGCCGGCGCGTTGCCATCCTCGACGGCCCGTCGCCGGTCGACATCCATGTCGGCCGCCAGGTGCGGCTTCATCGCACCGTCGCCGGCCTGAGCCAGACGCAGCTGGGCGAGGCGATCGGGCTCACCTTCCAGCAGGTGCAGAAGTACGAGCGCGGCAGCAATCGCATTTCGGCCAGCGTGCTGACGCGCATCGCGGCCATCCTGGGCGCCCCGGTCCCCGCCTTCTTCGCCGGCCTGGCGGGCGAGATGGAGCCGCAGCATGACGAGATCGCGTTGCGGCGGGAGGCGATCGAGCTGTCACGGGCCTATGAGCGCATCCATGACCGCGGCTTGCGGGACGCGCTGATGGCGGTATTCGTCGAGTTGGGAAAGCAGCTGAAAGAGCCCGACCACCCCGCCGCGCCTGAAGCGACCTTGCGCGGTCAGCCGATGCGCAGGTAGCGCAGGCGACGGGCGAGCCAGCACCCGACCTCCACCCCCGCGACCCGGCCCGCCCCGTCGCGTTGGAAGGCCAGGGTCCAGTCGCCGGGCGGGGTATGGTCCAGTGCCCGCGGACAGGGCAGCGTCCAGACATCGGGCCCGACCGGGTCGAGCAGCTCCATCCGTCCCTGGCCGAGGAATCCCGAGAAGCCGCCATAGAGCGCGCCGCCGGCATCGGTTACCTCCAGCTCGGCATCCAGTTCGTCGCAGCGGTAGCGGCCGGCCAGGTCGGTCGCGGCCAGATCGGTGGCAGAAGGGCTCTCGCAGGGGATAAGGCGGGATCCTTGGTTCTCCTGCGGGCGGTCCATCCACAGCCCGCCGTCGCCGGCGCGCAATCGCGTCCGGCCGGTGCCGGCGGTGCCGTCCGCTTGCAGGTCGAGCCGCTCGGCCGAATGGCCGTAGCGCAGCCGCACCCGCCCCTCCCCCGCCGCGTCGATGCGCACGGCGAGCCCGGTTTCCGGCTCGAGGTAGCTGCCGAGCCAGGCCGGCGCCGGCATGGCGACCGGTCGCGGCCGGTCCGCCCCCAGGACCGCGGCCAGCAGGTCCGACGCCGCAGCCTGGACATCCGCCATATGGTTGAACATGACCACGACCGAGACGCGCTCCGAAGGCACATGAACGCGATGGCTGCGCCAGCCGCGCAGCGCGCCGCCATGGCCGCTGGCCGCGCGGCCGAACTCGGTCGTCCGGCCCAGCCCGAAGCCGTAGGCGGCAGCGCTGCCGTCGGCGAAGCGCACCGGCGCCGACAGGCGGCCATAGAGCGCACCCGCATCGTCGCGCGTCGCATCGATGTGGCGCTCCCAGGCGATCATGTCGTCGAGGCAGGCGCCGATCCCGGCATCGCCGGTCCACTGGATGCGGTTCTCCGCGGCCCGGAACCCGGCCGCCTGGGTGCCCTCATAGCCCTCGGTGCCATCCGGCATGGCGCGGGTATCGGCGGCCAGCAGCGCGGTCTCCATGCCGGCGCGCTCGAAGATGCGCGCGCGCAAGAGCTCCGCGAAGCTGCGGCCGGTGCGCTCCTCGAGGATGTCCGAGAGAATGCGGAAATTCTGGTTCACATAGGAATTGCGGGTGCCCGGCGCGAAGTGGAGCGTGCGCGTCCCCGCGATCAGTCGGGCGGCTTCGCGATCCCCGAAAGGCGCCTCCACCGGCGCCCCGTGCAGCATCGCCACCGCCCAATAGTCGCGCAGGCCCGACTGGTTGTGGCACAGGTGCAAGGCGCCGGGCGCCGCCTGCTCCAGCAGCGGCAGGCGGGCGGCGACGTCGGCATCGAGCACGGAGGGATCGGGGAAGGCATCCAGCACCACCCCGCAGGTGAACTGCTTGGTGATGGAGCACATGCGGAACAGCGTGTGCGGCGTGAAGGCGATCCGCCGCTCGGCATTGGCCCAGCCCCAGGCATGCCGGACCAGGACCTCGCCATCCTGCAGCACCGCCACCGCCCCGCCCGGGCCGGCATAGGTGCGGGGCAGTTGCCCCAGGACGCGATCGAGACGGGAGGTGCGGGAGGAGAGAGACGCGGACATGTCCCCACCCTCACCCGCCGGTCGGGGGCCTGTAAAGATGGATCGCGAGGAGTCGGCGACCAGCCGGGCGCGAGGCTGGCCGCCGGCTCGACAACGAGGGTCGCTACTTGACCACGAGGTCGTTGCGCACGCCCTTGACGCCGTCGGTGCCGCGGGCCACCCGCCCGGCATGGGCCTTGATCGCCGGCGAGTTCACGGTGCCGCTCAGCTGCACGACGCCATCATAGGTGGTGACGTCGATCTGGAAGACGTTCAGGTCCTTGTCGCCGACCAACTGGGCCCGCACCTTGGTGCTGATGGCGGCGTCGTCGACATATTCGCCCGTGCTCTGCCGCGTCGGCGTGCTGGAACAGGCCGCGATCGGGCCCGCGATGACACCGACCAGCATGAGGGCGGCGGCGAGGTGGGATGGTTTCATGATGGGTCGCTCCTGATCTCGATCGTCCGTGCGCCCGTCCGGAACCGAACCGATGTTCCGCCCGGGCCTTCGGTTGCCGGGGCTTCAGTCGGGGGGCGACCGGGACACCTGTCGGAACGGAATCGCGGGCCGATGGTTCCTCGCCGTCGCCTCCCTATTCCGCCGCCAGGGCCTCCTCGAGCAGGCCCAGGGCGGCCACGGTGAAGGCCACCATGTTCGCCATCCGGTCGGCATTGCCGGTCTCCAGCACGCGGCTCATTTCCCGCGGGCCGGCAATGGCGAGGCAGCAATGGCCGGCGGCGTCGCCGTAGCGGTTGCCCGACGGGCCGGTGGCCCCGGTCTCCGCCAATCCCCAGTCGGCGCCGAGCCGCGCCCGCACCGTCCGGGCGAGCAGGCGGGACATCTCGACGGTTGCCGAGCGCAGCCCCACCATCATCGGCGGCGTGACCCCCAGCAGCGCCTCGCGCGCGGCCCCCGTGTAGATGATGCCGCCGCCCAGGAAATAGGCCGAGGCGCCGGGCACCGACAGCAATGCCGCGGAGATCAGCCCGCCGGCGGAGGATTCCGACACGGCAAGCGTCTGGCGCCGGGCGATCAGCGTCGCCGCGACCCGCGCCGCAAGCGAGGTGTCGATCGTCATCGTCATTGAACTGGGCATCGCGGGCGCTCCTGTCTGGCCGCCTCGACCTATAGCAAGGAGCGCCGTTCGCGGCCTACACCCCCCACACCTCCCGCCGTCTATGGCCCCTACTTCTTTCGCGGGTCGTCGGCCGGGTTGACGTAGGTGACGC
>CAZQOA010000004.1:9962-105100 GCA_964594715.1 uncultured Rhizobiaceae bacterium | reverse complement strand
CTGCTGCGGCAGGTAGGCGACCATGCGCGCGCGCTGGCCGGGCGTCAGGGTCCGCTGGTCACGCCCGGCGATGGCGATGCCACCCTGCCAATCCCCGGTCGCGGCCCCGGCGACCGCGCGCAGCAGGCTCGTCTTGCCGGCTCCATTCGGCCCGATCAGCGCCATCAGCCGCCCGCGTGGAAGGGTGAACGAGGCCTGGCGCACCACCTCGCGGCCGTTGAGCCGCACCGTCAGCCCGTTGAGGTCGAGGGCCGCCGTCATCGCCGCCCCAGGGAGAGGAGCAGCACCAGGAAGAAGGGTGCGCCCAGGATCGAGGTCACCACCCCCAGATGCAGCTCGGTTCCGGTCGGGATGAGGCGGACCAGGATGTCCGCCGCCGTCACCAGCACAGCACCCCCCAGCGCGCTCGGCAGCAGCAGGCGCGACGGGCGATGGTGGCAGAGCGGGCGCAGCAGGTGCGGCACCACCAGCCCGACGAAGCCGACGGTCCCGGCGACGGAAACCGCCGCCCCGACCGCGAGTGCGGTGCCAGCCACGACCAGGACGCGCAGCCGGCCGACCCGGATACCGAGGCTGGCCGCCGTCTCCTCGCCCAGGGTCAGCGCGTCCAGCCCGCGGCCGCTGGACAGCAGCAGCAGCCAGCCGACCGCCATCAGCGGCAAGGCGCGGGCGAGATCGGCATTGCTGCGGTCGCGCACCGACCCCAGCAGCCAGAACAGCATTTCCGACAGCGCGTAGGGGTTGGGCGCCAGGTTGAGGGCGAGCGCGGTCAGGGCCACGGCGAAGCTCGAGACCGCGACCCCGGCCAGGACCAGCGACAGCACCCCCGCCCCGGCGCCGGCCATGGCCAGCACCAGGACCGCGGCCACCCCGGCGCCCGCCATGCCGAGCAGCGGCAGTGCCGGCGGCCAGGCGGCGGCGAGGCCGAAATAGAGCGCGATCACCGCCCCCAGGCCGGCACTGGCGGAAATGCCGACCACCCCCGGCTCCGCCAGCGGGTTGCGCAGCAGTCCCTGCAAGGCGGCCCCCGACAGCCCGAGCGACCCGCCGACGGCAAGCGCCAGCAGGACGCGCGGCAGGCGGATCTCCTGCACCAAAGGTGCGGCCGCCCCCTGCCCCACCAGGCCGGCCGCGAGGTCGGCCAGCGGCAGCGACACATAGCCGACCGCCAGGCTCGCCGTAGCCACGACCAATGCGGTGAGGGAGAGCGCAACCACGAGCCCGGGCGCCCGCGTCACGGGCGCATCCCATGCGCCAGCGTCCGCAGTCGAAGCACGGCCGCCTGCATCCACGGGCCGGGGCAGAGCCAGTCCGCGGTCGGCACGCTGCCGACCCGCATCGGCGGCGACAGGCGGGCCAGCGCCGGATGCACCAGCAGCGCCTGGGCGCGCGACGACTTGTCGGCCGTGTAGTCGTCGAGCACCAGGAGGTCGGGCGGTGCCGTGACCACCCGCTCCAGCGGCATCGTTCCCCAGCTGCCGATGCCGGCCCTGGCCGCGGCATTGTCGAGGCCGGCCGCCACCAGGGCGGCGTCGCTCAGCGTCCCCCGGCCGGAGACGAAGCCGTTCGGCCGCCAGACCAGCGCGCTTGCACCGGTCGGGCGCTCCGGCGGCTGGAACACGGCCCGGACCTCGGCCGCCAGCCGGTCGCCGCGCGGCCCCTGCCCCAGCGCGCCGGCGACGGTGACGACCAGGTCCGCCACCCCCTCGACATCGTCCGGCGCGGGCAAGGCCACCACGCGAAATCCCATGCGCCCCAGCAGCTCGTTGGTCTTGCGTTGCTGGTGCGCGCCCGAGATCACCAGGTCCGGCGCGAGCCGCATCACCGCCTCGGCCGTATCGCGGATGGCCGGGATGCCGGCCGCCTCGCGATACATCGCCGAGAATGCCGGATCGGCCGCGAGCCGGCCGACCGCCAGGATCTGCGCCCGGTCGGCCAGCGCCAGGACCAGCTGGTCGGCGCAGAGATTGATGCTGACGACGGTCGGCAGGGCTGCCGCTGCGCCCGGCACGAGCAGCCAGAGCAGCGCGGCTGCCGTCGCCGCCCTAGTAGCGGACACGCACGCCGACATATCCCGAGCGGCCGGGCGTGGCGAAGCCATAGGTCTCCTCATAGTCGGCGTCGAAGATGTTCACCACGCGACCATAGACGCTGACGCCTTCGGCCACCGCATAGTCCACGCGCAGGTCGGCGGTGACGAACCCGCCGGCCTTGGTCCCGGCCGTGAAGCCGCTGTCGCTTTCGCCGCGCATCCGAACCGTGGCGCCGGCGGTCGCGCGCTCCAGGAAGCGCCAGTCAAGCGCGATCGCGCCCTGGTGGTGGGGTACGTCCTTCAGGGGGGTGTCGGTCAGCGCGTTCTTCGCATTCTGGTAGGTGTACTGGCCGCGCAGCGTCAGGGTCTCGTCGAGCCGCGCCCGCAGCTCCAGCTCGACGCCCTTCGACGTCACCTTCTCGACATTGAGGTAGCCGCCGAACTGGAACGGGCAGCCCGCCGGCGCGGCGCGGGCGAAGTCGAAGCGGAGCTGGTCGTCGATGCGCGAATCGAAATAGGAGGCGCTGGCCACCACCCGGTCGCCGAAGAGGTACTGGTCGAAGCCCGCGTCCCAGCCCCGGCTGCGCTCCGCCTTCAGGTCGCGGTTGCCGATGCAATGGTCGAACAGCTCGAACAGCGACGGGGTGACGAAGCCGGTGCCGTAGCTGGCCCGGAGCTTGGTGTCGGTGGCATCCACCAGATAGGCGCCGGTGACCCGCCAGGTGGTGGCGCCGCCGAAGCGGTCATGCTCGTCGTGCCGCAGGCCGGCCGTCAGGTTCAGCCCTTCCAACGGGTTCACCCGGTATTCCGCGAAGGCCGCGGTGGTGCGCGCCTTGGCATCGATGCGCGAGAAATCGCGGGCGCCGAGCACGGCCGGGGTGTCCTGGTCGAGGTTGTCCCACTCGCCCTCGGCCCCGAAGGTGATCGCGTGGCCGGGCGCCAGGCGGACATTGCCCAGATAGTCGAGCTTGGTCTTGGTGCCGTCATAATGGTCGCCGAGGCTGACGTTCTGCCGCCCCTTGTAGTCGCGCTGGTGGGTGGAGTGGGAGAGCCCGAGCGTGCTCGTCCAGCGCCCGTCGAAGGCCTGGAGCGTGGTGGTGCTGCGCAGGAACCGCTCGCGCTTGGTGAAATACTGGTCGGTCAGGTCGGCGTCGCTCTGGTCGTAGTCGACCCGGGCCTCGCTCTGCGAGACCCAGAGTGCGGTGCGCAGATTGTCGGTCAGCTCGGCGCCGAACCGGGCGCTCCCGGCCCAGGTCTCGTGGCCGTCCCGCTCGCGGCCGCCGCGCGCCTTGGGAAAGGACGAGAACCCGTCGGTCCGGAAACCGAACGCCGAGGCGCCGTAGGTGAAGCGTCCCACCTTGCCGCGGATGCCGGCGCTCGATTCCAGCGTCCCCCAGGTGCCGCCCTCGAACTGGATGTTGCCCTCGAACGGACGGTTCGGGCGCCGCGTCACGATGTTGATGACACCGCCCGAAGCATCGGCGCCGTAGAGCGTCGATTGGGGCCCTCGCAGCACCTCGATGCGCTCGACCTCCTCAACCGGGATGGTGCCGAACTCGTAGGTGACCTGCGACCGGCTGACGTCGCCGATCTCCACCCCGTCGAGCAGGACCAGGGTGTTGCGGGGCCCGAGCCCGCGCAGGCTGACGGCGGCGGGGGTGCCGATGCTGCCGGTGCGCCGGACGGTCAGTCCCGGCAGCAGGTCCAGCGCATCCTCCAGGCGGCGGACCTGGCGGCGGCGCAGCTCGTCGCCACTGATCTGCGACACGGCGCTGCCGACGCTGTCGGCCGGAACCTCCACCCGATTGGCCGATACGATGATGGAATCGAGCCGCGTCGGCTCCTGCGCCACGGACGCCAGCGGCAGCATGGCCACGACGGCGGAAAGCAAGGCCGTTGCCGGCCCCGAGCGATGAAGCATAATGCCCCCCACGACGGCCGTTCCCGGGATTCCCGGTGGACGGCCAACGATCGCTGCGACGGAGGGCGGCCGGCACGCATCGCCGGCTACTCCACGACACCCCGGTCACCCCGCCGGCGGCGCGCACAAACGACCTACATTGCCGGCAGGTCTCCTGGCTCACGGGTCGTGGTTCCGGAGCCCGCCTTCCCAGCCGCCTTCCCGTCCCATTGGACCGGTCGGCGCCAGTGGCGTCGTTGGGCTCCGTACTCGCCGCTTACAGTTGCGGGGGCAGCCGTGGCGTTGCCCGAATGCCATCAGCACCCAGGCGCACCACGTTCCCTTTCAAAACCCCGAAGGGTACCGGCCGCGGCAGGCTACACCAGCCGGGGCCGCCCAGGGAAGGTGCGTCGGGGAATTCACCTCTCCGGCGGTGGGCCGGCCCTCAAACACGGATTGCCGTCGGGCACCGGCGTAGTCATATTGCCGCCCGACGCCGATGCCGGAGCAGTCCAGAATGGCGAGGGACGCTGATACCCGGAATCGCGATCTCCGGCTCGATTTCTTCCGCGGGCTAGCCTTATGGTTCATTTTCCTGAACCATATGCATTATAATGTGCTGACCTGGGCAACCAACCGGAACTACGGGTTCAGCGATGCGACGGAGATCTTCGTCTTCATCTCCGGTTACTCTGCGGCGATCGCCTATGGTGGGGCGATGGGCCGGCAGGGTTTCGTCCTCGCCTCGGCCCGTATCCTGCGCCGCGTCTGGCAGATCTACGTCGCCCATCTCATGCTGTTCCTGGCCTTCACCGCGGAAATCGCCTTCCTCGCCTTGCGCTTCGACAACCAGATGTTCGTCGAAGAGATGAACGTCCTGACCTTTCTCGACGAACCGCACGTCACCCTGATCCAGGCGCTGCTGCTGAAGTTCCGGCCGGTGAACATGGACGTGCTGCCGCTGTACATCGTCCTCCTGGCGGCATTCCCCCTGGTCCTGTGGGCGGCGATGCGCCGGCCGTTGCTGGTGATGGCGGCGTCGCTGGCACTCTATCTGGGCGCCCGGCGCTTCGGCTGGAACCTGCCCAACTATCCGGGCGACGCCGGCTGGTTCTTCAATCCCTTCACCTGGCAGATCCTGTTCGTCATGGGCGCGGTCGCGACCCGCACGCCCGGCATACTGGCCTGGCTCGCCCGCCAGGAGCGGTGGCTGGTGCCGGTCATCGGGATCTACCTGGCCTTCGCCTTCTGGATCGCGCTGTCCTGGAACGTGCCCGGCCTGGAGGGCACCGTCCCGACCTGGCTGGCCCGGGTGCTCTACCCGATCGACAAGACCTCGCTCGACCCGCTGCGGGCCCTGCATTTCCTGGCATTGGCCTACCTGACGGCGCGCTGGGTCGGCCCGCAGGCGCGCTTCCTGTCGTCCCGGCTGGCCCGGCCGCTGGTCATCTGCGGCCAGCACAGCCTCGCCGTCTTCTGCGTCGGGACCTTCCTGTCCTTCAGTGGAGAGTTCGTGCTGCTGGAACTGGACGGCTCGCTCGTCACGCAGGTCGCGGTAGGCGCCACCGGCATCCTGCTGATGTGCCTGCTGGCCGCCATCCTGTCCTGGTACAAGGCCGCGGAGAAGGCCCACGCCGCGGGTCCGCGGCTGGCCGCGGCCGAATGATGCGGTACGCCCTGCCGACGATGCGGTGCGCGTTGCCAATGATCGCGATGGCCTTGCTGCTGGGCGCGTCGCCGCCCGCCAGCGCCCGCAAGGTCGACTGCAGCGCGCCCGAGAACGTGCTGGAGACGGCGGGCGAACTGCCGACCGTCGCGGCCGCGGTGCGCGCCGGCAAGCCGATCAAGGTCCTGGTCGTCGGCTCCGCGTCGAGCGGCGGCGCCGGAACCAGTGGCCCCGGCAAGCCCTATCCGATGAAGCTGGGTGCGGCCCTGACGCGGAAGCTGGGCGTACCCGTCACCGTCGAGAGCCAGGGGCGCCGCGGCTGGTTGACCGAGGCGATGGCCGACGAGATGCCAAACTTCGTCGCGGCCGAGCAGCCGCAACTGGTGGTCTGGCAGACCGGCACCGTGGACGCCGTCCGCGAGGTGGCGCCGGAGACGTTCGGGGCCGCGCTCCGCAAGGGCGCCGAGGCGCTGAAGCGCGCCAATGTCGACCTCATCATGATGGACATGCAGTTCAGCCCGATCGGCGCCAGGCTGATCGATTTCGCGCCCTACCTGGAGCATATGAACTGGGTCGCGGCCGGCACGGCCAGCCCGGTATTCCACCGCCATGCCATCATGCGCGGCTGGTCGGAGGAGGAGCGCTTCGGCACGCCCGGCCGCATCAAGGCCGACCAGGAGGCCTTCGCCGACCACGTCCACGCCTGCATCGCCGAGCTGCTGGCCCGCGTCATCAAGACCGTCCATGACGCCACCCCGCGCTGAACGGCAGCGTCGAGTGGCTTTGCCCCGGCTGCGACCGCTGGCCGGCGCCCTGCTGCTGCTGTGCGCCCTCGCCGGCCCGGCCGCCGCCTGGAGCACCGATGAGTGCGAGGTGCCCGAGGACCTCTTGCGCATCGACGCGAGGCTGCCGCGCACCGCGTCAAAGCTGGTGCCGGGGGCGACGCTGACGATCGTCACCATCGGCTCCTCCTCGACCTTCGGCGCGGGCGCCAGCGAACCGAAGATGGCCTATCCCAGCCGCATGAAGCGGATGCTGGCGGCGGAATTTCCGGGGACCCGGGTCCGGGTGCTGAACCGCGGCGTGAACGGCGAGGTGGTGTCGGACATGCTGGCGCGCTGGGACCGCGACGTGACGGCACTCGCCCCCGACCTCGTCATCTGGCAGGTCGGCGCCAATTCCGCGCTGCGCTCGACGACCTTGGGCGACTATGCCGACAAGCTGCGCGACGGGATCGCCCGGGCCAGGGCGATCGGCGCCGACATGATCCTGATGGACCCCCAATACGCACCCAAGGTGCTGGCGAAACCGATCGTGGCCTCGGTGCTGGTCGCCACCGACCAGGTGGCCCGCCAGGCCGGCGTCGGGCTGTTCCGACGCTTCGACATCATGCGCCACTGGGTCGACGGCGGCATCCTGACCTTCCCCGTGCTGCTCGACGCCGACCAGCTGCACCTGAACGACCGCGGCTATGCCTGCGTCGCGGCCGCGATCACCGACGCCATCGCCGCGGCGGTCAATCCCCTCACGGACTGAAGACCGGGCGGGGATCGAAAGCGGAGGCATCTCGGATGCCGAACTGGCCATGCGCGGCGGACCGAGACAACTTCAAGCGCGCCGGGCTGCGGGAGTTCCGAAATCTGGCCACCGCGATGACGAACGGCACGATTACGGAGATCAAGTGCCATGGGTAAGGGGTATCGAAGCGACGCGCTGGCGGCTGTACACGAGACCGCGCTCGGCCTCACCGACGCGGGCGTGATGGACAAGCGGACGATGAGGGCCTTCGACGAGATGTGCCTGACGCCGATCGAGACGCTGACGCCCGAGCAGATTCGCTCGATTCGGACGAAGGAGAAGGCGAGCCAGGCAGTGTTCGCCCGCTATCTCAATGTCACCACGGGGCTGGTGAGCCAGTGGGAGCGAGGCGAAAAGCATCCGCGCGGCGCCTCGCTGAAGCTTCTGACACTCGTCGCCAGGAAGGGGCTCCAGGCCGTCGCCTAGTCGGCGCCGCGAACGCCCCGCGCCGCCTGACGTAACCCGGCACGGCTATCACCGGAACGAAACAGCCACGGCCCAGGTTTGAATGGGACATGGCCGGCCCCCGCGCCGGCCCGCGCTTTCGAGCATTCCCAGTCAGAGGTGCGCGATGAAGATTCCATTCGTTGCGGCGACGGCCGCGCTCGCCCTGCTCGCGGGCGCCCCCGCCCTGGCCGCGGACCCGTCTTTCGACCCGGTCCTGTCGACATCGAACTCGAACCAGAACACGACCTCCAGCCCCAACCTGCCGCTGCAGAGCCGCCCGGGCTCGGTGCCGTCCGGCGAGCGCTCGAACGATGCCGGCGAAGGCATGCCGCCGCATTCGCCGGGCCTGGCGCCCACCTACTATGCGCCACCGTCGAGTGCGCCCGTCTATTACGCGCAGCCGACCTACTACACGCAGCCCACCTATCCGCCGCCACCCGCCTATGCGCCGGCGGTGACGACCTATACGACGCCCGGCGTGCCGGTCGGTCCCGGCTTGAGCGTCAACGGCCTGATCGGGTCCCAGGTGAGCGACATGTACGGCAGTCGCGTCGGGCAGGTGATGGATATCGTGATCATGCCCGACCGCAGCCCGATCGCCGTGGTCGGCCTCGGCCAGTGGCCGGGCTCGATCGAACGCGTCATCAGCCTGCCGCTGGAGCACATGCATCATTCGACCAGCGGCGGCCTGGCGTTCAATGCCACCGCGGACCAGATCCGGGCCATGCCCAGCTACCACTGATCCCTCGCGGGGGGCCGGCGGTTCCGCAGGAGGGGAAGGTGCCTGGCATCTTCCCCTTTTTGTCGTGTCAGAAGCGTCTCGCTCGACGGACGCCGGCTCATCCCCGATGATGCCCCCTGATCCGACAAGGGGGATGCGATCTTGGAAATTCGACTGGACGGGCGGGTGGCGCTGATCACCGGCGGCAGCAAGGGGCTGGGCCGGGCGATGGGCGAGACGTTCGCGGAATCGGGCGCGTCGGTGGTGCTGGTGGCGCGCCAGGCCGAGCCGTTGGAAGCGGCCCGCGCCGCCATCGCCACCAAAGGCGGGGCCGTGCATGTGGTGGCAGCCGACGTCGCCACCGCCGACGGCTGCACGCGCGCCTACGCCGACGCCGTCGCCCGCTTCGGCAAGGTCGACATCATCGTCAACAATGCCGGCAAGTCGCAGACCGGGCCGTTCGAGAAGGTCGACGACGCGACCTGGCAGGACGACCTCGATCTCAAGCTGTTCGCGGCCATCCGCCTGACCCGCCTCGCCTTTCCCGACATGAAGGCGCGCAACTGGGGCCGCGTCATCAACGTCCTCAACACCCACTCCAAGGCCCCGGGGCCGGGCAGCGCGCCGACCTCGGTATCGCGCGCCGCGGGCCTGGCGCTGACCAAGGTCCTGTCGCACGAGGGGGCGCCCTACAACGTGCTGGTGAACGCCCTGCTGGTGGGGCAGATCGACAGCGACCAGTGGGTGCGCCAGCACGCCCAGCGCGCCCGGGCGGGCTCCAACCAGAGCTATGAGGAGTTCCTGGCCGAGAAGGGCAAGGCCATCCCCATGGGGCGGGTCGGGCGCGCCGAAGAGTTCGCGGCCGTCGCGTGCCTCCTGGTATCGGACGCCGGCGGCTACGTCACTGGCACCGCGATCAATGTCGACGGCGGCAGGTGCCCCATCGTGTAGAGCGGGCCTACTCGGCGGGGTGGGGTGCAGCCGCGGCGGCGGCCACCGCCTCCGCCGATGGCTCGCGGCGGCGGGCCAGCAGCGTATAGGCGGTGGGCACCACGAACAGCGTCAGGAAGGTCCCGAAGGTCAGGCCGCCGACGATGACCCAGCCGATCTGCGAGCGGGTTTCCGCGCCGGCGCCGGTCGCCAGCGCCAGCGGGAGGGAGCCCAGTACCATGGCCCCGGTCGTCATCAGGATCGGGCGCAGGCGCAGGACCGAGGATTCGATCGCCGCCTCCATCTTCGACAGGCCGCGTTCCTGGAGCTGGTTCGCGAACTCCACGATCAGGATGCCGTGCTTGGTGATGAGGCCGATCAGCGTCACCAGCCCGATCTGGCTGTAGACGCTGAGCGTGCCGCCGCTGAGCTGGAGGGCCAGCAGGGCGCCGGTCATCGACAGCGGCACCGTCAGCATGATGATGAAGGGGTCGACGAAGCTCTCGAACTGCGCCGCCAGCACCAGGTAGATGAAGGCCAGCGCCAGCAGGAAGGTGATGTAGATGCCGCCCGTGGAGGTGCGGTATTCGCGGCTGGAGCCGGCCAGGTCGGTGACGATGTTGGCCGGCAGCTTGGCCGCCTCCGCCTGGAGGAAGGCCAAGGCGTCGCCCAGGGGGTAGCCGGGGTTCAAGGTCGCCGTGACGGTCGCCGCGCGCAGCTTGTTGAAGTGGTTCAACTCGCGCGGGGCCACCGTCTCCACCACCGTCACCAGGTTCGACAGCGCGATCATCTGGCCCGACTGCGCGCGCACGAAGATCTCCGCCATGTCGTCGGGGTTGGTGCGCTCGACGTTGGCCACCTGGACGACGACGTCGTACTGCTTGCCGTTCTGCTTGAAGCGGGTGACCTGGCGGCCGCCCAGCATCGTCTCCAGCGTGCGGCCGATGGTGTCGATGCCGATGCCGAGATCGGCCGCCTTCTCGCGGTTCACGGTGACCCGCAGCTCCGGCTTGTTCAGCTTCAGGTCGACGTCGAGGCCGGCCAGCCCGGGGTTCTGGCGGGCCGCGGCCATGATGCGGTCGACCGCGGCCTGCAGCTCGCTATAGGGCGAGGAGGTCTGGAGGACGAACTGCACCGGCTTGTCGATCGGGCTCTGGCCCAGCGACGGCGGCATGGTGGCGAAGGCCAGGATGCCGGGGATGCCCGCGAACAGCTTCGGCATCAGTTGCGGCACGACCTCCTGGGTGCGGACCTTTCGCTGCTCCCAGTCGACCAGGCGGACGAAGCTGATCGCCTGCGTCACCACCGGGAAGCCGACCACGAGGAAGTATTTCTCCACCTCCGGCACCGATTTCCACACGCCTTCCATGCGCCGCGCATAGCTTTCCGTGAAGTCGATGGTCGAGCCCTCGGGGGCGATGCCGATGGCGACGATGACCCCGCGATCCTCGACCGGCGACAGTTCCGACGGCAGGGTGCGGAAGATGACGCCCGCGAAGGCCGCGACGCACAGCATCAGCAGGACCACCGCCGGGCGCATGCCAAGCGTGTAGCGCAGGACCCGGCGATAGCCGGAATTCAGCCCTTCGAGGCCGCGTTCGGTGACGCGATAGAACCAGTTGTGGTGCTCCTGGTGCTTCAGCATGAAGCGGCACATCATCGGCGACAGGGTCAGCGCGACGAAGCCGGACACGATGACCGCCCCCGCCAGCGTCAGCGCGAACTCGATGAAGAGCCGCCCGGTGCGGCCGGTCTGGAAGGCGATCGGGGCATAGACGGCGGCCAGCGTGATGGTCATGGCGACGATCGCGAAGGCGATCTCGCGCGATCCCTTCAGCGCCGCCTCGTAGGGCTTCATGCCCTGCTCGACGTAGCGCGAGATGTTCTCCAGCATGACGATGGCGTCGTCGACGACCAGGCCCACCGCCAGCACCATGGCCAGCAGCGTCAGCGTATTGATCGAGAAGCCGAACAGCAGCATCAGCGAGAAGGCGCCGATCAGCGACACCGGGATGGTCACCAGCGGCACGATGGTGGCGCGGAACGAGCGCAGGAAGACGAAGATGACGAGCACCACCAGCACGATCGCCTCGCCGATCGTGGTGAAGACGTTGTCGATCGAGCGCGAGATGAAGATCGAGCTGTCGTAGGCGTTGGTGATGGTCATCCCCGGCGGCGCGCTGGCGGTGATCTGCGGCAGCGCCTCGGTCAGGGCGGTGGACACGTCCAGGGGGTTGGCGGTCGACTGCTTGATGATGCCGAGTGCCACCGCCGGGCTGCCGTTGAAGCGGGCCGAGACGCGGGTGTCGCGGGCGTCGATCTCGGCCCGGCCGACATCGCGCAGGCGCACGGGATAGCCGGCCTCGTCGCGGATGATCATGTCGTTGAATTGCGCCGGCGTGCGCAGGTCGGTCTCGCTGACGACGGTGAATTCGCGCGACTGGCTTTCGATGCGGCCGGCCGGGATCTCGATGTTCTGGGCGCGGAGCGCGTTCTCCACGTCCTGCGGCGTCATGTTGAAGGCGGCGAGCCGCATGCGGTCGAGCCAGATGCGCATCGACACCCGGCGCTCGCCGAAGATGCGGACGTTGGCGACTCCGGGCAGGTTCTGCAGCCGGTCCTTCACGAAGCGGTCGGCATAGTCGGTGACCTCGATCGGCGAGTGCCGGTCGGACGCGAAGGCCAGGTAGATGATCGGCTGGGCGTCGGCCTCGACCTTGGCGATCACCGGCTCGTCGATCTCGTCGGGAAGCTGGTTGCGCACGCGCCCGACCCGGTCGCGCACGTCCGACGCCGCGCTGTCCGCGTCGCGATCGATGCGGAAGCGCACGGTGATCTGGCTCATCTCGGCCCGGCTGATCGACGACATCACGTCGATGCCCTCGATGCCGGACAGCGAATCCTCGAGCGGCGTCGTGACCTGGCTCTCGATGATCTCGGCCGAGGCGCCGCGATAGGTCGTCTCGACCGTGACGACCGGCTCGTCGATGTTGGGATATTCGCGCACCGCCAGCCGGCTGTAGGACATGAGCCCCAGCAGCAGGATGACGAGGCTCATCACCGTCGCCAGGACGGGGCGGCGGACGGACAGCTCGGAGATCGTCATCGCTTCAGCCCCGGCTGGCGGATTGCGGCCCAGGTGGGGGCGGTGCGGGCACGACCTGGACCGGGACACCGTCCTGCACCTTCAGCAGGCCGCCGGTGACGACCACGTCGCCCGCCACCAGCCCCTCGGTCACCTCGGCCGTAGCACCCTTGCGGTGGCCCAGCTTCACCTCGGTGTAGCGCACCACCTTCTTGCCCGGGTCGCCATCGACGACCTTGTAGACGAACTGCTTGTCGCCCTGGGAGATCAAGGACTGCTCGGGCACGAAGACGGCATCCTCGCGCGTCGCCAGGGTCAGCATGACGCGCGCGAACACCCCCGGCCGCAGCTTCTCGTCGGGGTTGGCGAGGCGGGCGCGGATCACGATGGAGCGGCCGGCGGCGTCCACCAGCGGGTCGATGGCGGTGACCTCGCCGGTGAACTGCTCGTTCGCCAGCGCATCGATGGTGACGGTGATCTTCTGCCCGGTGCGGACCGCGGCCAGGAACACCTCCGGCACCCGGAAATCGACCTTGAGCGGGTCGATCTGTTCCAGATTGACGACATCGGCGCCGGCCTGGACGAAGGCCCCGACGGACACCTTGCGCAGCCCGGCGACGCCGTCGAAGGGCGCGACCACGGTCATCTTCTCGATTCGCGCCTGGTTGAGCTGGACCTGCGCCTCGGCGGTGCGAAGGGTGGCCCGCGCCTCGTCCATCGCGCGCTGCGTCCCGGCCCCGCGCTGCACCAGCTCGCTGGCCCGGTTGGCATTGGTGCGGGCCAGCGCCACCTGGGCCTGGGCCTGGGCCAGTTCCGCCTTCTCGACCGAGCTGTCGAGCTGCATCAGCACCTGGCCGCGCTTGATCTTCTGGCCTTCCTCGAAGCCGAGGCTGGTGACGCGCCCCGCCACCTCCGGCCGCAGGGTCACCGATTCGTTGCTGCGCAGCGAGCCGACGGCATTCACCCGGCGCTCGGCCCGGCCGATGGTGACCTCGGCCGCCTCCACCGGCATGGCGAAGCCTTTCGGCGGGCCGCCGGCCGCGGCGCGGCTCTGCGCCGGCAGCATGACCTTCTGCCAATAGAGGTATCCGCCTCCGGCTGCGACCGCCAGCACGACCAGGATTCCGATGAACGCACGCATGGAGTTGCCTCCGACCATGCCGGGCAATCTCGCCAGCGGCTGGTCATTCGATTGAACTGAACGGTCCAGTACAGCATATTTAAATGCACGAAACGCGGCAATGCTGCGTTGCACCAAAATTGAACGGCGATGCGAGGCGATGGCAAAGGCACCGGACAAGCGCGCGGCGATCCTGAATGCCGCGACGGAAATCTTCCTCCGGGACGGGTTCGAGGCCGCCAGCATGGAGGCGGTCACCGCCCGGGCCGGTGTTTCCAAGGCCACCGTCTACAGCCATTTTCCTACCAAGCATGCGTTGTTCGCCGCCATCGTCCATGGCCGCTGCGCCTGCCTGGTCCCCCAGATCGAGGCCGCAACCGAGACCAAGGCGCCCCCGGACGAGGTCCTGACCGGCATCGGCCACGCCTTCTTCGAGATGCTGATCTCGCCGACCGCGCTCTCGCTCTACCGCGTCGTCGTCGCCGAGGCTCCGCGCCAGCCGGACCTGGGTCGCGCCTTCTATGAGGCCGGGCCGGACCGGCTGGCAGGGTCGCTGGCGTGCTATCTGGGCGAACAGGCCCGGCAGGGCAAGCTGTCCCTGCCCGACCCACGCCTCGCCGCCGAGCAGTTCCTGGGCATGCTATGCGGCCATCACCACTTGCGGGTGCTGTTCGGCGTCCGCGATTCCGAACTGACCGCCTGCGAGCGCGCGCGCCTGGTGGATTCCGCCGTCTCGCGCTTCCTCGCCGCCAGCCAGCCGGTGCCCGCCCGCGACCGGGACGAGCACCCGGGCTGAAGCCCAGCCCCTACTCGATCTGGCCCTACTCGATCTGCGCGCCGGACGTCTCGACGATCGGCTTCCAGCGCGCGATCTCGCTCTTGTAGAACGCCTCGAACTCGTCGGGGTTGGAGCCGACCACGACGCCGCCGAGATCGGCCAGGCGGGCCTTCACGTCGGGCTGGTCGAGGGCCTGGCGGACGGCGCCGTAGATGGTCGCGATCACCGCCTTCGGCGTCTTCGCGGGCACCACGATGCCGAACCATGCGGACACGTCGTAGCCCTCGACCCCGGCCTCGCGCATCGTCGGCACATTGGGGTATTGCGGCGCCCGCTCGACCGTGGTGACGGCGAGCGGCCGCAGCGTGCCCGCCTGCACATGGGCCACCGTCTCGGGGAAGTTGTTGACGATGAGCGAGACGTTGCCGCCGAGGCAGTCGTTGAGGGCGGGGCCGGCGCCGCGATAGGGCACATGCACGATGTCGATTCCGGCCAGCACCTTCAGCAGGTGGCCGGACATGTGCAGCGACGTGCCGTTGCCCGACGAGGCATAGCTGATGGTGCCGGGCTTCTCCTTGGCAAGCCTGATCACGTCGGCGATCGAGTTGGCCGGCATGCCCTTGCAGGCGCTGATGACGTTGGGCACGCCGACCAGCTGGGTGACGCCGGCAAAGTCCTTCACCGAATCGAACGGCAGCTTCTTGTAGAGGCTGGGCACGATGCCGTGGGTGGCGATCTGGGTCAGCAGCCAGGTGTGGCCGTCGGGGGCCGCCTTGGAAGCGAGGTCCGCGCCGACATTGCCGGCTGCACCCGGCTTGTTCTCGACCACGATATCCCAGCGCTGCATCTCGCCCACCTTGGCGGCGACGACGCGGGCCAGGATGTCGGTGGCCCCCGCCGGGGGGAACCCGACGATCAGCCGGATCGGCTTCTCGGGAAACTTGGCCGCGGCGGGCAAGGCCACCGCAGCCAGGGCAGCGGCGGCCAGGATCAGGGTGCGCTTCATGGTTCCCTCCCAGGTGCGAGGCAGAGCGGCGGCGCCCGTGGTCCCTATTCCTGGAACATCACTTCGCGGCGCCGACGGAAAGCGGGCAGCACGATCGCCAGCAGCAACAGGGCTGCCACGGCCAGCAGGCCGAGGCTGATCGGGCGGTCGACGAACACCAGCGGGTCGCCGCGGGACAGCAGCAGCGCCCGGCGCAGATGCTCTTCCATCAACGGCCCCAGGACGAAGCCCAGCACCAGCGGCACCGGCTCGCATTCGAGCTTCAGCAGCAGGTAGCCCACGAACCCGAACACCACCGTCACATAGATGTCGAAGACGCTGTTGTTCAGGCTGTAGACCCCGATCGCCGAGAAGACGAGGATCGCCGGGTACAGGAGGTCGTAGGGCACCTTCAGCAGCCGCACCCAGATGCCGACCAGCGGCAGGTTGATGACCAGCAGCATGGTGTTGCCGACCCACATGCTGGCGACCAGGCCCCAGAACAGGTCCGGCTGGCGTTCCATCATCAGGGGGCCGGGCTGGATGCCCTGGATGATGAGCGCCCCCACCATCAGGGCCATCACCGCGTTGGTCGGCAGGCCCAGCGTCAGCAGCGGGATGAACGAGGTCTGGGCGGCCGCGTTGTTGGCCGATTCCGGCCCCGCCACCCCTTCGATGGCACCGTTCCCGAAGCGGCCCGGATCCTGCGCGATCTTCTTCTCCAGGCCGTAGGAGGCAAAGCTGGCCAGGGCGGCACCGCCCCCCGGCAGCACCCCCAGGAACGAGCCGAGGACGGTGCCGCGGACGGCGGCCGGTCCGGCCTTGCGGAAATCGTCGCGGGTCAGCCAGAGGCGGGAGATCGGCGAGATGCGTGCGGTCCGCCAGTCCGTCGTCTCCATGTTGCGGATCACCTCCGACACGCCGAACAGGCCCAGCACCACCGGCACGAAGCCGATGCCGTCGGACAGCTCCTGGATGTCGAAGGCGTAGCGCAGCTCGCCCGAATTGACGTCGGTCCCGACCAGGCCCAGCGCCAGGCCGACGAAGATCATGGTGATCGCCTTGGCGACCGACCCGTGGGCCAGGACCACGGACGCGATCAATCCCAGCACCATCAGCGAGAAATACTCGGCCGAGCTGAAGCTGAGCGCGATCCGCGTCAGCAGCGGCCCGGCCACGGCGATGAAGACGGTCGCCACGGTGCCGGCGAAGAAGGACCCGAGTGCGGCGGTGGCGAGTGCGGCCCCGCCGCGGCCCTGCTGGGCCATGGCATAGCCGTCCAGCGTGGTCACCACGGACGAGGTCTCGCCCGGCAGCTTGATCAGGATCGCCGTGGTGGAGCCGCCATACTGGGCACCGTAATAGATGCCGGCCAGCATGATGATGGCCGTGGTCGCCGGCAGGCCGAAGGTGATGGGCAGCAGCAGCGCGATGGTGGCGGTGGGCCCGACGCCCGGCAGCACGCCGATCAAGGTGCCGAGCAGGGTCCCGATGAAGCAGAAGCCGATATTGGTCGGCTGCAGCGCGACGCCGAGGCCGAACCAGAGGCCGCCTAGAATGTCCATGGCCAGACCTTCATCGAAACACCGAGCCCCCAGACGAAGATGGCGACGGAGAAGGCGGCGAGCCCGGCCGCCAGGGCCAGCACCCGCAGCGGACGCCCGACATTGCCGGCCAGGCTCGCCACCGCCACCAGGAACATGGTGGCGGCGACCAGGCCCGCCCGCTCGATCGCGGCGCCGAAGGCCAGCAGGGACACCAGGATCCAGATCGTGGCCATCACCGCCATCCGCTCGACCGGCGGGCCGGGGACGACGAGGCCCTTCAGCATCACCATGCCGCCCATGCAGGCAAGGCCACCGAAGACCAGCAGCGGCATGTAGCCGGGCCCCATGCGGGCGGCGCTGCCGACCCGATAGTCGTTGAACCACAGGCCGAGCAGGCCCAGTGCCAGGAACAGCACGCCGGTCAGGACGTCCCGCGATGCAAGACGCGCCCGGACCGGGTCGGCCGCGATCCTACGCGTGGCTTCGACGCTCATTTCCCCCAAGCCCCATGTTTCCCCCCAAGCCCCGGTTTTCCCCGAGCCCCTATTTTTTCCCCGAATCCGAGGCCGCTACCGGGCAATCCTTCTACTCGACTGGACGGGGCGGCGGAAGGTGGCCCGCCCCTGCCCGCCCACCTCCTGTTTCCCCCACCGCGATCGGCATGGCATTGTCGGGCCATGGATCGGATCGAACTCGACCGGCTGGCGGCGGCACTGGACCTGGCGCCGGGCGGCAGCGACGCGCTGGATCGCCGGTTGCTGGTGGCGCTCGGCTGGCGGCCGGCGCCGGTGGCGGACGGCGTCTGCTGGCTGTCCTGGGGACAGGACCCCGGCGGCGGCGAGGTGTGGGCCGGCACGGAGCCGCGCCCGACCAGCCGCGTCGACGACGCGCGCCGGCTGCATGGCGAAGCGTTTCCTGACCTGCCGCCCCCACCCGGCGACGCGCTCGACGTCTGCCGCGCCCTGGTCGCCCGGCTGCTCAGCCGCGGTTGACGGGCGGCCGCGCCAGGATGAGGTGATCCTGGTGGTGCGGGCGGTCGGGCCGGACCGGCGGACGGCCGCACCAGTCGCCCGGCTCGCGCGCCGCCACCACCAGGCCGGCGGCGGCGGCGGCATCGTCGAGGGCGGCCGGGTCCCAGGCAGCGAACAGGTCCTTGCCGAACCGCATCAGCAGCGGTGCGCGGTCGCCGGCCAGCAGGTCCGCGCCATTCGGCCAGTCGCGCAGATGCGCCTCGCCGGCCGCATCGAGGAGGAAGAAGGTCAGCAGTGCCTTGCCACCCGGCCGCAGCACCCGGGCCAGCTCGCGCAGATAGTGCCGGGCGGTGGGGCCGTCGAGATGGGTGAAGACCGACAGCGCCAGCGCGCGGTCGACCGAGCCGTCGGCCGCCGGAAAGCGCCAGTCCTGGATCGGCAGGGTGCCGCCCGGGTTGAGGTGCGGCTCGTCGACATCGGCATGGACGAAGGTGAATTCCGGGCGCTGCGTCGCGATCTCGCGCCGGCACCAGGCGATGCCGTCGCCCCAGACATCGAAGCCGACATATCCGCCGGGCGCCCGCAACAGGTCGGAGAGCGCGATCGCGATGCGACCGGTGCCGCAGCCGATATCGAGGAAGAGATGGCCGGCCTCGAGCCCGCTATCCTCGACCAGGAACTGGCGGTAGCGGCGGCCGACGCGGTGGAACTGGTCCGGATCGGTGCTGCCGATCCAGCGCAGATGCTCCGCCGGCGGCAAATCGAACCTGGCGCTGCCCGCCCCCATACCGACGCTTCCCCCCTTTTCGACCACCACAGCGTCATCCGCCTGTAAAAATAGTCGATTTCGCGGGGGGTGAACATCCCTGGCGCGTCGCCCGCAACCTCAGACCACCTCCGCGAGCAGGTCGGGATCGTCGTTGCGGACATTGCCGACCCGCGCGGATACCGGGTAGGCGACGAGCGCATCGTTCGGGGCCGGTCGCATCAGGGGCAGTGCCACGGCGGCCGGGCCATGCAGCCATGCCCGCCAGTCATCCTGGGCGACCACCACCGGCATCCGATCGTGGATCGGCCGCAGCGTGTCGTTGGCCTCGGTCGTCACGATGGCAAAGCTCTCGACCGCGGGCGACCCCTCGCGCGGCATCCAGCGCTCCCACAGCCCGGCGAGCGCGAAAGGCGCGCGGTCGGGGCGGACGATCCGCATCGGCCGCTTGCCGCCGACCACCGCCTGCCACTCGAAGAAGCCGTCCGCCGGCACCAGGCAGCGGCGCTGCCGGAAGGCGTCGCGATAGGCGGGCTTGTCGGCGACGCCATCGGCGCGCGCGTTGATCAAGGGCGCGCGCTGGCCGGGTCCCTTGGACCAGGCGGGGATGAGGCCCCAGCGCAGCAGCACGAGTTGCAGGCCGTCTACCCCCCGGCGCACCACCGGTGCTGGCTGGGTCGGCGCCACGTTGTAGCGCGGCGGCAGGTTGGGCAGCGGCCCCTCGACCCCGAACAGCCGGGCCAGGGCCTCCGGCGCGGTGGTGATGCTGTAGCGGCCGCACATGCCGCTAGGTCGCCGGGCCGCGATGCGGGGCCGCGTCCGGCCGCTCGGCGTCGGCCCTGGACCAGCGCAGCAGCGCCTTCTTGATGCGCTCGGGTGCGAAGTCGAGCTGGGCCAGGGCGGTGCCGCGGTCGAACGCCTCGCTGTAGCGCGCGATCAGTCCCTCCGACAGCTCGAAACAGCCGATGCCGGCGAAGATGACGCGGCGGCCGGCCGCGTCGGGCATGGTCGAGGTGTAGCTGAAGAGATAGCGGGCATAGCCGATGCGCCCGTCGCCGACCGGATCGGTCATGTCCCAGCGGAAGTCGCGGCCGGCCCCGTGGAAGTGGTGGTGCAGCATCTCCGCGATCGCCGTCCGGCCGGTGAAGGGGCCGTAGAACCCGTCGACATAGACGCCGTCCTCGGTGAAGAGGGCGGCCAGCCCGGCCCCGTCGCCGGCGGCGACGGCCCGGGTGAAGGATTGGACGATCTCCGGGAAGGTCATGCGGTCTCCAAGGGTTTCACGGCCGCTGGTTGCGGGGTGCTTGATTGCGGGGTCGGGGCCCGGGCCGCCTCGCTGGCGGCCAGCCGGCGCCAGTTGCCGAGCGAGCGCACATGGGCCGCGGCGAGCGCGCTCCACCCGCGGCGGCGCCAATCCTCGGCGATGTCGGCGGGCAGCGCACCGTAGCGCACATGATCGATGGCAAGGCAGTCGGCGAATTCCGGCCGGCACGCGATCGGGTCGGTCTGGTTGGCCGCGACCGGGACCAGCAGGTCGCGCGCTACCAGCGCCTCGACGAAGGTCGCGGCCGCGGCGGCATCGCGGGCGAGCGCGTCGGCCAGGCCGGAGCCGGTCTGCCCCAGCTCGGTCAGCTTGCCGCCGGCCAGCAGCTTCTGCGGCGAGGCGCGGTCGAGCCATGGGCAGGCCTCGTCGAGGCACAGCATCCAGCGCGGCTCGGCCCCCTCGCCCGGCCGGATCGTGTCGTCCGGCTGGATGGAAAAGGGGTACTGGCGGACGATCGCCGGGATGTAGGCATGGGCATCCCACGCGCCCGCGACGACGTGGAGGTTCAGGCCGGCACGCCCGCCCAGGACGGCGAACACGCCCGGGGGATCGCGGCGGAAGACGAGCGGAAAGTCATTGGCCGCCCGCTCCACCTCCGCCCCGCCCAGCGGCAGCAGGTGGGCGGCCGCGGCGAAGCGATAGTCGGCGGCGGTGATGCCGATGCCGTCATGCCGGCGCAGGCTGATCGCGACCGGCCGCCGCGACAGGCCGGCCAGCACGACGCGCGCGGCGGGCGTGGACGGAGGCGGCGCAGCCTCGGCAACGGTCGCTGGAGTAGAGGGCACCTGGGCCGAGGGACGGCGGTCGACCGGATCGGCCAGGCGCAGCTTGGACGCGTGGCTGGCCGGCGCGCGGGTGCCGGTCGGCAGCTGCCCGCGGAAATAGAATTTCTGCCAGGCCTCGCGCACCACCGCCTCGTCGCCCTTGGCGAGGCGCTCCAGGAACTCCGCCCGGCGGTTGCGATAGGCCTCGAACTCGGCCTTCAGCGCCGGTTCCTGGTCGATCGCGCGGATCTCCGGCACCACACCGTCGAGGCCGCCGGCGGGCACCGGGAGGACCTGGCAGAACGGCTCCCCCTTCTCGAAGCGCACGCGGCCGGGCCGCGTCATCTGCCAGTTCATGGTGAAGGGGAAGGGCAGCCAGTCGGTCTCGACCACGCCGGTCAGCGGCGCGATGCCGTCCTTGGGCCAGTTGAAGGGCCCGGTCGCCAGCAACTGCCAGCCCGGGTCGGTGCGGAAGAGGAAGCCCGGATGGAAGGTGAGGATGCCGCGATTGAAGTGCGACAGGGCCAGGTGCTCCAGCCCCGCGAATCCGTCCGGCGAGGTGACGCGGATATCCTCCTTCGCCGGCCCGCCGGTATATTCGATGTCGATGACGCACGGGCTGAGGATATGCCAGCCGAAGGCATTGGCGATGTTGAGCGGCAGACAGCGATAGGGATAGCGCTGCGGCGAGGCATCCATCCAGGCCCGGTCCTGCGGCGCCGGCACCATCTCGCACGCGACCGAACCCGTGACGTAGCATTCGAGCTTCATCGGCCCCTCGCCCCCGCGTCGCGATGGTGTGTCGTGGAATTCCATAGCACGACGGCGGGGCGTGGAACCGCGCAGCTCTGCTGTGGGCCGAGGATCCGAAACGCGCCAACCGCCGCCCGGGCCGGAAATTGCGACCCGGGCGGCGGTGATCCTCACATCAGGAGGAAGTCGTCCTGCGATAGCTGGTCCTTGTTGACGCCACCGATCAGGATGCCCTGACCATTGCCGAGATCGAGGAAGGCACCGTCAGGCGTATCGACGATGCGGGCCAGCAGATCCTCGAAGGAGGCGATCGCCACGCCGTTGATGGTACCCCCGTCGTCGAGGTCGAGCTGGAGCTGGTCCTCCCCGGGGGTGAAGTCGGCGATCTCGTCGGTGCCGCTTTCCGATGCGAAGACGAAAGCATCGGCGCCGTCGCCACCGGACAAGGTGTCGTCGCCGCGGTCGCCGCTCAGCACGTCGTCCCCGTCGCCGCCGCTGACATTGTCGTTGCCCCGGCCGCCATTCACCGTGTCGTCGCCGGTGCCGCCACCGACGGTGTCGGCACCCTGGCCGCCATTGACCAGGTCCGTGCCCTCCCCGCCGTCGACCGCATCATCGCCGCGATCGCCGTTGACGATGTCGTCACCGCCACCGCCATCGATGAAGTCGTTGCCCTGGCCGCCCCAGGCGATGTCGTCGCCTGGCACGCCGCCCTCCGAATCCAGCCAGATGCTGTCGTTGCCCTGGCCGCCGGCGACGAAGTCATCGCCCTCGCCGCCGACGACACTGTCGTCGCCGCCATAGGTGACGATGATGTTGCTGCCGGCATTGCCGGTCATCACGTTCGACAGCTCGTTGCCGTCGGCGTTGAGGTTGCCATCCCCTTCCATCGTCAGGTTCGGAATGAAGGACGGCAGCGCCACCGAGCCGGTGGTCACGACATTCTGGATGCCGTCGGCCGGCGTCACATTGCCCAGGTCCTGCCAGTCGCCGATCGTGATCGGCGTCCCACCCGGCTCCGGGGGAGGCACCGGCGGGGGCGGCGGGCTGACTGGCGGAGGTGGCGGGCTCCCGGACGGCGGCGGCGGTGGGCTCACCGGCGGCGGCGGTGGGCCGACGGGTGGTGGTGGCGGGCCGACCGGCGGCGGCGGAGGTGGGCTCACCGGCGGTGGCGGTGGCGCCGCCACTTCGACGGACACGCCCTCGATGCCGCCGATCGTCGTGACGCTGGCCGCCAGTTCATGGTCCCCGTCAGTGGACACCGACAGGATCGGCGGCGACCCTTCGGCGCTCAGGGGCAGCGGGTTGACGGTCTCCTCGGCTAGGGAGATCTCGTTGATCAGGTTGGCCAGTGCCGCATTGCCGCCCTCGATGAAGATGCGATCGCCGGCGCCGAAATCCTGGATCAGGTCACCGGCCAGTTCGTCGGCGGTACCGGCGAATCGATCGAGGCCCAGGCCGCCCGTCAGGGTGTCGTTGCCGAGGCCGCCGCGGAGGACATCGGCGCCGGACCCGCCGGTGAGCTGGTCCGCGCCGGCCCCGCCAGTTAGGGTATCGGCACCGTTGCCGCCGACCAGGGTGTCGGCGGCCGGCCCGCCGTCCAGAGCGTCATTGCCGGCAAGCCCGCTGATCGCAAACCGGCCGGTGGCGCCGGCATTGATGATCGGCGCCTCGGCCACGTCCGACAGCTCGACGGTCAACACCGCGCCGCTGCGATTGTCGTAATCGCCGGAAAGCGCGCCGGAGATGCTGACGTTCTGCACCAGCACATCCGTCGGCCCCTCGTTCTCCTTGCCCGGCTCGCCGATGCGGACGCCCGTGCTGGTGCCGGAGACCGACCCGTTGCGGACCGTCACGCCGTCGAGGGTGGCCGGGAGTGATGCGTAATCCCCGTCGTCGCGCGCCTTGATCGCGATCGCCCCACCGACCTCGTGCGGGTCTCCCGCCCCGCTTCTGTCGCTGGTTCCGACATCGTTGAAGGTAAAATTCTCGATGACGATATCAGAATAGGTGCCGTGCTTCAGGTTGATGTCGATGCCGCCGCCGAACTGGCCCGAGACCGCGCCAAAATTGACCGTGTCGGCCCCGCTGCCGAAATCACCGACATTGTCCATCGTCACGCCGCTGATCGTGGCGTTCCCGAGTTGCTCGAAATAGAGGCCCTTGAAGATGAGGTCGTCGAAATCGACCCCCTCGATGGTGACGTTGCTGAACTGTCCCGCGTTGGTGGCGCCGAAGACGTGGAAGCCGGACCCGCCATCACGGATCGCGCCACCAACCATGGCGAAGTCGGTCACGTCGTTCGCGGTCCCCTTACGGACACCGATCAGGTTGTCCTCCAGCAGGACATCCTCGAGCCGCACGCTGTCGCCGCCCGAGAGCGCCACGCCGACCGAATAGTCGCGGATGGTCAGGTCGCGCAGCATCACGTCGTTCGCGCTGATCTGGAAGCCGTCGCCGGCCGCGACAATCCCTGTTGCCGTCTTCAGCCACTCCGCCGTCGACCCGGAGAAAGAGTCGTTCAGCTCGTTCAGCGGACCGTCGATGATGGCGCCGTCCCCGGCCCCTGCGATGGTGACGGACTTGTCGATACCGAGGTTGGCGACGCCGGTGTAGGTACCGTCGGCCAGCAGAATGACGTCGCCCGTGGCGTCCGCGGCCGCCAGTGCCTCGCCGATCGTGCCATAGCCCTGCCCGACCGTGTCCACCAGCAGGTGGGCGACGCCGTTGATCTCCACCTTCTCGATGTCGACGAGCGTGTCGGTATCGTCGCCGTCCTGGACCGTCCACTGGCCATCGGCGAAGTGGATGGAAGCGCCCGCGCCGTAGAGCGCCGTGTCGATCCCGGCACCACCCTCGATGATATCCTCCGCCGAGGTGCTCTGGATGATGTCGTCATCCGGGCCGCCGAAGAACATGCTCGGTGCCACGCCCCCATCCACCGTAGAGTTGGTGAAATGCAGCACGCCGCCAGCCGGCTGGACTCCAGGTTGATCGACGTCGGTGAACTCGTTTCCCTGGATGACGATCGTGGACCCGTCGACCGTCGAGTTCGGCACGCCGGAGGTCCGGATGCCGGAGTCCATGTCCTCGAAGCTGTTGCCGCTGATCGTGATGTCACCCCCGAACGGGGCCGGCTGGAAGAAGACGATGCCGGCAGCCAGCCCGTCACCTACCGCGCGATGCATGTCCTCGAAGAGGTTGTCCGAGATCTCGAGCGGGCCCGTGCCGTTGGCCACCAGCACGCCGATATCGACGCCGCTGAAGGTGTTGCCGCTGACGGTACCGTTGACGTCGCTCAGATTGGCGATGACCGGCACGTCATTGTCGTCCCCGGCGGTCCCCGCGATGCCGTTGAAGGTATTGCCGGTGATGGTGACCGTGGAATGGCCAGGGTCCCCGGAGGTACCGACCGGCTGGAAGAATGCCCCCGTGTAGCCGGTGACATCGACGAGATTGTCGATGAACGAGAAGCTGTCGGGTTGATTCAGGTAGAAATTGTTGGGGGCGGCGGACAACTCGAAGATGCTGTCCTGGAAGGTGACGTTGGCGTCGGCCATGCTGACGCTGTGAACCTGCGTCCCTACGAACCGTAGGCCGTTGAAGGTCACCTGGCCGGTCGTCGTGACGGTAACGGCAGATCCCGACGTCCACTGCAGGACAGATTCACCGTCGCGCACGCCAGCCCCCGCGATGCCGGCGTTCGCGCCCTCGAAAGTCAGGCTTTTGCCGATCGTCAGATTTTCTTCGTAGTTCCCGGCCGCAATGCGGATGATATCGCCACTGCTCGATGCGTCGATCGCTTCCTGGATGGTCCCGAAAGGGTTGCTTTCCGCTCCGTTACCATCGCCCGAAGCACTGACGTAGATGGTTCCCATGTTCCCCCCGATCCGCAGCGGACCCGCCGCGGAAATCTATCGGCGCGAGCATTCGCACCATAAATTATTCAATCGGAGGAAGCATCACGCCATTTTGGCGCAGGATCAACAAATCTATGAATCAACCCAAGGATAGATTGCTCCAATATGGCACTTAATCGACCGACCGCCGGAATTCAGCCGCCTACGCAGCCCTGTTTTTAGGAATATAGATCATAAACGCGCTCGTGAAATGGTGCGCCGCAATGAGTCGAACGGAGGCCGCCGCTTTGCGGCCTCCCGGCGCTTGCAAGATATTCAGAAGATCAGGAAATCGGCTTCGGTAAGCTGGGACTTCTGCACCCCGGCCAACAGCACGCCCTGGCCGTTGCCGAGATCGAGGAAGGCGCCCTCGCCGGTATCGGTGACACGCGCCAACAGATCCGCCAGCGACGTGATCGGAACCCCGTTGATCGCCCCGCCGGCGTCCAGGTCGATCAGGATGGTGTCGTCGACAGGGTTGAAATCCTCGATGCGGTCCTGTCCGCCCTCACCGCCGAACGCGAACTGGTCGGCACCGATGCCGCCGGTCAGTGTGTCGTCGCCGCGGTCGCCCGACAGGAAATCGTCGCCCGCACCCCCCAAGACCTGGTCCATCCCCTGCCCGCCATAGGCGCTGTCGTTGCCGGCCCCGCCTTCGACGATGTCGTTGCCGATATTGCCGTTCAGCCAGTCGTCGCCGAAGTCGCCATGGACCCGGTCATTGCCCTGGCCGCCCATGACCGTGTCCATGCCGTCGCCGCCATGGATCTCGTCATTGCCCTTGTTGCCGTTGACCCAGTCGTCGCCATTGTCGCCGAACAGGCGGTCGTCGCCGTCCAGGCCCAGGATCTGGTCGTCGCCGGCACCGCCGCGCAGCGAATCCGCCGCGGAACCGCCGGTCAAGGCATCGTCGGTGTAGGACGAGCCATGGATGATGCCGCCCACCACGGTCGAGGGGCCGGCACCCGGACCGATCCCACCATCGTCCGCCGGTGGCGGTGGCGGCGGCGATGCAGGTGGCGGCGGTGGGGGTGGCGGAGGAGGCGGTGGTGGGGGGGGAACCGGTGCCGCCACCGTCTGCACCAGGACGCCGCTATCCAGGCCGATCGTCTGGACCGACGCCGTCAGCACCTCGTCGCGGTTGCTGTCGACGATCATCGTCTGCGTGGCGCCGGCATCGAGTGCCAGCACATTGGCGAGATCGGCATCCAGTGCCGTGCCATCGAGCAGCGCCGCCAGGTTGCCGTCGCCGCCGATGATGAAGATCCGATCACCGTCGCGGCCAAAATCCTGGATCAGGTCGCCGTCGAGATCGGCCGCGGAGCCGATGAACAGGTCGTTGCCGGCGCCGCCGCCGAAGGTGTCCGCCCCGGCACCGCCCTCGATCGTGTCGCCGCCACCATTCCCGCGGATGACGAAGCTTCCGCTGGAGTTGGGTGCGGTCGTGATGGCGTCGGACGAGGAGGTGCCCTGGATCGAGAGCGGCACCGACGCGGTCGCATTGCCGTATTCGGCGACGAGCGCGTCGGTGATCTTCACATTGTCGATGAGGGTGTCGCTCGGCCCATAATTGTCCTTGCCCGGCTCGCCGATCTGGATGCCGACGCTGGTGCCGTCGATCGCCCCATCCTCGATCCGCAACCCGTTGAGGCTAGCCTGATGGTCGTTATAGGAGGGCGCGTCCACGCGCGCGCGGATGACGATGCCGCCGCCCAGCGGGCTCGGCACCAGATCAAGCCCATCGCGGTTGCTGCTGCCGACATTCGTCAGCGTGAAGTTGCGCAGCGTGATGTCCTGGTAGTCGCCGTATTTCAGGTTGAAGTCGATGCCGACGCCGGAAGGCCCGGCGGGGTTGCCCATCGGCAGGGGGCGGCCGTACTCGCCCGCCTCGTCCATCGTGATGTTCTCGATGACGGCATCGTTCAACTGCTCGAAATAGATACCCTTGTAGACGAAGCGCGCGAAGTTGGTGCCATCGATATGGACGCCGTCGAACGAACCGACCCCGATCCCGGCCTCGACATTCATCCCGATCACACCGTCGGTGATCGACCCGCCGGTCATGGTGAAGTTGGCGACGTCGTAGGCGGGGCCGCGATGGATACCCATCACGACGTTCGAGATGTCAACGTCCTGCAGCGTCAGCCCATCGTTCGTATTGAGGGCGATGCCATGCAGGAAGTCGTTGACGGCGATATTGCTGATCGTCACGTCATCAGCGGCAACCGTAATGCCGGCTCCGGAATCGCCGCCATAGGCGGCGACGCCCTTCATCCAGTCGAAGACCGAGGTGCCGGGCGAGATCGCGTTGTCCTCGCTGAATTCGCCCTCGATGACGACGTTCCCGATGCCCTGGATGGTCAGGGATTTGTCGACCAGGATATTCTCGGCATAGGTGCCAGACGCGATCTGGATCGTATCCCCGGCGTTGGCCGACGCGATGGCCGCAGAGATCGTCTCGAAGTCGCCGGCCCCGCCAGCGTCGACCAAAATAACAGGCATCTTCCCCCCAACCCCGGCGCCTGCGACCCGCCCGCTGCTTGCGCACATTGCCGCTGGATAACGCCACGCAATCCAAAACTAGGCATCAAGTTGGGGAAGGTTCAACCCAATTCGGCGAACTTCCGTATAAAAATGACATACTTTGCATAAGAGGCGCTGATCAGGACGAAGGGCGCCTCGAGCGCCGCAGCAGCCGGACGATCGCAACCGACACGAGCAGCAGCACCAGCGCACCCAGGAAATCGCCGATCATTACCGACAGCAGGTTCTGGGGGAATTCCTTGGCCGGCTCCATCCGGAGCAGGATCAGCTGGACGTTGAGGAAGGCCGAGTTGGCGAAGGCGGAGAGGGCGGCCAGGGCCGGCAGGTGCCACCAGACCAGGTCATCCCAGGGATAGCGGATGCCGACCAGCGCTGCGAAGGCCTGGAGCGCCAGCCAGGGCATCAGCCCGACCCCGATCGAAACCACCGCGATCATCGCCAGGCTGGCATCGGGAAGGGAATCCACGATGCCGGGGATGGCGCCCACCATCATGCCGACCGCGCCGCGCCAGCCGAGCAGCATCACCAAGAGGATCTTGATGCCCGCGGGCACGAAGATCCAATGGAGATATTCCTCCTCCTCGGTCCAGACGAACAGCACGTCGTTGTTGAGATAAACTGCGACGACCCAGATCGCGGCCGACAGCCCCACCAGGGCTGCGTTCAGCAGCGAGGGCCGCGCCCATGGCGCGCACCCGACCCCCATGCCCCGTCAGCGTATCTGCGCCAGATGGGTGTCGAGCGACCAGGACACGAGGTTGAGGTTGCGCTGCGCCTTCTCGGTCAGGCGCACCTCCTTGCGCACCCGGCTGCCGTCCGCATAGCGGATCTCCACCCAGTCATGGTGCTCCAGGTGCCGCAGGCGCTTGGCCACCGTCATCGGGGCGCCGAGGTCGCGGTTGCGCACGACGTCGGAGATATGCACCGGCGTGCCGGACGAGATGACCCCGCCGATCGCGACCAGGACCCGCCGCTCCTCGGGCGTGAGTTCGCGGAGCTGGCTGCGGCCCTCGGCGGCCGCGATGATGTTATGGAGCGCGAAAAGCGTCTTCTTCAGTTCCATCCCGCACCACCTTCGGGTCGGCGTCCGGCTTAGAGCCAGCGCCCGCCCGCTCCTATGAGGACCGTGAACGTGCCAAGCCAAAGATTGATCGTCACGAACAGCCGGATCTGATCCAGGTTGCGCGCGGCGGCCGGCCAGTCCTTCGCCGCCACCGCCCGCTCCATACGCCGCCACGGCGCAAACCACAAATGGGCGAACAACAGCATCATAACGACACCCGTGGCCTGCATCAAATGCACATGCATCCCGAACGCCGCCATGCCCTGCATCGCGATCATGCCATAGCCGGTCGCCAGGAGAAGGATGATCGCGCCCCAGACGAACGGGAAGAAGCGCCCCAGCACCGCGGCCATCAGGGCCAGGCGCACCGGCGGCTCGAGGGTGCGGGCGCCCGGACGCAGGCAGAAATGGGCGAATGCCATGCCGCCTACCCAGATGGTCGCGGCCAGTGCATGCACCGCCACGGTGAGGCCGAGCGTACTCACCTCAGTGGCCCAGGCTCGGCAACGGGCGATAGCGCCCGTCGGCGAGCTCGCCGAACAGCTCCGACACCTGAGGGTGGTTCACCGGCCGGCCGGTCTCGTCGGGCAGCAGGTTCTGCTCCGAGACGTAGGCGACATAGGTGGACTGCTCGTTCTCGGCCAGCAGGTGGTAGAAGGGCTGATCCTTGCGCGGCCGCAGATGCATCGGAATGGACTCGTACCATTCATCGGTGTTCGCGAACTCCGGGTCGACATCGAAGATCACCCCGCGGAAGGGATACAGGCGGTGGCGAACCACCTGCCCGATGGGAAATTTGGCCAGTCGTTCTATCGGCATCATGGAATTCATCGCGGATGGCGGTTGGGGTATCCCCTCTCCCATGGGCCGGCGACCGGCCAGGGGATCAGGGGCGGCCCGGCGCCCCGCTTGGGAAGACGCCCGCCGGGTGCGAGTCTAGCGGCAAGCCGGGGGGCTTGTCTCCCCCGCCCGTCTGCGGCGTCACGCAGGCGCCAGCGCCGCCATGAACAGCCACGGCGTCGGCCCCGACCGCCATTCCCACACGGCCAGCATGCGGTCGAGGTCGGAAGCGCGGGCGAAGTTGGGCGGAAGCTCGAAGGGCAGCATCCGCGGCTCGTGGCGTTCGATCCGGTGGGTGGCCCGGAAGCGCCCGGCAAGGAGGTCCGACATGCCGGGCTTGAAGCAGTCATGGCATTCCACCAGCACGTCCATGCCGGCCAGGGCCGGATACGCCGCCGGATCGAGCAGCCCGTCCTCCGCGCCCTCGATGTCGCAGATGACCAGTGCCCGCCCGCCGGCATATCGGGCGAAATCCTCGCCCGCCAGCGTGCCGGCGATGGCGATGCGGGCGGCCAATCCATTGCGCTCGGCGAGGCGGCGGCAGGCGGCCTGGGCATCGGGGTTGGTATCGAAGGCGAGAATGCGGCTCCCCGGCATCCGCCGCGCCAGGCCGACCGCGTAATAGCCTTCGGCGCAGCCGACATTGAGGACGACCTCGTAGGGCGTGGCGACGATGCGCTCGACCAGCGGATGCAGCTCGCGCTCATAGGAGCCGAGCAGCTTCGGCACCTGGCAGCCCTCGCGCACCTCGGTCAGGCCCTGGAGGCCGGCGAAGGGCCCCGACAGCACGGTGCCGCCATGATCCTTCAGCAGCCGCTCGCGCATCAGCGTGGCACGCCAGCGGCACAGCATCGGCAATGCCTTGCCGAGTCGCTGCTGGTTCGACAGGGCCGGGTCGGCGATGTCCTCGGCCAGGAAACCGACGACGCGATCATTGAGCGATGTCACGGTCCGGAGAATGGCACAGAAGGCCGGTATACGCCCAACGCAATGGCGCCTTGGCGCCCAACGCTACGGCGCCCTGGCCAGGGTCGCCGGCGAGATCAGCTGCGCGAAGGCGCGGCACCAGATCACCACCGAGCCCTGCCCCGCCAGGTCCAGGTCATCCGGAATGGCGTAGATCTGGCTGCCGGCGAAAGCCACGAGGCCGCCCAGGTCGACGAACGCGGCGCGCACGTCGTCCTTCGCCCGCGGGGCGGCATGGGCGACCAGGTAGACGCGGTAATCCGGCCCGGGCCCGACCTCGAAATCCTTCTCCAGGACCACCAGGCGCTTGCCAGCCGGGTCCTTCAGGATCGCGACCGAGCCCCGGCCCCAATGGACGGGGTCGGAGGGGTCGGCATGGACGAAGCTACCGGTCGCCAGGGTGGCGTGGGCGGCGCGATCGGCCACCTGCTGGGATGCCGGTGGCGGCGGGAAAATGTACGGAAAGAAGAATATCCCGAGCGCGAAGCCGACCCCGGCCCCAAGCAGCCCGCCCACGAGAAACCCGATCAGGAGCCTGCGCATGTCGCCGTCCCTCCCTGCCGCCAGTCCTTCCTTCCACGAGCCACGCCACTATATTCCCCCGCGGCCGAAGGGCCGGAATCACGCTTGCTCACGATGCCGGGATATTCCCGTTAGCCGGGGGGTTCATCAAACCGTCATCGATCTGTAGTCTGTGCCGCAGATAAGAGGCGAACGGCATTGTCCGCCGCCCATTCCTGGAGGGAGGAACCGTTCCATGCTCGCCCGTCTCGCCGTCGCGGTCGCCACCGCGGCCTTCGTCCTGCCGACGCTGCCGGTGGCGGCCCAAACGGCGGATTGCCCGCGCGGCCAGCTCGACCAGCGCTATTGCGACCGCGACGGCGACATGGTCGCCGACACGCCGACCGAGGCGCGCCAGCTTCTCGACCCGCCGACCTTGATCTTCGCCTACACCCCGGTGGAGGACCCCGAGGTCTATCGCAAGGTCTGGGACGGGTTCCTGGCCCACCTGGCGAAGGTTACCGGCAAGCGCATCCAGTTCTTCCCCGTCCAGTCCAACGCCGCCCAGATCGAGGCGATGCGCGCGGGCCGGCTGCATATCGCGGGCTACAATTCGGGCGCCAACCCGATCGCCGTCAATTGCGCCGGCTTCGTGCCCTTCGCCATGATGGCGTCGAACAACGGCGATTTCGGCTATGAGATGGAGCTGATCGTCCAGGCCGACGGCCCGATCAAGGAGGTGAAGGACCTGAAGGGCCGGACCCTTGCCTTCACCGCCCCCACCTCCAATTCCGGTTTCAAGGCCCCCTCGGCCCTGCTCAAGAGCGAATTCGGGCTGGAAGCGGACAAGGATTACAAGACCGCCTTCTCCGGCAAGCACGACAACTCGATCCTGGGGGTCGCCAACAAGGACTATGACGCGGCCGCCATCGCCAATTCGGTGAAGACGCGGATGGTCGCCCGCAAGGTCGTCGACGGCAGCAAGCTGCGCGTCGTCTACAAGTCGGAATCCTTTCCCACCACCGGCTACGGCCATGTCTACAACCTGAAGCCCGAGCTGGCGGCCAAGGTGCGGCAGGCCTTCTTCACCTTCCCCTGGGAGGGCAGCGAGCTCCTGAAGGAGTTCGTGAAGAGCCAGCCGCCGGCCGAGAAATTCGTCGAGATCGCCTACAAGAAGGACTGGGCGGTGATCCGCAAGTTCGACGACCTGACCGGCGTGAAGTACGAGTGCAAGAGCTGAGCGATATTCGGTTCTGGCGGGGAAGAGGGCCGGGCATTGTTGGTGATCGAAGGGCTGGCGAAGCGGTACCCGACCGGTGACCGCGCGCTGAAGGGGGTGGCGCTGACCGTGCCGAAGGGCCAGATCATGGCCCTGATCGGCCCGTCGGGCGCCGGCAAGAGCACGCTCATCCGCTGCGTGAACCGGCTGGTGGAACCGACCGCCGGCCATGTCCGGCTCGACGGCCAGGAGGTCACCCGCCTGTCCCGGCGCGGCCTGCGCCAGGCGCGCCGCCGGATGGGCATGATCTTCCAGGAGTTCGCGCTGGTCGAGCGCCTGACGGTGATGGAGAACGTGCTGTCGGGGCGGCTCGGCTATGTCGGCTTCTGGCGGGCATGGCTGCGGCGCTTCCCGGCGGCCGACGTCGCCGCCGCCTTCACCCTGCTGGAACGGGTCGGCCTGGCCGGCTTCGAGGACAAGCGCGCCGACGCCCTGTCCGGCGGCCAGCGCCAGCGCGTCGGCATCGCACGCGCCCTGCTGCAGGACCCGACCCTGCTGCTGGTCGACGAGCCGACCGCCAGCCTCGACCCCAAGACCTCGCGGCAGATCATGCGGCTCCTGCGCGAGCTGTGCCAGGAGCGGGGCCTGGCCGCCATCATCAACATCCACGACGTCGCCCTGGCGCAGATGTTCGCCGAGCGCATCGTCGGGCTGAAGTCGGGCGAGATCGTCTATGACGGCCCACCCGACGGCCTGACCGCCGAGGTGCTGACCACCATCTATGGCGAGGAGGACTGGTCGCAGACCATCCGCCCCGCCGGCGAGGACGACGAGGCGGAGGCGGAAGCCCCGCCGGCCCATCCCCACGGCGTGCCCGTGCCCCCGGTCGAGCGCCTGGCCGGCCTCACATGAGGATCGCATGAGCGCGGTTGCCCTGGAGCGGGCGCGCCGCTGGCGACCGCCGCCGCTGATCGCCAACCCGGTCCTGCGCTGGGGCATCGTCGCCGTCGGCGCCGTCTACCTCTACCTGGCGCTGAACGGCGTCCCGGTGAACTGGGCCCGGGTCTCCGAAGGGCTGGAGCGCGGCGGGCGCTTCGTCGCGGCCTTCCTGCAACCCAACTTCACCAGCCGCTTCGACGAGATCTTCGAGGGCTTCGCGGAAAGCGTGGTGATGACGGTGGTGGCGACCGTGCTCGGCATCATCGTGTCGGTGCCGGTCGCATTGGGCGCCGCGCGCAACCTCGCCCCCCGCCCGGTCTATTATTTCTGCCGCGGCCTCATCGCCCTGTCACGCACCTTCCAGGAGATCATCGTCGCCATCCTGTTCGTGGCGATGTTCGGTTTCGGGCCGTTCGCGGGCGTCCTCACCCTGGTCTTCGCGACGGTGGGGTTCCTGGCGAAGCTGCTGGCCGAGGACATCGAGGACATCGACCGCGGCCAGACCGAGGCGATCCGCGCCACCGGGGCGTCCTGGTTCCAGCTCCTGAACTATGGCGTGCAGCCCCAGGTGATGCCGCGCCTGATCGGGCTTTCGGTCTATCGCCTCGACATCAACTTCCGCGAATCCGCGGTCATCGGCATCGTCGGCGCCGGCGGCATCGGGTCGACGCTGAACACCGCCTTCGACCGCTACGAATACGATGTCGCGGCCGCCATCCTGCTGGTCATCATCCTGGTGGTGATGGCGGCGGAGTACGGATCCTCCTTCATCCGCCGCTGGGTGCAATGATGCCGGTCACGACCCTATCCGGCGTCAAGGCCTGGCAACGGCGCGACCGCACCACGCAGCTTGCGATCTGGTTCGGCTGGCTGGTGGCCACCCTGCTGGTCGTCCTGTCGTGGGAGGTGATCAGCGACCGCACCATGTGGATGTTCGTCACCGACGCCCACATTCAGGCGGGCGACCTGCTGGGGCGCATGGTGCCGCCGCGCTGGTCCTACCTCGACCGGCTCTGGCGTCCCATGTGGGACACCCTCAACATCGCCACCCTGGGCACGCTGCTGGCGATCGTCTTCGGCGTGCCGCTGGCCTTCCTCGCCGCCCGCAACACCACCCCCAGCCGGCTGCTGGTGCGGCCGGTGGCGCTCTTCATCATCGTCGCCTCGCGGTCGATCAACTCGCTCATCTGGGCCCTGCTGCTGGTCTCCATCATCGGCCCCGGCGTGCTGGCCGGGGTGTTCGCCATCGCCTTCCGCTCGATCGGCTTCATCGGCAAGCTGCTCTATGAGGCGCTGGAGGAGATCGATGAGGGGCCGGTGGAGGCGGTCACCGCGTCCGGCGCCACCCGGCCGCAGGTCATCGCCTACGGGATGGTGCCGCAGGTCATGCCGGCCTTCGCCGGCATCTCGGTGTTCCGCTGGGACATCAACATCCGCGAATCGACCGTGCTCGGCCTGGTCGGCGCCGGCGGCATCGGCCTCCAGCTCGAAGCCTCGATCAGCCAGCTCGCCTGGCAGGAGGCATCGGTCATCTTCATCGTCATCCTGGCGACCGTGCTCGCCAGCGAATGGCTGTCGGCCCGCATCCGCCACGCCATCATCTGAAGCACCCCGCTAGAACCGAATGACCGCGGCCCTCGACGAAGCGGGTAGCCGCGCGGCGCATTGGTGTTTTCCCTTGCAAATCCCGCAGCTTGGCAGAGATTGAGGAAATATTACGAATTTGTGACGGACACGTTTCGGCGCTGCCCGTCGGAAGGCGGGAACCCAACTCGAATTGGCCTCCACCGTACTGATCCACCTGCTGGGCGGCGTCGCACTGCTCCTGTGGGGCCTGCGCATGGTCCGGACCGGCGTCATGCGCGCATTCGGGGGCGACCTGCGCCGCATCCTCGGCCGCGCCATGGGCAGCCGGCTGGGGGCATTCGCCAGCGGCCTCGGCGTCACCGCCATGCTGCAAAGCAGCACGGCCACGGCCCTGATGATCGCCTCCTTCGCCGAACGCGGGCTGGTCGCCACCGCCCCGGCCCTGGCCGTCATGCTGGGTGCCGATGTCGGCACGGCACTGGTCGCCCAGGTCCTGTCGTTCGACGTCTCCTGGCTGTCGCCGCTGCTCGTGCTGGTCGGGGTGTTCGGCTTCTCCACCGGCGCCAGCTCGCTGCGCCGCGACCTCGGCCGCGCGGCCGTCGGCCTCGGCCTGATGCTGCTCGCCCTGCAACTGATCGTCCATGCGTCCGACCCGATCCGGGATTCGGCGACGCTGAAGGCGATACTGGGCGGGCTGGAGCAGGAGCCGGTGCTGGCGGTGATGTTCGGCGCGCTCCTCACCTGGCTCGCCCATTCCAGCCTCGCCACCATCCTGCTCGTCATGTCGCTCGTCATCAGCGGGGTGCTGCCGCTGCCGCTGGCGCTGGCGATCGTGCTCGGCATCAACGCCGGCGCCGCCATCCCGGCCCTGATCGCGACCTGGCGCGGTGAGATCGGCGCCCGCCGGGTGGCCCGCGGCAACGCCGCCTTCCGCTGGATCGGCGTCCTGCTGGTGCTGCCGCTGCTGCCGATGGCGACCAGCCTGGTGGCGATGGTGCCGGCCGACGCCGGGCGCCAGGTGATCGTCTTCCACCTCGCCTTCAACATCGTCATCGCGATCATCTTCCTGCCGTTCCTCGGCCCGATCGCGCGCCTGATCGAGCGCGTCTGGCCGACCCCAGACGTGCCGCTGGACCCGGCCCAGCCCCGCCATCTCGACCAGGGAGCGCTGGAAAGCCCACCCGTCGCGATCGCGGCCGCCCAGCGCGAGGCGCTGCGCATGGGCGATGCGCTGGAGGGGATGCTGCGCGACGCCATGAGCGTCTTCCGCCAGGACGACCGCAAGCTGGTGGCGGACGTCAGCCGCCGCGACGACGTGATCGACGGGCTGCACGAGGCGATCAAGCGCTACCTGACCCAGATCAGCCGCGAGGTGATGAGCCCGACCGACGGCAAGCGGGTGATGGAGATCATCGTCTTCACCACCAACCTCGAGCATGTCGGCGACATCATCGACAAGAACCTGATGGAACTGGCCCAGAAGAAGATCAAGAACCACCTCTCCTTCTCCCCCGAGGGCCTGAGCGAGATCGCCGAGCTGCATGACCGGGTCCTGGAGACCCTCAAGCTGTCGCTGGCCGCCTTCGTCGGTGGCGATGTCTCGATCGCGCGGCGCCTGATCTCGGAGAAGACGATGTTCCGCGAATCCGAGCGCAAGGCGGCCGAACGCCACCTCCAGCGCCTGCAAAGCGGCAGGATCGAGAGCATCGAGACGAGTTCGCTGCATCTCGACGTGCTGCGCGACCTGAAGCGGATCCATTCCCACCTGATCGCCGTCGCCTACCCGATCCTGGAGGATGCGGGCGAGCTGCGGCCGAGCCGCCTCGCCACCGCGTGATCGGCCCCGCCGGCCGGCGATCGGTCCTTGCCCCGGGCGGGCGGGCCGTGGCACCAACCGTCCTGGTCGAGTAGTGGGGGGAGTGCCTGGGATGGCGGTTTGGGATCCGAGCCAGTATCTGAAGTTCGCCGATCACCGGCTGCGCCCGGCGCTCGACCTGCTTGCCCGCACCCCGGCCGAGGCGCCGGCCAGCGTCGTCGACCTCGGCTGCGGGCCCGGCAACGTCACCCCGCACCTGGCGCGGCGCTGGCCCGACGCCACCATGACCGGCGTCGACGGCAGCCCGGAGATGCTGGCCAAGGCGCGCGGCGCGATGCCTGCCGTGACCTGGGTGGAGGCTGACATCGCGGGCTGGCAGCCGCCCGGCCCGGTCGACGTCATCTACTCCAATGCCGCCCTGCACTGGCTGGGCGACCATGCGGACCTGTTCCCCCGGCTGATGGGGCTGTTGGCCCCAGGCGGCGTGCTGGCGGTGCAGATGCCGCGCAACTATGAGGCGCCGTCCCACACGGACATCCTGGCGACCGCGGCCGACGGACCCTGGCGCCAGCGCCTGGCACCGCTGCTGCGTCCGTCGCCGGTATCCCTGCCGGAGGCCTATTACCGTATCCTGGCGCCGCACGCCGCCCGGCTGGATATCTGGGAGACGGTCTACACCCAGGTGTTCGAGGGCGAGAACCCGGTCGCGGAGTTCACCAAGGGCAGCGCCCTGAAGCCCCTGCTGGATGCGCTCGACGAGCCGATGCGCGGCGATTTCGAGCGCGCCTATCGCCGCCGCATCGCCGCCTCGTACCCGCACGAGGCCGACGGCCGCACCCTCTTCCCCTTCCGCCGGCTGTTCCTGGTCGCCCAGCGATGACCCGGCCCAGGCCGGGCAGGGTATCGGCCCGCCCGGCGGCCGGGTGATCCCCGCGATGGAACTCTGGGTCCCCATCACCATCGGTGCGGCGCTGCTGCAATGCCTGCGCACCGCCCAGCAGAAGCGCCTGAAGGGGCAGCTCTCGACCAACGGCGTCAACTATGCGCGCTACATCTATGGCGCCCCCTTCGCGGCGGTGGCCTTCGCCGCCTATATCGCGCTGTCGGGTGCCGCGATGCCGGCGGTCGGCGGCTGGTTCGCCTTCTATTGCGTGCTGGGCGGGGTGGCGCAGATCGTCGCCACCAGCTTCCTCATCCTCGCCTTCACCATGCGCAACTTTGCGGCGGGGACCGCCTATTCGAAGACCGAGACGGTCCAGACCGCGCTGCTGGCCACCGTCTTCCTGGCCGAGCCGCTGACGCTCGGCGCCTGGATCGCCATCGTCATCGGCCTGGCCGGGGTGCTGACCCTGTCGATTCCTGCCGCCGGCGGCGGCTGGCGCGCCGCCCTGCTGGGCATCACCGACAAGGCGGCCCTCTACGGCCTCGCTTCCGGCGGGTTGTTCGGCGTATCGGCGATCGGCATCCGCGGCGCCTCGCTGTCACTGGGCGACGGCGACTTCCTCGCCCGCGCCCTGATGACGCTGGCTGCCATCACCGCCTTGCAGACGGTGCTGATGACCGCCTATCTGGCCCTGGTCGAGCGCGGCCAGGTCACGGCCGTGCTGCGCGCCTGGCGCGTGGCGGCCCCGGTCGGGATCATGAGCGTGCTGGGATCCGCCGGCTGGTTCACCGCCATGACCCTGCAGAACGTCGCCTATGTCCGGGCGCTGGGCCAGGTGGAGCTGATCTTCACCGTCGCCGTATCGCGCTTCGGCTTCCGCGAGGCGCCGACCTGGCGCGAGCTGACCGGCATCGCGCTGGTCGCGGCGGGCGTGGTGGCCCTGCTGCTGGAGCGGTGAGACCGGCCTACGGCCCCTTCGCCGCGATCACCTCGACCTCGACCAGGAAGGCCGGGCTGGCGAGCGCGTGGACGACGGCCAGGGTGGAGGCCGGCTTATGGGCGCCCAGGTGCCGGTTGCGCACCTCGCGGAAGGCCGGCACCTCGGCGCTGGGCACCAGCAGGACGTTCAGCTTCACCACGTCGGCCATGGTCATGTCGGCGCCGGCGAGGATGGCCTTGATGTTCTCGAAGACGCGGTCGGCCTGGGCGGCGATGCCGGGCGGCACGGTGCCGTCCGGGTTGGTGCCGACCTGGCCGGCCAGGAACAGCCAGCGGGCGCCGGGTGGCACCTCGACGCCGTGGCTGTAATTACCGGCGGGGGCCGCCACGCCGGGCGGATTGAAGGCTCGGTTCATCGCTGTCGTCTCCTTGCAGATGACACTCAGTCCCTCCGGAAGCGCACCAGGCTCCAGTAGCCGAACAGGTTCACCCGTTCCTCCGACACGAATTCCAGCGGCGTGACGGAGATCAGCTCGTCCAGCGACATCGGGCGGAACCCGACGGTGTTGGAGGCCGGCGCCAGCGCCCGCTCGACCACGCTCATCGGCCCGCGCCCGGTCCAGAAGCGGTTGAGCACCAGCGCCTCGCCGCCCGGGCGCAGCACGCGGCGCACCTCCAGCATCAGGCGGTCGGGATGCGGCACCACCGAGGCCACGTGCATCAGCACGATCGCGTCGAAGGACTGGGCCGGGAACGTCATCTCCTCGGCGTCCATGACCCGCAGGTCCTCGACATTGTCCAGGCCGTGCCGCTCGATGCGCCGGTGCGCGCGCTCCAGCATCTTGTCGGAGACGTCGATGCCGACGACCCGCGAAGACTTGTAGAGCGGCAGCGACAGGCCGGTACCAACCCCGACCTCAAGCACCCGGCGGTCCGGCTGTGCCTCCGCGGCGGCTACCGCCTTGCGGCGCCCGGGGTTGAGAATGGGACCAAAAATCCCGTCATAGACGCGCGCATACCGGTCGTAGGTCCGCCGGATCGCTTCCTGGTCGAGATGACGCCGGGCGATCTCCTCCGCCCAAACCTTGATCTTCATGCAGAACGGCTCGTTTCCCCTCGCAGATAGGGGCGGGTTCACCCGCCCCTATCGAATCGGCAGTCTAGCCCGGATAGGATCGGCATTCCCAGATTCCGCCGGTCCGAGATGGCCGCATTCGCGCCAAAACCTACTCCACCCAGGCGATTCGTAGCGTGTTGGTTGCCCCCGGCGTCCCGAACGGAACGCCGGCGGTGATGACGAGGCGATCGCCGGGCCGGGCGAGCCCTTCCTGCACCGCGACCTTGCGGGCCCGTTCCACCATGTCCGCGAAGGAACGGATGTCGCGGGTGGGGACCCAATGCACCCCCCACAACACGGCGAGGCGCCGCGCGGTTCCCAGGTTGGCGGTGAGGCCGAGGATCGGTGCCGTCGGACGCTCGCGCGCCGCCCGCAGCGTGGTCGAGCCGGAGGTCGTATAGGTGCAGATGGCCGCCGCCCCGATCGTCTTGGCGACCTGGGCCGCCGCCGCGGTGATGGCGTCGGCCGCGGTATGCTCCGGCGCCGAATGCTCGGCATCCATGATCGGCCGGTAGAGCGGGTCCTGTTCGACCTTGGCGATGATGCGGTCCATGATCCGCACCGCTTCCAGCGGATAGGCGCCGGCCGCGGTCTCGGCCGACAGCATCACCGCGTCGGCCCCGTCATAGACGGCGGTCGCGACGTCGGATGCCTCGGCCCGGGTCGGTGCCGGCGACTGCACCATCGATTCCAGCATCTGCGTCGCCACCACCACGGGCTTGCCCGCCACCCGGCAGGCCCGCACGATCCGCTTCTGCAGGCCCGGCACGTCCTCGGGCGGCATTTCGACGCCGAGGTCGCCGCGCGCCACCATGACGGCGTCGGTGAGATCGAGGATCTCCTGCAACCGCTCGATCGCCTGCGGCTTCTCCAGCTTCACCATCACTGCCGCGCGGCCCTCGATCAGCTTGCGCGCCTCCGCCACGTCGTCCGGGCGCTGCACGAAGGACAGCGCCACCCAGTCCGCGCCGAGGTCGAGCCCGAAGCGCAGGTCGTTGCGGTCCTTCTTGGTCAGTGCCGACACCGGCAGCACCGCATTGGGCACGTTCACGCCCTTGCGGTTGCTGAGCACGCCGCCGGCGATGACCACGGTCTCGGCGACATTGGCCCGCACCTTCTCGACCCGCAGGCGGATCTTGCCGTCATCCAGCAGCAGATCGGTACCCGGCGAGATCGCCTCGAAGATCTCGGGATGCGGCAAGGGTGCGCGGGTGCCGTCGCCCGGCTTGTCGGTGAGGTCGAGCCGGAAGGCCTGGCCGGCCTTCAGCATGACCTTGCCATCGGCGAAGACGCCGACCCGCAGCTTCGGGCCCTGGAGGTCCATGAGGATGCCGATCGGCCGCCGACGCTCGTGCTCGATCGCCCGGATGACGTCGTAGCGGACCCGGTGCTCCTCATGGGTGCCATGGCTGAAGTTCAGACGGAATACGTCGACGCCCGCGTCGAACAAGGCACCGATGACCGCGGGCGTCCCGCTCGCCGGTCCAAGGGTCGCCACGATCTTGGTGCTGCGTGATCGCCGCATCGTTCTCCCCCACCTGGCCCGCCACGATGTGGCAACACCGGTCGACGATACACGCGCCGCCGCCGCCGCGCGACCGGTCAGGCGGGCAGCACGAGGATTGCCCGGAAATCATTGACGTTGGTCAGGGTCGGACCGGTGCGGATGAGGTCGCCCAGGGCGGAGAAGAAGCCGTAGCCGTCATTGTCGGCCAGCCGGTCGCGCGCCACGATGCCCAGGGCCTGGGCGCGACGGATGCTGTCCGGCGCCAGCCGGGCCCCGGCATTGTCCTCGGTCCCGTCGATGCCGTCGGTATCGCCGGCCAGCGCATGGATGCCGGGGGCGCCGTCGAGCGCCACCGCCAGCGCCAGCAGGAATTCCGCGTTGCGGCCACCGCGGCCGCGGCCGCGCACCGTCACCGTCGTCTCGCCGCCGGACAGCAGCACGGCCGGCGCCGGCATCGGCTGGCCGCGCCGCTGCACCTGGCGGGCGATCGCGGCATGGACCAGCGCCACGTCGCGCGCTTCGCCCTCGATCGCATCGCCCAGGATGATGGGGGTGATGCCGGCCGCGCGCGCCACCGCCGCCGCGGCGTCGAGCGCCATCTGCGGTGTCGCCACCAGGGTGAAGCTCGTATTGGCGAAGACCGGGTCGCCCGGCTTCGGCGTCTCGTCCAGGGCCGCCGCCAGCCGGGCTGCGATCGCGGCCGGCGGGTCAATGGCATATTTCCGCAGGACCGCGGCGGCGTCGGCATAGGTGGTCGGGTCCGGCACCGTCAGGCCGGACGCGATCACCGCCGGGTCGTCGTTGGGAACGTCGGAGATAGCCAGCGCCACCAGCCGCGCCGGAGCGGCGGCCTGGGCCAGTCGGCCGCCCTTGATCGCCGACAGGTGCTTGCGGATGGTATTGATCTCGCCGATCGTGGCACCCGAGCGCAGCAGGTCGCGGGTCAGCGCGCGCTTGTCGTCGAGCGTGATGCCGGGTGCGGGCAGCCCGAGCAGGGCCGACCCGCCGCCCGACACCAGGCACAGCACCAGGTCGTCCGGTCCCAGGCCCCGCACCAGTTCCAGGATTTCCGCCGCCGCCGCCGTGCCCGCCGCGTCGGGCACCGGATGCGACGCCTCCACCACGCGAATCCGCCGGCACGGAACCGCGTGGCCATAGCGGGTGACCACCAGCCCCTCGAGCGGGCCCGACCAATGATCTTCGACCGCACGGGCCATGCTGGCGGCGGCCTTGCCGGCGCCGACCACCACCGTGCGGCCCCTGGGCGGGGACGGCAGGAAGGGCGGCACGGCGCGGGCCGGGTCGGCGGCTTGCAGCGCGGCATCGAAGAGCGTGCGCAGCAGCGCGTCGGGTGCGGTGAATGCGGTCATCTGGTCCCCCTGGGTGTCCGGACACTATTTCCGCGGCGCCGAAGCGGCAACCGGTGTGCGCGGACTTGTCGGAGGCGGGGCGCGCAGGCCCCGCGCCGCCACCCCGATGCCGGCCAGGACGGCGACCCCGCCCAGCCATTGCAGCGGCCCCAGCCCCTCGCCCAGCCACCACCAGGCGAAGAGCCCGGCCAGGACCGGCTCGGACAGCAGCGCCAGCGCCGAGAAGCCCGCCGGCAGGTGGGCCAGGGCGAACGCGATCGACCCTTGCCCCAGCGCATGGGACAAGAGGCCGAGGCCGACCAGCACCGCCCAGCCGGCCCAGGTCACGGGCCAGAACGCCTCGCCCGACAGGCCCGCGACCGGCAGCAGCACCAGCGCCGTCACCAACGATGTCCACAGCATGATGCCGCGGGTGCCGAGGCGCGCCCGCAGGCTGCGCACCACCAGGAAGTAGCTGGCCCAGCACATCGCCGTGGCGACGCCGAGCGCATCGCCCAGGGCATGGTCGCCGCCGAGGCTGAAGCTGTCGCCCAGCAGGCACACCGCGCCCAGGAAGGCCAGTCCCATGCCGGCCATGAAGCCGCGGGTGATGCGCTCGCCGAAGAGCAGCCAGGCCCCACCGGTGACGAAGATGGGATTGAAATTGGCGAACAGCGTCGCGTTGGCGACGCTGGTGAAGCGGATCGACCAGTGCCAGAAGGCGAGATCGCCGGCGAAGAAGACGCCGGCCGCCACCAGGCGCCAGCGATCGATCGGCCGGACCGCGACCGTGGAGCGGCCGGAGGCCGCGAGCAGGGCCGCCAGGATCGGCACCGCCAGGGCCGCGCGCCAGAAGGCGGTGACCGTCGGCCCGACCTCCGACAGGCGCACCAGGATCGGCGACAGCGCGATGCAAACGCCACCGACGACGAGCGCCAGCAATGCCAGGTGGAAGGCGGACAGGTGGAAGGCGGGCAGCGCGCCTGGGATGCGGGTTGGGCGGGACACGAGGCTCGGGGTTATAGCCGATACGGGGGAGTCACGGGCGCCCCCACTTCCGCGCCGCGACCGGGACGCCTATAAAGCCCGGCCGTTCCCCCTTCATTCCCCTCCCCTCGCTATGAACGACGCGACCAACCTCACGGCCCCCCCCTTGCTCGGCCCCGACGACCCGCCGGCGTGGCGCGCGATCCACGACCACGGACGGGCGCCGGCCCTGCTGCTGTGCGACCATGCCAGCAACCGCGTGCCATCGGCCCTGGGCACGCTCGGCCTGGCGCCCGGCCAACTCGACCGTCATATCGCCTGGGACATCGGTGCGGCCGCGGTCACCGAGCGGCTGGCCGCCCTGCTCGACGCGCCGGCGCTGCTGTCGGGCTATTCGCGGCTGGTGCTGGATTGCAACCGCCATCCGGGCCGGGCCGGCTCGTTGCCCGCCGTCAGCGACGGTATCGCCATTCCCGGCAATGTCGGCCTGTCCGATGCCGAGGTCGCCGCCCGCATCGCCGCCCTGTTCCATCCCTACCAGGCCGCGATCGGCGCCCGCATCGCCCGGTTCGCGGCCGCCGGGACCCACCCGGGCCTCGTCTCCATCCACAGCTTCACGCCGGCGATGAACGGGTTCCAGCGGCCCTGGCATGTCGGCGTGCTGTGGGACCAGGACCCGCGCATCGCCCTGCCGCTGCTGGACGCCCTCAGCCGGCAGCCGGGCCTCGTCGTCGGCGACAACGAGCCCTATTCGGCACGCGACCCCCATGGCTACACGATGGATGCGCACGGGACACGGGCCGGCCTTCCCCATATCCTGATTGAAATCCGGCAGGACCTGATCGGCTGCGATGCCGGCGCGGCCGAGTGGGCGGATCGCCTCGCCCAGGCCTTGAAACCGATCCTGGCCGACCCGAAGCTCTACCGCCTGCGCCACGACCGCGGCGCGGCCCCCGAAGCAAGGAGCGACAGCGATGGATGACAAAACCCGGACCGAGCTGGAAGCCGCGGCGTTCCGCCACCTGGTCCAGCATCTCCGCGAGCGCGACGACGTCCAGAACATCGATCTCATGAACCTCGCGGGATTCTGCCGCAATTGCCTGTCGAAATGGTATCGCGCGGCGGCCGAGGAGCGCGGCGTCGCGATGTCCGACCCGGCCGCGCGCGAGGTCGTCTACGGCATGCCGTATGACGAATGGAAAGCAAAGCATCAGAAGGAGGCTACGGTGGAGCAGAAGAAATCGTTCGACCAGGGACATCAGGGCCACTGATGGCGCACACGGCCGAACTCCGCAGCACGGGCGGAGAGAAGAAGGAAAGCGTGGTCACGGGCGGCGTCACCGCCGACCAGCTGCGCTCGTTCATCGAACGCATCGAGCGCCTCGAGGAGGAAAAGAAGGCCCTCTCCGAGGATATCAAGGAAGTCTACGCCGAGGCCAAGGGCGAGGGTTTCGACACCAAGATCATGCGCCAGGTGATCCGCATCCGGAAGATCGACGAGGCCGACCTGCAGGAGCAGGAAGAGCTCATCGACGTGTACAAGCGCGCGCTCGGCATGCTGCCCGACGTCGAGGACTGATCCGATCGCCAAGCCGGTCCAGCCATCGGCCCCACCACCCGAACGGGGCGCCCCCGGCCGGTCGGCGGAGCAGGCGGCCCGCGCGCGCCACAAGCGTTTCGTGGAGATCGTCGAGCCCCTGTTGGGGCTGGCCGACGAGGAGGGCGAGCCGGTGCCGGCGGCAGGACAGGCGGCGGCCCGGATCGCCGCCCGCGACCGGCGCCGGCAGCGCACCCTGGCGGCGATCGCCACCCTCTGCCGCCGCGCGCTCGCCGGCCGGATCGGCGAGGGCGCACCGTCGGCGATGTGGCTCGATCGCTTCATGGAAGCCGCCGCCGATGCCCATGACCCGGCCTTCCACCAGGTCTATGCGCGCATGCTGGCAACCGAGACGCTGCGCCCCGGCACCGTGTCCATGGGCGGGCTGGCCCTGCTGCGGACCATGGATGCGGCCGATCTGGCGCGCTTCGGCAAGCTCGCCCAGTTCGCCATCGGCAACTTCGTCGTCCGCCTGAAGGAAGGCTTCTACGAGAAGTACGGGCTGGACGGCGAGGACCTCTTCCATTTCGAGGAATGCGGCCTGCTGCGCCCGGGCGGCAGCAACGTGAAGCAGTTCCCGAGCCAGGTGGAGGACCGCTACCAGACCCATCTTCTCCTGTCCGACCGCGTGCTGCGCGTTTCGGCGACCGAGCCCGAGCGCAAGCTGGTCCTGCCCTGCTATCGCCTCAGCGCCGCCGGCACCGACATCGCCGAGGCGCTGGCCCTGCCGGTAGTGAACGACTACATCACCCAGATCGTCGACCTCTTGGAAAAGCGCGGCTACAAGGTCGCCCACGCGACGATCGTCGAGCGCGGCGACCGCAACACGGTGGCGCGCCACAGCAAATTCTCCGACGTCGTGTCCTTCGAGCGCATGCGCGCCAACCGCCGCCGGCGATAGCAGCCGGGGGCCGCGCCTCAGCGCGGCGTCCGCACCGGGAGTTCGTCCAGCAGGGCGCGGAGCCGCGCCCAATCGACCGGCTTGGTCAGGACGTCGGTGAAGCCGGCCTCGCGAAAGCGACTGATATGCTCGGGCAGCACGTCGGCGGTCAGCGCGAAGACCGGCAGCGTCGCGTCGCCGCCGCCGTTCGCGCGCATCCGGCGCACCGCCGTCGGCCCGTCCATCACCGGCATGTTGACGTCCATCAGGACGGCGTCGAACCCCCCTTCGCCCAGCCGCTCCAGGGCGGTCCTGCCGTCGCCGGCGACCACCGTGTCGTAGCCCCAGCGCTTCAGCATGGTGTCGATCAGCATCTGGTTGATCGCATCATCCTCGGCGACGAGGACCCGGCGCGGGCCACCGCTGCCGGCCATCGCCGGCGGCGGCGTGGTTTCAGCCGCCGCCACCCCGGCGGCGTCGCCGGCCAGCGGCTGGGCCGGCCGCAACAGGGTGCGGAACCAGAAGCGCGAACCACGCCCGGCCGTGCTGGCGACGCCGATCGAGCCCCCCATCGCCTCCGCCAGGCGCTTGGAGATGGCCAGCCCGAGGCCAGTGCCGCCGAAGCGTCGGCTGGTGGAATCGTCGGCCTGCGTGAAAGGCTCGAACAGGCGCGCGATCTCGTTCGGGGAGAGGCCGATCCCGGTGTCCTCCACCGTCCAGTCGAGGAACGCGCGGTCGCCGTCGCACTCGACCGACAGCGAGATCGTCACCGCGCCGGCTTCGGTGAACTTCACCGCGTTGCCGACCAGGTTCGCCAGCACCTGCGTCGTCTTGGCGGGGTCGCCCATCACCTCCGCCGGGACATCGGGCGCGATCGCCACGTCGAACGCAATGCCCTTCGCTTCCGCACCCGGGGCGAAGGTGGCCACCGCATCGGCCACCAGGCGTGCCGGCGACATCCGGACATCCGTCAGGTCGATCCGACCGGCCTCGATGCGCGAGAAGTCGAGGACCTGGTCGAGCAGCGTCAGCAGCCGGTCGATCGACCGCCGCATGACGTCGAGGTAGCGCACCTGCTCGGCGGCCAGCCCGGTTTCCGCCAGCAGGTCGGCCATGCCGCGGATGCCGGTGAACGGCGTCCGCAGCTCGTGGCTGATCATGGCCAGGAACTGCGACTTGGCCCGGCTCGCATCCTCGGCCCGCTGCCGCGCGAGGCGCAGGTCGCCGGTCATGCGCATCAGCTCGGCGGCCTGGCGTTGCAGGTGATCGCGGATCTCGGTCAGCTGCTGCTGCCGCACCTTCAGCAGGGTGATGTCGGACCGCAGCCCGACACGCAGCCCGTTCGGCGTGACGTGCTGGCTGAAGAGGATCCAGCGCCCGTCGCGCAACTGGCGCTCCATGCCCTCCACGGTACCGGTCCGATACAGGCGATAGACCATCTCCACGGTTTCCTGCACCGGCAGGTCGGTGCGGAAATCGCCGGATTCGGCACAGGCCACGATGAGGTCCCGCATCTCCGCACCCGGCACCATCTGCCCCCCGATCGAGGGAAACAGCTCTCGTATCCGTCGGTTCGAGAGGATCACCCGATCGTCGGTATCGGCCAGGATGAAGCCCTGGTCGATGCTCTCGATGGCGTCGACCAGCCGGATTTCGGCCTGCTTCTGGGCCGTGATGTCGGTATGGATGCCGACGATGCCGCCTTCGGCCGTCGGGCGCTCGCTGACCAGGACCCAGCGGTCGCCGGGCACCTTCTGCTCGAACGCGGCGTAGGTTCCGTCGCGCCAATGGGCAAGGCGGGAGCGGAAGTAGTGCTCGATCTCGTCCTCGGGCATGACATCGCGGCGCCATTCCCGGCTCGCCAGCAAGCACTCCTGGAAGGTCCGGCCCTCCAGCGGCAGCATCGCCCGGAGATAGGGATAGAATTCGAGGAAGCGGCTGTTGTGCAGGACGACCCGGTCGTCGCGGTCGAACAGGACGAAGCCATCGCGCAGGCTGTCGATCGCATCGCGCAGGCGGGCCTCGGCCTTGTGCGCCTCGGTCACATCCTGGGCGATACCGAGGACGTGCCGGGGACCGCCGTCCGGCCCGGGGATGGCGACCTTGGTGGTCCGCATCCGCCTCGGTCCGCCGACCGTCTGGATATCCTCCATCACCGTGACCGGCCCGCCGGTCGCCAGCACCTCCAGGTCCTTGCCATGGAAGAACGCCGCGCGCTCGGGTGGATAGAGCTCCTGGTCGACGCGGCCGATCACCTGTTCCCGCGGCAGGCCGAAGTAATATTCGCCGGTGCGATTGAGGAGGGTGTAGCGGAGGTCCGGCACCTCCTTGCAGAAGATCATCGCCGGGATGTGGTCGAGGGTGGCCTCGAGGAAATCGCGGGTGGCGCGGATCGCGTCGTCGCTGCGGCGGCGCTCGGTCTCGTCCTCCGACATGCCGAGCAGCCATTTCGGCACGCCCGCGGCATCGCGGATGAGCATCTTGCGGGTGCGGAAGATACGTTGCCCGCCGGTTCCCGGAAGCGGATCCAGCTGCACCAGCAGCGGCCCGCCGCTGGCCAGGACGGCGCGGTCGCTGGCCTGGAACGTCGCCGCCTGTTCCGGCGAATAGAGCTCGTAGTCGTCCTTGCCGATCGCCGCTTCGAGGTCGGCCCCGACAAAGGGCGCCATGGCCTGGTTGACGAAGACGTAGCGAAGGCTGGCCGCGTCCTTGCAGAAGATCGGGAACGGCAGGCTGTCGATCACCGTCTGGAGAAAGCCGCGCGATTGGAGGAGTTCGGCTTCCATCTCCTTGCGGCCGGTGATGTCGAAGGCGGTCCCGAAGATCCGCCGCACGCGTCCGTCGGCGCCGACCACCGGCTTGAGCGAGGTCGACCACCAATGGCCGGCATGGGCCAGCCGGAGATGCTCCTCATAGTGGATCGGGCCACGCGCTTCGATGCAGCGGCGGTAGTTGGCGCAGACCTCGTCCGCGACGGTCGGGGAAAGGATGTCGTGCGGCCGGCGGCCGGCGATGTCGGCCGTCGCCACCCCGGTCGTGGCGGTAAAGGCGGAGTTGATGCCGAGATAGCGGAATCCGCCATCCGCATCGACGTCGACGACGAAGGCAGCGCAAGCGAACGATTCAAGGACCGACAGGATCTGCCCGTCAGAGAACGACTCCAGCACTACCCAGCCTCTCCTCCCGCAGGCCGTGCGCGACCGACGCCTCGGCAACGCCAAACTTCTATCATGCAGCGTGCGCCGGAAACGGAAAAACTATGGGATGTATAAGCTCCGGTTTTGCTAACTCCCGGTGCCAGCTATTCCGCCGCCGACAGGCGAGCGGGCGGTGCCCGCCAGGCGGCCAGCAGCATGGCCTCGCTCTTCCGCGTGGCCGCCATATTGGCCTCCTTCACATGGCCGTATCCACGGATACGATCGGGAAGGGAAGCAAGGTCCAGCGCCAGACGATGATTGTCGTGGCGGAGCCGGCCCAGCACCTCGTCGATGACGGCTTCGTAGTCCAGGATCAACTGGCGTTCCGCCCGCCGTTCCGCCGTGCGCCCGAACGGGTCGAAGGCGCCCCCGCGCAGGAACTTCAGCCGCGCCAGCAGCCGGAAGGCCGACATCATCCACGGGCCATAGGCCCGCTTCTTCAGGTGCCCGTCGGCATCGCGCGCCGCCAGCAAGGGCGGTGCCAGGTGGAAGCGCAACTTGAAGTCGCCCTCGAACTGCTCCTCCAGCCGGCGGCGGAAGCTGCCGTCGGTATAGAGGCGGGCGACCTCGTACTCGTCCTTGTAGGCCAGCAGCTTGTAGTAGTTGCGCGCGACCGCCTCGGCCAGGCCGGTGAGGCCGGGTGCCAGGGCTGCCTCCGCCGCCGCGACCCGGCGCACCAACCCCTCGTAGCGCGCCGCATAGGCCGCATCCTGGTAGGCGGCGAGCTGCCCGCTGCGCAGCGCCACGATCTCGTCCAGGGTCGCGGCAGGCGCGGGCCGCGCTTCGGCCGCCACCGGCGCCGCCACCCGTTCGACCGCGCCCAGGTCGTGCGCGGCCTTGCGCCCCCAGCGGAAGGCCTGGCGATTGAACTCGATCGCCACCCCGTTCAGCTCGATCGCCTTCTCGATCGCATCGGCCGACACCGGGATGAAGCCCTTCTGGTAGGCATAGCCCAGCATGAACAGGTTGGAGGCGATGGAATCGCCAAGGAGCGCGGTCGCGATCCGGGTCGCGTCGACGAAGTCGGTGCGATCGGCGCCGACGGCGTCGCGGATCGCCGATTCCAGGCGGTCGGCCGGGAAGCGGAAGTCGGGGTTGCGGGTGAACTCGCCGGTGATGATGGCTTCGCTGTTGATCACCGCCCGGGTGACGCCGGGCCGGATCTTGGCCATGGCATCGCCGCTCGCCGCCACCACCATGTCGCAGGCGAGCAGCAGGTCCGCGGCCCCGGCCGAGACGCGGACGGCGTGGAGATCCTCCGGCCGGGGCGCGATGCGGACATGGCTGAAGACCGCCCCGCCCTTCTGGGCCAGGCCGGTCATATCGAGCGTCGAGCAGCCCTTGCCCTCGATGTGGGCGGCCATGCCGAGGAGGGCGCCGATGGTGACGACGCCGGTGCCGCCGACGCCGGTGACGATGATCGCATAGGGGCGGTCGACGACGGGCAGCACCGGCTCCGGCGGATCGGCCAGCACCTCCACGGGCCCGGTACCGGTGCCGGCGCGGCGCTTGCGCAGGGTGCCGCCCTCGACCGTCACGAAGCTTGGGCAGAAGCCCTTCACGCAGGACATGTCCTTGTTGCAGGACGACTGGTCGATCGCGCGCTTGCGGCCGAACTCGGTCTCCACCGGCACCACCGACAGGCAGTTCGACTTCACCGAGCAGTCGCCGCAGCCTTCGCAGACGCGCTCGTTGATGAAGGCGCGGCGCTGCGGGTCGACCATGGTCCCGCGCTTGCGCCGCCGGCGCTTCTCGGCCGCGCAGGTCTGGTCGTAGACCAGGACCGAGACGCCCTTCCATTCCCGCAACTCGCGCTGCACGTCGTCCAGGTCGTCGCGGTGGTGGATGGTGACGCCGGGGGCGAAGTCGGTGCCGATCGGGTACTTGTCGGGCTCGTCCGTGACCACGGCGATGCGCCGGACCCCCTCGGCATGGACCTGGCGGGTGATCGCCGGGACGTTCAGGTCGCCGTCATGGCGCTGGCCGCCGGTCATCGCGACCGCGTCGTTGAAGAGGATCTTGTAGGTCATGGTCGTCTTCGAGGCGACGGCGAAGCGGATCGCCAGGTACCCCGAATGGAAGTAGGTGCCGTCGCCGATGTTGGCGAAGATGTGCGGCGTCTCCGAGAACAGCGACTGGCCGACCCAGGACGCGCCCTCGCCGCCCATCTGGGTGAAGGTCTGGGTGTCGCGGTCCATCCACACGGCCATGTAGTGGCAGCCGATGCCGGCGACCGCGCGACTGCCTTCCGGCACCCGGGTCGAGGTGTTGTGCGGGCAGCCGGAACAGAAGAACGGGGTCCGCACCAGCGCCGGCCGGGTCGCCGCGGCCTGGCGGTCCTGCTGCTCGATCAGCGCCAGGCGCATGGCGATCGCATCGCTGATGTAGAAGCGCCGGATGCGCTCGGCGATCACCCGGGCGATGCCGCTCGGCAGCAGCTCGTTCTGCGACGGCAGGATCAGGCGGCCTTCGGGATCGCGCTTGCCGCCGACCACCGGCCGCCGGTCGGCCGGCAGGTCGTAGAGCGCCTCCTTGAGCTGGGTTTCGATGAGCGATCGCTTCTCCTCGACGACCAGGATCTCCTCCAGCCCCTGGGCGAAGGCGCGCACGCCCTCGGGCTCCAGCGGGAAGGCCATCGCGACCTTGTAGACGCTGAGGCCGATCTCGGCCGCCTTGGCCTCGTCGATGCCGAGATCCTCCAGCGCCTGGCGGACGTCGAGATAGGACTTGCCGGTGGTGACGATGCCGAAGCGCCGCCGCGGGCCGTCCCAGACCGCCCGGTCCAGGCGATTGGCGCGGGCGTAGGCAAGCGCGGCCGGCACCTTGTAGAGGTGCAGGCGCTTCTCCTGCTCCAGCGGGTCGTCGGGCCAGCGCACGCTCAGGCCCTCCGGCGGCATCTCGAAATCGGTCGGCAGGACGATCTGCAGGCGCGTCGGGTCGACATGGACCGAGGCCGCGCTGTCCACCGTCTCGGCCACCGTCTTGAAGCCGACCCAGCAGGACGAGTAGCGCGACATGGCCCAGCCATGCAGGCCGAGGTCGAGGAATTCCTGCACCCCGGCCGGGTTGAGGACCGGGACATAGGCGTCCATCAGGGCGAATTCGCTCTGGTGCGCCAGGGTGGAGGATTTGCAGGTGTGGTCGTCGCCCGCCAGCAGCAGGACGCCGCCGTTGCGCGACGTGCCGGCCGAGTTGCCGTGCTTGAAGACGTCGCCCGAGCGGTCGACGCCGGGGCCCTTGCCGTACCACATGGCGAAGACGCCGTCATATTTGGCGCCCGGGAAGAGATGGAGCTGCTGGGTGCCCAGGATGGCCGTCGCCGCCAGGTCCTCGTTGACGCCGGGCTGGAAGCGGATGTGGTTCTTCTCGACGAAGCGCCGCGCTGCCGACAGCGCCTGGTCCAGGCCGCCCAGCGGCGAGCCGCGATAGCCGGAGATGAAGCAGGCGGTGTTCAGCCCGGCCGCCAGGTCGCGCTGGCGCTGCATCATCGGCAGCCGCACCAGGGCCTGGGTGCCGGTCAGGAAGATCCGCCCCGCTTCAAGGGCGTACTTGTCGTCGAGCGAGATGGCCGCCAACGCCATGGGGTTCCTCCGGGCTGACCGAGCGGTAGCTTTCCTGGAAACTAGCCGCCACAAGGGCTTGCGACAATGCGCGGGGGCGCCAAATCACCCGCCGCAACGGCTATGCCGCCGAATGCGCCGCCAGCGGTGCGAATTGTCGGCTGACCTCGGCGCCGCTTTCTGTATCTTCGGCCCCCGTGAGCAACGCCGTCCAGCCCTTCCGCCATCCGCCATGACCGTCCTCGTCACAGGGGCCGCCGGATTCATCGGCTTCCATGTCGCCCAGGCGCTGCTGCGCCAGGGCCGGGAGGTCGTGGGCGTCGACAATCTCGACCCCTACTACGACGTCCGGCTGAAGGCGGCGCGGCTGGCCCTGCTGGAGCCCCATGCCGGCTTCCGCTTCGTCCGCGGCGACCTGGCCGAGCCGGCGACGCTGGAGGGCGTGACTGCCGCCCATCCCGGCATCGACCGCATCATCCACCTCGCCGCCCAGGCCGGGGTGCGCCATTCGATCGAGAATCCGCGCGCCTATGTCCGTGCCAACGTCTCCGGTCACCTCGAGGTGCTGGAGGCCGCCCGCCACCTGCCCGGCCTGAGGCGGATGGTCTATGCCAGCACCTCTTCGGTCTATGGCGCCAACGCCAAGCGGCCCTATGCGGTGGGCGACCCGGTGGAGCAGCCGGTATCGCTCTATGCCGCGACCAAGCGCGCCGACGAGCTGATGTCCCAGGCCTATGCCCATCTCTACGGCATCCCGCTGGTCGGCTTGCGCTTCTTCACGGTCTACGGGCCCTGGGGACGGCCGGACATGGCCTATTTCCTGTTCGCCCGCGCCATCCTGGAGGGCCGCCCGATCCGCCTCTTCGGCGACGGCCGGCTGCTGCGTGACTTCACCCATGTCGGCGACGTGGTGGCGGGCGTGCTGGCCGCCCTCGACCGCCCCCTGCCCTGGGGCAACGGCCCGCGGCACCGCATCTACAATCTCGGCAACAACCGCCCGGAGCCGGTGACGCGCCTGGTGGCGCTGCTGGAAGAAGCGCTCGGCCGCAAGGCGATCGTCGAGCTGACCGGGATGCAGCCGGGCGACGTGGAGGCCACCGCCGCCGACATCACCCTATCCGCCCGCGACCTCGGCTTCGCCCCACGCACGCCGCTGGAGGTTGGCATTCCGGAGTTCGTGGGCTGGTTCCGCGATTATCATCGCGATGTGATCTCATCGCCCTGACCGCGGTCGCACCCGCCGCCGGAGAGATTTCATGTTTGCCCAGGCGGTGCGTCGCCGCTGCCCTGCCAGGGCAGGAGCGTCAGGTCCTCGCGGATGCAGGCCTTGAGGTGCCCCTTCGCCACCTCGCGCAGCGGCGGCACCTCGGCGGCGCAGGCGGGCAGCGCGTAGCGGCAGCGGGTGCGGAAGGCGCAGCCGGACGGCGGGTTGATCGGGCTCGGGATGTCGCCGGTCAGCACGATGCGCTGGCGCCGCACGGTCGGGTCGGGCACCGGTGCGGCCGAGAACAAGGCCTCGGTATAGGGATGGCGCGGATCGGTGAAGAGCGTCCTTGTATCGGCGATCTCCACCAGCCGGCCCAGATACATGACCGCGACCCGGTCGGACACATGGCCGACCACCGACAGGTCGTGGGCGATGAAGAGGATCGTCAGCCCGAGCTGCGCCCGCACGTCGAGCAGCAGCTTCACGACCTGGGCCTGGATGGAGACGTCCAGCGCCGACACCGGCTCGTCGGCCACCAGCAGCTCCGGCCGCAGCATCAGCGCCCGGGCGATGCCGATCCGCTGGCGCTGGCCGCCCGAGAACTCATGGGGAAAGCGCTCGCCCGCATTGCGCGGCAGGCCGACCATCTCGAGCGCGTCCCCGACCCGGGCGGCCCGTTCGGCCGAGCGCATGGCCGGCTCGTGGATGGCGAGCGGGGCGCCGACGATGCGGTCGACCCGCATGCGCGGGTTGAGGGACGAGAACGGGTCCTGGAAGACGAGCTGCATCTGGCGGCGGAAGGGCCGCAGCTGGCGCCGGGACAGGTGCGTGATGTCGTGCCCGAGGAAGCGGATGGCGCCGGCGGTCGGGGTGTCGAGCCGCAGCACCGTGCGCCCCACCGTGGTCTTGCCCGACCCGGATTCCCCGACCAGGCCCAGCACCTCGCCCTTGGCGATGGTGAAGGAGACGCCCTCGACCGCGCGCACCCATTCCCGGGTGCGGCCGAACAGGCCGTCGCGCACCGGGAAATGCTTGACGAGGCCATCGACCTCCAGCACCGGGGCGACCTCCAGCACCGGGGCGACCTCCAGCACCGGTGGCGGCGGTCCGGTCATGCCGGCACCAGGCCCGCGACCTCGCGCCAGCGGGCGCAGCGCACGGAATGGTCGGGGGCGGCCAACTCCAGCACCGGCACGTCGGTATCGCAGACGACCGGCAGGCTGTGCCGGCAGCGCGGGTGGAAGGCGCAACCCCGCGGCATGGCCGTCGGATCGGGCACGTTGCCGGGGATGGCGTGCAGCTCCTCGCGCACGCCCATGGCCATGTCGAGCCGCGGCACCGACCGCAGCAGCCCCTGCGTGTAGGGCATCAGCGGGCGGCCGAACAGCGGCACCACCGGCGCCTCCTCGACGATGCGCCCGCCATACATGACCAGCACCCGGTCGGCGATCTCGGCCACCACGCCGAGGTTATGGGTGATGAAGACGATCGACATGCCGGTCTGCTTCTGCAGCCGCTGCAGGAGGTCCAGGATCTGCGCCTGGATGGTGACGTCGAGCGCGGTCGTCGGCTCGTCGGCGATCAGCAGATTCGGCTTGCAGGACAAGGCCACCGCGATCATCGCCCGCTGCCGCATCCCGCCGGAAAGCTGGTGCGGGTAGTTCTCGATGCGCCGCCGCGGCTCCGGGATGCCGACCAGGTCGAGCAGCTGGACCGCCTCCTCCAGCGCGGCGCGCCGGCCGAGCCCGCGATGGAACATGATCGCCTCGGCGACCTGCGCGCCGATCCGATGCACCGGGTTCAGCGAGGTCATCGGCTCCTGGAAGACCATGCCGATCTCGCTGCCGCGGATCTCGCGAATCTCGGCCTCGCCCAGTGCCAGGAGGTCGACCACCCTTCCGTCGCGCCGGCGGAGGTGGATGCGGCCGCCGATGCTGCTGCCGCCGCCCTTGCCGATCAGGCGCATGATGGCGAGGCTGGTGACGCTCTTGCCCGACCCGGATTCGCCGACCAGCGCCAGCGTCTCGCCCGGCAGCACGTCGAAGCTGACGCCGTTGACCGCCGCCACCCGCCCGGTATGGCTGCGGAACTCCACGGTCAGGTCGCGCACTTCCAGCAACGGGCCGGCGGCAGCGCCCGTCATGACAGCTCGCTGCGCGGATCGAGCGCGTCGCGCATGCCGTCGCCGAGGAAATTGAAGCTGGCGACCGCCAGCGTGATCATCATCCCCGGCAGCAGCGCCAGCCAGGGTGCCGTGGTCAAATACTGCTGCGCCTTCTCCAGCATGTTGCCCCAGCTCGCCACCGGCGGCTGGATGCCGTAGCCGAGGAAGCTGACATAGGATTCGAGCAGGATGCCGCGGGCCACGATCAGGGTCGCCGCCACCACGATCGGCGCCACCGCGTTGGGCAGCAGCTCCTTGAACATGATCCAGCGGTCGGGCGCGCCCATGGCCTCGGCGGCGATCGCGAAATCACGCTCGCGCAGCGCCCGGATCTGGCCCTGGACGACGCGGGCCACCTCCATCCAGGCGGTGAGCGCGATGATCAGGGTGATGGTCGTGATGCTGGGGCTGACCAGGGCCGCGAGCGTCAGCAGCAGGAAGATGGTCGGGAAGCACAGCACGGCGTCGACCAGACGCATCAGGGCCGCCCCGACCACGCCGCCGTAGAAGCCGGCGACGGTGCCGACGATGGTGCCGACGACGACGCTGATCACCATCGCCGCGAAGCCGATCGACAGCGATATGCGGCCGGCCATCAGCAGGCGGGCCAGGAGGTCACGCCCGAGCTCGTCGGTGCCGAGGATGTGCGGGCCCTCGAACGGCGCCTTGAAGCGGCTGCGCATGTCGATCTGGAACTGGTCGTAGGGCACCAGGCTGGGCCCGATGGCGCAGGCCAGGACCAGGAGCACGATCGCGACCACGCCGAACATGGCCAGGCGATGGCGCGCGAAGCGACGCAGCGTCCGATAGCGGGTGGCGCCGGCCAGCGTCTGGTCCGGCACGCCTGGGGGCAGCGGCGGAGCGACCAGGTCCTGGATCGTCATTGCAGCCGGATCCGTGGGTCGGCGACGACATAGAGGATGTCGGCCAGCAGGTTTCCGATGATCACCAGGATGGCGGTGAAGGTCAGCAGCCCCATCACGACGGGATAGTCGCGATAGCCGATGGAATCGAGGAACAGCCGGCCCATGCCGGGCCAGGTGAATACGGTCTCGGTCACCAGCGCCCCGCTCAACAGGGTCGGCAGCTCCAGGCCGGCGATGGTGATCATCGGCAACAGCGCGTTGCGCAGCACATGGCGCACCAGGACGAACCGTTCCGGCAGGCCCTTGGCGCGGGCGGTGCGGACATAGTCCTGGTTGATGACCTCCAGCATCGAGGAGCGCATGAAGCGGCTCCAGATCGCGGTGGTGACCAGCCCCAGCACCAGCGAGGGCGCGATCAGGTGGTGGGCGAATTCCCACAACGACGTGCTGCCGATCGGCGCGCGGTTGCCGGCCGGCAGCCAGCCGAGCTTGACCGAGAAGACATAGATGACGACGAGGCCGAACCAGAAGGTCGGGATCGACAGCGCGATCATCGCCCCCACCGTCGCAAGCTGGTCGAAGAAGGAGTAGCGGCGGACCGCCCCCAGCACTCCGATCAGCCCGCCGACCAGGACCGCGATCAGGGTCGCCGCGATCATCAACTCCAATGTCGCGCCCAGGCGCGACCCGATCACCGACAGGACCGGGCTGTTGTCGCGATAGGAGCGGCCCCAGTCGCCGGTCAACAGCCGGCCGAACCATTCCAGGTATTGCACCGGCAGCGGCCGGTCGAGCCCCATCTGGACCGCCAGGCGCTGCAGGTCCTCGTCGGTCATGCCCGGCGTGTTGGCGAACTGCGACAGCGGCCCGCCCGGCGTCAGATGCAGCAGCGCGAAGCCGATCATCGACACGAGCCAGAGCAGCAGGATGCTTTGCAGCAGGCGGCGGAGCAGGAAGGTCCTCATCCCGCCGCCACCCCTGCCGGCCTGCGCATGACCGCCGGCCTCATCGGTTCATCGCCCGATCCAACGCCTCGTCGGCCCGGCTTCAGGCCGCCCAGTACCACTTGTGGACGTTCCAGCAGTTCGAGCGGTAGTTCACGTTGGGCTCGAAGCCGAGGAGGTTGGCCTTGGTGCCCTCGGTCTGGGTCGCCTGGAAGATCGGCAGCAGCGGCAGGTCGTTGCGGAAGATCGCCTGGATCTTCTGGTAGTTGGCCTTGCGCCGCTCACGATCGAGAAGGCCGATGCTCTCGCGCAGCAACGCGTCCACCTCGGGGTTGGAGTACTGCATCGTGTTGGCGCCGGTCCCGGTCTTGGCCGGGATCGACCAGCTGCCGATGCGGTCGCTGGTATCCGGGTCGGAGCCGACCGTGAAGACCGAGCCCACCACCACGGTGTCCCACTCGCTCTTGCGCCAGTAGTCCCCCCACATCACCGCCGGCGGGAAGTTCTTGATGGTCATGGCGGCGCCGACCTGCTGGAAGGTCTGCTGCACGAACTGCTGAAGCTGCTCGCGCAGGTGGTTGCCGGAGGTGGTGGAATTGGTGAAGGCGAGCTTGACGCCGTTCTTCTCGCGCACACCGCCCGCGCCCGGCTTCCACCCGGCGTCGTCGAGCATCTTGCGCGCCAGTGCCGGGTCGTACTTGTGGGCCGGCAGGTCCGGATTGAAAGCCCAGGACTGTTTCGGCAGGTAGGTCTCGGTCGGCCGGTGCGCGCCGTAGTAGATGTCCTTGATGATGGTGGCCTTGTCCAACGCGTGATAGAGCGCGTGGCGCACGGCCCGCTCCTTGAACTGCGGCCGCTCGTTGTTGAGCGAGAAGCTCTCCATCGAGGACATCGGCGCGCGCACCAGCCGCAGGCCGGGGACCTTGCTGACCTCTTCGTAATTGTCCGGGGTGATGCCCTGGATGCCGACAGCGTCGATGCCGCCCGTCATGAACTGCGTCTTCATGACGATCAGGTCGGGGATGTACTTGAAGATGACCCGCTCGACATAGGGGCCGTCGCCGAAGAACTTATCGTTGGCCTCCAGCAGCAGGTAGTCGCCGGGCCGGCGCTCGCCCCACTTGAACGGGCCGGTGCCGACCGGCTTGTTGTTGAATGGCGAATCCTTGGGGTCGGCGACCGCGCCCAGGATGTGCTTGGGCACCATCTGGGTCCAGGCGATGATCGAGAAGAACGGCGCCACGAACTTCTCGAGCGTCCAGGTGAGCTCGGTCGGGCTCACCACCTGGATGTCGCGCACGAGGTTGATGCCGTTCCGGCTCATCACCGGATAGTCGGGCCGCTGGATCAGCTCGAAGGTGAACTTCACATCCTCGGCGGTGAAGGGCGCGCCATCGTGCCAGGTGACCCCGGAGCGGAGCTTGATCCGCCATTTCAGCCCGTCGGCGGAGACACCGCCATTGTCGACGGAAGGAATCTCGGTAGCGAGCTGCGGCACCAGGTCGCCATTGACCGCCAGCGACCAGAGCGGGCTGAAGAGGTTGAGGTGGACGCCGTCATCGACCTCGATGCGGGCGCGCAGCGGGTTGAAGACGGTCGGTTCCTGGGACAGGCCGATGACGATCTGGCCCTTGCGCGTGCCGCGCGGTGGCGGTGGTGGTGCCGCACCCTGCGCCCACGCCCTGCCGGAGGGGACCATGCCGGCGGGCAGGGCCGCACCGGCAGCACCCAGCGCCGCCAACTCCAGGAACCGCCGCCGCGGCATCACCAGGCCGGTCGGATCGTCAGTGTGCTTGGACATCGGCTACCTCTTCCTGTCGAACATTGTCGTACCGCCCGCCTTGGGACGGGTCGGGTGGCGCGGAGCCGGCAGAAGGCCTCAGCTCGTCGCCTGCTCCGTCTCGGGCACCCAGTCGGCGGCGCTGCGGTAGCGCATGGACGGCGCCAGCCGCGGCAGCACCGTGTTGGCGCGCTGGCGTTCCTGCTGCTGGGCGGCAAGTTCCGCCAGATAATGCGACGGCAGGTCCATGAACGGCGTCCGCCGCGTCGCCCAGTGCCGGCAGTCGGCGTCGTTCATGAAGATCTGGTCCTGCAGACGCTGCGGCCACTCCGGCACGCGCAGCCACAGGCGCAGCATGTGGCGCCGCCGCGACACCTCGTCATGATCCTCAAAGTCGGTCCGCCCGTGCATGATCGAGCGATTATTGAGGAACTGGATGTCGCCTTCCTCGAAATTCATGTCGAGGAAGAACTCCTCCGACCGGGCGACGCGCTGCAACTCGTCGTAGGCTTCGATCTCTTCCCGGGCGAGCGTGACCCCGCCGTAATGGACCGCATAGCGCAGGCAGCCGGTATCGATGACGCAGGTGATGCGCCCGTCGGTCTGGGTGAAGACCGGAATCTTCTGGGCGCTCTGCGGCGGAAACAGCGAGTGCTTGGCGTCCATCTCGTGGTTGCGGTGGTAATAGCCGCGATAGAGCACGTCGAGCAGGTCCGGCCGCGTCTCCAGCAGGTGATTATGCACCGCGGCCACGCTGACGATGCGGCTGGCGCCGCCCGCCTTGGCCGCGCGCAGGCACATCAGCGAGACGATGTCGCAGGCCGACCCGTCGATGTGGAAATGCTGGCCGCCGCCGGCGTTATAGCCGCGCACCTTCTCGACCACGTCGCTGATGTCGATGACGCTGCCCAGCAACTGGCCCTGCCAGGACTGCGCCACCGGATAACCCAGATGGGCACCGAGGCCGACATAGACGCGCGCCATCTCGTCGGCGGAATAGCGTTGCCGCGGGAACCCGCGCAAAAGAACCACGCCGCTGCCGTCGAGCAGCTGTTCGCGCAGCCGCAGCAGGGTCGGCCCCATGGTCGGCAGCGGGAACGTCGCCGGGGTGATCTCGGGGATGTCGCGCTCGCCCACCTGGCGGAGCGCGGCATCGACCTCCGCCACCTCGTCCTCGGAGAAGCGGTGCATCATCCGGGTCCGGTAGTCGACCTCGGACCCTTTCCAGGCCGCCGCGGTGGTGATCGGCGCATGCGCCATCGAGACAACTCCCTTATCGCCCGGAACCGGTGCCGGACGGTTGCGAACCTTTTCCGAAAGCCTAGACCCGGCCTTGGCGATCGACCAGGGAGAAAGCGTCCCTGGCGACGATCATCTCCGCCGGGACGTCAGGCCGCCCAGTACCAGGTGTTGATGTTCCAGCAGTTCGACCGGTAGTTCACGTTCGGCTGGTAGCCGACGAGCCCGGCCTTCACCCCTTCGATCATGCTCCACTGATAGATCGGCAGCAGCGGCAGGTCGGCACGGACGATCTCCTGGACCTTCAGGTACTGCTGGATGCGCTTCTGCCGGTCGACCTCCGACTGCGCCGCCTGCAGGAGGGCATCGACCTCCTTGTTGGAGTAAGCGGCCGTGTTCTGCCCGGTGCCGGTCTTGGACGAGATCGATGCGCTGCTCAGGCGTTCCGACGGGTCGGGGTCGGAGCCGACCGTGTAGACGGAGCCGGCCATCGCGGTATCGAACTGCCCCTTGCGCCAATAGTCCCCCCACATCACGGCCGGCGGGAAATTCTTGATGGTCGCCTGGACGCCGATCTGCTGCCAACCCTGCTGGAGGAACTGCTGCGTCTGTTCGCGCAGATGGTTGCCGGCGGTGGTCGAGGTCGTGAAGGACAGCTTCATGCCGTTCTTCTCGCGCACCCCGCCCGCCCCCGGCTTCCAGCCGGCATCATCGAGCAGCTTCTTCGCCTGGGGAACGTCGTATTTGTGCGCCGGCAGGTTGGCGTTGTAGGCCCAGGATTGCTGCGGCAGGTAGGTCTCGGTCAGCCGCGGGACGTTGTAGAATATCTCCTTGACGATGGTCGCCTTGTCCATCGCGAGGTAGAGCGCCTGGCGGACCGCGAGTTCCTTGAAATAGGGCCGCTCATTGTTGAGGACGATCGCCTCCAGGAACGGCAGCGGGGCCGCCGTCACTTCGCGGTCCGGATATTTCTTGGCCTCCTCGTAGTTGTCGGCGGTGATGCCCTGGAGGCCGATATGGTCGATGGCGCCGGTCTGGAACTGCGTCTTCAGCACCGTCAGGTCGGGCACATACTTGAAGATCAGCTTCTCGATATGCGGCCCCTCGCCATAGAACTTGTCGTTGGCTTCCAGCATGATGTAGTCGCCGGGGCGGCGCTCGACCCACTTGAAGGGCCCGGTCCCGACCGGCTTGTTGTTGAACGGCGAATCCTTGGGGTCGCCACCCGCGCCCAGGATGTGCTTGGGCACGATGTAGGTCCAGGCGAGCACCGAGAAGTAGGGCGCGAAGAAGCGCTCCATCCGCCAGGTGATCTCGGTCGGGCTGACGACCTTGATGTCGCGCACCAGGTTGTGGCCGGACCGCAGCATCGCCGGGAAGCTGGTGTCGTTGATCAGGTCCAGCGTGTACTTCACGTCCTCGGCGCTGAAGGGCGCCCCGTCATGCCAGGTGACCCCGCCGCGCAGCTTCACCCGCCAGTTCAGGCCGTCGGCGGAGATGCCGCCATTCGCCGTGGTCGGGATTTCGACCGCGAGCTGCGGCACCAGCTCGCCCTTGGGGTCGAGCGACCAGAGCGGGCTGAACACGTTCTGGTGGACGCCCTCGTCGACCTCGATGCGCGCGCGCAACGGGTTGAAGACGGTCGGTTCCTGCGAGATGCCGACCACGACCTGCCCCTTGCGGACGGCGGGCGGTTTGTTCGCCGCCTGGGACCAGGCGGACGTGCGCGGCAGCGCCGTCGCCGCGGCGCCCAGCGCGGCCAGCTCGAGGAAGCGTCGCCGCGGCAGCAGCAGGCCGGAAGTGGAAGCGGGACCATCAGAACGCCGACGCATTGTGGGTGCCTCTCTGTTCGATTGGATTTCTTCTACGCTCTTCTTCTCCTGGCGGGCCTAGGCCCGCGCGCCGTCGCGCTCGTCGTGCCAGCCCTTGGCGCTCGGATACTTGCTGGACGTGGCCTGCGGCTGCAGCTCCGTCTTCTCCCGGCGCCGCGTCTCCTGCATCGCCGTCATCTCCTCCAGGTACTTCGACGGCAATTCCATGAAGGGGCGGCGGTTCTGCAGCCAGTTGCGGCAATCGGCGTCGGTCAGGAACACCTGGTGCTCCGGCCGCGCCGGCCATTCCGGCACCCGCAGCCACAGGCGCAGCAGATGCCGCCGCCGCGCCACGTCGGCATGGTCCTCATAGTCGGTGCGCGCATGCATGATGGCGCGGTTGTTGAGGAACTGGATGTCCCCTTCCTCGAAATTCATGTCGAGCAGGAACTCGTCCGACCGGGCCACGCGCTGCAATTCGTCATAGGCCTCGATCTCGACCGGCGTCATCGTCACGCCGCCGAGCTGCACCGCGTAGCGCAGGTTGCCGGAATCGAGCACGCCGATCAGCCGGCCGCCCTGCTGGGTCATCACCGGGATGCGGTCGGCGCTGAGCGGCGGCGTTACCGCATACTTGGCATCGAGCTCGTGATGGTGGTTGTAGTAGCCGCGATACAGCACCTCCAGCAGGTCCGGCCGCGTATCCAGCATCTGGTTGTGGATGGCCGAGAGGCTGACGATGCGGCTGGCGCCGCCGGCCTTGGCACTGCGCAGGCACATCAGCGAGACGATGTCGCAGGCCGAGGTGTCGATGTGGAAATGCTGGCCGCCGCCGGCATTGTAGCCGCGCACCTTCTCGACCACGTCGCTGACGTCGATGACGCTGCCGAGCAACTGGCCATACCAGGACTGGGCGACCGGATGGCCGAGATGGACACCCAGCCCGACATAGATCCGCGCCATCTCGTCGGCGGAGTAGCGCTGCCGCGGGAAGCCGCGCATCAGCACGACGCCGCGCCCGTCCAGCAGCTCGTCGCGCAGGGCGGCCATCTTCGGCGCCATGGTCGGCAGCGGGAACGTCGCCTGGGTGATCTCCGGGATGTCGCGCTCGCCGCACTGCCGCAATGCGGCGTCGATCTCCGCCACCTCGTCGTCGGCGAAGCGATGCATCATCTCGGTGCGGTAGTCGATCTCCGAGCCCTTCCAGGCCGCCCGGGTCGTGATCCGGTCCATGTCCACCACGCCACTCCTTGGTAACGGTGCCCTTCAGCCGGCAGCGAGTCTAGCCCGCAGCTTGGTTGCGATCTTCGTGCCAACCCCGGGCGCTGGGAAATTTCCCGGCCGTCGTGGCCGGCGTCAGCTCGGTCTTCTCGCGCCGCCGCTGCTCCTGCATCGCCGTCATCTCGGCCAGGTATCGGGTCGGCAGCTCCATGAAGGGGCGCCGCCGCCCTAGCCAGTGCTGGCAGTCGGCGTCGTTGAGGAAGATCTGCTCGGGCGGGCGCGCGGGCCATTCCGGCACCTTCAACCACAGGCGCAGCAGGTGACGGCGCCGGGCGACGTCCGGGTCGTCCTCGTAGTTGGTCCGCGCATGCATGATGATGCGGTTGTTGAGGAACTGGATGTCGCCTTCCTCGAAATTCATGTCGAGGAAGAATTCCTCCGACCGGGCCAGGCGCTGGAGCTCGTCATAGGCCTCGATCTCGGGATCCGACATGGTGATGCCACCCTGCTGCACCGCATAGCGCAGGCTGCCCGAATCGATGACACAGGTGAGGCGACCGTCGCGCTGGGTGAAGACCGGCACCCGTTCCGCGCTCTGCGGCGGAAACAGCGAGTGCTTCGCATCCATCTCGTGATTGCGGAAATAATAGCCGCGATAGAGCACCGCCAGCAGGTCGGGCCGGCTGTCCAGCATCCGGTTGTGGATGGCCGATACGCTGACGATGCGGCTGGCGCCGCCGGACAGCGCCCGGCGCAGGCACATCAGCGAGACGATGTCGCAGGCCGACCCGTCGATATGGAAATGCTGGCCGCCGCCGGCATTGTAGCCGCGCACCTTCTCCATCACGTCGCTGATGTCGATGACGCTGCCGAGCAGCTGGCCCTGCCAGGACTGCGCCACCGGCTGGCCGAGATGGGCGCCGAGGCCGACATAGACGCGCGCCATCTCGTCGGCCGAATAGCGCGCCCTCGGGAAGCCCCGCATCAGCACCACGCCGCGGCCATCGAGCAGGTCGTCGCGCAAGGCGGCCATCTTGGGCGCCATGGTCGGCAGCGGAAAGGTCGCCGGGGTGATCTCCGGGATGTCCCGTTCCCCGCAACTGCGAAGTGCCGCGTCGATCTCGGCCACTTCGTCGTCGGAGAAGCGGTGCATCATCTCGATGCGGTAGTCGACCTCGGAACCCTTCCAGGCCGCACGTGACGTGATCCTAGCCATGGGCACGAGACGGTCCTCCCGCTGAGGCGGGCGTCAATCCCGCCCGCGCCCACGATGGTGCCACCGTCCGGTCGAGCCGTTCAAGCGATCAATTGGCCGGCCCACCGGCCGGACCGGGTCCGGGCGGGGCTTTCCTACGAGGCGGCCGCCGGGACATGCAACCAGCAGGCGACCTCGTGATCGGCGTCGATCGGCACCGTCGGCGGGTCCTCGCGTCGGCAGATGTCCATGTGCTTGGGGCAGCGCGCGTAGAAGCGGCAGCCGGGCGGCGGATCGATCGGCGTCGAGATCTCGCCGCGCAGCGCCAGCGGCGGCTTGTTGCGCTCGATCTCGGGGTCGGGGTGCAGGATCGCCGCGAGCAGGCTCTCGGTATAGGGATGGCGGCAGTCGCGGAACAGCGTGCGCGCCGGCGCCACCTCGGCCAGCTTGCCCATGTAGAGGACGGCCACCCGGTCGCAGAGGAACTCCACGACGCTGAGGTCGTGGCTGATGAACAGGGTGGTGAGCTTGAACTCCTCCTGCAGGTCCTTGAAGAGGTTCAGCACCTGCGACTGGATCGACACGTCGAGCGCGGAGACCGGCTCGTCGGCGACGATGAAGTCCGGGTCCACGGTCAGCGCGCGGGCGATGCCGACCCGCTGGAGCTGCCCGCCGGAGAATTCGTGCGGGTAGCGGCTCATCGCCGACCGGTCGAGGCCGACCCGCGCGAGCAGCGCCGCCGCCCGGTCCTCCTCCTCACCGCGATGCATTCCCTGGACCTTCATCGGGAAGGTCAGGGTGGCGCCGATGGTCATGCGCGGGTTGAGCGAGGAGTACGGGTCCTGGAAGACGATCTGCATCCGCCGGCGCATCCGCCGCATCTCTTCGCGTTCGAGCGCCATCAGATCGACACCGTCGAAGCGGATCGTGCCGGAGGTCGACGGTAGCAGTCGCAGCAGCAGCCGGCCGACGGTGGATTTGCCGCACCCGGACTCGCCGACCAGCCCCAGCACCTCACCGCGGCGCAGCCCGAAGCTGATGCCGTCGACCGCCTTCAGCAGGCTGCCGCGCCCGACCGGATAGTGCTTGCGTAGCTCGCCGACCTCGATGAACGCGCTCATGGTGCCGCCTCCTGCGGCGTTTCCAGGGGAAAGTGGCAGCGAACCTCGTGCCCCGTGCGCAGGCGCACGAGATCGGGCATCACCTGACGGCAGCGGTCCTCCGCGCGCGGGCAGCGTGGCGCATAGGCACAGCCGGGCGGCAGGCGGGTCAGCCGCGGCGGCTGCCCCTCGATCGAGTTGAGCCGGCGCGCGTTGCCGCCGAGCCGCGGCAGCGAGCGCAGCAGGCCCGCAGCATAGGGGTGGGCCGGCCGCCGGAACAGCGTCTGCACGTCGGCATATTCGACCACCCGGCCGGCATACATCACCGCCACCCGGTCGCACATGTGGGCGACCACGCCCATGTCGTGGGTGATGAGCAGGAGGGCCGTCCGGTGCTCGCGGCAGACCTCCTTCATCAGGTTCAGGACCTGGGCCTGGACGGTGACGTCGAGCGCGGTCGTGGGTTCGTCGGCGATCAGCAGCTCCGGCTTGCACGACAGCGCCATGGCGATCATCGCGCGCTGACGCATCCCGCCCGAAAGCTGGTGCGGATAGTTGCGGACGCGGGTCGCGGGCGAGGGTATCTCCATCGCCCGCAGCATCCGCTCGGCCTCCGACACCGCCTGGCGCCGGTCGAGGCCGAGATGGTGGCGGAACACCTCGCCCAGCTGGAATCCGATGCGCAGGACCGGATTGAGGCTGGCGAGCGGGTCCTGGAAGATCATCGACACGCGCCGGCCCCGGATCCGCCGCATGGCGGCCGCGTCCAGCTTCAGGAGATCCTGGCCGCCGAGCTCGATGCTGCCGGCCACGATCCGACCCGGCGGCGAGGCGACGAGCTGCATGATGGAGAGCGCGGTGACGCTCTTGCCGGAGCCGGATTCGCCGACGATGCCCAGCGTCTCGCCCTTGTGGACATCGAGGTCGATGCCGTCGACCGACTTCACCACCCCCTGGCCGGTGAAGAAGTGGGTGCGCAGGTCGCGCACCCGCAACACCGGTGCCTCGGCGGCCACGTCCGCCTTCGCTTCCGCGACGGATTGCGCGCTCATCGCTGGCTCAGGCGCGGATCGAGGGCATCGCGCAGGGCGTCCCCCATCAGGTTGAAGCCGAGCACCGCGAAGATGATCGCCAGTCCGGGAAAGATCGTCAGCCAGGGGGCGAACTCCATGAAGGTGCGGCTTTCGTTCAGCATCAGGCCCCACGACGGCGTCGGCGGCTGCGCGCCGAGGCCAAGGAAGCTCAGGCTCGCCTCGATGAAGATCGCGAGCGACAGGTGGAAGGTGGCCTGCACGATCACCGGGGAAAGGACGTTGGGCAGGATGAAGCGCGCCATGATGGTCGCATCCCGCGCCGCCACCGCGCGTGCCGCCTCGACGAACTCCTTCTCCTTCACGCTCATCACCGAGGCACGAACGACGCGCACGACGTTGGCCTGGAAGATGATCGCGATGGCGAGGACCAGGTTCGTCAGGCTGGGGCCGAGCGTCGCCACGATCATCAGGGCCAGCAGGATCGTGGGAAAGGCGAAGATGATGTCCTGGGTGCGCATGATCACGGAATCGATGCGGCCGCCGTAGTAGCCGGCGATCAGGCCGAGCGGCAAGCCGATGGCCAGCGACAGCAGCACCGACCCGAAGGAGACCAGCATCGAGATCTGCGTCCCCTCCATGAGGCGGCTGAGCTGGTCGCGGCCGAAGCGGTCCGTCCCTGCCGGATGTGCCAGCCCCGGCCCCTCCAATGACACGCTGGAATCCATCGTGTTCGGGTCGAAGGGCGTGATCAGGGTGCCGCCAAGCGCCACCACCAGCAGGATCAGCACCATGGCGGTACCGACCATTCCCAGCGTGCGGCGGCGGAAGCTGCGCCATGCGAGCCGGGTCGGCGACAGGATTTCGTCGACTTCCGCCACGGAAAGGGCGGCCGGAACGGCGGCGGCGGAAGCGCCGGGGCGCGATTGCATGATGGGTGGCCCGCCGGTCAGTAGGTGATGCGTGGGTCGAGATAGGCGTAGAGGATGTCGATCACGAGGTTGATCAGTACGAAGATCACCCCGAAGAACAGCACCCCGCCCGCCAGGACCATGAAGTCGCGGGATTCGATGGAGAGCAGGATCATGCGGCCGAGCCCCGGCAGCATGAACACCTCCTCGGTCAGGACGAGGCCGCCGATCAGCACGCCGACCTGGATGCCCAGCACCGTGACCACCGGGATGAGCGAATTCTTCAGCACATGGGTGGTTAGCACCACGCGCTCGCCCAGCCCCTTCGCCCGGGCCGTGCGCACAAAGTCCTGGCGTAGCGTGTCGAGCACGGTCGAGCGGGTCAGACGGACGATGTAGCTGAGCGTCGTCAGCGCCAGCACGAAGCCCGGGATGAGCAGGCCCTTGATGTTAGCGATCGGGTCCTCGCTGAACGGCACGTAGTCCAGCACCGTCGCCCGCGGGAAATACAGCGAGACGATCAGCACCGCGATGGTGGCGAGCCAGAAGTTCGGGATCACGTAGCCGAAGATCGCCCCGACGCGGATGGTGTTGTCGACCCAGGTGAACTGCCGATAGGCGGCGATCGTGCCGAGCGGGATGCCGATGACGATGATGAAGACCATCGCGATCAGCACGAGCTGCAGGTTGACCGGTGCGCGGTCGAGGATCTGATCGAGCACCGGCTCGCCCGAGATCATCGAGACGCCGAGGTCGCCTTGCAGGGCGTTACCGACCCAAAGCAGGTAGCGCATCCAGATCGGCTCATCCAGGTTGAGCTGCGTGCGCAGCCGCTCCATCGCCTTCTCGGACTGCGCCACCTCGTCGCCCATCATGACGTCGACGATGTCGCCCGGGATCACCCAGATAGCGGCGAACACCAGCACCGAGACCCCGATCAGCACCGGGATCAGGCCGAGCAGCCGGAACAGGATATAACGAAGCATTTCCGGCTGCCCTGCCTTGGTTCGAGCTTACTTCTTGATCCAGGCCTGGCGCAGGTACGAGCGCGAGGCGTTGGCCATGAAGCGATACCCCTGGATCGACTTGTCGACCGCCTCGTAGCGCGGCGACATGGCATAGAGGAAGAGTGCCGGCGCGGTCTCGGCGACATAGCGCTGGATCTCGCGCCACGCCTTGGCACGGTCAGCGATCTTGGTCATGACGCGCTGGGCATCCAGCATCTCGTCGAGCTTGGGATCGTTGTGGCCGTAGAAGTTGGCCGTCGACTTGCTATGGAACATCTCCGTCACCTGGTTGTCCGGATCGGGGGCCCAGGAGCTGGCGATCAGGAAGGCGGTGAAGTCCCCACCGCGCCAGCGCTGCATGGCGGCGCTCCAGTCGACGGACTCGATATTCATCTTGATGCCGACGCGCGCCCACTGGTTCTGCAGCACCTCGGCCGTGGCGACGTAATCGAAGCCCTGGGGCGAGGTGAGGAAGGTGAACTCGAAGCCGTTCGGCAGGCCGGCCTGGGCCAGCAGCTTCTTCGCCAGCTCCGGATCGTACTTCTGGAACGGCAGGCTGGCGACCTCCTTCGCGGGCACCGCATAGGGCGGCTGCCCCGGCGGCAGCGACGCACTGTGGGTCCCGAAGCCGAGGAGCACGGTCTTGATGATCTCGTCGCGGTTGGTCGCCGACGACAGCGCCTGGCGCACCAGGACATTGTCGAAGGGCGGCTTGTCGGTGCGCAGGAAGAGGCGCTGGTGGCGGATCGGCGCCGACTGCTGGATGGTCAGGTGCCGCTCGCGCTCGAGAAGCTGTGCCAGCCGCGGCTCGCGCACCCAGCCGATATGGGCCGTGCCGCGGCGCAGCGCGGCGATGCGGGTGGTCTCGTCGCGGGTGAACGAGAATTCCAGCCCGTCGACATAGGGCTTGCCGGTGTCCCAGTAATCCTCGAACCGGGTGTAGATGATGCGGACGCCGGTTTCGTAGCGGGTGAAGCGGAAGGGCCCGGTGCCGATCGGCTTGGTCTGCATCTCACCGCCGGCCACCGCCTTCGGCGAGACGATCGCCGCGTAGCTCGGCGTCGCGATCAGCGACAGGAAGGCCGGGAACGGCTCCTTCATGGTGATGCGCACGGTGTGCGGGTCGACGACCGCCACTTCCTTGATGGGGGCGAACAGCGATGCCCGCGGCGACGCCGTGGCCGGGTCGAGGATGCGATCGAAGCTGAACTTGACCGTGTCGGCGGTCATCACTTCGCCATTATGGAACTTCACCCCCTGACGCAGCTTGAAGACGTAGGTCAGGTCGTCAGGCTGCTCGTAGGAAATGGCGAGCGACGGCTCCAGCTCCATATCGGCATTGAAGCGCACGAGCGTTTCGTAAACATGCTCGTAGGCGGCCAGCGAGGAGTACGGGATGGCGATATGCGGGTCGAGCCCGACGGGCGGCGCGTCGGAGGCCACCTTGATGACGCCGCCGCGCTCCTGCGCGTCGGCGGCGCCGGACAGAAGCGCCAGCGCCAACAACGGTGCCGCCAGCACCGAGAATTTCAATGATCGGCTCATCCGCGTCCCTCCTCGTGGGCTGGCAGGCAAGGATTGCACCACCGGCGATGCCAGCCGCTCGAGACACCCCGAGTTTCCGCCACTGCCGCCCTTCGTTTCCAACCCATTGTTATATCGACCAGAATTGTCGATGTCGGGCAAGATCAAGGTGGTGGAACGGGTCCCGGATGCTGCCTGGCGGCAATTGGTCGCGCGGATGATGGTCAGCGTTCAATCATGCGTCCAATGCTGAAATTCTATATTTCGCATTGACGCTATCTATGGATCGCGCGGCCCCGCACGGAGTGCGCGAGCACTTCGTGCGGGGGTCCCGCATTGCGAGATCAGTGGGGCGAGATCAGCGGGGCGCGATCAGAAGGACGCAGGCAGGTTCGACGGCGTGTCGAGGTCGAGCGGGTAGATCGGCCGCCGCACCCGGTCCCAGGGATATTGCGAATAATCCGAAGTGGTGATCCCCGGCCCCGACACCATCACCACGTGGCGGATGATCGGATCGAATCCGGCGCGGAAATGCTGGCGGGACTTGATCAGGATATAGCGCTTGCGAGCCGGGTCGATGCCGGCATGGGTGAAGCAGCCGGTGTCGAACGGTTCGTGGCGCTCGGAGCTGACGACGATCTCGATACCGCCGGTGTCGAGCACGGCGCAAGGACCGAGATTCTGGCCGGTGCCGGTGGCCATGGGCCCCGTCACCTTGAAGCGCCCGTCCGTGATGCGCCGGACCGTCCCGGACAGGCGCAAGGGCCGACCGCGATGCCCGATCGCCGGCGCGTCGGTCAACCCGCCGACATCGATGTCGATGGAGGCGCCGACGCCGGCCGCGATCATCTTCTCGACCGCCACCGGGTCCCAGATCGGGCCGACGCACATGTCGGTCAGGCCCTGGCGCATCGCCTCTTCCAGCACCGCCATGACGTCGGTGGAGCCGCCCGAGCCGGCGACGTCGCCATGGTCCGCCAGCAGAACGGGCCCCTCGCCGAGCGACCGCGCATGGGCGATCGACTTCTCGACCGGCTCGACGTCGAAGACGAAATCGGCGCGGCGGTCCCACGCCATCGACATCAGCTCGTGCAGCAGGCGACCGCCCTGGCCGGTATCCTTCTTGGCGTCGATGACGACGATGCCGTGCATTCCGACATAGGGGATGTCGGCCAGCGGGAAGCAGCCGAGCACCGAGGCGTTCAGCACCGTGCCGTCGGCCTCGGCGGCGATCGCCCGATCCATGATGTCCTTCATCGGCTGGCGCGACGGCGTCTGCCGGTTAAGGTGGGACAGGATCGGCAGCGAGTGCCACAGCATCCGCGGCTCGATCTCGCCCGCCAGCGCACGGAGCAGCGTCCGCCCGGCCCGCTCGCCGGTCTCGTACTGGTCGACATGGGGATAGGTGCGGTAGCCGGTGATCACCGTCGCATTGTCGATGGTCTGCTGCGACAGGTTGGTGTGGAAATCGAGGGCGACCGCGATCGGCAGGCCGGGTGCCGCCTTGCGGATGCGTGCCAGCAGCTCGCCCTCGGGGTCGTCATAGCCCGGCGTCGCCATGCCGCCATGCAGGTCGAGGAAGAGCGCGTCGCAGCCCTTGCGAACCTCCTCGATGATGCGTTCGGCCGCATGGTCGATGAGGCCGTCCTCGGGGCAGCCGCCGGGCGTGGCGTTGGCCGCGATCGGGAAGGCGAGCTCGGCACCCTCCCGCTCGATCAGGTCGACGAAGGCGCCGGCCGGTGTCGCCGTTCCCCGATAGGCCGCGAGCGCCGCGGCGCCATAGGCCGGGCCCGCCTGCGGGCCATAGCGCCCGAAGGCGGTGAGCGGGGTCGGCACGGGCGAGAAGGTGTTGGTCTCATGCTTCACGATGGCGGTAACGAAGCGCTTCATCCTGCGTCCTCTTCGGCGGAAAGATGTCCGGCGACGGTGATCGGCCGGGTGTCCCGCACTAGATCGCAGCCGCCACCGGCGCGCAACCGGATCACTGGCATCACTTGTCGAGTATTTGTCCGCTACTCGTAGAGCTTTTCCAGCGTCGTCCCGTACACTTCGCGAACACGATGGCGGCGCACCTTGAAGGTCGGGGTCAACAGCTCGTTCGACACCGAGAAGGGCTCGGCCAACAGGAACCAGCGGCGCACCCGCTCGGTCGCCGCCAGGCCCGCATTCACCCGGCCGACCGCCTCGCCCACCGCCTTGCGGAACGCCTCGTCGTCGATCAGCGTATGCAGGTCCTTCGACTTGCCGTGGTCGGCCGCCCATTCCCGGGCGCGCTCCTCCTCCGGCACCAGGAGAGCCACCAGGTAGGGCTTGCGGTCGCCATGGACGATGGCCTGCCCGATCAACGGCTCCAGGGTCAGCAGCCCTTCGATGCGCTGCGGGGCGATCATGTCGCCGCCGGCATTCTTGATGAAGTCCTTCTTGCGGTCGGTGATGACGAGGTAGCCATCCTCGTCGAGATGGCCGACGTCGCCGGTATGCAGCCAGCCGTCCACGACGGTGCGGGCCGTCGCCGCCGGATCCTGCCAATAGCCTTTCATGACGTTGGCGCCGCGCACCAGGATCTCGCCGTCGGCAGCGATCCGCACCTCGACGCCGGCCAGCGGCGGGCCGACCGTATGCATCTTCGGGCGGTTGGGCGTATTGGCGGCGACCACCGGCGAGGCCTCGGTCTGGCCATAGCCCTGGAGCAGGCGCACGCCCAGTGCCTGGAAGAACAGCCCGACATCGGGATTGAGCGGCGCCCCGCCCGACACCATCGCCTTCAGGCGCCCGCCGAAGCGCGCCCGCACCTTGTCGCGCACCAGCCGGTCGACCACCAGGTCCTGGACCCGTTCCCAAAGGCCGAGCGAGCCCGGCTCCAGTGCCTTCCTGCGACCGAGCGCCAGCGCCAGATGGAACAGCTTCTGCTTGGCGGGGCTCTGGCGTTCGACGCCGCGACGGATGCGCTCGTGCAGCGTCTCGTAGAGGCGGGGCACGGCGGTCATGATGGTGGGCCTGGCCTCCGGCATGTCGGTCCCCAGCGTGTCGGCCGCCTGGGCGAACCAGATCTGCGCACCGATCGCCAGCGGGAACATGATCCCCGCCGTGTGCTCGTAGGAATGCGACATCGGCAGGAAGGAAAGGAAGATCTCGTCCCCGATGCCGAGCTGTTCCAGCAGCAGCCGGGCGCCGTCGGCATTGGCCATCAGGTTGGCGTGGCTCAGCATCACACCCTTCGGCACCCCACCGGTGCCGGAGGTGTAGATGATGCAGCAGACCTCATCCGCCCGCAGGGCCGCCACCCATTGCGGCACCAGGTCGGGCAGGCCCGCCCCCGCCGCCAGCAGGTCGTCCCACGCCAGCACCGGCACCGGGGACTGGCGATGCGGGTCCGGGGTCACCGCAACCAGGAATTCCAGATCCGGGACCTGGGCCGCGGCCGCCGCCACCCGCTGCATCAGCGCCGCGGTCGACACGATCGCGGCCTTGGCGCCGCTGTTCGACAGGATATGGACATGGTCGGCGACGGTGTTGGTCGTATAGGCCGGGACCGTGATCGCACCGGCCGCCATGATCGCGAAGTCGGCGATCACCCATTCCGGCCGGTTCTCGGACACCAGGACCACCCGGTCGCCCGGCTGCACTCCCTGGGCGCGGAGCGCCCGGGCCAGGGCCGAGACGCGACGCGCCGCCTCGGCATAGCCGATCGGGTGCCATGTCTTGTCCTTCTTGGCGACCAGGAACGGGCGGTCGCCGCGCTTCCCCGCCACGTCGAACAGCATGGCCGGCAGGCTCTGCCAACGATCGGATCCCATCCCCCTCCCCGTCCCTTTCCGCCGGCCTTTCCACGGGCGCGCGCTTGGCTTGCGTGCCCGGGCCGCCATATATGCGGTTGTCGAACCTTCGACCATCAGGACAAGACATGGCAAGCAACGCGGCACCGGCACCGATCGGCACGCTTCCCGAATGGGACCTGAGCGACCTCTATGCGGCCCCGGATGCCCCGGAGCTGGCCCGCGACATCGCCCGCGCCGGCGTCGAGGCCAAGGCCTTCCGCGCCCGCTACGAGGGCAAGCTGGCGGGGCTCGACGGGGCCGGCCTTGCGGGTACTTTGATCGCCTACGAACAGCTCCAGGATCTGCTGGGGCGGATCATGAGCTATGCCCAGCTCGTCCATTCCCGCGCCATGTCGGACGATGCGGTCGGCCGTTTCTACCAGACGACCCAGGAGCAGGTGACCGAGATCACCGCCGAGCTGATCTTCTTCACCCTGGAGCTGAACCGGCTGGAGGATGCCGACCTGGCGGCCAAGCTGGCCGACCCCGACCTCGCCCGCTACGCGCCCTGGATCAACGACACCCGCGCCTTCCGCCCGCACCAGCTTTCCGACGAGGTCGAACGGCTGCTGCACGACAAGTCGGTGGCCGGCCGGTCGGCCTGGACCCGGCTCTATGACGAGACCTCGGCCGGCCTGCGCTTCGCGCTCGACGGCGAGCAACTGACCATCGCCGAGGTGCTGCACCGCATGTCGGACCGCGACGGCGGGGTGCGGAGCAAGGCGGCCGAGAGCCTGGGCCAGGTGCTGGGCGACAATGCCCGGCTCTTCGCGCTGGTCACCAACACGCTGGCCAAGGACAAGGAGATCGAGGATCGCTGGCGGCATTTCGAGCGCCCGATCTCGTCCCGCAACCTGTCCAACTTCGTCGAGGACGAGGTGGTCGACGCGCTGCTGGCCGCCGTCCGCGAATCCTATCCGCGCCTCACCCACCGCTACTACGCCATGAAGGCGAAGTGGTTCGGCGTCGGGCAGCTCGACCATTGGGACCGCAACGCGCCGCTGCCGGGCGACGACGACCGGGTCATCCCGTGGAACGAGGCCCGCGACACGGTGCTGGGCGCCTATGGCGATTTCTCGCCGGAGCTGGCAGCCCTCGGCAAGCGCTTCTTCGACGCCGCCTGGATCGACGCGCCGGTGAAGCCGGGCAAGGCGTCGGGCGCCTTCGCCCACCCGACGGTGCCCAGCGCCCACCCCTATCTGCTGCTGAACTACCAGGGCAAGACCCGGGACGTGATGACCTTGGCCCACGAGCTGGGCCACGGCGTCCACCAGATCCTGGCCGCCGCCCAGGGTCCGCTGCTGGCCGACACGCCGCTGACCCTGGCCGAGACGGCATCGGTGTTCGGCGAGATGCTGACCTTCCGCGCCATGCTGCGGGCGGAAGCCGACCCGGCACGGCGCAAGATCATGCTCGCGACCAAGGTCGAGGACATGCTGAACACCGGGGTCCGCCAGGTGGCGCTCTGCGAGTTCGAGCGCCGGCTGCACGACCGGCGGCGCGAAGGCGAGCTGACGGCCAAGGAGATCGGCCTCCTGTGGCGCGAGACCCAGGGCGAGAGCCTGGGGCCGGCGATCCGCCTGGGGGCGGGGTATGAATGGTACTGGGCCTATATCCCGCACTTCATCCACACCCCCTTCTATGTCTACTCCTATGCCTTCGGCGACTGCCTCGTGAACTCGCTCTACGCCGTCTACGAGGGCGCGGAGGAAGGGTTCGCGGCCAAGTACCTCGACATGCTCCGCGCCGGCGGCAGCAAGCGCCATGGCGCGCTGCTGGCGCCCTTCGGCCTCGATGCCGCCGACCCCAATTTCTGGCGCCGCGGCCTGGGCGTGATCGAGGGCATGATCGACGAGCTGGAGCGGATGGAATGAGGCGGCGATAGCCGGCGATGAAATCCGAGAACAGCTTCGGCGGCCGCCTGCGCCGCTATGCCCAGGTGTCGACCACGGTCGGCGGGGTCGCGGCCCGGATGGCGGGTGGCCGGCTGTTCGGCATGACGGTCGACCAGGACCGCCAGGCGGCCGATCTGCGCGCGGCCCTGGGCGGCATCAAGGGGCCGCTCATGAAGGTGGCACAGATGCTGTCCACCATCCCGGACGCCCTGCCCGACGCCTATGTCCGCGAGCTGCAATCCTTGCAGGCCCATGCGCCCGCCATGGGCTGGCCCTTCGTGCGGCGGCGCATGGCCTCGGAGCTGGGCCAGGACTGGCGCCGGCGCTTCGCGGAGTTCGAGCGCGAGGCCGCCCGCGCCGCATCGCTGGGCCAGGTCCACCGCGCGGCGGCGCTGGACGGGACCCGGCTCGCCTGCAAGCTGCAATATCCCGACATGGGATCCGCCGTGGAGGCGGACCTGCGGCAACTGAAGCTCGCCTTCTCGATCTACCAGCGCTACGACCGCGCCGTCAGCCTGCAGGAGATCCACGCCGAGATTTCCGACCGCTTGCGCGAGGAGCTCGACTATCGCCGCGAGGCCCGGCACATGGCCCTCTATGCCCGGATGCTGAAGGGCGAGGCCGGCGTGCATGTACCGGTCGCCTGGAAAGAGCTTTCGACCGACCGGCTGCTGACCATGACCTGGCTGGAGGGCGGGCCGCTCCAGGACGCCGAGCGCGCGCCGGTCGAGCGCCGCAACCGCATCGCGCGCAACCTCTTCCAGGCCTGGTACGTGCCCTTCTATCGCTACGGCGTCATCCATGGCGACCCGCATCTCGGCAACTACACGCTGCGCGACGATGACGGCCTCAACCTGCTCGACTTCGGCTGCATCCGCATCTTCCGCCCCTCTTTCGTCGAGGGGGTGATCGACCTCTACAAGGCGCTGCGCGACGAGGATGAGGCGCTGGCCGTCCATGCCTACGAGACCTGGGGCTTCCAGAACCCCAGCCGCGAGCTGATCGCCGTCATGAACCGCTGGGCACGCTTCGTCTACTCGCCCCTGATGGCCGACCAGACCCAGCCCATCCAGGCCTCCAAGAGCGGCCTCTACGGCGCCGAGATCGCGGCCGGCGTCCACAAGGAGCTGCGCCGCATCGGCGGCGTCACCCCGCCCAGGGAATTCGTCCTGATGGATCGCGCCGCCATCGGCCTGGGCTCGGTCTTCCTGCGCCTCGGCGCGGAGCTGAACTGGCACCGGATGTTCCACGGCCTGGTCGACGACTTCGACCGCGCCCGGCTCGAGAAGCGGCAGAAGGCGGCGCTGAAGGCGGAGGGGCTGGAGCCGGCGCCGTAGACGATGGTGGAGACCGGGGTCGTTTGCTCGGATCCTGGTGAGATCCTGCGAATCAATGGTGGCGGAAGAAAGCTGCGGACGGGCCGTTCTCGACAGACGTATCCTCTCGCCGGTCCATCACCCCTTTGCCCCGCCCCCCGCCCCGAGGCCCCGCCCTTGACCGACAGCCCGACGACCGACCTCTCCGCCGCCTTCGACGGCGCGCGGGTCATCATCACCGGTGGCCTCGGCTTCATCGGCTCCAACCTGGCACGCCGGCTGGCCGGCCTCGGCGCGGAGGTGACGGCGGTCGACAGCCTGATCCCGGAATATGGCGGCAACCTCTTCAACGTCGACGGCATCGAGGGCCGCATCCGCGTCAACATCTCCGATGTCCGCGACATGCATGCGCTGAGTTACCTCATCCAGGGCGGGGACTATCTGTTCAACCTGGCGGGCCAGACCAGCCATCTCGATTCGATGAACGACCCGCAGACCGACCTCGCCATCAACGGCACCGCCCAGCTCTCGCTGCTGGAGACCTGCCGCAAGCACGCGCCCGGCATCCGCATCGTCTTCGCCAGCACCCGACAGATCTACGGCAAGCCCGACTACCTGCCGGTCGACGAGAAGCACCTGCTGCGCCCGGTCGACGTCAACGGCATCAACAAGATGGCCGGCGAATGGTATCATATTCTCTATAATAACGTGTATGGACTGAAGGCGGCAGCGCTGCGCCTCACCAACACCTATGGCCCGCGCATGCGCATCAAGGATGCGCGTCAGACCTTCCTCGGCATCTGGATCAAGATGGTGCTGGAGGGCACGCCGATCGAAATCTGGGGCGGCGAGCAGTTGCGCGACTTCACCTATGTCGACGACTGCGTCGAGGCGATGATGCTGGCCGCCGTCACCCCTGCGATGGAGGGCCAGGCGCTCAATATCGGCGGCGACGGCGTCATCAGCCTGAAGGACCTGGCGGAAATGCTGGTGCGGGTGGCCGGCACCGGCACGGCCACCGTGAAACCCTTCCCGCCGGAGCGCAAGCGGATCGACATCGGCGACTATTATGCCGACGACCGCCGGCTTCGCGCCGCCACCGGCTGGACGCCGACCGTCTCCATGGAGGAAGGTCTCAGCCGCACGGTCGCCTATTACCGCGAGAACCTGCCCCGCTACCTCTAGCCTCCCCCGCTACCTCCAGCCTCCGAAGAGACGCCCCGATGGCAACGCCAATCCCGCAGACCGACCCCAAGGCCGGCTACCTCGAGCTGAAGACCGAGATCGACGAGGCGGTCGCCCGGGTGCTGTCCGGCGGCTGGTACATCCTCGGCCGGGAGGTGGCCGCGTTCGAGGCCGAGTTCGCGGCCTGGTGCGGCAACCGCCACGGCATCGGCGTCGCGAACGGGACCGACGCCCTGGTGCTGGCGCTCCGCGGCCTCGGCATCGGGCCGGGCGACCTGGTCGCCACCGTGTCCCACACCGCGGTCGCCACCGTCGCCGCGATCGAGCTGACCGGCGCCGACGCGCTGCTGCTGGACATCGACGCCGAGAGCTTCTGCATGGACCCGGCCGCCCTGGAGGCGGCGTTCGCGCAGCAGGGGTCGCGCATCAAGGCGGTGATCCCGGTCCATCTCTACGGCCATCCGGCCGATATCGGCGCCATCGCAGCACTGGCCCGCCGGCACGGCGCGCGGGTGGTCGAGGATTGCTCGCAGGCCCATGGCGCGGCCGTCGACGGCGGCCGGGTCGGCACCTTCGGCGACGTCGCCGCCTTCAGCCTCTATCCGACCAAGAACCTGGGCGCGCTCGGCGATGGCGGGATCATCACGACGGACGACGAGGCGCTGGCCCTGCGCATCCGGGAGCTGCGGGAATATGGCTGGCGCGACCGCTACATCAGCGCCACCGCCGGCATGAACAGCCGCCTCGACGAGTTGCAGGCGGCGATCCTGCGGGCGAAGCTGGTCCACCTGGACCGCGACAATGGCCGCCGCCGGGCGGTCGCCGCCCATTATGACGAGGTGCTGGCCAATTCCGGCCTGCGCCTGCCGGCGGTGCGCGCCGGCGCCACCCACGTCTATCACCAGTATGTCGTGCGCGCGGCCGACCGCGAGGGGCTGCGGCAGAAGCTGCGGGATGCGGGGATCGCGACCAACGTCCACTACCCCGCCCCCGTCCACCTGCAACCCGCCTACCAGGGCCGGGTGCCGCTGGGGCCGACCGGGATGGCGCAGACGGAAGCCGCCAGGGGCGAGATCCTGAGCCTGCCCATGTTCCCGCAGCTGGCCGCCACCGACGCCGAGCGGGTCACGACCGAAATCGCCCGGGCGCTCCGCCCATAGGTATCGCAAATGGAACAGCGCCTCAGCCTGGTGACGCTCGGCGTCCGCGACCTGGCGCGGTCGCGGGAATTCTATGAGCGGCTGGGCTGGGTGCGCCGGGTCCGCGCGGCCGAAGGGGTCGCCTTCTTCCAGATGGGCGGGATCGTGCTCTGCCTGTGGACTCGCGGCGAGCTGGCAGCCGATGCCGGCGTCGCCCCCGAAGGCTCCGGCTTCGCGGGCATCGCCCTCTCCCACAATGTCCGCAGCCGGGCAGAGGTCGACGCGGTCCTGGCCGAGGCCGCCGCCGCCGGTGCCGCCCCCTTGCGCCCGGCCCGGGACGCGGAATGGGGCGGCTATACCGGCCATTTCGCCGACCCCGACGGCTTCGTGTGGGAGATCGCCTGGAACCCCGGCTTCCCCATCGCCGCCGACGGATCGATCCACCTGCCGGAGTAGCGACCGCCGGCCCATAAGCCGGAGGCGAAGCGTCGTGTCTAGCCGAGGTCTCCGACCTGGAACTCGCCCGGCCGGGGCGGCGCCGGCGGAATGAACCCCGACCGTTCTGGCTTGAGGTCCAGGAGTGGCGTCTCGTCCAGGCAATCCAGCCCGCGCACCAGCAGCGTCGCGCCCTCGACCGCGACCAGGCGCACGATCGAGGTGCCGATGGGGTTGGGCCGCACCGGCGTGCGCAACGCGAAGGTACCCCGGGTCGCCCCGTCGTTCCGCGGGCTCTGCCGCACCAGGTTGCGGCGCGACAGGTGCAGCCAGTAAAGCACCTCCAGCCGCTCGTAGCCCTCGATGCCGGCGAGCGCTGCCACCCATGGCTCGTGGATCTCGATGCGGCAGATCGGCCCATCCGCCCGCCCCTGCCTGGGGCAGGTCATGCGTGCGGTCCAGGGCGTGCGGATGCGGCCGATGAAGACCAGCGCGGCATCGGTGGTGGCAGGTGGCTCGACCGCCACCTCCCCGGTGCGGATCTCGCTCTCACGCACCATCAGTCGATCGCGGCGCTGATCTTCATGGGGTCCCATCGTTCAGTGGTGGGGCGTCAGGCAGTCTTGATCCAGACCGCCTTCACGTTGAGGTACTCGTCCAGGTGCTGGCGGCCGGATTCCCGGCCATAGCCGCTCATCTTGTAGCCGCCGAAGGGTACCGCCGGGTCCATCGCCTGGTAGCAGTTGACCCAGACGGACCCGGCGCGGATGCCCTTGGCGAGCCGATGCGCCTTGGAAACGTCGCGCGTCCACACGCCGCTGCCGAGGCCGAAGGTGGTGGCGTTGGCCCGGGCGAGCACCTCGTCGATGTCGGTGAACGGGATGGCGGAAATGACCGGCCCGAAGATCTCCTCACGCGCGATGCGCATCTCGTCCTTCACGTCGGCGAACACGGTCGGCGGCACGAAGTAACCGTCGGCCAACGCGCCCTCGGTCAGGCGGCTGCCACCGGCGAGCGCCCGGGCCCCTTCCTTCTGGCCGACATCGAGGTAGCCCGTCACGCGGTCAAGCTGCTCGCGGGAGACCAGCGGACCGACCTGGGTCTCGGGATCGAGGCCGTTGCCGACCTTGAGGCTGCGGCCGAACTCGGCCACCCCGCCCACGAAGTCGTCATAGACCCGCTGTTCGACGAAAAGGCGCGTGCCGGCACTGCAGATCTGGCCGGAATTGGCGAAGACCGCCATCGCGGCCCCCGGGATCGCCGCCTTCAGGTCGGCGTCGGCGAAGACGATGTCCGGCGACTTGCCGCCCAGTTCGAGCGACACCCGCTTCAGGTTGCCGGCCGAAGCCTGGATGATCTTCTGCCCGGTCAGATGGGAGCCGGTGAAGGCGACCTTGTCGACATCGTAGTGGCCGGCCAGCGCCGCGCCGGCCGTCTCGCCATAGCCCGGAACGATGTTCACCACGCCTTCCGGCACGCCCGCCTCCAGCAGCAGCTCGCCCAGGCGCAGCGAGGTCAGCGGGGCTTCCTCGGCCGGCTTCAGCACCACGGTGCAGCCGGTGGCCAGCGCCGGCCCGATCTTCCAGATCGTCGCGGTGAGCGGGCCGTTCCAGGGAATGATGGCACCGACGACGCCGACCGGCTCCTTCAGGGTGTAGGAGAAGATCTCGCCGGGCAGCGAATTCTCGATGGTCTCGCCGTGCAGCGCGGTCGCCATGCCGGCGTAGTAGCGCAGCATGCCCAGCGCCCGGCGACGATTGCCGAGCGTCCGGCTGATCGGCGCGCCCATGTCGAGCGTGTCGAGGGTGCTGAGCTCGTCGAAGTTCCGCTCCACCAGGTCGGCGATGCGCAGCAGCAGCTCCTGGCGCTCGTTCGGCTTCACCTTGCTCCAGGGCCCCTCGAAGGCGCGCCGGGCCGCCGCGACGGCGCGGTCGATGTCTTCCTTGTCGCCCTCGGCGACGGTTGCCAGCAATTCGCCGGTCGCCGGGTTATGCGTCTCGAAGGTCCGGCCGGAGGCGGCATCGACCCAGCGGCCACCGATCAGCATGCGCTTGGGCTTGCCGTCCAGGAACGCGCTGCGCGCCACCAGCGCCTTGTCGATCACCGTCATGTCCGAACCCTCCAGGATCGAAGAAGAAATGCCGATATATTCGGTTGGGAATAACGATAGGCGTGAACCGATATCGGCGTCAAATCCGACGATCCGGCCCCATGTCGAGCACGACGCGGACGCTCCGAGCCTTGACGGCGCAACACCCTGGACCATGTTGCACGGTGGTGACCGGGAGCGAATGGATGATGCAGGCGATGAAGGCGCTGGCGCATGGACGCCGGCGGTCGGGGCTGCTGGCAACGGCGTTGCTGCTGGCGATCGGGACCGGCATCGCGGTTTCCGGCAGCCTGGTTACCGGCAGCCTGGTTTCGAGATCAGCGGCCGAGGAAGCGCGCCTGGTTCCGGCCCCCCTCGTGGACGAACCGGCGGGAAGCGACGCCTCGACCGCCGTCGCCGTCCTGGCCGGGGGCTGCTTCTGGGGGGTCCAGGGCGTCTTCCAGCATGTCACCGGGGTCGCCAACGCCGTTTCCGGCTATGCCGGCGGCACGCGCGAGACGGCGCGCTACGAGACGATCGGCACCGGCCGGACGGGCCACGCGGAAGCGGTCCGCATCACCTACGACCCGCGCCGGATCAGCTATGGGCGCCTGCTGCAGATCTATTTCTCGGTCGCCCATGACCCGACCCAGCTCGACCGGCAGGGGCCGGATAGGGGGCCGCAATACCGCTCGGCGATCTTCCCGGAAACGCCGGAGCAGGCCCGGGTCGCGGCCGCCTACATCGCCCAGCTCGACCACGCGCGGGCTTTCGATGCGCCCATCGTCACCCGGATCGAGCCGGATCGGCCGTTCTACCGGGCCGAGGATTATCACCAGGACTTCCTGGTGCAGAATCCGACCTACCCCTACATCGTCTTCCACGACCTGCCGAAAATCGCCGAGCTGAAGCGCCTCTTCCCCGAGATTTACCGGCCCGAGCCGGTGCTGGTTGCGGGTCAGCCCCGGACGAACTGAGGGCCGAACTCGGTTGCCTGGACGAAGACCGCGGCCAGTTGCTCCACGCCCGCCTGGTCCTCGGCGTCGAACCTGGCCAGCCGCGGACTATCGAGATCGAGCACGCCCAGGATGCCGGCATCCTTGATCAACGGCACCACCAGTTCCGACCGCGATCCCGTGTCGCATGCGATGTGTCCGGGAAAGGCATCGACGTCCGCCACCAGCATCGACCGCCGACGTTCCACCGCCGCACCGCAGACCCCGCGCCCGACCGGAATCCGCACGCAGGCCGGCTTGCCCTGGAACGGGCCGACGACCAGCTCGCCGCCGTCCCGCAGGAAATAGAATCCGGCCCAGTTCAGGTCCGGCATGACTTCGAACAGCAGGGCGGAGGTGTTGGCCGCATTGGCGATGGCATCGCGCTCGCCCTCGAGCAGGGCCGCCAGCTGCCGCGACAAGTCACCATAGAACTCCGACTTGCTGGCGTTCTCGATCTTTTTCGCCTGAAACATTATTCCTCTCTAACCCCTATCCCCGGAACAGGACCACGATCCCCGTGCAGATGAGCAGCACGCCCGCCACCTGCGGCCAGCCCAGCGCCTCGCCATAGAGGAAGTAGCCGGCGAGGACCACCAGCGCGTAGCTGATCGAGACGCTGGGGAAGGCGATCGAGACCGGGATCGTCTGCAAGGCGGCCATGTAGAGGAAGGCCGCCATGCCGTAGAGGCCGAGGCCGATGATCGAGTGCCAGCGGAACAGCTGGTCGATGAAGCCGGCCGACCCGATCGCGCCCGCCTTCAGCAGCAGCTGGCCGGCGACGCCGACCAGGATGGCCGCGGCCAGGGCCAGGTAGTGGCCGAGCGTGGGGACCGCGGCGGCGGCGTTCATGCCCCGCCTCCTGCCGCCGGCTGGGCGACTGGCTGGGTGGCGGGCTGGCTCTGGTAGACCCCGCCCTGATAGACCCCGCTCTGATAGACCCCGCTCTGATAGACATTGCGCACGATGCCCTGCGGCTTGCGGTTGATGGTGAGGAAGAGCCGGCCGAGATATTCCCCGATCATGCCCAGCATCACCAGCTGGACGCCGGACACGATCAAGGTCGCCGCCATCAGCGACGCCCAGCCGGGCGGGGTGTCGTTCAGGATCGCCTCCAGCAGGACGAGGAACCCGGCCAGGCCGCCGAGCGCGCTCAACCCCATCCCGATCAATGTCGCCGCCCGCAGCGGCATGACCGAGAAGTTGAGGAACATGTTCATCCATAGCCGCACGAGGCGGCGCAGCGTGTAGTTGCTGCGCCCCACGGCGCGCGGCAGGTGGCGAACCTGGATGCGGCCGATGCGCTTGGTCACCTGCAGCAGAAGGCCGTCGACATAGGGGAACGGGCCGTCATAGCGCAAGATCGCCTGCACCGCGAAGGCGCTCATGCAGCGGAAACTGGAAAGGTAGAGGCCCTTCGGCTTGTCGAGGAGGCGGTCGGCGCACCAGTTGGTGAAGCGGCTGCCGAGGTTGCGCCAGAGCGCATGCTCCTTGGTCTCGTAATAGGTATAGACGACGTCGAGGTCGTTGGCCTCGGCATGCTCGAGGATGCGCAGCACCTCCTCCGGGGGGTTCTGCAGGTCGTCGTCCATGGTGATGACGAAGCGCCCGGCGGCATGGCGCAGGCCGGTCATCACCGCATTGTGCTCGCCGAAGTTCCGCGCATGGTCGACCACCACCATGGGGACGGTCGCGGCCTCCAGCAGGCGGCGGCACACGGCCAGGCTGTCGTCGGGGCTGCCGTCATTGACCAGCACGATCTGGAGCCCACCCGGAACGGGCAGGCCGGACAGGGCGGCGACCAGCTCGCCGACGGACGCCGCGCCGTTATAGACCGGGACGACGATACTGAGCGTGCAGGTTGGCTGGCTCATTCCTTGGTCCTCACGGCCATGATCCCCCCGGCCTTCATCTCGACGGCGCCTTTCATTCCCACGGCCAGGACGGAGCCGCCGAACGGCAGGCTGCCGCCGGCGGCCAGCCAGCGCCGCTCCAGCCCGACCAGCGCGCTGAATAGGCTTTCCACCGGCGCCGGCGCCAGCCCCACGTCGCTGGTGGCGGCTCCACCCGGCCAGAATTTCCGCCGCGCGACCATCAGCGGAAACAGGATGGTGTTCCAGTAGGTGACGCGGACATCGGCGAAGCCGGCCGCGTCCAGCCCGGCCGCCAGGGTCGAGCGGCTATAGCGCCGGGCGTTGGCGACCGCCCGGTCGTGATCGCTGAACAGCCAGCCATAGGCCGGCAGGTTGAGGATATAGGCCCCCCCCGGCCGCAGGCAGCGATGCGCCTCGCGCATGGCGGCGACCTCGTCGACGCCGGCATGGCACAGCACGTCCGCGCTCACCACCGCCGCCAGGCTGGAATCCGCGAAGGGCAGGCGATCGACCGAGCCCAGCACCACCGGGCCGCCCCAGCGCCGGGTGGTCTCGCGGCAGGCAAGCGGATCGCGATCGAGGCCGATGAAGCTGGTCGCCGGCATCGCGTCGGCCAGTCGCCGCAGCAGGCCGCCGGTGCCGCAGCCGGCGTCCAGGACCGGCCCCGCGCCGGCGCCGGCGCGCGCGAGTGCCGCCGCCAGGTTGCCGTGCAGGCCGCGGAACCACCACATCCCATCCTCGACGGCCGCGAGCTTTTCGACTTCCCTGGCGTCCAACGGGTCCCCTTCGACGTGTCGCAAGCGCTGGGTCCTGCCGCACCGCGTCCTGATCCCGGCGGCGGAGCCTATGCGCGCCCACCCGCTTCGACAAGCAGGGCGGCTTGGACAAAACGGAGGCCCCTTATCTCCTATTCCAACTGCCGCGGGCTTGCCGGGGGTCGGCCGGTCTCGTACATCACCGGCCTTCGCAAGGGGCCGCCTGGGAGGGGTATCCGACAGATGAGCGATCGGACGGTGCTGGTGACCGGCGGGGCCGGCTATGTCGGCAGCCACGCCTGCAAGGCCCTGGCGGGGGCGGGATACCGCCCGGTGGTGCTGGACGACCTCAGCCGCGGATTCCGCCAGGCGGTGCGCTGGGGGCCCCTGGTGGAGGCCGACCTGGCCGACCGCGCCGCCCTGGCCGCCGCGATGGCGGAATGGCGGCCGGTGGCGGTGATGCATTTCGCGGCGCTTGCCTATGTCGGGGAATCCATGGGCGACCCCGGCCTCTACTACCGCGCCAACGTGGCCAATACCTTGAACCTGCTCGACGCGATGGTGGCAGCCGACGTCCGCCGCATCGTCTTCTCGTCGACCTGCGCCACCTATGGCGACCCGGTGCGGGTCCCGATCGCGGAGGACCACCCGCAGCGGCCGGTCAATCCCTACGGCGAGACCAAGCTGGCGGTCGAGCGCATGCTCCACTGGTTCGGCACCTGCCATGGCCTCGCCTGGGGGGCGCTGCGCTATTTCAATGCGGCCGGCGCCGACCCGGACGGCGAGATCGGCGAGAACCACGAGCCCGAGACGCACCTCATCCCGCTGGCGATCGACGCCGCGCGCGGCGGGCCGCCGCTGCGGGTCTTCGGCACCGACTATCCGACCCCCGACGGCACCGCCATCCGCGACTATATCCACGTCGCCGACCTGGCCGACGCCCATGTCCGCAGCGTCGGGAGGCTGCTGGCCGACGGCGGCAGCCACGCCGTCAACCTCGGCACCGGCACCGGCCATTCGGTGCAGGCCGTGATCGACGCCGTCGCGCGCCGCACCAACCTCCAGGTCCCGACAGTGCTGGCCCCGCGCCGCGCGGGCGACCCGCCGGCCCTGGTGGCCGATGCGACCGAGGCACGGAACCTGCTTGGCTGGCAGCCCGGATGCTCGGACATGGCCACCATCGTCGACACCGCCTGGAAGTGGCATTCCCGGACCCGCCGCGACTAGCGGCCAAGGCCGAAGCCAAGGCCGAAGCCAAGGCCGAAGATTGCCGCGATGGCGGCTTGTGCGGCAGGCGGGTTTTCCTATATCACGGCGCGGGTTGCGGACGGGCAGATCGCCCGGGCGCACCCGCCGCTCGGGCGGGCCCTAACCGGCGCGACGCCCCGGCTTCGTCTCGTGTTGTCGGAGCTTTGGATGGTGTCCCGGTGCCCCCCTTCCCAGGGTTCAGAGGCGTGCGCTCCCGCGACAGACGGTCGCGGCGAATCCTTGGGACTAACATCCGTTCATCTTCCGTTATCCCGACGTTGGCCGGCTCACTCCGGCGTCCCTCCCGTCAGATTGGGCTGACCCACGTCATGCGACTACAGAACTTCGGCATCCTGGCGCTCCTTGCCGTCGCCACGACCGCCTTCTGGGTAGCGTTCAACCAACCGCATGATGAGGCTGGATGGAATGGCCGCATCACCGGCATCTCCTACAGCCCCTATCGCGCCGGACAATCCCCCAACGGGGGGCCGCACCCGACGCCGGACCAGATCGACGAGGATCTGAAGATCCTGTCCGAACGCGTTGATCGGGTGCGTGTCTACACCACCCAGGACGGGCAGAACGTGGTCCCCGACCTGGCCCAGAAATATGACCTGACGGTCACGCTCGGCGCGTGGGTCGACAACCGCAAGGAGCGCAGCGAGCGCGAGGTCCGCGACGTGGTGCGGCTGGCCCGCACGAACCGCAACGTCGACCGGGTGATCGTCGGCAACGAAGCGCTGCTGCGCGCCGAACTGACCGTGCCCGAGCTGGTGAAGTACATCCGGCGGGTCCGCGACCAGGTCCAGGTGCCCGTGTCGACCGCCGAGACGTGGGACGTCTGGCTCGCCAACCCGCAGCTGGCCGAGGCCGTCGACTTCATCGCCGTGCAGATCCTGCCCTACTGGGACGGAACGCGCATCGACGAGGCGGTGGAATCCGTCTTCGCCCGCTACCAGCAGCTCCGCCGCACCTTCCCCGACAAGAAGATCGTGCTCTCGGAAGTGGGCTGGCCGAGCGACGGCCGGATGCGGCTGGACTCGGTCCCGAACCGGGTGAACCAGGCGACCTTCATCCGCCAGTTCCTCGCCCGCGCCGACGATTGGGGCCTCGACTACTACGTCATCGAAGCCTTCGACCAGCCCTGGAAGCACACTACTGAAGGTGGCGTCGGTGCCTATTGGGGCATCTGGAACGTCGACCGCACGCCGAAATTCGCCTACCAGGGCACCCTCCAGGAGCGTCCGAACTGGCCGCTGCTGGCCGGCCTGTCGGTGGTGCTGGGCGCTGCCTTCGCCCTCCTCTTCTTCCGCCGCGCGGGCGGCCTGCGCTTCCCCGGCCGCCTCGTCTATGCCTCGCTCCTGCAGACGCTGGCCGTCGGCACGGTCTGGGTCGGCTACGTCACCGCCAGCAAGTACCTGACCGCGCCGGGCATGATCGTGTGGGGCGTCCTCCTGGTCGCCATGGTCATGCTGGCCGTGATCCTGCTGGCCGAGGGCAAGGAGATGATCGACGCCCTGTGGACGCGCGCCATGCGGCGCGACTTCCGGCCGCTCAAGGTCGAGGGCGAGCGGCACTGGCCCAAGGTCTCGATCCATGTGCCGATCTACAACGAGCCGCCGCAGATGGTGATGCAGACCATCGACAGCCTGCTCCAGCTCGACTATCCGGCGCTCGAGGTCATCGTCATCGACAACAACACCAAGGACGAGGACGTCTGGCGGCCGGTCGAGGCCTACTGCGCCGACAAGACCGACCGGGTGAAGTTCCTGCACATCCCCCACTGCCCCGGCTTCAAGGCGCAGGCGCTGAACATCGCGCTCGCCCATACCGCGCCGGATGCAGAGATCGTCGGCGTCGTCGACAGCGACTACCTGGTCCAGGCCGACTGGCTGCGCAGCCTGGTGCCCTATTTCGACCGCACCGAGGTCGGCTTCGTGCAGGCGCCGCAGGACCATCGCGACGCCCATGTCAGCCCCTTCAAGCGCATGATCAACTGGGAATATGCCGGCTTCTTCAACATCGGCATGGTCCAGCGCAACGAAGACAACGCCATCATCCAGCACGGCACCATGACGCTGATCCGCCGCTCCGCCCTGGCCGAGACCGGCCAGTGGGGCGAATGGTGCATCGTCGAGGATGCCGAGCTCGGCCTGCGCCTGCTGGAGGCCGGCTGGGAGTCGGTCTACGTCAACCACTCCTTCGGCCACGGCCTGTCGCCCGACTCCTTCTCGGGCTTCAAGCGCCAGCGCTTCCGCTGGGCCTATGGCGCGGTCCAGATCCTGAAGCGGCACTGGCGGGCGCTCTTGCCCTGGGACAAGACGACCAAGCTGTCGGGCGCCCAGCGCTACCATTTCGTCATGGGATGGCTGCCCTGGTTCGCCGATGCGCTGAGCGTCGTGCTGTCGGTGCTGGGCCTGGTATGGACCGCGGGCCTGCTTGCCTTCCCCAGCTACTTCGACTTCCCGCTCAGCATCTTCCTGGCGCCGACCATCGCCGTCTTCGCCTTCAAGCTGATCCGCTTCTTCTGGCTCTACAACGCCAAGGTGAAGTGCGAGGTGGGGGATTGCGTCCGCGCCGGGGTCGCCGGCCTGGCGCTCACCTACACCATCGGCCACGCCATGCTGGCCGGCCTCTTCACCCGCAAGCTGCCTTTCCACCGCACGCCCAAGTGCGAGGACAAGGCGGCCCTGGTCCAGGCGCTGGCCATGGCCCGGACCGAGGCGATCATGCTGGTCCTGCTGATCGCGGGCGGCCTCGCCATCGGCCTGCGCTACGGCACGCTCGACCGCGAGGCCTGGGTCTGGTCGATCACGCTCTTCGTGCAGGCGACGCCCTATGCGGCGGCGGTCTACACCGCGGTGCGCGACGCCCTGCCCAAGATCAGCCTGTTCGGGCTGCGCAAGCGGGCGATCGGCCGCCGCGGCGAGCCCTCCTCCAGCCCGGCCGACGCCCGGCCCTAGGGCCTGGACCTGAAGCCGATCGCTGACGCCGGGGCCGCCATCCGCAAGGGGCGGCCCCGGTTCGTTACGAGAACGATTTCCCGCCGGAACCAGAATCGGAAAGGGCCCGCGATGCATGCATCGCGGGCCCTTTCACCTTCCTGCCGCTGGGTCGAGGACCGCCGGCGGCTAATTCGCTCGACTAAGGTGGTTGATCTCGTCCTTGATCCGGAGCTTCTGTCGTTTCAGGTCGGCCAACAGGATCTCGTCGGGTAGCGGTCGGTTCGCTTCGTCGTCCACTCTTGCTTCCAGCGTACCATGCTGACGGCGAAGCGCTTCGATCCGGTCAAGGGTAGCCATCGTCACCTCCGGCTTGGTTGAAAACCACGATCTAACATATGGGAGCTTACGCCCGATCCGAAAGGGCGCCAAGGCCGAGACGCCTCCGAAAGCGGCGCGATTCGGGGCCGGGAGCCTTGCCGGATCGGGGCGATGGGCGGCACGCTAGGCAGGCCGCAATGCGGCCTCTTCCAGGGCCGTGGCGGCGATGTCCGGCGGACATTCGAGGCGTTGCAGGTAGAGCGTCAGATTGGCGGCAACCGCCTGCCTGGCCGGCGCCGAGGGGGCGCCCTGGGCGATCCTCCCCTGGTCCAGCAGGGCGGCCAGCATGGCCTGCTGCACCCGCTCGGACTCCAGCTCCACGGCCTTGACCCGGGTACGCAGTGCTACCGCCATGTCGGCGGTGACGGCGCCCAGATCGCCCTTCAGCGCCAGCCGGACGGAGCGCAGCGGCCGCACCACCGCGTCGCGCCAGGGGGTGGCGGCGGCTTGCGCCACCGCGAGGTCGCGGGCCTGCAGCAGGATGCCCAGGCTGCCGACCCAGGCGCACCAGAGCAGCAGATTCACATCGGCCCCGTGCCGGTCCTGCAGCAGCAGGCACCAGTCCGCGACACCCGGCGCCCCATAGACGCGGAGCGAGAAGTCCCACAGCCCCTCGCCGCTCATGCGAGCAGCCCCGGCTGGTCGCCGAGACAGATGCCGAGGCCCCGCGCCGTGGCGATGATGGCGCCGTCGGGATCGACCGCCTGGTAATGCTCGATGGCCTGCAGGATCGGGACATCGCCGACCTGCCGGTTGATCCACGCCACCATGCGATCGAAGCGCCCCTCCGCGATCACCTGAACGGCATGCACGCCGAGCGCGGAGGCCAGCAGGCGGTCGCCGGCGGTCGGCGCCCCGCCGCGCTGGACATGGCCCAGCACCGTGACCCGGGTTTCCGCGCCAATGTCCGCGCTCAGCCGCTCGGCGAAATAATGGCCGATGCCGCCATAGGAGCCGCGCCCCTGGCGGACCGGCCGCCCTTCATCGGTCAGGACCGCTTCCGCCACCACCACCAGCGCGAAGTTCCGCCCGGCAGCATGGATGTTGCGCAAATGCCTGGCCACCGCGGCCAGGTCGTAGGGGATCTCGGGGATGAGGATCACGTCGGCGCCGCCGGCGATGCCCGAGGCAAGCGCGATATGGCCGGCATCGCGGCCCATCACCTCCAGGATCATGACCCGGCTGTGGCTGGCCGCCGTCGGCTGGAGGCGGTCGAGGGCCTCGGTCGCGACCGCGACCGCGGTCTGGTAGCCGATCGCCGTCTCGGTCAGGCCGATGTCATTGTCGATGGTCTTGGGCACGCCGACGAGCGGAATGTCGCCCTGGCGCGCCAGCCGCCGCAGGATGGCCAGGCTGCCATCGCCGCCGACGCCGATCAGCGCATCCAGGTTCAACATCCGATATCCGTCGATGACTTCCGCGGAGCGGTCGAGCCGGCTGCCGTCGGGCATCGGATAGTCGAACGGGTCGCCGTAGTTGGTGGTTCCGAGGATGGTCCCCCCCATGCGCAGCATCTCGGTACCGGCGGCCTCCGGCCCCAGGGTCGTCGCCATGGGCGGGCGGGCCATCAGCCCGCGGGTACCTTCTCGGATGCCGACCACCGTCCAGCCGCGGGCAGCCGCACTGCGCACCACGGCGCGGATCACCGCGTTGAGGCCGGCGCAGTCGCCGCCGCTGGTCAGTATGCCGATGCGCTTAGCCGTCATGGCTCTTCTCCGCTAAGGTGGGGCTTGGCGTGGGGACGCGACGATAATGACGGAAACGATGGATCTGGACCTTGAGATGATCCGGCAGAAGCTGGAGGTGGTGAAGAGCGAGCACCGCGATCTGGACGACGTGATCGAGCGGCTGGGCGAGCACCCGCCGATCGATCAACTGCGCCTGCAGCGCCTGAAGAAGCGTAAGCTCCTGCTGAAGGATCAGATCGCGCAACTGGAAAGTATCCTGCTACCCGACATCATCGCCTGATCCGCACCACCGGCCGGGAATGGCCGGGTGCTCCAGATCGCTTGCCGATGGCGGACGGCTCCCTATAATCCGCCGTTTTTCGCGGATCGGGCATCATGGAACGTGCTTCACCCGTCGTCGGCATCATCATGGGCAGCGGCTCCGACTGGGAGACGATGCGCCATACGGCGGAAACGCTGGACTCGCTGGGCGTGCCGCATGAGGTGCGCATCGTGTCCGCCCATCGCACGCCCGAGCGTCTGCACCAGTATGCCCGGACCGCGCGCGACCGCGGGCTGAAGGTGATCATCGCCGGCGCCGGCGGGGCAGCCCATCTGCCGGGCATGGTCGCCGCGATGACGCCCCTGCCGGTGTTCGGCGTCCCGGTGGAGAGCCACGCCCTCAAGGGCATGGACAGCCTGCTGTCGATCGTCCAGATGCCGGCCGGCATCCCCGTGGGCACGCTGGCGATCGGCCGGGCCGGTGCGGTGAACGCGGCCCTGCTGGCGGCAGCCGTGCTGGCGCTGGGCGACCCGGCCATTGCCGGCGCGCTCGACGGCTGGCGCCTGCGGCAGACGGCATCGGTACCGGAAACGCCACCGATGGGAGCGACGACGCCCCCGGAACCAAGGGCATGAGCGCCGGTCGGGTCATTCCGCCCGGCTCCACCATCGGCATCCTGGGCGGCGGGCAGCTCGGCCGCATGCTGGCGCTGTCCGCCGCCGCGCTCGGCTACCGGGTGCATGTGTTCGTGCCCGAGGCGGATTCGCCGACCGAGCAGGTGGCGGCAGCCGCGACCATCGCCGCCTATGACGACCTCGACGCCCTGTCCCGGTTCGCCGCCGCGGTCGATGTCGTCACCTTCGAGTTCGAGAACGTGCCCGCGGCCACGGCCGGGCACCTGGTGTCGCTGCGCCCCGTCCACCCCTCGCCCGGGGTACTGGCGATCGCCCAGGACCGGCTGGTGGAAAAGCGCTTCCTCAACGGCATCGGCGTGCCGACCGCGGCCTTCCGGCCGGTCGACGACCGCCGGCAACTGGAGGCCGCCATCGCCGATCTCGGCCGGCCGGCGGTGCTGAAGACGGTGCGCCTCGGCTATGACGGCAAGGGCCAGACCGTGATCCGCCCGGAGACGGCGCCGGAGCAGGCCCTGGATGCCCTGGGGGGTGCCCCCGGCGTCCTCGAAGCCTTCGTCGACTTCCGCATGGAGGCGTCGGTGATCGTCGCGCGGGCGGCGTCGGGCGAGATGCGGAGCTTCGTGCCGGTGGAGAACCGCCACGTCCACCACATACTGGACACCACGGTCGCGCCGGCCGACATCCCGAAGGCGCTGGCGGACGAGGCGACGCGGATGGCCCGGCACATCGCCGACGGCCTCGACCTGGTCGGGCTGCTGGCGGTCGAGATGTTCGTCACCCGCGACGACCGCATCGTGGTCAACGAGCTTGCCCCACGGCCGCACAATTCCGGTCACTGGACCATGGATGCCTGCCGCACCAGCCAGTTCGAACAGCACGTCCGTGCCGTCTGCGGGCTGCCGCTGGGGTCGCCTGAACGCCATTCCGACGCGACCATGAAGAACCTGATCGGCGACGAGGTCGATGACTGGCTGGAAGCTCTGGCCGATCCGTCCGCGAAGCTGCATCTCTACGGCAAGTCAGAGGCCCGGCCGGGGCGCAAGATGGGACACGTCAACCGGCTACGCCCGCGCACGCAGGAGTGACCCCTCAACGCTTGCCTGCGACCGCGCGCTCCAGCGTTTCACGGATGAACCGCTGATAGGGAATGCCGCGGGCGTCGGCTCGAGCCTTCACCGCCTCCAACAGGGATTGCGGCAGGCGCATATTGACCCGCGCCTCCTTGCGCTCGAACTCGAAACGAACCGGAACGAACTGGGAAAAATCCAGGTCCGACAAATCCTGTGCCAGGAACGCCTCGGCCTCCTCATCCGTCCTTAGTCTCGGCACTTTCTTCATATCTCACGATCTCCCTGGCATGCATGTACCGGGCGCTCACCGGCCGAATCAGCATCCCTGCATCGGATCGCCGCAGCGTGAACGCGACGAACAGGGGTCGGCCGGCCGAATTCCGCCCCACTGCAACGAACCGGTCCTCGATGGACGAGTGCGGCTCGTCCGGGGCAAATCGAGGCGAGTGGCAAAAATCCACTCAATCTCAGCAGTCGGAACGCCGTGCTTCGCGCATTTCTGTCGATTGCCATCGTCCCAATCGAACCCGACTACGCGGATGCCCGCTACCTGTTTTAAGCGTTCGTTGTCCATACAAATGGCAACCCACCGCGTAGTCGTCAACCCGAGAAGCGGCCGCGGCGGCGGGTGGGGCCGGCCCGCAGGAAGCGCCG
>CAZQOA010000004.1:1407-9862 GCA_964594715.1 uncultured Rhizobiaceae bacterium | reverse complement strand
GTCAACCCGAGAAGCGGCCGCGGCGGCGGGTGGGGCCGGCCCGCAGGAAGCGCCGCGGATCGGGCAGGCGCTGGAGCATGCGTTCGGCCTGCTGGCGCAACCTGGGAATGCGCATCACGTCGGCGATCCGCCGATCGAGGAAGGCCCAGCTTTCGACATGCCCCGGCGACCGGTCGTTCATCCAGTAGACCAGCGTCGAGGAATAGACCCCGGCCAGCAGGGCGCGCTTCGTATAGAAGCTGACGTCGGTCGAGGTGTCGCCGATCGCGTACCAGACGGCATCGACGGTGCGCCAGACAAGGCGGGCGCCCACCGGCGCCATGTGCGGCAGGGCCAGCACGCCCAGGCCGCGGCGCACCGCCTCGCGGTAGGGGGCCAGCACCTCGATCCGGGCGCGGACCGCCGCGGTGATGCGTTCGCGGATCTTCATCCCGTCCAGCGGCATTTCGGCCAGGTGCGCCAGCATCTGCCGGTCGGCCCATTCGCTGAAGGCCCGCAACAGTTCCTGCTCGCCGCCCGGCAGGAGCGTCGCCACCGTCTCGGCGTCGAGGCCCAGTTCGTGCGCGCCGGCGCGGATCGCCGCCGGCGTCCAGCCATCGAAGGCGGCGTTGGCGGCTGCGGCCAGGACCAGCGCTTCCCGTGCATCGGTGGCGGTCATCGGGCCTGCACCGTTTCCGGCGGGTACTTCGCCATCTCCTCGTTGAACCCGAAGAGGGTGAAATCGGTCATTCGCGCCGGATACAGAATACCGTCGAGATGGTCGAACTCATGCTGCACCAGGCCGGCATGATAGCCCGAGACGATGCGGTCGACCGCGTTGCCGTCGAGGTCGGTGCCACGATAGCGCAGGCGGCGCCAGCGCGGCACCGCGCCCCGCAGCCCGGGCACGGACAGGCACCCCTCCCAGCGCAGCATCTGGTCGTCGCCGATCGGGTCGATGACCGGGTTGACCAGCGCCTGCATCGGCAGTGCGACATCGTCGTCCGCCCCGGTCAGCCGCTCGGCGCGGACGCGGAAGATGACGACCCGCAGCGGGACATGGACCTGGGGCGCGGCCAGCCCGGCCCCGCCGATATCCTCCAGCGTGTCGATCATGTCGGCGACGAGATGCCGGATGGCGGGCGCAGTCGGGTCCGCCACCGGATCGGCGACCCGGCGCAGCACCGGATGGCCCATGCGGGCGATCTTGAGGATGGCCATGCGCGTGAATATGGACGCCGCACCCCCCACTCGTAAAGGCGAGGGGGCGTAAACGCGACGCCCCGCTCAATCCTCTGCCAGCAGCGCCAGGATGCGGTTCAGCTTCGCCCGCGTCTTCGCCTGGTGGGCGGCCACGTCGCGGCCACGCCAATCATAGAAGCCCCGGCCCGACTTCACGCCGAGGTCGCCCGCCCGGTACTTGTCCTGGACAACCGGGCTCGGAACGTCGTCATGGCAGAGATGCGGGACGATCGCCGCCTGGGCCAGCGCGTGGGTATCGAGGCCGGACAGGTCCTTCTGCTCGATCAGGCCGGTCACGCACATGCGCGGGCCCAGCATCTCCTTGGCGGCGATGTCGACCTCGGCGGCGGTGCATACGCCGCTGGCGATCAGGTAGTAGGCCTCGTGCAGGATCGCGTGCTGCAGCCGGTTGATGAGCAGGCCCGGCAGCGCCTGGCCGAGGCGGAGCGCGCGCTGGCCGCAGCGGCCGACCGCCGCTGCGACGGCGTCGAGGACGGCCGGGTCGGTCTGGCGGATGGCGGCCAGCTCGACCAGCGGAATGACGTCGGCCGGCTGGAAATAATGGAGCGCGGCATAGCGCTCCGGATGGGCCAGCTTGTCGGCCAGCGCCTGCACCGGCAACCCGGAGGTATTGGTGACCAGGATCGGCCGGCCGCCATAGGCCGCCTCCACCCGGGCGTTGAAGGCGATCTTCGGGCCCATCTCCTCGATGATCGTCTCGACGATCAGGTCGGGCGGGTTGGCCGGAAGGTCACCCAGGATGGTGACGGCCGAGGGCACGCCGGACGCCTTCTCCGGATTGCGGCTCAGGATGGCGGTGGAGTGACCGCCGCGCGCGAAAGCGGCGGCGATCCCGCGTCCCATCGTGCCGAGGCCGGCGACGAGGACGGAACGGATTTCGGTCATGGCGGCGGCGACCCTAGCGCGAAGCGCGGCGTGTCGTCATCTTTTTGCATGCGGCTTCCGACCTTCCGACGGCACCACGGCATGATATGGTCCGGGTTCCGTCTCCAGCCGAAGGCCACCTGCCCCTTGCTCATCCCCAAAACGACGCGGGCGCGGCCGGGTGGTCGCGGCGGCATGGACCGGGAGGCCGCCGAAGCGCTGGCCTTGCGGGCGCTCGCCTGGATCGCCGCCGACGATGATCGGCTGGACCGTTTCCTGGCGCTGTCCGGAACCGGCCTCGACGAGATCCGTGCGCGGGCCGCCGACGCGGCGTTCCTCGGCGGGGTGATCGACTGCCTGCTGGGCGACGAAAACTGGGTCGTCGGTTTCGCCGCCGATGCCGGCATCGATCCCTCCCTCCCCGCCCTTGCCCGGGCCCGGCTGCCGGGTGCGACACCGGAGGGATCGACTTGAACCGACCGCCTGCCGCCGGCGGTCGGGCCGGACTCTTCGCCTGGTGCCTTTACGACTTCGCCAACTCCGCCTTCCCCACCGTCATCATCACCTTCGTCTTCTCCGCCTATTTCGTGCGGGGGGTGGCGGCCGACGTGGAAGGCGGGACCGCAGCCTGGGGCCATGCGATGGCGATCGCCGGACTGGCGACGGCGGTACTGAGCCCGGTCCTCGGCGCCATCGCCGACCGGACCGGCCGGCGCAAGCCCTGGATCCTGCTGTTTTCGGCCATCTGCATCATCGCCGGCGGGTCGATGTGGTTCGTGCGGCCGGACCCGGCCTATGTCTTCCTCGGGCTGGCGCTGGCGGTGGTCGCCTCGATCGCGTTCGAGGTCGGCACGGTCTTCTACAACGCCATGCTGCCCGACCTCGTCCCACCGGGGCGGATCGGCCGCTGGTCGGGCTGGGCGTGGGGCATCGGCTATCTGGGCGGGCTGCTCTGCCTGGTGGTCGCGCTGTTCGGGCTGGTGATGACCGACCGGCCGCTGTTCGGCCTCGACCGGGCGGCATCGGAACATGTCCGCGCGGTGGCGCCGCTGACCGCGGTCTGGTTCGCCGTCTTCGCCCTGCCCTTCTTCCTCCTGACGCCGGACCGGCCGCCGACCGGGGTCCGTGCGGTCGAGGCCGCGCGCACCGGGCTGAAGCAGATCGGGCACACGCTTCGTCACCTGGGCGGCGAGCGCAACATCGTGCGCTTCCTGGTCGCCCGCCTGTTCTACACCGACGCCCTCAACACGCTCTTCGCCTTCGGCGGCATCTATGCCGCCGGCACCTTCGGCATGGGCTTCGACGAGGTCATCATGTTCGGCATCGCCCTCAACGTGACCGCGGGCCTGGGGGCCGCCGCCTTCGCCTGGATCGACGACCGGATCGGCCCGAAGCCGACCATCCTGCTGGCGCTGGCTGGCTTGATGCTGTTCGGCACGGCGGTCCTGGTGACCGACAGCAAGGCATGGTTCTGGGTCTTCGGTCTGGCGATCGGCGTGTTCGTCGGGCCGGCCCAGGCGGCCAGCCGCTCGCTGATGGCCCACCTGGCGCCACCGGGCCGCGAAAGCGAGATGTTCGGCCTCTTCGCGCTGTCCGGCAAGATCACCTCCTTCATGGGCCCGGCGGTGCTGGCATGGGTGACCCTGGCGTTCGACAGCCAGCGCGCCGGCATGACCTCGATCATCGTCTTCTTCGCCATCGGCCTGGCCATCCTCCTCGGTGTGGATAGTCGGCCCAGGACTGGAAACGCGCCTACCGTAGCCCCATATAAGAAGTAGTTTAGAATTATTCCAAGGAGATTTCCGATGCGAAACACGCGGATCGATCTGGCGCCCGGCACGCGCGAGCAGATGGCGACCCTCCTGAATGCCGTCCTGGCCGACGCCATCGACCTCAAGTTGCAGGCGAAGCAGGCGCATTGGAATGTGAAGGGCCCCGCCTTCATCGCCCTGCATGAGCTGTTCGATGCCATCGCCGGCCGTGTCGAGGCCCAGGTCGACGAACTGGCGGAGCGCGTGACCGCATTGGGCGGTGTGGCCGAGGGCACGCTGCAGGCCGTCTCGAATCGAACCAGGCTCGACGCCTATCCCGTGTCGCTGGCGGGCAGCGACCATGTCGCCCGCCTGGCCGACGCCGTCGCCATCTACGGCAAGGGCGCCCGGGCCGCGATCGACGAGGCGACGGATATCGGCGACGCCGATACGGCCGACCTTTTCACCGGCATCTCCCGCGCCGCCGACAAGGACCTGTGGTTCCTCGAGGCACACCTCGAGGGCAAGTCCTGATCCGGGCGCGATCAGCCCTGGCCGGCTAGGGGAGCAACTTCACCAGCTTCCCGACGACATTTTCGACCTGGGCCACGATCTTCACCGCCCGGTCCACCGCCTTGACGGCATCCTTCAGGCGCCGCACCTCCTTCTGCAGGTCACGGTCGGCCTTCGTGAGGATTTTCACGGCCTCGACGACCTTCTGGTCGTCGAGGAGCGTTCGAAGCTCCAGCGCGCGCAGGTCCGCGCGCTTCTGCCCTAGCGCCTTGATCTGTTCCTGCAGGGCGTTGCGTATCGGCTCCTCCACCTCGCGGTTGAAGCGGTTGCCGAGGGCAACCTGCGCCGCCGCGATCTCCGCGTCCGTCTGTGCCTGCGCCTGGGTGGCGGCATCGGTGTCCGGCATCGCTCAGCTCCCCTGAGATGTCTTGCCAACGGCGAGACTGTCGCGCAGTTCGCGGGCCGCATCGGCGAAGCGCTTCAGCGCGCTGATGACCGCGGCCGTCTGGGTCTCCGGATCGGCGATGGCGGCGCGCAGGCGGCCATGCGCCTCGACCATGGCGCTCGCCGCCTGGCGCGGCCGGGCTCGACGGATCGCCTGCAGCACGTCGACCCGGGTATCGAGCGCCGCGGTCAGCGCGTCGTACTCCTGGTCACTCACGGTCGCCCGTGCGGCCCGGTGCTGCTCGGTGGTGAGGCTGCGCACCTCGTCGGTCACCTCCAGGAAACGCTGCTCGGCCAGCACCTCCAGGCCGCGGCCGATCGGCTCGCCCAGGACCCGGACGGCGGGGTCGGCAGCCTCCACCCCGGCGCGTAGCGCCCGGAAGCGTCGATCGTCGAGATAGGCCCCGGCCGCCGCGGCAAACAGGCCGACCACCGGCCCGGCGACGTTGCCCGCCCGCCCGCCGGTGACGCCGTCCGCCACCGTGGCGAGCGATACGACGTTGGCGCGCAGCTCGCCCGTGGCGCGGTCCAACTCGGCGCGGTCGGCCGAGTCCACCACCTCGACCAGGGTCGCGGCGTAGTCGGTCAGCGCCTTCAGCAGCGGCCCGATGCGTGCCGCCTCGGTCTGCGGCAAGGTCGGTCCACGCGGCGATCCGCCCCGCGGCGACAGGGTGCAGGCCAGCGGGTCGGTCGCCCCCCAGACGCAATTGCCCGGCAGCTCCAGCGCCACCCGGTCGCGCCGCCAGCGCGTCCGATCCGCCTGCCGCGCGGCCAGCTCGGTCGCGTCCTGCGAGGCCACGAACGCCGCCCGCAGGTCGCCAACGCCCTGGCCGAACTTCGCCACCTCGTCCTGGTAGACGTAGGGCGAGCACCCAGCGACCCCTGCGCCCAGCAGCATCGCCCCCAACGCTGCTGTGAGGATGCCGCAGCGAGCGCTGCGGAGGGGTTTGCGGAGGGATGGACCCAATGCTGCCCCCGCGACCGGCGAGCTTGCAATGACCATGGCGTTGCTCCCGCATTGCGACACGCAGCATAATTATTAATAATAATGATACAAACGAGTCAATGATGTTGCAATGCGACGCTGGCATCACGACGATTGGTGCCAGCGCTACAAAAAACCGATCCTTCATCGATCAAAATATCGAAACAACCTTTACCGCCGACTGTAAATATCTTTATTCCCCTCCGATGACACTTCTATTACGGATGCTTGATTATACAAATGAACGGTCCGGAAAGGACGCTGCCGGCGCTATCGAACCGGAAGGGAAGAAGTGGCAAAATGCCTTCACGTAACCGGAAATTCTTGCCGCCGACCGTGTTGGAGACATTGCCACCGATCGTCGTGACTGTGTGACCATCGTTCCCGACCACCACGTCGAAGTGGCTGAAATAGGTCTCGCCCAGGCGCGCGGCGCGCATGGCGTCGGCATAGTCGTCGATGTTGGCGACCCGGGTGACGCCGATGAGGTCGCCCACCTCCGGCACCACCGCGCCCTCACCATCCGGCGGCAGGCCGAGGAAGGCTGGCGGCGCTGCGCCATTCAACAGGTTCCGGATGGCGCCGCCGGCATAGACCGAGTGCGACGCGCTGAAGTCGAACCGCGCCGGCGAGCCCGACCGCTCCAGCGCCTGGCGGACGACGAAGGAGATGAAGGCGGCCGACCATGCCGTGCGCTTGCGAATCTCCGTGTCCGCCGCCGCCGATCCACGCCCGGCCCCGACCATCCAATAGTCGCGCAGGATCGGCTTCATCGCCGGGTCCGTCTCCGTGCGCCGCGCAACCCGGGACTGCTCGGCCAGCGCGGCCGCGACGAGTTCCGATCGGAAGTCCGCCATCATCGCCTCCCCAGCTTATGGTTGCAGGATGAGAGCGAATTTGCGGCCCGCGGTCAATAAGCGCGGCTTTTGATGGGGATCAGCGCGTCCAGGCCACCTCGAGAGCGACTTCTCGTCCCGGTCAGTGGCGGAAGTGACGGTGGCCGGTCAGGACCATGGCCAGCCCCGCCTCGTCGGCAGCCGCGATGACGTCCTGGTCGCGCATCGAGCCGCCCGGCTGGATGACCGCGGTGGCGCCGGCGGCGGCGGTCGCCAGCAGGCCGTCGGCGAAGGGGAAGAAGGCGTCGGAGGCCGCCACGGCCCCCTTGGCCGGGCTCTCCACCAGCCCCGCCAGGCGGCCGGACTCCTCGGCCTTCCAGGCGGCCATGCGGGCGCTGTCGACGCGGCTCATCTGGCCGGCACCGATGCCGACGGTGGCGCCACCCTTGGCATAGACGATGGCGTTCGACTTCACATGCTTGGCGACGGTGAAGGCGAATACCAGGTCGGCCATTTCCGCGGCCGTAGGCGCACGCCGGGTCACCACCTTCAGCGCGCTCGGATCGACCCGCAGCCCGTCGCGCGTCTGCAAGAGGTAGCCGCCGGCGACGGAGCGCAGCGCCATCCCGGGCGCCGCCGGATCGGGCATCCCGCCGGTCAACAGCAGGCGCAGGTTGGTCTTCCGGGCCAGCGCCGCCTTGGCCTCCTCGGTGGCGCCGGGCGCGATGATCACTTCCAGGAACAGCTTGCCGATGGCATCGACCAGGTCGGCGTCGAGCGTCCGGTTGACGGCGACGATGCCGCCGAAGGCGCTGACCGGATCGCAGGCCAGGGCCCGGCCCCAGGCGTCGAGCAGGTTCGCCCCCTGGGCCACGCCGCAGGGGTTGGCGTGCTTCACGATGACGACCGCCGGCTCGATGAACTCGGCCGCCAGCTCGAAGGCGGCGTCGGTGTCGTTCAGGTTGTTGTAGCTCAGTTCCTTGCCCTGCAACTGGGCCGCGGTCGACACCCCGGGCCGCTTCTCGCCGGTGGTGTAGAAGGCGGCCTGCTGGTGCGGATTCTCGCCGTAGCGCAGGGTCTGGCGTCGCTCGGCCGCAGCAACCAGGCGGGCCGGGAAGACGTCGCCCTCGCGGGCGGCCATCCAGGCGGCGACGGCCGCGTCATAGGCGGCGGTGTGGGCATAGGCCGCAGCCGCCAGGCGACGGCGCAAGGGCAGCGAGGTAGCGCCGGCATGGGCCGCCAGGTCCGCCAGCAGATCGGCATACTGGCCGGGGTCGGTGACGACCGCGACGAAATCATGGTTCTTGGCGGCCGCCCGGATCATCGCCGGCCCGCCGATGTCGATATTCTCCACGCATTCCGCCTCGCCAGCACCCCGCGCCACCGTTTCGCGGAACGGGTAGAGGTTGACGATGACGAGGTCGATCGGGGCGATCCCGTGGCGCTCCATCGCGGCCACATGCTCCACCTCGTCGCGCCGCGCGAGAATGCCGCCATGCACGGTCGGGTGCAGGGTCTTCACCCGCCCATCCATGATCTCGGGAAAGCCGGTATGCTCCGACACTTCCTTGACCGCGATCCCGGCCGCCGCCAGGGCCCTGGCCGAGCCGCCGGTCGACAGGATCTCCACCCCATATCCCGCCAGCGCCCGGCCCAGCTCCACCAGGCCGGCCTTGTCCGAAACGGAAATGATCGCGCGAGCGACGGGAACGGGCGCGGCGTCAGCCATGGCGAGGGAACCGGAACTGGTGATGGGAAGGCGGCCGGAACTTAGTCCGATGCGCCGGGGACCAGCAAGGCAGGCGGCGATTCGCCGCGGG
>CAZQOA010000004.1:0-1307 GCA_964594715.1 uncultured Rhizobiaceae bacterium | reverse complement strand
GCCGAAGCCGCGGCCGTCTCGTCGGGCATGGCCGGCCGATAGTCGGGGACCAGCCGGCGCAGCAGGGCCAGCGTGATCTCCGGCCGGCCGGCCTTGGCGGATTCGGCGATGTCGTCGAGGCCGCGGGCGAGGAAGGCGGCATCGACGGTGCGCGGCGCGGCGCGGCGGATCGCCGGGTGGGCGGTCGGCATCAGGGCCTCGGAATCGTGAAACAGCTCCTCCGTCATCTTCTCGCCGGGGCGGAGGCCCACGAACTCGATGCGGACGTCGATATCGGGCCGGCGCCCGCCCAGCCGGATCATCTGGCGCGCCAGGTCGACGATGCGCACCGGCTGGCCCATGTCGAGCACCAGGATCTCGCCCGCCGGCTCGTTCCCCTCCACGCCCAGCACCGACGCCTGGAGGACCAGTTCCACCGCCTCCCGCACGGTCATGAAATAGCGGGTCATGTCGGGGTGGGTGACGGTGAGCGGCCCGCCGGCGGCGAGCTGGCGCTGGAACAGCGGCACCACCGACCCGGTCGACCCCAGCACGTTGCCGAACCGGACGGTGACGAAGTGGGTCCCCCGCTCGCGCCGCCGCTCGATCAGGTCGAGGGCCTGGCAGTAGCTCTCGGCCAGGCGCTTCGTCGCCCCCATCACGTTGACCGGATTGACTGCCTTGTCGGTGGAGATGAGGACCATGGCCTGGACGCCGGCGGCGCGGCAGGCGTCGGCGACGTTGCGGGTGCCCGCGGCGTTGGTCATCACCCCTTCGAGCGGGTTCATCTCGACCATCGGCACATGCTTCAGGGCGCCGGCATGGAAGACCAGCTCCGGGGCCGCCGCCAGGACGACCGCGTCGATCCGCGCCTTGTCGCGCACATCGGCCAGGATCGCGCTCCGCGGCAGGGCGGGGTAGCGCTCCGCCATCTCCAGGTCGATCGTGTAGAGGTTGAATTCGCTGGCATCGAGCAGGGCCAGGTGGGTCGGGCCGAAGGCCGCGATCTGGCGCACCAGCTCGCCGCCGATGGTGCCGCCCGCCCCGGTCACCAGCACCCGCCGGCCGGCCACCAGGGCCCGCATGCGGTCACGCTCCAGGACCGCCTGCGGCCGGCCGAGCAAATCCTCGATGGCGACCGGACGGACCGCGATCGGGTCGTCGATGCCGTCGCGGAGGTCGGTCAGGCGCGGCAACCGGGCCAGCGTCAGCCCCTCGGCCGTCGCCTCCTCCACCAGCCGGCTGAGGCGGCCCGGCTCGATATCCTCCTTGGTGACGATCAGCCGCTGCGGCCGCCGCCCCTCGCCCGTCAGGCGCCCCAGCACGGC
>CAZQOA010000003.1:77376-114392 GCA_964594715.1 uncultured Rhizobiaceae bacterium | reverse complement strand
TTCGACGAGCCGTTGTCGAATCTCGACGCCAAGCTCCGCGTGCAGATGCGCACCGAGATCAAGAAGGTCCACCAGAAGGTGCGGACCACGACCGTCTACGTCACCCACGACCAGGTGGAGGCGATGACGCTGGCCGATCGGGTGGTGGTGATGAACCATGGCGTGATCGAGCAGGTCGGCGCGCCCAACGACCTCTACCACGCGCCGAAGACCAGGTTCGTGGCCGGCTTCATCGGGTCGCCGGCGATGAACTTCATCCCCTGCCGCCTGGAGGAGAATTCGGGCGCGCTCACGGCGCGGCTGGGCGAAGTGTCGCTGCCGCTGCCGGCCAGCCGGACGGAGCGCTACAAGCCCTATGTCGGGCGGGACATGATCTTCGGCCTGCGGCCGGAGCACATGACCGAGCGGCGGCCCTACGCCAACGGCCAGGCCCAGGACTTCCAGGTGCTGGTCGACGTGGTCGAGCCCATGGGGATGGAGACGCTGCTGTATTTTCGCATCAACGGCGAAGAGGTGAGCGCCCGCGTCGAGCCGACCTCGGCCGTGGCCGCCGGCGAGATCATGCCGCTTGCCGGCGACCTCGCGCACATGCATCTGATCGATCCAGCGACGGACAAGGTCGTCTGACCGCGGATCGTCCGCGGCTCGGACCGGCGAACGGGTTGTCCGCCAGGATCCAGTGACCGACGCAAAGCTCTTCGGGCAAACCATCTATGTGCCGGCCGACGGCTTCCTCCCCCAGCTCCTGACCGAGCTGGGGGAGGGCGCGTCGATGCTGGGCGACCTCGTGGCGGCGCCGGGGCCGGCGCGCCCGGCTGCCTGGGCGCGCAACGTCTGGTTCGAGCCGCTGGCCCTGCCGATCGCCTCGATCGGCGATGGCGCCCGGCAGCTCCGCGCCATGCAGCGCAACTGGCATCTGCACCCGATCGGCCATTTCCGCCGCGCGGAGCTGATCCGCGAGAAGCTGCCGCCCTTGTCGGCCAAGCCCTTGCGCTTTCCCGAGCCGCCGCCATCGGCGCCGCTCGGCAGCTGGACGCTGCTCGACCCGGCCACCATCCTGGCCGCCCCGCGCTGCTCCAGCCCGGTCATCGACGGCGAGTGGCGCTTCGTCGAGGACCGCCAGATGCCGCCGAACCGCGCCTACCTGAAGCTGTGGGAGGCGCTCACCCGGATCGGGGCCTATCCCGGGCCCGGCCAGCGCTGCATCGACCTGGGCGCCAGCCCCGGCGGCTGGACCTGGGTCATCCAGGGCCTGGGGGCGGAGGTTACGGCGGTGGACAAGGCGCCGCTGGCGCCGGCGATCGCCGCACTTCCCGGCGTCCAGTGGCTGGGCGCCAGCGCCTTCGGGCTCGACCCGGCGGAGCAGGCGCCGGTCGACTGGTTCCTCTCCGATGTCATCTGCTATCCCTCCCGCCTCCTCGGTCTCGTGCAGCGCTGGATGGCGGCCGGCCGGGCCCGCAACTATGTCTGCACCCTGAAGTTCCAGGGCGACACCGATCACGAGGCGGCGGCGGCCTTCGCCGCGGTGCCGGGATCGCGTCTCATGCACCTTTCGCACAACAAGCACGAGCTGACCTGGGCCTTGCTGGATCAGCCGACCAGGGCGGACTAGGCGCCATGGAATGGGTCGAGGACGCCTATGTCCTGGCGCTCCGGCGGCATGGTGAATCCGACGCCATCGTCTCGGTGCTGACGCGTGGCCAGGGCCGTCATTCGGGGATGGTGCATGGCGGGGCGGGGCGGCGCGCCGGCCCGGTCTACCAGCCGGGCAACCGCATCGCCGCGCGCTGGCGGGCCCGCCTCGATTCCCAGCTCGGCACCCTGACCGGCGAGCTGGTGCATGGCCATGCGGCACGGCTCCTGTCCGATGCGGACCGGCTGGCCGGGCTCGCGTCGGCCTGCGCCGTCGCCGAATACGCGCTGCCGGAGCGCGAGCCCCACCCGCGCACCTTCGACGGGCTGGCCGACCTGCTGGGCTTGCTGGAAAGCGAGGCCGGCTGGGTTCCGACCTACATCCGCTGGGAGCTCGACCTGCTGTCGGAGCTCGGCTTCGGACTCGACCTCACGCGCTGCGCCGTCACCGGCGCCACCACCGACCTCGTCCATGTCTCGCCGCGTTCCGGCCGCGCGGTGTCGCGGGCCGCGGGGGCGGCCTATGCCGACCGGCTGCTGCCGCTGCCGGCCTTCCTGCTGGGACCCGTCGACGCCACCCCGGCGGACCTGGCCTGCGGCCTGCGGCTGACCGGCAAGTTCCTGGAAACGCACGTCTTCGCGGCGGTCGGGCGCGGCGCCCCGCCGGAGGCGCGTGGACGCCTCGTTGACCGGATCGCTCGACTCTCTACTATGGGCGGAGGCGACGGCCGACCCCAACCACCAAATCTGCGAGACTTATGACCGACACCTCGGAAATCCGGGACGTTGCGCTGGTCGATGCGCTGGGCGAGCGATACCTCTCCTACGCGCTGTCGACGATCATGGCGCGGTCGCTGCCGGACGTGCGCGACGGGCTGAAGCCGGTGCATCGCCGGCTGCTGTTCGCGATGCGCCAGCTTCGCCTCGACCCCACCACCAGCCCGAAGAAGTCCGCCCGCGTCGTCGGCGACGTCATCGGCAAGTTCCATCCCCACGGCGACCAGTCCGTCTATGACGCGCTGGTCCGCCTGGCGCAGGACTTCGCCGCCCGCTATCCGCTGGTCGACGGCCAGGGCAATTTCGGCAATGTCGACGGCGACGGTGCCGCCGCCATGCGATACACCGAGGCGCGCCTGACCGAGGTCGCCCAGGCACTGCTGGCCGGCATCGACGAGGACGCGGTCGACTTCCGCGCCACCTATGACGGCGAGGGCGAGGAGCCGGTGGTCCTGCCGGCCCGCTTTCCCAACCTGCTCGCCAACGGCGCCGCCGGCATCGCCGTCGGCATGGCGACCAGCATCCCGCCGCACAATGCGGGCGAGCTGTGCGACGCGCTGCTGGCGATGCTGGAGGAAACCAAAACCGCCCCGGTCGACCTGCTCGACCATGTGAAGGGCCCGGACTTCCCGACCGGCGGTATCCTGATCGAAAGCCCCGAGGCCGTCCGACTTGCCTACGAGACCGGCCGCGGCAGCTTCCGCGTGCGCGCCCGCTGGACGGCCGAGAAGCTGTCCCACGGCCTCTTCCAGGTGATCGTGACCGAGATCCCCTACCAGGTCGCCAAGTCGCGCCTGGTGGAGCGGATCGCCAACCTGCTGGCCGACAAGAAGCTGCCGCTGCTGGCCGACGTGCGCGACGAATCGACCGAGGAAATCCGGCTGGTGCTGGAGCCGAAGAACCGCACGGTCGATCCGCAGGTGCTGATGGAATCGCTGTTCCGCTCAACCGAGCTGGAAATGCGCATCAGCCTCAACATGAACGTCCTCGACGCCCAGGGCGTCCCCCGGGTGATGAGCCTGCGCGAGGTGCTGCAGGCCTTTCTCGACCATCGCCACGAGGTCCTGCAGCGCCGCAGCCGCCATCGCCTGGCCGAGGTGGCGCGCCGGCTGGAGATCCTCGACGGCTACCTCATCGTCTACCTCAACATCGACGAGGTGATCCGGATCATCCGCGAGGAGGACGACCCGAAGGCGGAGATGATCCGGCGCTGGAGCCTGACCGACAACCAGGTCGAGGCGATCCTCAACATGCGCCTGCGCTCGCTGCGCCGGCTGGAGGAGTTCGAGCTTCGCCGCGAGCGTGACAAGCTGGCGGCCGAGCAGGCCGGCCTCGACGCCCTGCTGGCCAGCGACCGCAAGCGCTGGAAGGCGATCGCGGCCGAGGTGAAGGAGATCGGCGAGGCGTTCGGTCCGAAGAATCCGCTCGGCCGGCGCCGCACCACCATCGAGGGCGCGCCGACCGTGTCCGAGGTGCCGATGGAGGCGATGGTCGAGCGCGAGCCGATCACCGTCCTCCTGTCGGAGAAGGGGTGGATCCGGGCCGTGCGCGGCCATGTCGAAACCGACGCCGACCTCAAGTTCAAGGACGGCGACCGCGGGCACTACCTGGTGCAGGCGGAAACCACCGACCGGCTGCTGCTGTTCGCGACCAACGGGCGCTTCTACACGCTGTCGGCCGACAAGCTGCCGCGCGGCCGCGGCTTCGGCGAGCCGATCCGCCTGATGATCGACCTGCCGAACGACCACGAGGTGGTGACCATCTTCGTCCACCGGCCCGGCCGCACGCTGCTGGTGGCATCGGGCGACGGCCGCGGCTTCCTGGTCGCCGAGGACGAGACGCTGGCGCAGACCCGGTCCGGCCGGCAGGTGCTGAACGTCGCGGGCGGCGTCGAGGCCCGTGTCTGCGTGCCGGCGGCGGGCGACCATGTCGCCGTGGTCGGCGACAATCGCCGCCTGCTGGTGTTCAAGCTGGACGAGCTGCCGACCCTGGCCCGCGGGCGCGGCGTCATCCTGCAGCGTTACAAGGATGGCGGCCTGTCGGACGTGAAGGTCTTCGCGATCGCCGAGGGCCTGACCTGGCGCATCGGCGAGCGCACCCGGACGGAGATGGGCCTGGAGCCCTGGATCGGCGCGCGCGCCACCGCGGGGCGGCTGCCGCCCAGCGGTTTTCCGAAGAACCAGCGGTTCGCCTAATCCGCCTCGGCGTGCAGCAGCAGGTCGTGCGGAAGCGGGGGCGGGCTGTCGGGCGGTGGGGTCATGTTGGCCCAGCCGGCGGGCCCGAGCGCTTCCAGCGGCTGGAAGCGGGCCTTGTAGGCCATCTTGCGGCTGTCGGCGATCCAGTAGCCGAGATAGACGTAGGGCAGCCCCGCCGCCGCCGCCTGTTCCACCAGGCGCAGCACCAGCATGGTGCCGAGGCTGCGCCGCGCCTCGTCCGGCTCGAAGAAGCTGTAGACGGCCGAGTAGCCGTCATCGAGCCGGTCGGCGAGGCAGGCCGCGCGCAACTGTCCCGGGCGGTCGCGGAGCGTCAGCAGGCGGGTCTCGATCGGGCTGTCCTCGACCATGGCGCGATAGTCGCCATAGGTCATGGTCGCCATGTCGCTTTCGGTATGGCGCGAGCGCTGGTAGCGGCTGAACAGGCGATACTGCTCGCCGGTCGCGCGCGGTGGTTCCTCGGCCGAGACGAGGTCCTCGTTGAGGCGGGCGAGGCGGCGCAGGTTGCGGCTCGGGACGAAGCGGGCGACGGCGACCCGGACGGGGACGCAGGCGTTGCAGCCGGCGCAGGCCGGCCGATAGGCAAGATGATGGCTGCGGCGAAAACCGGCCCGCGACAGGCCGTTATAGAGCGCCGCCGCCGTCGGGCCGGTGATCTCCGTCAGCACCTTCCGCTCCATCCGCCCCTCGAGATAGGGGCAGGGCAGGGCGGCCGTGCGATAGAAATGCTGCAGCGGCTGCGGGGCGAGGCGGTTCATGGCTGCCATTGTCACCGCCATGGGGCATCGCGTCCAGCGAATGACGCGGGCCCAGCCCCGATCCCGTGTTGGCTGGCGCGCGACATTGCTTTAGATCAGACGGCCGCACTGGGCTTCAGATTAGGCACGAAACGGGCGCCATGCCTCTCGATCAACGCCAGTTCCGCGACGTGATGGGCAGTTTCGCCACCGGCGTCGCGGTGGTGACCACGCGCGACGCCGCCGGCCGGCCGGCCGGCGTCACCGTCAGCTCCTTCACCTCGGTGTCGCTGGACCCGCCGCTGATCCTGTTCTGCCTCGAATGGACGGCCGAGACCTGGCCGGCCATCCGCGATGCAGCCTTCTTCGCGGTGAACATCCTGGCGGAGGACCAGGCCGCACTCTCGTCGCGCTTCGCCTCGATGCACGTCGACCGTTGGGCGGGGATCTCGCCTGATCCGGGGCCGCACGATTGCCCGCTGCTGCCCGGGACGGTGGGCTGGGTGGTCTGCCGCAAGCACGCGATCCACGAGGGCGGCGACCACGCCATCGTCGTCGGGCATGTGGAGCGGCTGGAGTGCGATGCCGCGCGCTCGCCCCTGCTGCATTTCCGCGGCGCCTATGGCCGGTTCGCGCGCGCCGGCTAGGGCATTTGAGCCGGCCAGCCCGCTTGTATCCCCCGCTTGTATCCCCGTGCCGGCTTGACTAGGGTCTTCCTCCCGCCTGCTTGGAAACCACGGTTGCAGCAATGGCACGAATGTCCGGTGGCGACGCTCTCGTCGCGACGCTGATCGAGCATGGGGTGCGCGTGGGGTTCACGGTCCCCGGCGAAAGCTTCCTGGCCGTGCTGGAGGGCCTGCGGCGTGCCCGCAACCGCATCCGCCTCGTCAATGCCCGGCACGAGGGCGCCGCCGCCTTCGCCGCCGAGGCCTATGGCAAGATCGCGCTGAAGCCGGCGGCGGTCTTCGTCAGCCGCGGCCCGGGTGCCACCAACGCTGCGATCGGCATCCATGCCGCGATGCAGGATTCGACGCCGCTCCTGCTGTTCGTGGGCGACGTGCCGCGCCGCGTGCAGGACCGCGAGGCGTTCCAGGGCGTCGACTACCGGCGCTTCTTCGGCGCCATCGCCAAGGCGGTGATCCAGCCCTTCGGGCCCGAGGACGTGGCCGAGGCGACGGCGCGCGCCTGGCGCACCGCCACCAGCGGCCGGCCCGGCCCGGTCGTGGTCGTGCTGCCCGAGGACGTGACCGAGGCCGAGATCGAGGTGGCGGCCATCCCACGACCGCCGCGGACGATCCCCGCGGCCCCGGCATCGGAGACCGCCGCCCAGGCGGTGGCGGCGATCGCGGCGGCCCGGATGCCGGTCATCGTCTGCGGCGAGATGGTGGCACTGCACCAGGCGCACGAGGCGCTGGTCCGTTTCGCCGAACAGGCGGGGGCACCGGTGCTGGCCGCCTTCCGCCGCCAGGACTGCTTCCCCAATGCGCATTGGGCCTATGCCGGCCATCTCGGCCTGACGCGGGAGCCCTATATTCGCGACCTGTGGGCGAAGGCCGACCTGGTCATCGCCGTCGGCACCCGCCTCGACGACATGACGACGGAGGAGTTCACCTTCGTCCGGCCCGACCAGACGGTCATCCAGTTGCACCCCGACCCGGCCGTCACTGCCGCGGCGGCCGCGGACATGGTGCTGGCCGGCGATGTCGGCCGGTCGCTGGACGCGCTGACGTCGGCCCTGCCGCCGCCGCCGCCGGAGCGGATTACCGAGGCCCGCCGCGTCCACGCGCTGGAGGCGGCCCATGCCGGCTTCGCGCAGCGGCCGTCGATCGGCGCGGTCGACATGGTGAAGCTGGTGGAGGCGGTGGCCGCCGCAGTGCCGGCGGATGCCATGATCGCGATCGACGCCGGCACCTTCGGCAGCTGGGTCTATCGCCACTATCCCTGGCGCCGGCCCTTCACCCAGGTGGCGCCGGAAGTGGGGGCGATGGGGGCCGGCGTTCCCGGTGCCATCGGCGCCGCGCTGGCCCGGCCCGATGCCACGATCGTCGCCTTCGTCGGCGACGGCGGCTTCCTGATGACCGGGTCGGAGCTGGCGACGGCGGTGGAGGAGGGCATCCCGGTGAAGGTCGTGCTCTGCGACAATGCCGCCTATGCCTCGATCCTGATTCACCAGCACCGCCGCTATGGCGCCGAGGCCTATCATGGCGTGACGGTGCGCAGCCCCGACTTCGCCATGCTGGCCAAGGGCTATGGCGCGGCATCGTGGACGGTGCGGGAGACGGCGGAATTCGCCCCTGCGTTCCGGGCGGCACTGGCCCATGACGGCCCGGCCCTGGTGCATGTCCTGACCGATGTCCGCGACGGCTCCGCCAACGGGCCGTTGCAGAGATGAGCGGAGACGCAAAGGGCCCACTGGCCGGGATCCGGGTCGTCGACCTGACGGCGGTCTTCCTCGGCCCGCTCGCCTCGCAGGTCCTGGGCGACCTCGGCGCCGATGTCGTCAAGGTGGAGACGCCGGATGGCGACATCACCCGCTCCATCACGCCTGCGCGCAACCCGGGCATGGGGGCGGGGTTCCTGTCGGTCAACCGCAACAAGCGCTCGGTGGTGCTGGACCTGAAGCAGGGCGACGCGCGCGAGGCCCTGGGTCGCCTCGTCGCCGGTGCCGACGTGCTGATGCATTCCATGCGCCCGCAGGCGATGGACCGCCTCGGCTTCGGCCCCGAGGCCGCCCGCGCGCTGAACCCGCGGATCATCCATTGCGCGGCCTATGGCTATCGTCGCGACGGGCCGCATGGCTGGCGCCCGGCCTATGACGACGTGATCCAGGGCGCTTCCGGCCTGGCCGCCTTGCAGGCGAGCTTCGCCGGCGAGCCGCGCTACGTCCCGTCATCCATGGTCGACAAGCTGGTCGGCCTGACGGTGGCGTCGGCCATCAATGCCGCACTCTTCCACCGCGAGCGCACGGGCGAAGGCCAGGCGATCGAGATCCCGATGTACGAGACGATGGTGGCCTTCCTGCTGCCCGAGCACATGGCCGGCCGCAGCTTCGTGCCGCCCGAAGGGCCCGCCGGCTATGGCCGGGTGCTGGCGCCCTATCGCCGTCCGTACCGCACCGCCGACGGGCATATCGGCGTCTTGCCCTATACGGCGACGCAATGGGCGCGCCTCTTCGCGATCATCGGCCGGCCCGAGATGGCGGACGACCCGCGGGTGACCGACGGCCCCACGCGCAGCCGCAACGTCGCCGACCTCTACGCCATGCTGGCCGACGCCATGCCGGCCCGCACCACGGCCGACTGGCACCGCGCCTTCGACGAGGCGGACATCCCGGCGATGCCGGTGCAGGACCTGGATGCGGTGCTGGACTGCCCGCACCTGGCGGCGGTCGGCTTCTACGAGACCCACCACCATGACAGCGAGGGCGACCTCGTGTTCCTCGGCCATCCGGTCCGCTACGACCGCACGCCCGCATCGATCCACCGGCTGCCGCCGCGGCTGGGGCAGCACACGCTGGAGGTGCTGGCCGAGATCGGCTACGAGCCGGCCCGGATCGAGGGGATGCTGGCGACCGGTGCTGTCGTGGGCGAGCTTCCGACCAATCGCAATCAATCAGCCTAAGCCCGGCAATCAGCCTGAACCAGGAGGGAACCCGCCATGACGAAGTTGACCGCTGCCGATCTCGAAGCCTTGGTGGCATGGGACACGCCGACCATCTGCAACGCGCTGGAGCTGGTCTCGCCGGAACGGCGGGCGACGGGCTTCACGACCCGGCATCTGCATTGCCCGTTCCCGGCGTTGAAGCCGATCATCGGCTATGCGCGCACCGCCACCATCCGCGCCAAGCACGTGCCCACCCGCGACAAGGCCGCCATGCGCGACCAGCGTGGCGCCTACTATGAGTATGTCGCCGCAGGCTCGATGCCGACCGTGTCGGTCATCCAGGACCTCGACGGCCCGGACGCCGGCTTCGGTGCCTTCTGGGGCGAGGTGCAGACCAACATCCACAAGGGGCTCGGCTGCCTCGGCCTGGTGACCGACGGCTGCATCCGCGACCTCGACATGGTGGCCGAGGGCTTCCAGATGCTGGCCGCGTCCTACGCGCCCTCGCACGCCCATGTCCACCTGGTGGATTTCGGCGGCCAGGTGCAGGTCGCCGGCATGATCGTCAGCTCCAACGACATCATCCATGCCGACCGCCATGGCGCCGTGGTGGTGCCGGCCGACGTGGTGAAGAAGATCCCGGCTGCGATCGATCTCCTCACCCGCAAGGAGAAGGTCATCCTCGACGCCGCCAAGAGCCCGAACTTCAACATCGAGATGTTGAAGAAGGCGATGGGCGAGGCCGACGACATCCACTGACCCCCGTTCCACCATCCATCGGAGCATCCAGGTGAAGCCCGCGAACAGCATCCTTGCCGGGTACGGCACGACCGTCTTCGAGGTCATGTCGCAGCTCGCTCGTGCCCATGACGCCGTCAATCTCGGCCAGGGCTTCCCCGACGACCGCGGCCCGGAGGACGTCCTCCAGGCCGCGGCCGATGCCGTGATGGACGGCCCCAACCAGTACCCGCCGATGACCGGCCTGCCGGAGCTGCGCCAGGCGGTGGCGGCCCACGGCAAGCGCTTCTACGGGCTGGACGTGGACTGGGAGCGCGAGGTGCTGGTCACGTCGGGCGCCACCGAGGCGCTGGCATCCTGCCTGTTCGGCCTGATCGAGCCGGGCGACGAGGTGGTGCTGTTCGACCCGCTCTATGACAGCTATCTGCCGATCGTGCGCCGCGCCGGCGGCATCCCCAAGCTGGTCTCGCTGGCGCCGCCGGCCTGGGAGCTGCCGCTCGACCGCCTGAAGGCGGCGTTCAGCGACAAGACCAAGCTGGTCCTGCTGAACACGCCGATGAACCCGGCCGCCAAGGTCTTCACCCGCGCGGAATTGCAAGAGATCGCGGACCTGCTGGAGAAGCACGACGCCTACGCGGTGTGCGACGAGGTCTATGAGCACATCGTGTTCGACGGGCGCCGCCATGAGAGCCTGATCACCCTGCCCGGGATGCGCGAGCGCTGCCTGAAGATAGGCTCCGCGGGCAAGACCTTCTCGCTGACGGGATGGAAGGTGGGCTACGTCACGGCGGCGCCGGCCCTGCTCCAGCCGGTGATGCGGGCGCACCAGTTCCTCGTCTTCACGACGCCGCCCAACCTGCAACGCGCGGTGGCCCAGGGGTTGGTGAAGGACGCGGGGTATTTCGATGCGCTGGCCGGCGGCATGGCCGCCAAGCGCGACCGGCTGACGGCCGGCCTCACCCGCATCGGCTTCGACGTGCTGCCCTGCGAGGGCACCTATTTCGTCAATGCGGACTTCCGGCCGCTCGGCTTCAACGGCGACGACGAGGCCTTCTGCAAGCACATCACCGCCGGCGCCAAGGTCGCCGCCATCCCGGTGAGCGCACTCTATGCGGAAGGGTCGGTCCGGAACTATGCGCGCTTCTGCTTCGCCAAGCGGGACGAGGTCCTGGACGAGGCGGTGGACCGGCTCGGCCGGTTCTTCGCCTGACGGGACGCCGGCTCTGCAGGTTCACCCTCCGCGCAGCCGCCGGAACTCGGCGATGACCTGGTCGGTGCTCCGCACGCGCCCGTAATGCCCGCCCATGGCGGCGATCGAGCGGGCGTGGTTCTCGTCCGTTTCCGCCGCGCAGCAATCCTCGACCTGGGTCACCAGGAAGCCACGATCGGCCGCGTCGCGGATCGCGGATTCGACGCACTGGTCGGTGTAGATGCCGTAGACGACCAGGAACTCGATGCCGAGGTTGCGCAGCACATACTCGACATTGGTGCTGTTGAAGATGCCGGACGAGGTCTTGGGAATGACGATCTCGTCGCCCACCGGCGCCACCGCGGGGATCACCTGCGCCTCCCAGCTTCCTTTGGGGTGGTGGAGGCGGGAGATCTTGTGGTCGAGGCTGCGGTCGCGCCCGTCGGCGGTCAGGCTCTCGATGATGGTGTAGACGACCTCGATGCCGGCCGCGCGGGCGGCCGCCTGCAATCGCTGCTGGTTCGGGATCAGCACCTGCTCGATCCGCCGCATCAGCGGCAGCTTCGTCGCGAAGGGCACCTCGCCGCTAAGCGCGCGGGCCATCGCGTCGGGGCTCCATTCGGCGTTCTGCATGTCGATCGACAGCAGCGCCGTGCGGGCCGGATCGATGGCGCGCTCGCGATAGGCGCCGTGGGGTGCGTCGATGGCGGGGACGGGGTCGGTGCGCAGCATCGTCATCGGGCCTTCAGTTGCCAGGCAAAGCCGGCCATCATCGAGGGCAGGGCAGGCGAGGGGGCGGTCGCATGGCGGATGGGTCGCCGAATGGACAGAATATCGTATTCGTGGGCCAGGTCGATCCGGGCGGCATCTTCCGCGGCAAGGGCGTGCTCGGGCAGGAGTGGCCCTATCGCTGCCGCTGGGGGGTGGGCTGGCCGCCGGCCAACCTGATGCTGACCCCGTTTGGCACGCTGGCGCCCAACGCCTATGGCTCACGTGGCGACGTCTTCATCGTGCCCGACCCGGCAACGCTGACCACCATCGCGCCGACGCCGGAAACGCCCCCCATCCATCTCGCCCTGGGCCATCTCCGCACCACCGACGGGGACGCCTGGGAATGTTGCTCGCGGACCTATCTGGAAACCGCATTGGCGGACCTGGAGCGCGAGGTGGGCTGGCGGCTGAAAGGGGCGTTCGAGCATGAGTTCCTCTATTCCGGCCTCCAGCCGCGGCCGGGCGACCCCTTCTCGCTGGGCGCCTTCTGCCGCATCGCGCCCTTCGCCGACCGGCTGGTGGCGACCCTCGCCCGGGCCGGGATCGACGCCGAGACGGTGATCCCGGAATTCGCCCCGCAGCAGATCGAGGTGCCGATCGCGCCCGCCATCGGCATGGCGATCGCCGACCGCTCGGCGCTGTTCCGCGAGGTGGTGCGGGCGGTGGCGGAATCCTTTGGCGAGCACGCCTCCTTCACGCCGATCGCCGAGGCGGGCGGGGTCGGCAGTGGCGCCCACCTGCATTTCAGCTTCCTCGACCGCGACGGCCGGCCGGCGGCGTGGGACGAGGGCTCGGCGACGGGCCTCAGCCGGCCAGCGGCCGCCTTCGTCGCTGGCATCCGGCGCCGCCTGCCGCAGATCGTCGCGATCTGCGCGCCGACCGTCATCTCCTACGAGCGCCTGCAACCCCACCGCTGGAGTGCCGCCTACAACACCCTGGCGGTGCGCGACCGCGAGGCTGCCCTGCGCATCTGCCCGGTGCGCCCGAACACCGGCCGGCCGGTGGCCGAGCAGTTCAACATCGAGTTCCGTGCCGCCGACGGTGCTGCCAACCCGCACCTCGTCCTGGGCGTGCTGGTCCGGGCCGGGCTGGAGGGCATCCGGGAGAAGCTGGTGCCCGACGTGCCCCATGACGGCGACCCCGAGGAGCTGAGCCCCGACGAGGCGCGGGCCCTCGGCATCGAGCGCCTGCCGACCAGCCTCGCCGCCGCCCTGGCGCGCTTCTCCAGCGGCGGCCGCGACCTGCTGCCGCCGGCGCTGGCGGTGGCCTTCATCGGCGTCAAGCAGGCGGAAATCGCGGAACTCGCCAACGCCAGCCCGGCGGAGGCGGCGGCGCGGTACAGGGCGGTGTTTTGAGGAAGGTGGAGGCGCGGAGAGATTTCATGGTTCGTCAGGCTCACCATGAGGAGAAGCCGGTGCTTTGACCCTTGCTCTGGCCCTCATGGTGAGCCTGACGAACCATGAGCTTGCCTGGGCTCCATGGTTCATCCATGGCGGTTCGCCGAGCGTGGGGTGGCCGAGGCTCAGCCCTGGCCGCTCTCCCACGGCGCGCGCCTGCGTAATAAGTCCACCATCTCCGGCACGGCCCGGGCCGGAGAGGCCGACACATGAGGGAACGCCTCGAAGCCGTCCGCACTCATGCGGATGAGCGTGTCCTCCATCAGCGCCTCCTTCGCCGCCCGAACGGCTGCTTCGCGCATGAAATCGGCACGCGAACACCCGCGCAACGCGGCGGCGCGATCAATGACCGCGATGTCCTCCTCGGTCAGGCGCATCGAGAGCGGGTGGTCCCTTTGCTCCGTTACGCGGGCCATTTGCAATACGTCCCTCGCGCTACCCCACGACCCGCCCCGTCACCGGATATCGCGGGTCCGTGTATCCATGCGTCGAGGCGTGCCCCGGCTTCACCAGTTCGTCGACCGCCGCCTCGTCCACCTCGTCCAGGGTGTGCTCCAGCGCGCCCAGGTACTCCTGCCACTGCTCGACCGTGCGCGGGCCGGCGATGACGCTGCTGACCAGCTTGTTGCGCAGGAGCCAGAGAATGGCGAACTGGGTCGGCGAGATGTTGCGGCTGCGGGCGTGGGCGACGATCTGCTGGGCGATGGCGAGTGATTCCGGGCGGAACTCCGTCTCCATCATGCGGCGGTCCTTGTGCCCGGCGCGGGAATCCGCGGGCGCCGATCCGTCGATCCCGTACTTGCCGGTCAGCACGCCGCGCGCGACCGGGCTGTAGGGGACGACGCCCACGCCATGATAGGCGCAGGCCGGCAGGTGTTCGGCCTCCACCTGGCGGTTCACGGCATTGTAGAGGGGCTGGCTCGCCACTGGCAGGGACAGGCCCAGGTCGCGGGCGACGTGGCAGGCCTCGGCCAGCCGCCAGGCGCTGAAATTGCTGACGCCCCAGTAGCGCACCTTGCCGGCGCGGATGATGTCGGCGATGGCGCCCAGCGTCTCCGCCAGGGGCGTCGCCTGGTCGTCGACATGCAGGTACCAGAGGTCGACATGGTCGGTGCCGAGGCGCGACAGGCTGTGATCGATCTCGCGGGTCAGCCATTTGCGGCTGTGGTTGCCCTCGTTCGGGCCCTTGCCCATGGCGTTGCCGACCTTGGTCGCCAGCACCCAGGCATCGCGATCCTTGGCGATCAGCCCGCCCAGCATCTGCTCCGACCCGCCCTGGGAGTACACGTCGGCGGTGTCGACGAAGTTCACCCCGGCGTCACGGGCGATGTCGACGATGCGCTCGGCATCCGCGCGCTCGGTGCGCGCGGCGAACATCATCGTGCCGAGGCAGATGGGCGAGACGCGAAGGCCGCTGTGGCCGAGCGGGCGGTATTGCATGGGTTCAGTCCTCCTGGGCCGAGAGGCCGGCGATGCCTTTGCGCACGAGCTGGCGGGCGCGGACATAGACCAGCTCCTTCCAGTCGTCATAGTCGCGATAGAAGGCATCGCGGATGAGCGCCTTGATCTCGCGCCCGCGCGCGCTGTCGAGGTCGCCGTAGCGGTGTAGCCAGCCGTCGGAGCGGAGCGCCAGGCGGACATACTCGTTGGGCCGCGTGCCGTATTCCAGGGTGGTCTTGGTGTGGATGGCGTCAGGTAGCGCCTCCATCACGCCGAAGCCGATGGTCCCCGACAGGCGTGTGGAGGTGGAGGTGCCGAGCTGGGCCGAGGTGACGCAGTCGCCGACCCAGGACAGCAGGCGCTGGTAGCCGTCGGTATCGGGGGCATGGCCGCTGATCGGCTCGGCATAGCCATAGGGGCCGAGGCCGGTGTGGAAGTCGTAGAAGAGGACGTGGGTGGCGTCGCCGATCATCTCCGGCAGCAGCCGGCGCAGGGTCTGGTTCGACCAGGTGGGCTTGTTGCCGCCATAGAAGAGGCCGTCGGGGAAGGCATACTGGCCGCCGCTGACGGCGGTCTGGAAGCCGCGCGCACCGAGGCGCTCGCGCGCCTTGGCCAGTTCCGCATTGGCGTGGGCCAGCTCCTCGCCCTCGAAGTTGCGCGGGATCAAATAGGGGTGGAGCGGCGCATAATCCGTGTTCTCCGGCAGCGGCTGGGAGAAATCGAGGAAGTTGCGGTTGAGGTCGACATTGTCCTCGTTGACGCGACGCAGCCAGGCAAAGCCGTGCGGATTGATGGCATGGATCAGCAGCAGGGCGACGTTGGGCGGCAGCTCGCGGTCCAGGCGCTCGGTCAGGGTGCCGATCAGCGGCCCGGAGCCGCAGAAGCCCTCGACACCGTGGGTCGAAGTGTTCATCACGAGGTAGCGATGGGCGTCGGCTGGGCCGATGCGGACGGCGTCGGTCGCCAGGTCTTCACCCTTGGGGCCCTTCAGCGGGTGGGGGTAGGTGACGACCTCGGCGCCGGCAGCCTTCGCCGCGGCGTGGAACTTGGCGCGGGCGGTCGCGTAGTCCGGACTGAAAAAGGAGGCCGGGCTGAAGTAGGAAGCGGGATTCACGGGACGGTCTCCTCCACGGCGGCGGTGCGCCGTTGCTGCTGGGTTTCGTAGGCGGCGAGGCGCCGCCGGTAGGCATCGGAGATCTGCGTCGCCTGCCGCGCCCGGACGACATCGGGGACGGCGATCTCCTCGGCGAAATGACAGGCGACCTGGTGGCCGGGTGCGAGGTCGCGGAAGGCCGGCTCCTCCACCTTGCAGCGCTCGCGGACGTGCGGGCAGCGGGTGTGGAAGCGGCATCCGGACGGCGGGTTGAGCGGGCTCGGCACATCGCCCTGGATGATGCCGCGGCCGTGCGGCACCTCCGGGTCGGCGACCGGGATCGCGGACAGGAGGGCTTGAGTATAGGGGTGGCGCGGGTTGGCGTAGAGGGTCTTCTTGTCGGTCAGCTCGACGATCTTGCCGAGATACATGACGGCGACCCGGTCGCTGATGTGCTTCACCACCGCCAGGTCGTGGGCGATGAAGAGGTAGGACAGGCCATAGCGCGCCTGCAGGTCCTGGAGCAGGTTGACGACCTGGGCCTGGATCGAGACGTCGAGGGCCGAGACCGGCTCGTCGCAGACGATCAGCTTCGGGTTGACCGCCAGTGCACGTGCGATGCCGATGCGCTGGCGCTGCCCGCCGGAGAATTCATGCGGGTAGCGCTGGGCGTGATAGGGGGCGAGCCCGACCACCCGCAGCAGCTCCTCGACCCGCGCTTCCAGGGCGGCACCGCTTGCCACGCGATGGACGCGCAGCGGCTCTGCCAGCACGTCGCCCACGGTCATGCGCGGGTTGAGCGAGGCGTAGGGGTCCTGGAAGATGATCTGCATGTCGCGCCGCTTGCGCCGCAGTGCCGCACGGTCGAGGGCGAAGATATCCTCGCCGTCGACCTCGACCTCACCCGAGGTGCGCTCCAGCAGGCGCAGCACGAGGCGGCCGGTGGTGGACTTGCCGCAGCCGGATTCGCCGACCAGCGCCAGCGTCTCGCCTCGCCGCACGTCGAAGCTGATGTCGTCGACCGCCTTCACCGCGCCCACCTGCCTGGACAGGATGATGCCGCTGGTGACCGGGAAATGCTTCACCAGCCGGCGCACCCTGAGGATCGGCCGGGCGGGATCGGCCGCCACCTTGTCCGGGCGGGCGGCATCGGCCGCCAACCTGTCGACGCCTGTTGCCATCACGCGGCCTCCTCGAGTGGCGCCTTCCAGCAGGCGACGGCGTGGCCTTCGCTGAGTGCCCGGAGCGGCGGCTCCTCGCGCCGGCAGCGGTCGTCGGCGAAGGGGCAGCGCGGGTTGAAGCGGCAGCCCTCGGGCAATGCGAAGGGGGCGGGGACGGTGCCCTCGATGGAGGCGAGGCGGGTGCGCTCCTCGTCCAGCTTGGGGATCGAGCCCATCAGGCCGATCGTGTAGGGGTGCTGCGGGTCGGCGAAGAGGTGCCGCACGGGCGCGCTCTCGACGATCTTGCCGGCATACATCACCACGACCTCGTCGGCGATCTCGGCGATGACGCCCAGATCGTGGGTGATGAGGATGATGGAGGTGCCGGTCTCGTCGCGCAGCGTCCGCATCAGGTCGAGGATCTGGGCCTGGATGGTGACGTCGAGCGCGGTCGTCGGCTCGTCGGCGATCAGCAGCTTCGGGCCGCAGGCGAGCGCCATGGCGATCATCACCCGCTGGCGCATGCCGCCCGACATCTGGTGGGGATAGTCGTCGATGCGGCGCTCGGGCGAGGGGATGCGGACCCGCCGCAGCATGGCGATCGCACGCTCGCGGGCCTCGGCGGCGCCGAGCGACAGGTGCGCGGTGATCGCCTCGACGATCTGGTCGCCGACCGTGAACACCGGATTGAGCGACGTCATCGGCTCCTGGAAGATCATCGAGATGGCACTGCCGCGGATCCGGCGCAGCTCGGCCGGGCGCTTGCGCAGCAGGTCCTCGCCTTCGAACAGGATCTCGCCGCCGGCCTTGATGCCGGGCGGCTGCGGCACCAGCCCCATGATCGAGAGCGAGGTGACGCTCTTGCCGCAGCCGGATTCCCCGACGATCCCCAGCGTCCGGCCGCGCCGCACCTGGAAGGACACGCCATCGACCGCGCGGAACAGGCCGCCTTCCGTCTTGAAGTAGGTCTTGAGGTCACGGACCTCGAGCAGGGGCGCGGAAGCTTCGGCCATCGGGGCTGCCATGCGTTGCAACGACTTTATGAATGATTTCCGGAAAAGGGGCGGCGGCCTGCGGCCAGGCCGCCGCCGTCCCAGCTTGAGCCTCAGGGCCTACTTGAACTTGTAGTCGAGCCCCTTGTAGACGCCGCAGCCATAGATGCCGTGCGCGCGCACCCCGTCCAGGCGGTTGGTCGCCGTCAGGTAGAGCTGCTCATGGATGATGGGCAGCCACAGCACCGACTCCTGGATGCGCATCTGGACCTGGTCGTAGTACTTCTTGCGCTCCTCGGCGGTCACCGCCGCGGTGCCCTTGGCCAGCAGCTCGTCGGTCAGCGGATCCTTCCAGTTCATGCGGTTGGGCGTGGGCGCTGCCGCCGACCGGAAGTAGAGATTGTAGGCATCGCCGACGCTGACATAGGGATAGCTCATGGCGAAGGAGTCGAACTCCTGCGTGCCGAGCTTGCCCCAGGCGATGGTGGCATCGAACAGGTTCACCTGCATGTCGATGCCGATCTTGCGCAGGTCGCCCTGCACGGCCTCGGCCAACTGGGTCGTCGGCGCACCCGAGATGCCATAGAAGACCGGTGCCAGCTTCTTGCCGTCCTTGTAGCGGAAGCTGTCGGCGCCCATCTTCCAGCCGGCCTCGTCGAGCAGCTTCTTCGCCCGCTCCGGATCGTATTTCAGGGCCGCATCCAGGGTCTTTGGGTTGAAGTCCGGCGTATCCGGGCTGACCGGGGTGTAGGCCGGCTCGGCATGGCCGAACCAGACGTTCTTCACCAGCGCCTGCTGGTCGACGCCCAGGTTGATCGCCTGCCGCACGCGGATGTCGCTCATCATCTCGCGGTCGATCTTGAAGCCGATGTAGTTGGTCCAGAGGTAGGACTCCGCCTTCACCACCTTCAGGTTCGGCGCCTTCATCGCCTGGTCGAGCGCGATCTGCGGCACATACTGGGTCAATTGCACCTGGTTGGTCATGATCGACGCCAGCCGCGTCGAGCTCTCGGGGATGATCTTCCACACCACGCGTTCGATGTGGGCGGGCCCGCGGTTCTGGTAGAAGTCGGGTCCCCACTTGTAGTGCGGGTTCCGCTTCATCACGAACTCCTGCCGGGGAACCCAGTTCTCCCAGCAGTAGGGACCGGTGCCGTTGAAGCCCTTCACGCCGAAATCGGCGCCCAGCTTCTCGACCGAATTCTTGTCCACGATCGATGAAAAATACTGCGTCAGCTGGAACGGTAGCTCGCCGAACGGCTCTTCCAGCTCGTATTCGACCGTGTATTTGCCGGCGGCGCGGATGTCCTTGACCTTGCCGGCGCGGCCGCGGACCGGGGACTTCAGCTCCGGGTCGATCCAGCGCTTCAGTGAATAGACGACGTCGGCGGAATCCATCGCCCTGCCGTCGCAGAACTTCACGTCGTCGCGCAGCGCGAAGGTATAGGTCTTGCCGTCCTCGGAGACCTTCCACGACTTGGCGAGCAGTGGCTTCACGGTCTTCAGGTCATAGTCGAGCGACAGCAGGGTGTCGGCGATCATGAAGACGATGTCGCCGGCCGAGCGCGAGGTGGAGCGCGGCGGGTCGTAGCGGTCGGCGTCGATGATGCGCGAGATGTTGAGGGTGTTGCCCTGCGCCAGCGCGGCGCCGGCGCCCAGTGCGACGGCCGTGCCGGCGATCAGCGCCGGCGTCCAGTTCCCGAGTCTCACGGTGTTATCCTCCTGCGGTCGGTGGTCGTCCGGTGGCCCGGATCGTGGTGATTATTGGCGAAGCCTCGGGTCGAGGACGTCGCGCATGGCGTCGCCCAGCACGTTGAAGGCCAGCACGATCGCGAAGATCGTCAGGCTGGGGACGGTGGCGATGTGCGGGGCGAAGAACAGGAAGTCGCGGCCGTTGGCGGCCATGGTGCCGAGCTCGGCGGTCGGTGGCTGGGCACCGAGGCCGAGGAAGCTGAGCGCGGCGCCGATCAGGATGATCTGCCCGAAGCGCAGCGTGCCGAACACGAAGATCGACGACAGGCAGTTCAGCGTCAGGTAGCGCCAGATGATGGCGGCGTCGCCCAGCCCGACCGACCGCGCCGCGTCGATATAGTCCTGCTGCATGATGACGAGCGCGCTCGAGCGCGCGATGCGGGCGAGCAGCGGGACGGTCGCGATGGCCAGCGCGATGATGATGGGAAGCAGGCCCGGCCCGGTGGCGGCGGCGATGGCCAGGCCGAACAGGATGGCCGGGAAGGACAGCAGCACGTCCATGAAGCGCATCAGCAGCCCGTCGACCCGTCGGTAATAGGCCGCGAGGATGCCGACCACCGTACCGATTGCCCCGCCGGTCGCGAGCGCGATCAGCCCCATGAGCAGGGTGAGGCGGGTTCCGTAGAGCAGGCGGCTCAGCATGTCGCGACCCTGCGCGTCGGTGCCGAAGAAGTAGGCCGCGTCCTCGAACGGCGGCCGCATGCCCTTCGAGGGGTCGGTGTAGTAGGGGTCGTAGGGCGCCAGCCACGGCGCGAATATGGCGGCCAGGACGATGGCGAGCAGGAACAGGGCAGCCAGCACCGCCGCGGGGTCGCGGGCCAAGCGGCGGACGAGGGACCGGCGGACGGGAGCGCTGGCGCTGCCGGTGTTTGCGGTCACGGCGGTCATCGCTTCTGCACCCGCGGATCGAGGACGGCATAGAGCACGTCCACGGCAAGATTGATGAGGAGGAAGGCCAGCGCCAGCACGATGATGGCGCCCTGCGCCACCGGGAAGTCCCGCGACAGGATGGCACCGACCGCCAGCCGCCCGACGCCGGGCCAGCTGAATATGGTCTCGGTCACCACGGCACCGCCCAGCAGGAACCCGATCTGCAGCCCGATCAGGGTGACGATGGGGATGAGGGCGTTGCGCAGGGCGTGGTGGATGACGACGCGGGATTCGGTCAGGCCCTTGGCGCGCGCGGTGCGGACATAGTCGGCCCCCAGCACCTCCAGGACGGTGGTCCGGGTCATGCGGGCGATCGGGCCGACGAAGACCCCACCCAGCGTGATCGCCGGCAGGATGAGGTGCTGGATGCCCTCCCACGACCAGATCGGACCGCCGCGGCCGGTGAAGGGAAGGAGCTGGAGCTTGTAGCCGACGTACCAGATCAGCACGAGGCCGAGAAAGAAGACCGGGATCGAGACGCCGGCGACGGAGAAGGCCATGATGATGCGGTCGGCCAGCCGGCCGCGATAGACCGCGGCCAATGTCCCGAGCCCGATGCCGAGCGGGATCGCCCAGACGAGGCAGGCCAGCAGCAGTTCCATGGTCGGTCCCAGGGTCCGCCCCAGCTCTTCCGCGACACCGAGATTGCTGATGATGGACTGGCCGAGGTCGCCCCGCAGCACCCGCGTGATGTAGAGCCCGAACTGGTACCAGAGCGGCTCGTTCAGGCCGAGGTCCTGGCGGATCGCCTCGATGATGTCCTGCGACGCCATCGGCCCGGCCAGCACCACCGCCGGGTCGGTCGGCACGACCTGGAGCAGCAGGAAGCCGATCAGCAGCACGCCGAACAGGACCGGGACGGACAGCAGCAGGCGTTGCACGATATGGCGGCCCATGGCGGGGTCAGGCGGCCAGTTCGCCGTGGCGGTCGTAGCTGGCGACCCCGCCACGCAGGGTCACGTCGCACCTCGTGTCGCCACGGATCGCCTCCGGATCGCAGGCGAAGATGTCGCGCGACAGGACCGCGATGTCGGCCAGCATCCCGGGGTCGAGGGTGCCCTTGTCCCGCTCGCAGAAGCTGACATAGGCGCCGTTGGCGGTCATGGCGTGCAGCGCCTCGCCGACCTCCAGCCGCTCCTGGCCGCCGAGCACCGTGCCGCGCGACGTCTTGCGGGTCACGGCGGCGTAGAGATTGACGAACGGGTTGATGGAACAGACCGGGGAATCGGTGCTGGCCGCCGGCCGCACCCCGGCCTGGGTCCAGCGGCGCATCGGATAGCCGAGCGCCGAGCGTTCCTCACCCAGGACGGTGATGTAGAGGTCGCCGAAGTCGTACATGAAGACCGGCTGCGGCGCCGGCGACATGCCGAGGCGGGCCATCTGGTCGATCTGCGTGTCGCTCATGAAGCCGCAATGCTCGATGCGGTGGCGGCGGTCGCTGGCCGGCACCCGGCGCTGGGCGTTCTCGACCGCGTCCAGACAGACCTGGATGGCGGCGTCGCCGATGCCGTGCAGCGCCATCTGGTAGCCCTTGGAATGGTAGTCGAGGACCATGTCGCGGACATCCTCGTCCTTGTAGACGAGGATGCCGGTATCGTGGTCGTCGCCGCCCAGGTAGGGCTCGCTCATCGCCGCCGTGCGGCCACCCGCGCTGCCGTCGGTGAAGACCTTGACCGGCCCCACCTTCAGCAGGTCGCAGCCGGCATTGGTGACGAGGCCGCGCTGGAAGGCGGGCTCGACCACGCCCGACGGGCCGCCGGCCAGGCACATGTAGGTGCGCACCGGCAGGCGGCCGAGCCGCTTGGCGGTGTCGTAGGCCAGGATCTCGTCCATGCCGCAGCGGGCGCCGACATTGGCATCCATGACGCTGGCGATGCCGTGGCTGGCGCAGACCTCGCCCGCGCGCTCGATCGCGTCGACCAGCGCCTCCACCGACGGCTTGGGGATGACCTTCGAAACGAGGTGCTGGGCGGTTTCCATCAGGAGGCCGGTCAGCCGGCCGTTCTGCCGTTCCAGCGCGCCGCCCTGCGGGTTCGGGGACTGCTCGTCGATGCCGCCCGCCTGCAAGGCCAGGCTGTTGGCGACGCCGACATGACCGCAGGTGCGCTTGATGTAGACGGGGTTTCGGGGCGCGACCAGGTCCAGCTCCTCGCGCAGCGGATGGCGCTTCAGGTCGAGCTCGAAATGATCGTAGCCGCGGGCCACCACCCAGGCGCCGGGGGTGGCCCGGTCGGCCGCCGCCCTGATCCGCCCGAGCAGCGCCTCCATCGTCCGCACTTCGGTCGCACGGACATCGACCTCGACCATCGACAGGCCGAGCGGCAGCAGGTGCATGTGGTTGTCGTTGAAGGCGGGGATGGCCAGACGGCCGTTCAGGTCGAGCTTGCGGGTGGCGGGCCCGACCAGGGGCTCGATCTCGCTCTCCTTGCCGGTGGCCAGCACCCGGCCACGCCAGGTGGCGATCGATTCGACGAATCCGGATTCCAGCCCGCACCAGATGCGGCCGTTGCGCAGGACGAGATCGGCTTTCGGGAGAGGCATGCGACACTCGCGGCGGGGATCGGCAGGATAGAAGAAGCGAGATCGTGACCACGCATGGGGTGTGAGTCAATGTGAGCGCTCCCGCCTTTAAAATGTCGCAGAAATGGGCGCCTGCTGCCTAACCGCCGAGCCAGTCTCTGGGGGTTGCGCTAGTTTGGCGCTGTTCGACGATGGAGGTAGAATCCGGTGCTGCGACCCATTTCCGCGATCGGTGCCGCGTTTGCCCTGACGGCAGCGGCCGGTGCCAATGCCGCCGACCTCCAGCTTCGCCGTGTCGTCCTGTCGACCGCCGGCCTCGCCTATTTCGAACATGAGGCCGAAGTCGACGGCGATGCGGAATTGCCGCTGTCGGTGCGCCTCGACCAGGTCGACGACGTGCTGAAGAGCGCCATGGTCTATGACGACCGCGGCAGCGTCGGCATCGTCCGCCTGCCGGGCCGCGAGCCGCTGGACGAGGCGTTCCGCTCGCTGCCGTTCGGCCGCGACGCCCTGGCCTCACCCCTGGCCCTGCTCGACGCCCTGCGCGGTGCCACCGTGTCGGTCAGTGGTGCCAAGACCATCGAGGGTCGCCTGTTGGGCGTTCAGGCGGAAGAGGAGCGACTGCCCCAGGGCGGTGTCGTCACCCGCCACCGGGTCACCGTTGCCGCCCCCGACGGTATCCGTCAGGCGGTGCTGGAGGATCTGGATGCGATCCGCTTCACCGAGCCGAAGCTCCAGGCGCAGATCGAGGCGGCGCTGTCGGCCGTGGCCGCCTATCGCGAGAAGGATACCCGCACCCTCTCGATCGCGCTGGCTGGCACGGGCAAGCGCACCGTCCGGGTCGGCTATGTCGTCGAGGCGCCGATCTGGAAGACGGCCTATCGCCTGTCGGTATCGGGCAAGGAGGCCGGCCACCTCCAGGGCTGGGCGGTGCTGGAGAATTTGAGCGGCGGCCACTGGAAGGACATCGACCTGACCCTGGTGGCCGGCCAGCCGGTGGCGTTTCGGCAGGCGATCTATACTGCCTTCTTCCAGCCCCGGCCGGAAATCCCGGTCGAGACGGTGGGCCGTGTCCTGCCGCGGCCGGACGAGGGCACGCTGGCCAAGGCCGACATGATGGCAGCACCGCCACCACCGCCGCCCGCCCCGGCGGCGGCGATGCAGTCGGGCCTGGCCGAGCGGTCGCGGGGCTTTTCCGCCGCCGCCCCCATGCGGCCCGCCATCGCCGCGGCCCCGGCGGGTGGCGAGGATGCGGTGGCGCAGGTGCTGTTCCGTTACGCCAGGCCGGTATCGCTGCCGGCCGGCCAGACCGCGATGATCCCGATCGTCGATCGCCCGGTGCCGGTGGCGCAGGTGGCGCTCTACCAGCCGGGGGCGGAGGCCAACTTCCCCTTCGCGGCGCTGTCGCTGACCAACGACACCGGGGCGACGCTGCCGCCCGGCATCCTCACCCTCTACGACCGCGGGCCGGACGGGCTCGCCACCTATGTCGGCGATGCGCGCCTCGCCACCCTGCCGGCGGGGGAGAAGCGGATGCTGGCCTTCGCCGTCGATCGTGGCATCGCCATCGCGCGCGAGGAGCAGCGGCGGCAGACCACGACGGCGGCGAAGATCTCCCGCGGCGTCATGACCGTCACCATCATGGATCGCCAGACCACGACCTACCGCATCCGCGGCGCCAAGGCGGACGAGCGCCCCCTGTTGCTGGAGCATGCGCGGCCGGCCGATTGGCGGCTGGTGACGCCCGAGCCGGCCGGCGTCGAGCTGGTGCGCGGCGCCTGGCGGATTCCGGTGCAGCTGGGCAGCGACGGCACCGCCGTCGTGCCGGTCACGATCGAGCGCCCGCGTCAGACGATCGTGCGACTGGATGCGGCCAACGATGCGGAGATCGGCGTCTACCTGAACGCACCCGACCTGGCGCCGGCGACGCGGGACGCCCTGCGGCGGGTCGTCGAATTGCGCGAGGCGCTGGCTGCCGCGGCGCAGCGGACGAAGGCGATCGAGGACGAGCGGACCGCGGCCGCCGAGGAGCAGGAGCGCATCCGCGCCAACCTCCAGGCGGTCCCGGCGCGCGACGCGCAGCACACCCGCTATCTCAATGCACTGGAGGCGCAGGAGGACCGGCTGGATCGCCTGGCGACCGACCTCGTGTCGGCGAAGGCGGCGGAGAAGGCGGCGCGCGACGGGCTGGCGGCCTACCTCGCGGGGCTGGAGATCTAGAGGGGAGGAATCCCAAGGCCGAGGAAGTGGGCGAAGCGGCGGCTCTTCGGCATTCGCTGCAACCAGCCCTTCAGCCGGGGGCGTGCGTGTCTGACGTAGGAGATGACGACCCAGCTCCACGCCCCCAGCGGTATGGCATAGTCGCGGACCGGCACCTCGCCGTTCGTCCATTCGCGCTTGTGCGGATAGGCGGGGGCGAGGAGGTCCAACACCTCGATGCCGAGCGCCGAGGCGCGTTCGAGGAGGTGCCAGAAGAGGAGGCGGCCGGGGCCGTGCAGCGCGTAGCGCGCCTCATAGCTCTGCACCAGCGACCAGTAATAGCCACCCCGCAGGAGGCCCGCTTCCACGGCCGCGGTCGCGCCGCCGACGCTGAGCCGGGCGACGATGAAGTCCTCCCGCGCCGCCAGGCGTTCCAGGAAGTCGCCGTTTGCAGGATGGGCATAGCCGGCGCTGACCTGGGCCGTGCGGTTCAGCCAGTCCTGCTTCAGCCGCAGCGCTTCCCGCATCGCGTCGGCGCGCTCCGCGGGGCTGTCGAGCATGGCGAAAGTGATCTGGCCGTGCTCGGCCAGGTGGCGCAGGTGCCGTTGCAGGGCGTTCCGCGTCCGGCTGCTGCGGCGCGGCACCGGACCCGCCGATGCGTCGGCCCGGAAGTCCACGAAGGGGGCGCTGTCGAGGCGCAGGATCGACGAGCTATCCCATGAGGCGGCGAGGGTCGCGATGGCGGCGTCCGCCCGGACACCCTTGAGCAAGGCCGCATCGAGGCCGCGGATCGCGCGAATGCGGCCCCAGGCGAGATGCAGCCAGTGTTCCTGTTCCGCGCCCGGTTCGATCAGCGCGTCGCAGTTCTGGGTGGCGGGCTCGGCGAAGCTTTGCAGCACCCGGAAGGGCCCGAGCCGGCGCATCGCGAGCGGCCAGAGGAGGACCAGGCGGCGGCCCTTCCACACCGTGACGACGCAAGGTCGCTCGACCCGTCCCGCCCCGTGACAGGCCTCGGCCCAGGCGCTGCACCAGGCATAGCTCTGGAAGATGGTGCCGCCCGCCCGTCCTTCGAGTTCGATCCAGGGTTCGGCCAGGGAGGCGACGTCGTGATGTACCTCTACCGTGCAATGTTCGTGGCGGGCAGGCGGGCGACCGCCGAAGCCGAGATCGATGTCCGAGCAGGCGTCGCGCATGACCGACAATGCCTCTGGCGTCCGGCTGACAACTGGCAGCCGCCCTTGGCGAAGAATGGAAGGTACGGCGCAAGCATAGTCGGACGTTCCCGGTGCAACCGTGCGGGGCATTCGGACTATCGCGGGGCACGATCGGGATACCTCCAAACCGCATTAGGTGATCCTCCGGTGAGGCCGCGTAGCTTGGTCCGAACACGGAGGGAAGCGTCGGCATGAAGGCGGAGAAATTCTTCGTCCCGGACCAGTACTTCGCCGAGCAAGCGTTGCCGGCCCTCGCCGCCGCCCCCAGCGTCGACCTTCCCATTTTCGTGGAACTGACGACGCCTGGACGCTTCCTCACCCTCGGGCGGGAATGGCGCGACCTCGTCGCCCGCGCCGTCGAGCCGAACGTGTTCATGGAGCCCACCATCGTCGCGGCCGCCGCCTCCACCGGTCGAACGCCGATCCACGTCCTGCTGGCGTGGCGGGCCGGGACCTTGCGCCTGGAGGGGGCCTGGGCCCTGGCGGTGCGTCGGCCCTCGTCCGGCTTGCCCATGCCCATCCTGAAGGCGCCGGTCCATGACCATGCCTATCTCGGTTCGCCGGTGCTGGACAGGGACGCCGCAGCGGATGCCCTGGCGGCGATGTTCGGCATGATCGCGGACGAGCCCGACCTGCCCAACCTGGTCGAGGTCGGCAGCCTCGACACTGACGCGACGTTATCGGTGTTCGACCGCGTGCTGGAGGCGCGGAATGCCGGATTTGCGGTGCTCGAGCGGCGCCTGCGGCCCGCGTTGCATCCCGGTCGCGAGGTCGCCCCTTTGACCGGCAGCCGTGCCAAGGCCCTGCGCCGCCGCCGCCGGCGGCTGGACGAGTCCGGGCAGGTCGCCTGCACGACGCACCTGGCCGCGGCGGAGATCGGGCCGGCGTTGCAGGAGTTCCTGGCGTTGGAGGCGGCGGGATGGAAAGGCCGTGCCGCCGATCGCGGTCGGGCGATCCTGAAGGAGCCGGCACTCGAAGCCTTCGTTCGTGCGGCCGTTGGCGGGCTCGCCGAAGCGGGCCTCGCCACCATCACGGCGCTGCGCGTGGACGGCCGGGCGGTCGCCATGCAGCTGACCATCCGGTCGGGCGGGACCGCCTTCACCTGGAAGTCGGCCTATGACGAGGGGGTGGGGCAACTCGCCCCCGGCATTGTCCTGTTGCAGGAGGTGACGGCGGCGTTGCTGGCCGACCGGAGCCTGGCGGGCGTGGATTCCTGCAACCATCGCGACGATGGCTACATGGCGGAATTCTGGACCGCACGACGTGCGGTCGCCGATGTGATGCTGGACGTCTGCGCCGGCGCCTCGGCCGGATTCCGCCTGGCCCTTGCCGCCGAGCGGTCCCATCGGCGTCTGCGGGCCGGCGCGCGGGTGCTATGGCACGCCTACAAGGCGCGGCGGAGGAGGGCGGTTTCGCCCCATCGCGAGGGTCGGGCATGACCGCCACCGCCGCCCGGCCGGCCGGGCTCGCGGCGGAGCGCCCCTTGCCCTTGCGGTCGGAGGGAATCCACGTTGCGGAATTCGATGCGGTCCGGGTCGAGGTGATCGACGCCGTAGCCTTCACGGCCATGCGCCCCGCCTGGAGGGCGCTGGCCGAGGCAGCCCAGGTTCCGAACGCCTTCATGGACCCGGCGGTGGTGGCGGCGGTCGCGCAGTCGTCGCCGCGTCCATTGCGCGTCCTGGTGGCCTGGCATGGCGGCGGGCCGACAGGATCGCCGCCGCGGCTGGTCGGCGCCTGGCCGTTCGCCCTGGGCCGTTCCCATGCCGCCTGGCCCTTCCGGGCGCTGGTCAGCCCGATCCATGACCTGGCCTATCTGGGCACGCCGGTGATCGACGCGGCGTTCGCACGGCCGGCGCTTGCGGCCATGCTGGACAAGGTCCGCGACAGCCCCGATCTGCCTCGCCTGATCCAGGCAAGCGATCTCAGCGACGGCGCCTTCATGGCGGATCTGCTGTCCGTCCTGGCGGAGGCCGGCATGTCCGCGACCCGGATCGAGCGGCGGACCCGCGCCAGGCTGCAAGGCGGCGTGGACCCGAAGACCTACTGGGCGAACTCCATGTCGGCGCTGCGCCTGCAGGGCATGGCACGCAAGCGCCGACAGCTCGCCAAATGCGGAAGGCTGGAATTCTCGGTTACCGGGGATCCCGCCGCCGTGGCCGCCGGGCTGGAGGATTTCCTGGCACTGGAGGCGTCCGGCTGGAAGGGCGCCCGGGGTAGCGCACTCGCCTCGCACCCCGATACCGCCGCCCTGACGCGGGCGATGGTTTCGGGCCTCGCGGCGGACGGTCTCGCGCGCATCCACGCGCTGCGCCTCGACGGCCGGGCGCTGGCAATGTGGGTCGTCCTCCATTCCGGCCACGCCGCCTTCACCTGGAGGACCGGCTACGACGAGGCCTATGCCCGCTTCTCGCCGGGGGTGCTGGTCCTGGAGGACACGACCGCGGCACTGCTGTCCGACCCCGAGGTCGCCGTCACGGATTCCTGCAATCACCGCGACCAGGGCTTCCAGGCCGAACGATGGGCGGGGCGGCACGACGTCGTCGACCTGCTGATCGATGTCCGGTCCGGCTCGCCGCGCCTGGCCCGCTGCCTCGGGGCGAAGGAATGGGCCTACCGCGGCGCCAGGAACCTCGCCCGCGCCGGCTTGCGGCGGACGCGGCAGGTCGTCGGCACGCTGAAGGCCCGGATCGCTCGATGAGGCAGACCGATATCGTCATCGTCGGGGCCGGGCTGGCGGGATCGGCCGCGGCCGCGATGCTCGGCCGCACCGACCATGCGGTCGAGATGGTCGATCCCCACCGCATCTATCCACCGGATTTCCGCTGCGAGAAATTGGACCCGACGCAGTTCCGGCTGCTGCGCCGGATCGGGCTTGCGGGGGCGGTGTCGCCGGTCGCGACACGCTGCGACGAGCTGTGGGTGGCGCGCTTCGGGCGCCTGGTCGACCGGATGCCGCTGGCCTTGCACGGCATCCTCTACCAGGACCTCGTCAACGCGGTCCGGGCCGCGGTGCCGGGCCGGGTCGCCTTCACCTGCGCCAAGGTGAAGGAGATCGCCACCGGCGACGATCGCCAGACGATCCTGCTCTCGAATGGCGACCAGGTGAGCGCCCGCCTGGTGATCCTGGCCAACGGGCTGAACTGGAGCCTGCGGCGCTCGCTCGGCGTCGCCTGCGAGACCTTGAGCGCGGACCATTCAACCAGCATCGGCTTCGACATGGCACCACCGGCCCGGACTTCCTTCCCCTTCGACGCGCTCACCTATTACGGCGAGGACCCGGCGGAGCGGGTGGCCTATCTCAGCCTCTTCCGGATCGGCACTGCGATGCGGGCCAACCTCTTCGTCTACCGCGACGTCGCCGACCCCTGGGTGCGGCAATTCCGGACCGCGCCGACGGATGCCCTGCGCGCGGCCTTGCCGGGGCTGGCCCGGATGCTGGGCGCGGTCGAGGTCGCGTCACCGGCGATCGCGCGGCCGGCCGACCTCTATGCCGCCGGAAACGTCCGGCAGCCGGGCTTTGTCCTGATCGGCGATGCCTTTGCCACGTCATGCCCGGCGGCCGGCACCGGCACCGGCAAGGTGCTGACCGATGTCGAGCGCCTGTGCGCGGTCTACATTCCGGAATGGTTCCGGACGGACGGGATGGGGGCAGAGAAGACCGCCGCCTTCTACGACGACCCGGTCAAGGCGAGGAGCGACCTGGACTCGCGCCTGGCCGCATTCCACCTGCGCGCGCTCTCGACGGAACCGGGCGCCCTGTGGCGCGCCCGGCGCGCGGCGCGATTCTGGGGTCGCCTCGGGAAGGGCGTCGCCCGCCGCGCCGCCGGCCTGCCGCGGACGCTGCTCAGCCGGCCGGAGCGGGCGCCGGCTTCACCCGGGGCTTCACCTCGTTCGGGCGGAGCACCTGGATGATGAAATGCTCGAGCTGGGGCTCGTAGGCCTTCCACAGCCCGCGCAGCACGTCCAATGGCTGCTCCTGGAAATCGACCCGCAGGTCGACCAGCGGCCAGGCGTGCCGGTCGACGACCAGGAGGGCCGCCGACATGATCGGCTGGGTCTCGCCGCCGGCCGCCAGCCCGGCATCGACGCCGGCCAGCAGCCGTTCGGCGAAGGACACGCCCTGGCTCGCCTCGTAGCCGGCGATGATCGCCTGCGGCACATCGGGATTGGCGATGACATTGCCGGTGGAGACGCAGCCGCGGCCGACCGCGCCGCCGTTGGTCGAGGGAATCTTGGGGCCGCTGTAGAAGGCGACCTCGCCGTCGCGGTCGACGGCGCCGATTTGGCGCTGGTCGGGAAACTCGCTGGCCGCGACCAGCGCCCGCACCGTCTCGCCGGCTGACAGGCCCTGGGCCAACAGGTCGAGCCCGACCGGGCCCAGGCGGATGTCGCTGCGGTGCTGGGTGGTGATGGCGCCGACCCCGGCACGGGCCCAGGGGCAGCGGTTGCCGACCGCGATGCTGGAAGTGGCGATGGCGATGCCGAACTTTCCGGTGGCGGGGCAGCGGGCGGCGATCGAGAAGGTCATGGCGGGTTGGCTCCGGTCAGGATGGCGGTCTTCAGGATGGCGGGCCGTCGATGAGGCGGTCGATCCGGTCGCGGACGCCATACCAGACCGATAGTGGCGACATGAACCAGGGGCGGCCGCGATAGAGCGGGTGGGTCGGAAGCCCGGCGCGCGCAAAGCCGGTCTCGGCGTCGCCGGTGCCGGCGATCCGCCGGCCGAGGCGGGTACCGAGATAGGTATTCATCACCACCCCTGACCCGTTGCACCCCAGCACATGATGGATGCGCCCGCGCGCGCCGATATTGGGCAGGCGGTCGACGGTGAAGGCGACCATGCCGCCCCAGGCATGGGTGATGCGCAAGGGCGCCGTCTCCGGAAACACGGTGCGCGCGAGGCGATGGAGGCTGCGGGCGACCGCCCGTGGGTCGGCATGGTCCCGGGCCGAGGCGCGGCCGCCCAGCAGCAGGCGCGTGCCGTCGGGTGACGGACGGATGGCATAGGCCAGGCGCCGCGTGTCGTTGACGAGGCGGCCCTTGGGCAGGAGTTGCCGCATCAACCCGGGGGGAAGGGGCTCCGTCGCGGCCATGTAGCTGCCGACCGGGATCACCCGGCGCCGGTGCCAGGGAAAGGCGGGGCCGGTGTGCGCGTTGGTCGCCAGCACGACGTCCAGCACCTTGAAGGTGCCACGTTCGCTGGCGACCTGGACGAGCCCACCATCCTCGATCAGGCCGAGGACGCGGGTGAAGGGATGGATGGCGGCGCCGGCGGCAAGCGCGTGGCGCAGCAGGCCGTCATGCAGCCGGGCCGGGTGCAGGCCACCATCGTCAGGGAAGACCAGGGCACCATGATAGAGGTCGGTTCCGATCTCCGCCGGCAGGCTGGCCCGCGACACGGTGTGTGCAGGGATCCCGATCTTGTCCGACAGAAACGCCGCCAGCCGCTGCTGCCGCGTCGCGTCGGCCCTGGTCCAGGCCCCGACGATGCGGCCGGGCTGGGCCAGTGTGCAGTCGATCGCCTCGTCGCGCACGAAGTCGAGGAACCAGCGATAGGCGGCGGCCGTCTCGCGCATCAGGTCGAGCGCCATGGCCGGGCCGACGGTGGCGGCGAGCCCGGCATGGCCCTGGCGCAGGCGACCGCCGATCATGCCGACGCTGCGGCTGCTGGCACCGCCGCCCGGCGGGCCGGCATCGAGCACGACCACCGATCGCCCGGCCCGCGACAGCGCGATGGCCGCCGCCAGCCCGGCATAGCCGGCGCCGACCACGGCCACGTCGGCTCGGCGGGGCAGGGGGGTGGACGGATGCGCCGCGTCGCGCGGCGCATCGTCCCACCAATAGGGCTGGTCGCGGAAATCCTCGGCGAGGATGCCCGTCACCGCGCCGCCGCTTTGATGTCGAGGCCCTTGTAGAGGCCGGAATTATAGATGCCGTGGACCTTCACTCCCGTCAGCCGCTTGTTGGAGAAGAGGTAGAGCTGCTCGTGGACGAGCGGCACGGTGACGGCATTCAGGGCGATCTTGCGCTGGACCTTGGCATAGGCCTCGGCGCGGGCAGCGTCGGTCAGTGCGACCTGGCCGGCGTCGAGCAGGGCGTCGGTTTCCGCATCCTTCCAATAGACCCGGTTCGGGGCCGGGATGCCTTTCGAATGGAACACCATCAGCGCCTCGCCCGCTGTGCCGTAGGGTGCGAAGAGCGCGTACATGTCGTAGTCGGGTGAATTGTTGATCTGGGCCATCGCCAGCGCCGGCTCCGGCAGCAGGACCTTCAGGTCGATGCCGACCCGCTTCAGGTAGCCCTGGACCGCCTCGCTGCGGGTCCGCCAGCCGGGGGTGCCGGCGGCCACCAGCAGCGGCGACAGGCGCTTGCCGTCCTTGTAGCGGAAGCCGTCGCTACCCTTGGCCCAGCCGGCCTCGTCGAGCAGCCGGTTGGCGGCGTCCGGGTCATAGCGCGCCGGCACGTCGCCGTTCCAGTCGAGGGTGCCCGGGCTGACATAGGTGTCCGACACCTTGGCCTGCCCGAACCACAGGCTCTTCATCAGCTCCTCGCGGTTGATCGCATGGACGATGGCCTGGCGGACGCGGACGTCGCCCGTCATCTCCTTGTTCACGCGCATGCCGAGGAAGGCGCTGTAGTTGGAGACGCGCGGGCTCGCCACCGTCAGGCGAGGGTCCTTCTTCAACTGCTCGACCGACCATTCGGGCGCGACATAGGTGATGTCGCCCGCGCCCGTCTGCATCGCGGCCACGATGCTGGTCTCCTCCGGGACGACCTTCCAGATCATCCGCGCGACATGGGCCGGGCCGGCATTGTCATAGGGCTTCGGCCCCCAGCGATAGGCCTCGTGCCGGGTCAGCACGAACTCGCTGCGCGGCTTCCACTCGCCCCAGCAGAAGGGGCCGGTGCCGTTCAGCCCGCGGACGCCGAAGTCGCGGCCCAGCTTCTCGACATCGTCCTTGTCGATGATGCCGCCGAAGCTCTGCGCCAGTTGCAGGAGCAGCTCGTTGTAGGGACGCTCCAGCACATACTCGACGGTGTGCGCGTCCTTGGCGGTGATCGACTTCACCTTGCCGGCGCGCCAGGCGGCCGGAGAGCGCGTCTCCGGCGCCACCAACCGCTTCAGCGAATAGACGACATCATCGGCCGTCAGTGGCTTGCCGCTGCAGAACGTCACGTCGTCGCGCAGGTTGAAGGTGTAGGTCAACCCGTCCGGCGACAACGACCAGGATCTGGCCAGCAGGGGATGCAGGGTCTTCTGGTCGTCCTCGAGCGCGACCAGCGTGTCCGTCATCATGAACAGGATCTCGGCCGCGCCGCGGCCGGTCACCCGGTGCGGGTCGAAGCCGACCGAATCATTGCGCACCAGGATGGTGACGGCATCGCGCGGCGTCTGCGCGGATGCGGCGGCCGGCAACAGTGCCGTGGCACCGATCAGGGCGGCGAGCAGGGGACGGTTCATGGATTTGCTCCTTCGGGCGCAGGTCAGGGCGCCGTCACCGGGTGAGGTAGTCAAAGGCGGAAAGCGCGTGGGTGCGGACGATGTGCATCAGCTCGTCGATGGTCACATGCTCGTCGCGCCGGCCCATGGTCCGGGGAGAGGGGCCATAGAGGTAGGCGGGAATGCCGCGCCAGCGCCAATAGCGCCCGTCGGAGCCGCCCAGGCTGACGATCGGCTGGGGGCGGAAGCCCTTCAACCGGACGACATTGTCCTGGATGATCCGGGCCATCTCGCCGTCGGGGTCGCACCAGCTCGCGTCGTAGCTGTGGTCCTGGCGCTCCTCCATCGCGGCCTCGGGATGGCGGGCGAGGATGCGGCCGACCAGCGCCCGCACCTCGTCGCGCGGGATGCCGGGCGGCACCCGCAAATCGGCTTCGACGACGCATTCGTCGGGCATCATGTTGATCTTCAGCCCGCCGCGCAGCACGCCGATGTTCACCGTCGCCTTGGCCACGACATGGCGGGCGCCGTCGCCCAGGCTCTGGTCGATCGCGGCCTGCACCTCGGGCGCGGCCAGGATCTCGGCCATGCGCTCGGGCATCCGGGGCTCCAGGTCGCCGATCGCCTCCAGCTCGGCCACGATGGCGGCGGCGATCTTGTTGGCGCTGGCGCTGAGGTGGGGATAGGCCCCGTGGCCGCCGGTCGTGCGCACGGTGAAGACCAGGCGCAGCGTGCCCTTCTCGGCGAAGCGGACGGTGGCGAGGCCGCTCGGCTCCCCATTCAGGCAGCAATCGCCCAGCACCTCGTCCGGGCAGGTTTCCATCAGGTACCGGGTGCCCCAGCGGCCGCCGGTTTCCTCGTCGGAGACGACGGTCAGCGTCAACCGCCCCTTCAGCTGGTCGCGCAGCCGATGCAGGTAGCGGTAGGTCATGATCGAGGCGGTGGTGCCGCACTTCATGTCGGCGGCGCCGCGGCCATAGACCCGGCCGTCCGTCACCTCGCCGCTCCATTGCCCGCGCTCGCCCGGCCGATCCTCGATCGCGGGAAAGACGTCCATGTGCCCGTTCAGCACCAGGTGGCGGCCCGGCCGGGCGCCGTCGAAGGACCCGACGATGTTGGGCAGGTGCGCGTGCGCGGCGACGGTGCGATGGGGCAGGGCCTCGGCCGTCAGCAGCCGGCGCACGAAGGCGTCGGCCTCGCGCGTGTCGCCGGGCGGGTTCGGCGACTTCGCCTGGAGGAAGCCGCTGAGGAAGCCGACGATCCGGTCGCGATCGGCATCGATCCAGGCGAGGAGACGCTGCTTCGGATCGTCGCTCATGCCGGTTCCATTCGGTGTTGCGCTTGGTATCGCTAACATGGAAGCAGATGCCGACTGCCCGCTGCAAGTGGGAATTGCGGCAGGATTTCCTCGTCCATGCCAGGCACGGGCATGCTAGATACGGGCCCATGAGTTCCGGACGCCGGGCCAGCGGGTGGGTCACGATGGCGGACGTCGCCCGGCGGGCCGGCGTCTCGCCGATGACGGTTTCGCGCGCCTTCAAGACGCCGGCGTCGGTTTCCGCCGCCGTGCGCGCGCGGGTGGAGGAGGCCGCCCACGCGCTGGGCTATGTGCCCAACCTGGTCGCCGGCAACCTCGCCTCGAGCCGCAGCCGGATGGTGGCCGCGGTGGTGCCGACCTTGGCCAACTCGAACTTCCTCGGCACCCTGAAGGGCCTTTCCGACCGCCTGCGCCAGGAGGGCTACCAGCTCCTCCTCACCGAGACCGGCTACGACCCGCGGGAGGAGGAGGCGGCGGTGTCGGCCCTGCTCGGCCGCCGGCCCGACGGTGTGGTGCTGACCGGGGCGCAGCATGATCCCGCGGTCACCCAGATGCTGCGGGCGGCACAGGTGGCCGTGGTCGAGACGTGGGAACTGCGCGGGCCCTTCATCGACATGGCGGTTGGCTTCTCGCATTACGCCGCGGCCCTGGCGCTGGGCCGGTTGGTGGTCGGGCGCGGCTATCGCCGCATCGGCTACATCGATTTTCCCCACCCGGGTGTGCGCCGGTTCCAGGAACGCCGGCGCGGCGTGCGCGCGGCCCTGCGCGAGGCCGGCCTCGACGCCGCACTGACAGCGGGGGCGACCGACGAGGGCTATGCCGGCGGCCGGGCCGGGCTGGACGCGCTGCTGGCGCTGGCCGCCGACCTCGACGCGGTCATCTGCGCGACCGATGTGCAGGCGATCGGCGTATTGTTCGAATGCGCGCGGCGCGGCTGGCCGGTGCCCGGGCGCCTGGGGGTGTGCGGCTTCGGCGACTATGAGATCGCGGCCGCGGTGCCGCCCGGCCTGACCTCGGTGCGGACCAACGGCCGCGGCATCGGCATCGCGGCGGCGGAACTGATCCTGCGCCGGCAGGAGGGCGGCATGGCGGCCGCCCCGGTCCTCGATCTCGGGTTCGAGATCGTGTCGCGCGGTAGCCTGCGGTAGCGCCCCGGTGCGTTTCAGATAACAGCGGGTTATCGAAACCATCAACCCAATCGGCCGGAAGCCGGGTGGGGGCGATGTTATCTCCAATGACAGCGAGTGGGACCTGCCTGGCCATTGCCGGAGGGTCTCGCAGAACCCTGTCTTATGGAGACCATCATGCAGTTCACCGGCACCGCGGGTCCCGACGCACTCAACGGCTCCACCTTCGCCGACCTGATCAATGGGCTGGCTGGCGACGACAAGCTCGGCGGCGGCCTCGGCGACGACACCCTGGTCGGCGGTGAAGGCGATGACTCCATGGATGGCGGTGCCGGGGACGACGTGATCGTGGCCGGCCTTGGCCACGACACGGCGCGTGGCGGCGACGGCATCAACACCTTCGTCGTGGTGTTCGGCGACGCGCAGTCGATCACGATCATCGAGGACTTCAAGGGCGGCCTCGACCAGCTTCGCATCGAGGGGGCCGACGGCACCATCTCTGACGAGCTGCTGCGCGAGGCGCTGCAAAGCCAGAAGATCGTGGGCGAGGATCTCGTCCTCACCCTGTCCGATGGCCGCGTCATCATCCTGCGCGGCTTCTTCACGTTCAATAGCGTCAGTGACGGTTCCGACGACGGCGTGGCGGTCGACGACATCATCGGCGGTGGCGACGGCGATGGCGACGGCGACGGCGACGGCGATGGCGACGGCGATGGCGACGGCGACGGCGATGGCGACGGCGATGGCGACGGCGATGGCGATGGCGACGGCGA
>CAZQOA010000003.1:31689-77276 GCA_964594715.1 uncultured Rhizobiaceae bacterium | reverse complement strand
CGGCACGCTCGGTGACCTGCTCGACGACGTGCCGGTCGTGGATACGTTGCTCGCTGGCGGCATCGGCGGCGGCGTACTCGACGACCTGCCGGTGATCGGTGACCTGCTCGGCGGCAGTGCCGGCGTCGGGCTGGGCGTGACCGAGGCCGGCGGGGTCTCCGACGACGTGATCGACAGCGACCCGGTGGGCGACCTGCTCGGCGGCGGCGATGACGGAGCCCTCGGCGACGTAGTCGACGACGACAGCTTCGGCAGCCTGCTCGAGGACCTGCCGGCGGTCGGCGACCTGCTCGGCGGCGGCGTCCTGGAGAGCCTCGACGAGTTCCCGATCGTCGGTGACCTGGTCGGCGGCGGATCATCCTCCGACGACGATGACGACCTGCTTGGCGACCTGCCCATCGTCGGTGACCTGTTGGGCAGTAACGACAGCAGCAGCAATGACGATCACGACGCGCCGATCGCCATCCTGGACGACCTGCCGGTCGTCAGCCCGATCGGCAACCTGGTGAACGGCCTCTTCTGGTAGCGTCCCCCCTGCCAGCGAGGCGGTAGAAGGGCCCGGCGAGCGATCGCCGGGCCCTTCGGCGTTCCGGGGGGCGGCATTCGGGGTGGTCGGTCAGGCGGTGGCCGGGTCCGTCCAGCGGAAGCTCTTCACCTCCTTCACGAACTTGGCGGTGCTGGGCGAGAAGCGGCGGCCGGCGACCGATACGAGCGCCACGTCGCGGGTCAGTTCCGGGTCGGCCACGACCCGGCTCTTCAGGCCGATGGCGGAAATCGAGTATTCCGGCATCAGGGCGATCCCGAATCCGGCCAGCACCAGCCCTTGCACCCAATCGTCGCGATGGCTGCGATGGGCGCAGACCATCTCGGTCCCGTGCGCCTCCCACTGCTTCAATATCTCCGGCCGTGCCTCGCAGCTCAGCCGGTCGATGTAGGGTTCCTGGACGAGGTCGGAGAACGGCACCCCGTTGGAATTCTCATAGCGGTGGCCGCGGGGGAAGATCGCGACATAGCGCTCCGAATAGAGGTGGGTCGCGTCGAACCGGCCGCCCATCTCGCGCGGCAGGCCCATGATCGCCAGGTCGAGCGCGCCGGCCATCAGCTTGGTCGACAGCTCGTCCAGGGTCCCTTCATGCAGCCACAGCTCGATGCCCGGATTGTCGCGCTGGAAATCGGACAGGAACCGCGTGAAGCGCAGCGGGCCGATCGAGACCATGATGCCGATGTTGAGCGGCGCCTTGTCGAGGAAGAGGAAATCATGCGCAGCGGTCTTGGCCGCCTGCGTCCGTCCCTGCACCTCTTCCAGGTAGGGGCGGATCAGGCGCCCGAAGTCGGTGAGGTGGGTCAGGTTGCGCTCGCGGCGGAACAGCTGTCCGCCGAGCTTCTCTTCCAGCTTCTGGATGCCCTTGGTCAGCGCCGGCTGGGAGATGTTGCAGCGCATCGCCGCGCGACGAAAGTTCAGCGTTTCGCACATCGCGAGGAAATAGCGGATCTCATGCATCTCCATCGGATCAGCAGCCCTCCGCCATGCGGCCCGCGACCGGTGCCGCAGATCCGTGGTCTCCCCTGGCCATCATCCCATCCCCTCCGGCGTGGCGGCCGGCATCTCGCCGCGACGACCTTGCGCGGCTGCATCCATCCGAACTTGGGATTGTAGGATGGAAATTATTGCCATCAATGCATGTTGCACATTATCGACCCTGATCGTGTTGTCATAGACCTCGGTCCGCACCCCGCCATTCACCCGATTATGGCGTGAAATATAGAAAAAATCGGCATCATCGAGAAATACGAGCTGACGAATGTTGCGCAGGCCGCGCTTTATCGCCAGGCGGTAGCGCGCGGCACGCGCCAATTCGCCCGTCGCGGCGGCAAGTCTGGCCGCCGCTGCCAGTCCCTCGAGATAGGCCCCAGTGGAGGCGGCGTGGGGCGGACCATAGTCTCGATGGGCCGGATCGTAGAAACGGCCGTGCATATCCATTGCCGGGGCGGTTTCCCACTGCTGCATCGGCAGCAGCCAATCCATCATCTCGAAGACGAAGGGGGCCCGATCGCGAATACCGGTGGCCTCGATCAGCGCGACATGGGCCTGGGCATGCCAGGGGATGAAGGCGGGGTTGCGATGGCGCCGGTGCCAGTCGCGGTAATGATCGAGCGTGCGCAACAGACGCGCCAGGACCGCCGGGTCGCGGTCGCGGGCATAGAGCGCAGCCCAGAACAACGCGGCCTCGCCCGGGTAGAAATTCTGATTGTCGTTTCGTGCTGCGGGAATGTGAAAGGTGCGAAAGGCGCCGTCGGCCCGCCACAGCGCCTGGATCCCGGCGATCAGGCCACCCAGCGCGCGCTCGCGCCGAGGGGTCGGTCGTGCCTCCAGCAGGCACAGCCCGGCGATGGCGGCGGCCCCCAGCTTGGCTGACCCGCCATGTTCGATGATGGCGAAGCCATCTGCCGTCTCGCGATGAAAGCGGTCGAGCTGGCAGTCGAGGTTGCGCTCTGCCGCGGCCGCCGCGTCCGGCAGGCCAGACCAGCGGGCATAGCGGCCGAGGGCCAGGGTCCCCATGAACTGCCGCACGGTATTGTCCGCGGCGGACTCCCGGCCGCTGCTGGGCCAGTATTTGTAGACAAGGCGACCGCTGGCGTCGGTGTTGCGGACCAGCCACCCGCCGAGCGCGTGCGCCAGCGCGGCGGTGGATTGCGGCGTGATCTCGTCCTGGGAAACCGGCCTGCCGGCACGCTCGAACCGGAACGCCGGCCCGGCTCCGTCGAGCGGGAAGATCATGGAGCAGGCGGCGACCCGGAATATCTCGCCGCCGTCAGCGGGATCCAGGCCGAGCGACCTGCGGCACTCCGCCAGCGCGCGCTGCCAGGTCCGGTTGCCGGCGATCATATGGCTCGGCGCCATGCGTGCCGCCCGTCCGGCGTGGCGCACCTCTACCCCGAACAGGCCGGTCCAGCTCGGCGGGGCGGGCGTGCCCGGGGCCGGCCGATAGGGGAAATGCCGGAACGGCAGGCACAGCTCCAGGCTGTCGGCCCCGGCATGGTCGCGCCGGGCGGCGTCGAGCCATCGCCCGGCATCGCCATCGCTCCAGCCGTGCCACAGGCGCCGGCCGCGCCGCCGGAGGCCGGCGTAGATTGGGTGGGGCCAGGGGGGCGTCGCATCGCCGCGAACCAGCGCGTGCGCCGCTTCCGCCGCGTATGCGTCGTCGTCATCCACCGCCCCAATCTCCTACGGATCGGCGGCTGCGGTCCATCGTCGTTCGCCGGTTGGCGGACAGGTGCCCCCTTCCCAATTTCGCGCCGGCACGGTGTAGAGTGGCGCCGGCAACGACCGAAGGGTGCGAAAATGGGTGATCCCCTGCAGACATTCTGTGAAAAGAGCCGCGCGGCGCTGGCGGCCGATCCGGGCCTGGGCGGGCGCGAGGCTGTTCGCCTTCTGGTGGAGGGGCTGGTGTCCGATCCGGCATTCGTCGCGGCCCATGTCGGTCCCGATGCCCCGACCGGCAAGCGGACGCTCTACGAGGACAAGGAACTCGGGTTCGTTGTGCTTGGCTACAACCAGGACGAGGCCTATCGCTCGCTGCCCCACGACCATGGCCCATCCTGGGCGATCTACGCCCAAATCTCCGAATACACCGAAATGACCCTCTATCGGCGCCTCGACCCGGGCAACGGGGCCGGCGACGCGAAGCTGGAGGTCGACCGCGTCTACCGTCTGAATCCGGGGCAGGCCGGCCTCTATGACGGGGCGGAGATCCATGCGATCGACTATCCGGCAGGTGCGCGCTATGTGCGCGTCACCGGCTGCGATCTCGATCATGTCCGGCGTCTGCGCTACGACGCGTCGGCCAACAAGGCCCAGGTGATCGAGAGCGCCTCGGCGCGCTGACGCGAGGCAGGGCCGGCGCCGCGGTCGCCCGGCGCGCCGGCGGACGCCGATCGCTCCGGACCGCGGCCACAATTTCGCCAAGGTCGTGCCGATGATGCGGCACCGGAGTTAGCTAGTAGCCGGCCTTATGTACCCAGCCGGAGCGGACCGCGCGTGCGGCCCGCTCCTGGCCGGCTGCGCGGCGGCAGGTGTCCCGGGGGTAAACTTGCGCGTGCGGTGGATTTGGTGGAAGCTGGGATCCGAAATGGGTAGACGCGGGGCCGTCGAATGCGCGCGCTGATCGTCGATGACTCGCTGGAGATCCGGGAAGTGATCGCGGCCTATTTGACGGCCGCGGGCTACCCCGACCCCGCGAAAGCGGCGAACGCGGAGATGGCGCTCGGGTTGCTGGGGATCACCGCGTCGGGCATCGCGTCGGCGCCGGAGCCGACGGTCAACGGAATCGATGTCATCCTGATGGATATAATGATGCCGGGAATGGACGGCATCGAGGCCTGCGCGCGGATCAAGCGGCATTCCGACACCGCCGAGACGCCGGTCCTGATGGTGTCCAGCCGGGATGACAACACGGCCCTGCAGCAGGCCTTCCTGGCCGGCGCTTCGGACTATGTGCGCAAGCCCATCGAGCGCGTGGAACTGCTGGCCCGCATCCGCTCGGCCTTGCGCCTGAAGGCCGAGCTCGACCGTCGCCGGGCGCAGGAACTGGTTCTGCGCAGCGAGCTCGACCGGCTGCGGGCGTCGCTCAGTGCCGCGGCGGCGGACCCGGTGACGGGGCTGCCCTCGCCCCTGGTGGCGAGTGGCATTGCCGATGCGGCCTTGGCCACGGGACGTACCGTCGGGATTCTTGCGATTGCGATCGACGGGCTGTCGTCGGGCGGACAGCCGTCCGCCGCGGCGGCACTCCTTTCCCGCCAGGTGCTGGCGGAGGTCGAGCGGTCGCCCGGCGGGCTGGGTGACCTCCTGGCCGCGGGAGCGACGGCCGGCAGCTTCCTCGCCATCCTCCTCGACCGTCCGCCGGTCGAGACGGCCGCGCAGGCCGAACGGCTTCGGCTGGCCGTGGAGCGGGTCCGCCTGGCCCAGGATGGCCGGGCCGATGGGGCCGCGACGGTCAGCATCGGCATCGCCCACGCGCCGCCCGGCTCGATCAGTGCTGCGACCTTGGTGGAGCAGGCGAAACGGGCGCTGGCGATCGCTTCGGCACGCGGTGGAAACCGCATCGAAACGGCGCTCGGCGCGACCGAAGGCGTTGAGGGGATGGGGCGGGTTCGCGGCAGCGCGTAACCATGGGATGGCCTTTCGCACCATCAACCATCGGTTTATTTTCTCTATAATAGGCGGCTTGCGTCATCGACCGATTTGGTCGAACTTCGTTGCAGAATGATGCACGACTAGACGCAGATGCTTCGAGGTCAACGGACTCTTGCAGTCCGCGCGACGATCCTCGCGATCGGCGTGCTGCTCCTGTGCCTGATGTGGGTCTATGTTCTCTATCAGAGCCTTGCCGAGCGCACGCAGGCGGTGGCGAACGCCACCCGCGACACCGCCAACCTGGCCATCGCGTTCGAGGAGCAGTCGCAGCGCACGATCGATGCGGTCGAGCAGATCCTGGAATCCCTGAAGATCGAGTATGAGCGCGACCCCGCGGCGTTCGACACCCGCCGGGCGTTCGAACGGGTGCGCGGGCTTCGCGACATCACCGTCCAGCTGTCCCTGATCGGCCCGGACGGCATCATGCGCGGGTCCAGCCTGCAAGCGACGCCGACTGGCCTCGACCTTTCCGACCGCGAGCATTTCAGGGTCCACGTTGCCAGCGATTCAGGTGGCATCTTCATCAGCCGGCCGCTGGTCGGCCGGGTGTCGCGGCGCACCACGCTCAACATCACGCGCCGGCTGAACGCGCCGGACGGGTCGCTCGCCGGCGTGATGGTGCTGTCGTTCAATCCGGACATGCTGGTCCGGCTCTACCAGAATGTCGACCTCGGCCGGCAGGGGGAGATGCTGCAGGTCGGGCTCGATGGCGTGGTGCGGGCCTTGGCCTCCAGCCGGGGTGAGGGGACGGGCGTGGACATCTCCGGCACGCCCTTCTTTCGCCGGGTGAAGGAAGCGCCCGCGGGGTCGGCCGAACTGCCGGGGCCGATCGACGGCATCTCCCGCATCTACTCGTTCCAGCACGTCGACAACCAGCCGACCATCGTCGCGGTCGGCATCGCCCGGGGCGAGGTCCTGGCGCATGTCGACGAGCGCGAGCGCAACCGCCTGGTGCTGTTGGGCGCGGTCACGCTCGCCATCCTCCTGTTCCTGGCCTCGCTGGTGGTCGAGGTCGGTCGGCGCCAGCGGCGCGAGGACGAGCTGGAGCAGGAGCGCGAGACGCTGAGTGCGGCGACCGCGGCCCTGGCCCAGGCCAAGGGCCAGGCCGACGAGAAGACGCGGCTCCTGGAGACGACCCTCCTCAACATGAGCGACGGCATCAGCGCCTTCGACCAGGACCTGCACCTCCGCGTGTGGAACAAGCCGTTCCTCGACCTGGCCGGGGTCGACGAGAAGCTGGCGCGGGTCGGGACCCATCTGCGCGAAATCCTGATCCATCAGGCCGAGAAGGGCGAGTTCGGGCCGATCGACGACCCGGTCGAGGAGGCGACGCGCCGCCTGGCGGTGGTCCGGGCGACCGACTTCCAGATGACGGAGCGGATGCGCCCCGACGGCCGCTATATCGAGCTGCGCCGCACCGTGCAGCCCGATGGCGGCATCATCACGCTCTATACCGACGTCACCCCGCGCAAGCATGCGGCGGTCGAGTTGGAGCGGGCGCGCGACGTGGCCGAGCAGGCGCTGGCCGCGAAGTCGCGCTTCCTGGCCATCGTCAGCCATGAGATCCGGACGCCGATGAACGGCGTGATCGGCACCCTCGAGTTGCTGGCGGATACCGGCCTCGACCGCGGGCAACAGCGATATGTGGAAATCGCGCGGTCGTCGGCGGATGCGCTGGTCAGCATCATCAACGACATCCTCGACCTGTCCAGGCTCGAAGCCGACCGCATGCCGCTGGTGTCGGTGGATTTCGACCTGAAGGCGCTGTTGCAGAGCACGGCCGGGCTGTTCAGCGCCGCGGCCGACAGCAAGGGCATCGAGATCCACCTGGAGATGGCGCCGGATGTGCCACGCTGGTGCCGCGGCGACGCCGGACGGCTGCGCCAGGTGCTGGTGAACCTGATGTCGAACGCGGTGAAGTTCACCGTCGTCGGCGACGTGCGGCTGGCGGTGGAGACGGTGTCGTCGCGCCGGTCGGTGGGCGATGGGCCGTTCGAGCTGCGCTTCCTCATCGCCGACAGCGGCCCGGGGGTGGCGCCGGCCGACCGCAACAAGCTGTTCCGGCCATTCTTCCAGCTCGACAACCAGGAGACGCGGGGCGGCTCCGGCCTGGGGTTGGCGATCGTGAAGGGCCTCATCGACCGCTTCGGCGGCAGCCTGGGACTGGCCGACCGCGCCGGTGGCGGGGCGGTCTTCTGGGTGCGGCTGCCGCTGTTAGCGGGAAAGCCGGTGGAGCCGGGCGTTCCGGTTGAACCGGTCACCGTGGAGCGGTCGACCGCCTGCTTCGATATCCTGGTGGCCGAGGATTCGCCGGTGAATCAGATGATCGCCAGTGAACAGCTGCGCAGCGCCGGCCACACGGTATCCATCGCCTCGAACGGTCGGGAGGCGGTCGAGATGGCGTCGACCGGGACCTACGACCTGATCCTGATGGACGTCATCATGCCGGAAATGGACGGCATCGAGGCGGCCCGGGCGATCCGTCGGATGCCGGCGCCGGCCGGCATGGTGCCGATCGTGGCCCTGACCGCCAATGTCATGAGCGAGGATCGGGCGCGGATCCTGACCGGCGGCATGGATGGGGTGTTGGGCAAGCCCTTCAACCGGGCGCGACTGCTCGACATCGTGGCGCGCCACGCCCGCCACCAGCCGGCCGTGCCGGAGATGCCCGTGCCCGTGCAGGAGCAGGACACGCTGCCGCCGGCGGGCGGGGAGGATCTCCCGGCCGCGGATTTCGATGCCGGGCCGCTGGCGCGGATGAAGAGCGATATCGGCGACGCGGTGGCGGTCCGGCTGGCCCGGATGTTCGCCGGCGAGCTCGCCGAACGGCGCTCGGCGATGGGAGTGGCGCTCGACACCGGCAACATGGCCGACCTGCAGCGCATCGCCCACACCATCAAGGGCGGGGCGCAGACCTTCGGGCTGATGCGCCTGGCCGAGGTGTCCCTGGCATTGGAACGTGCCGCCGCGGCCGGGGCAGACGCGCGACTTCCGGCATTGGTCGCGGCTGCGGAGGTGGATGCCGCGCGCGCCCTCGAAGTGCTGGCGCGCGAGCTGGGGACGGTCGACTGACGGCCTAGAACGGACGGGGGTAGCGCAGGGCCAGCAGCTCCGCGCCCTCGGCCTCGGCATGGAACGCGATGGCCGGCTCGTCGGCCGGCACGAACATGGCGCTCCAGCGGTCGAGGCGGCTGCCCTCGTGGCGGATCGCGCCGGCCGTCACCAGGATCGACTGCCCCATCCCGAGTTGCAGGCCGTCCAGACGGAGTCCGGTCGAAGGCGGTATCCGCAGATAGCGGAAGGAAAGGCCATCGTCATCCTCCAGCAGGGTCTCGATCGACGACGTGGCCAGACGCGCCAGGGCCGCGGCGTCGGATGGCGTCACCGCGGGGGCAAAGACGTTGCGCCGGGCGACCTGGCGCATCCGCTCGCGGGCCGCCGGGAGGTATTGCGCTCCGGTGCTGTCGGCGCTGGCGCGCAGCGAGAAATACCGCAGCCCGTCCTGGCCGGGCGTGATCGGGCCATAGCCCGTATGCGCGGCCGCGAAATGGGCGGAGATCGGCCCGACCGGATGCTTGCCGATCACGCCGTCGCCGCCGATCACCACCTGGAACTGGTCGACATGGTGGAAATGCGGATGGACGATGGCGCCCGGCTCCTGCTCGACGAGGAAAGCCTGCGGCTCGCGGATTTCACCCGCGGCGGGCGGCGTGTAGGGGACGAACTGGCCCGCCTTGGGGTCGATCGAGGCGGCATTGGCGGGCGAGGGCGGTGGCCCGAAATATTCACTGCGCCAGATCAACGGCCCTTCGGCGGTGCGCCGCGAGAAACGGCTGCGTGCCGCGGTGGCGGTGTCGGTGGCGAAGATCATGGGCCGGACCTCCCGCAGGCGGCGGACCGGCATGTCATCAGCCGGCCGCGAGTTTCAGCCCACCCTCGGCGCGTTCCGCCAGTTGCGATCGGGCCCCGTGCAGGAAGAAGCCGACCTCTTCGCGGATCGCCACCACCAGGGTGCGCGACGCCGGATTGTTGAACACCCACCGCCGTACGGCCAGCTGAAATATGCCGTTGTGCAGCCGGCCGGCCAGGTCGACGTCCGCGGCGGCGACGCTGTCGCTGCGGCCGGCACCGGCCTCGCGGCGCAGTTCGCGCGCGATCGGGCGCCACGCCCGCTCGCGCACCAGTGCCTGGTGCCGCTTATGGAGGTCCATGCCCGCCAGCGAGGCGAAGAACAGGATCCGCACCCATTCCCGGGTCAGGACCGTCTCTGAATAGTCGATGTAGAACTGCTCCAGGCGCTGCCGCACGGACAGGTCGGCACGGCGCAGTGCGTCGCGCCATTCGGGCTTCCAGCGGTCCTCGAAGAGCCGTTCGACGACCCGCTCGATGAGGGCGTCCTTGCTCGGGAAGTAGTGATAGAGGAGGGGCTGGCTGATGCCGATCGACCGCGCCAGGTCGCGGGTGTTGCCGTGCAGTCCCTGTTCGGCGAAGAAGCCGATGGCGCGATCGACGATCAGCGCCTCGCGGCCCGGAGCCTTGCCCGCGTCGTCGTGATCGATCGCGGCAGCTGTCCCGTACTCGCTCTTTCTTCCGGCCATGCCACCCATCCGCGCCATTGCTCCCGGTTCCGTGACCGGACGCGGAAGGGCGCGGAGATCACTTACTTCAGGAGATGTTCATATAACGTTTTTCTCTCAGAGCATAACATGGAGGCACGATTTTGCGAAGGCCACCCCGCCGGATTCAGGGGCCGAGCACTCGCAGGCGATGCAGCGTGTCATAGAGTATCATTGCCGACTCCACCATCGCCGCGAGCGGGACGCTTTCGTTGGCCGCATGGCCCTCGGCCCCCGACCCGGGGCCGAAATTCACGATCTCGATGCCGTCGTCGGCGAAGTAGCGCCCGTCGCTGACGCCGGTGGCGTCGAGCAGGCGGGCCGGCGTGCCCTTGCGGGCCGCGATGGCGGCGGCGAGGGCCGACACGCCCGGGCCGTCGGCCGCGGCGCGAAAGCCGTTGGTGCCGGTCAGGCGCTCCACGGTCCAGCTTCCCGGAGGCTCCCCTGCCGCTTGCAGGATGGCCTCGAGTTCGGCGAAGGCACCGTCCACCGTCTCCGAGGGCAGCAGGCGCCGGTCGATGGTCATGGCTGCGCGGGCGGGCACCACATTCGCGTTGCTGCCCCCTTCGATCAGGCCGACATTGATCGTCGAAGCCATCGCTCCGTCGCGCCGGGCGGCCAGCAGCGGCGTCAGCCCGTTCTCCAGCGCCTGGACGAGGCGGACGAGGCGAAGGATGGCATTGTCGCCGGCGGCCGGGTTGCCGGCATGGGCGGCGCGCCCGGTCGTCGTGACCCGCGCCCACAGGACGCCGCGCTCCGCCACGATCAGGTCGTTCTCGGTCTGGGCGCCCAGGATCAGCAGTTCCGGCCGAACATGGCCGGCGCGGCGCAGGAACGCCATGCCGTGCGGCCCCAGATTCTCCTCGTCGGCGACGAAGGTGAAGGTGACGCTGCCGCACCGCGGGCCGCCGGCGCGCGCGATCTCCTCCGCCAGCCACAGTTGCACCGCCATCGAGCCCTTGCAGTTGCCGGCCCCCAGCCCGTGGATGCGGCCGTCCCTGTGCTCCGCGCGATAGGGGGCGGTGTGCCACATGGCAGGGTCGCCGACCCCGACCGTGTCGGAATGGGCGTTGAAGACGATGCCGGGCGATCCCTGGCCCAGGGTTGCCACGACATTGTCGACGCCCGCGTGCTCCGACAGGATCTGCGTGCGGTAGCCGGCGCGCCGCAGGCGGTCGGCCGCGTAGGCGGAGATGGCGACGCTGTCGCCCGGCGGAAAGGGCGAGGGGATGGCGATCAGGTCGCCCAGGATGCCGGCCAGGGCGTCCGCGATCTCGGCTTCGTTCATGGCGATCTTCTCCGTCACGCGCCGCGCCGCAGCCGTTCGCCGCGGCGGCGCAGATACTCCACCACCGCCATCAGGACGACCGACAGCACCACCAGCATGGTGGCCGCGGCGGCGATGGTGAGGCTGATATTCTCGTTGATGCCGGCGAACATCTGGCGCGGCAGCGTGCGCTGTTCGGGGCCGGCGAGGAAGAAGGCGACCACCACCTCGTCGAAGGAGGTCGCGAAGGCGAAGAGGGCGCCCGAGGCGACGCCCGGCACCACCAGCGGCAGCATTACCCGGCGGAACACGGTCCAGGGCCGAGCCCCCAGGCTGGATGCGGCGCGGACCAGCGTGCGGTCGAAGCCCGACAGCGTCGCCTGCACGGTGACCACCACGAAGGGGGCGCCGAGCGCGGTATGGGCCAGGATCAGCCCGGCCCGCGTGTTGGCGAGGCCGACGGCGGCGAACGCGAAATAGACGCCGACCGCCACGACGATGATCGGCACCACCATCGGCGCCAGCAGGGCCGCGGTGACGATGCCCTTGCCGGGGAAGGGCGCCAGCCACAGGCCGACCGCCGCCAGCGTGCCGAGCGCGGTCGCGAGCAGGGTGGCGGCGATGGCCACGACGATGCTGTTGCCCAGCGCCGGCAGCCAGAATTGCGAGGTGAAGAAGTCCGCGTACCAGCGCAGGCTGAGGCCCGGCAGGGGATATTGCAGGAACGAGCCCGAGCTGAACGACAAGGGCGCGATGGCGATGATCGGCGCCAGCAGGAACACCAGGACCAGGCCCAGATGCAGCCACAGCAGGACGCGCGCGATGCGCTGCCCGCGGGTTGCGTTGACTTCCGCCATGCCAGGCGCTCAACCGAAGCGCGGCATCTGGCTGCCCGCCAGTCGCCGGTAGACCATGAAGAGCGCGACGGTGGCACCGACGAGCAGGATCGAGAGCGCGGCCGCCATGCCCCAGTTGATCGTGCGCCCGGCATAGAAGGCGATGAAGTAGCTGATCATCTGGTCGTTGGCGCCCCCGACCAGGGCCGGGGTGACGTAGTAGCCGATCGCCTGGATGAAGACGAGCAGCGACCCGGCCGCGACGCCGGCTGCGGACTGCGGCAGGAAGACCCGCCGGAACACGGTGAAGGGTGGCGCGCCCAGCGACGAGGCCGCCCGCAGGTGGGCAGGGGGGATGCCGCGCATGACGCTGTAAAGGGGCAGGATCATGAAGGGCAGGAGGATGTGGACCATCGCCACATAGACTGCGAAGCGGTTGTAGATCATCGGCAGCGGCTCGCTGGCGAGGCCGGCCCCGGTGAGGAAGGCGTTGATCACCCCTTCGCGCTGCAACAGCACCACCCATGCGGCGGTGCGGACCAGGAGCGACGTCCAGAACGGCACCAGGAACAGGATCAGCAGCGGATTGGCCTGCCGCTCCGGCAGCCGGGCCAGGAGATAGGCAACCGGGTAGCCCAGCGCCAGGCAGATCAGCGTGACCACGGTCGCGATCCACAATGTCCGAACCAGGACGGTGCCGAACACCGCCTGGTCGGCAGGGACGCCGAGGATCGAGCCCTCCGCGTCGCGCCGCAGGTCGAGCGCCGCCAGCAGATAGAGGTCGGTGACCGGGCCGGCGGCCCGCCGGATGGCGGCCCAGCTGTCGCGTTCTGCCCATAGCGGGTTGATGGCCACAAGTGCGGCGCGGAGGTCGCCCGCGCCCTCCGCCGGCAGGCGCCGGGCGGTGGAGAAGAGCAGCGATCGATAGCCGTTGACGTCGTAGTTGAGCCGGGTGGCGGCGCTGGCCAGCGTGCCCTCCGCACGGGCAACGCGGATGTCGGCGACCAGTGCCGCATGGGCCGCCTCGCCGGGCAGGTCGCGCCCGTCCCAGCCCTTCAACGCAGCCAGGGTGCGCGGGAACACCGGCGCCACGTCGGGGTCCCCGATGGCACGCCACATCATCGCGCCGATCGGCACGAGGAAGCTCGCCACCAGAAACAGGAAGAGGGGTGCGACCAGTGCCGCCGCCCGCCATCTGGCGGCAGCCGGTCGCGCCCTGCGGTCCCACCTCATCCGGCCGGCGCTCCTGGATAGAAACCTGCATCGCCGGCCGGAGAGATGTCATGGTTCGACAAGCTCACCATGAGGAGAATCCGGCGCTCTGGCCCTCATGGTGAGCCTGACGAACCATGAGCTCGCCCGGACTCAGCGTTTCATCCGCGGCGGGTTGCCAAGCGTGGTGGCAACTCATCCTGGCGAACGACGCATCAGCGCGAGACCCACGCGTTGAACTGCTGGTTCAGCTTGTCGATGTTCTCGACCCAGAAGGGCTCGTCGACGTAAAGCGCCGACGCGATGTTCTCGGGCGCGGTCGGCAGTTCCGTCAGGAGCGCCTTGTCGATCGATGCGTTCGCATTCTTGTGGGTGACGCCATAGGGGATGCGCGTCGGCAGCTTGGCCTGGTTCTCCGGCTTGCTGACGAAGGCGATGTAGCTTTCCGCCTGCGCCTTGTTCGGTGACCCCTTCATGATGACCCAGGAATCCACCGTGTAGAGCGAGTTGTTCCAGACGATCTTGAAGTTCTTCTTGTCGGTCTTGTTGGCGGCGCCGATGCGGCCATTGTAGGCCATCGTCATCGCCACCTCGCCGGCCGCCAGAAGCTGCGGCGGCTGCGAGCCCTTCTCCCACCACACGATGTTCGCCTTCAACTCGTCGAGCTTCTTGAAGGCGCGCGCGATCCCGGCATCGGTCGCCAACGTCTTGTAGACGTCGGCCGGCGCCACGCCATCGGCCATCAGGGCGAATTCGAGCGTCGTCTTCGGCCCCTTGCGGAAGCCGCGCTTGCCGGGCCACTTCGCGACGTTCCAGAAGTCGGTCCAGTTCTTCGGCCCGTCCTTGATGCGGTCGCCGTCATAGGAGAGCACGAAGTTGTAGACGATGGCGCCGACGCCGCACTCGTTGACGGCGTCCTTCAGGAAGGCGTCCTTGCCGCCATACTTGGACCAGTCGACCTTCTCGTAGAGCCCTTCCTCGCAGCCGATCACCAGCTCCTCGGATTCGACCTGGACCACGTCCCAGGTGTTGGCGCCGCCTTGCAGCTTGGCCCGCAACACGCCGATGCCGCCGTCCCAGCTCTCCTCCACTAGCTTGGTCTTCTGGGCCTCCATGAAGGGTTTGAAATAAACCTCGCGCTGCGCGTCCTGGTAGGCGCCGCCCCACGACACGACCGTCAGGTCGCGTGCCGAAGCCGTTGTCGCGACCAGGCTGCCGGCACCCGCCGCCAGCAGAAGCATCCCCGCTACCGATCCCTGTCCGAATCGCATGGTTTCCTCCTTCTCCCGGGGCGTGAAGCATCCGGGCGACGCTTGCATATTAATCGAAGCCGGGCGCGAAGCGAGGTTCCCGGTTGCATGTGGCCCCGACCCTTGCCACCTTGCGCGGCCATGACTGTCTCAGAAGCCGGCGGCAAAGCCCGCCCCTCCATTTCCGCCCTGTTCGGAACCGCCAAACCCGTCATCGGGATGGCCCATCTGCTGCCCTTGCCGGGCAGCCCGCTCTATGACCGCAAGGCGGGCGTGGACGGCATCGCCGAAGCCGTCGCGCGCGACGTCGAGGCGCTGCAGGCGGGCGGCGTCGACGGCATCATGTTCGGCAACGAGGGCGACCGTCCCTATGTGCTGGCGGCCCCGCCGGAGGCGCTGGCCGCCATGGCGGCGGTGGTGGCCCGGGTCAGCCCGGCCATCAAGGTACCGTTCGGCGTCGACTTCCTGTGGGACCCGGTCGCCACCGTGGCCCTGGCGGTCGCCACCGGCGCCCGCTTCGCGCGCGAGGTGTTCACCGGCGTCTATGACAGCGACATGGGCCTGTGGAAGCCGGATGCGGCCACCGCACTGCGCCGCCGGGTAGAGCTCGACCGCGACGACCTGGTGCTGCTGTTCAACGTGAATGCGGAATTTGCCGCCCCGCTCGGCGACCGCGACGTGCCGACCAAGGCCAAGAGCGCGGTCTTCTCGTCGCTCGCCGATGTCGTCTGCGTCTCCGGCCCGATGACCGGCGAGGCGGCGGAGGATTCGCTCTTCGCCCGGGTGAAGGCGGCGGTCGGCGCGACCCCGGTCTTCGCCAATACCGGCGTCAACAAGGACAACGTCGCGGCCATCCTGAAACACGGCGATGGCGTCGTCGTGGGGACCCACCTGAAGAAGGATGGCGTGACCTGGAACGCGGTCGACGCGGCCCGGGTGTCGCGCTTCATGGACGCGGCGCGGGCGGCGCGCTGAGCACGGAAGATGCCAGTCCTGGTCGGCCTCGACATCGGCACCACGTCGACGATCGGGGTCCTGATCCGGCCGGACGGCGCCACCCTGATGACCGAGACCCGTCCGGTCCGCCTCCATGCGGAGCGGGCGGGCTGGGCCGAGGAGGATGCGGAGGAGTGGTGGGCGAACGCCTGCGCCATCCTCCGCGCCCTGGCCGCCGCGGCGGCGTCGGCCGGCGAGACGATCGCCTGCGTCGGCGTCACCGGCATGCTGCCGGCGGTGGTGCTGCTGGACGAGGGCGGCCGTCCGATCCGCCGCAGCATCCAGCAGTCCGACGCCCGCGCCGGGGTGGAGGTGGAGGAGATGCGCCGGTCGGTCGACGAGGCGCGCTTCTTCGCCCGCACCGGCTGCGGCATCAATCAGCAGCTGGTCGCGCCGACACTCCGCTGGCTGGAAAGGCATGAGCCGGACCCCTTCGCCCGGATCGCCACGGTCTTCGGCTCGTATGATTTCATCACCCACCGCCTGACCGGCGCGCGCACGGTCGAGCATAACTGGGCGCTCGAATCCGGCTTCATGCTGATCGAGGAACGCCGCCTTGCGGACGATCTCGTGGCCCTGGCCGGGCTGCGGCCGGACCAGTTACCCACGCCGCGGACGCCGCTCGACATCGTCGGCGGGGTGACGCGGGCGGCGGCCGCTGCGACCGGCCTCGCGGAGGGGACGCCGGTGATCGCGGGCGTCGCCGACCATGCGGCGTCGACCTTCGCGGCCGGTGTCGTCGCCGATGGCGACGTGCTGCTGAAGTTCGGCGGTTCCGGCGACATCATGGCGGCAACCGCGGCCCCGGTCGGCGACCCGCGCCTCTACAACGACTTCCATGTCGTGCCCGGGCTGTTCATGCCGAACGGCTGCATGGCGGCCTCGGGCGCGGCGCTGAACTGGCTGGCGCGCATGGTCGCGGCCCATCTGCCACTGGCCGAGGGACACAGCATCCACCAGGCGCTCGACGCATTGGCCGCGGCGACGCCGCCGGGTGCCGAGGGGCTGGTGTTCCTGCCCTATGTGCTGGGCGAGAAGACGCCCTTGCACGATCCCGACGCGCGCGGCGTGCTGCTGGGGCTGGGCCTGCATCACGCCACGGGCCATGTCTGGCGGGCGGCCCTGGAAGGGATCGCGTTCGGCTTCCGCCACCATCTCGACGTCTTCTCCGAAGCCGGGCTGGCGGCCGAGCGGTTCCGCGCGTCCGACGGCGGCGCGCGCAGCCGGGTGTGGATGCAGATCGTGGCCGACGTCATCCAGCGGCCGATCCGGTTGCTGGAGGGCCATCCGGGATCGGCCCTGGGGGCGGCCTTCGTCGCCGGCTTCGCGGTCGGCGCGTTCGACCGCTGGGACCAGGTCGGCCGCTTCGTCACGCCGGGCGAGATGATCCGGCCGCGCCCCCACAACGCCGCCGTCTATGACCGCCTCTACGGCGTCTATCGCGAGGCCTACGGGCGGCTGCGTCCGCTGTTTCCCAGGCTGGGCGCGGCCTAGCGGAACTGGCCCGCCCCGATGTTCACCGCCAGCGCCAGCAGGACCGTGTTGAAGAGGAAGGACATGGCCGCGTGCGCCAGGACGACGCGGCGCATCGCGGTCGCCTGGACCGCGACATCCGAGGTCTGGCAGGTCATCCCGATGATGAAGGCGTGGTAGAGGAAGTCCCAGATCGCCGGCTCGTCGGTCCCGGGGAAATCGAGCCCGGCGCGGTCGACGCGCGCGGCACCGGGCGGCGCGTCGCTCGTATAGTAGAGATGGGCGTAGCGGAAGGCCGCGATGGTGTGCAGCGTCAGCCAGCCCAGCACCACGCTCGCCGCCGACAAGGCCAGGGGTAGGGCGAAGAACCCGTCGCCGCCGATCAGCGAGAAGATCGCGCCGATGCAAACGGCGATGGCCGCCAGCGTCAGCAGCACGATGACGAAGTTGCCCTCGTCCTCGTACCCCGCCTTGTCGCGGATGTCGTCGGGGGTGGCGGCGACCGCGACCATCGCCGTCAGCACGAGATAGGCGCCGAAGAAGATGTCACCCGCGAGCACGAAGCGGAGCGCGGGCGCGAGCTTCCAGGAAACCGCCCAGACGACGATGCCGAGCACGGCCGCCGCATAGAACCGGCCATGGTGGCGGACGTGAAGCCGGGTCGCGCCGATCATGGCCGTGCTCCGGCCTCTCCGGCTCAGAAGAAGAGGACGTTGTCGGCGGTCAGGGCCGCCGGCTGGATGCCCAGCAGCAGCAGGCTGTTGCCGCCGCCCAGGTCGATCATGGTGTTGCCCTGGCCGTCGGCCGCCATGCGGGCCTGCAATTCGGCGTAGCTGTCCACGCCGGTACCGTTCAGGCCGGCTTCCAGCTCCAGCCGGTCGCCCTGCGCGGCGGCGAAATCCGCGATGCGGTCGGCCCCACCGCCGGAGCGGAGGACGAAGCGGTCGGCGCCGGCGCCGCCCACCAGGGTGTCGTTGCCGAGATCGCCGCTCAGCCAGTCGGCACCGTCGCCGCCGAACATCTGGTCGTTGCCCTGGCCGCCGAAGACGGTGTCGTCGCCGAGGTCGCCATAGACCAGGTCGTTGCCGATGCTGCCATTGACGTGCCAGTCGTCGCCGCCGCCGCCATGCACCGTGTCGTCGCCCTGGCCGCCGCGGACATAGTCGCGGCCGGCGCCGCCGGTGACGAGGTCGTTGCCCTGGTTGCCGTTGAGGTCGTCGTCGCCGCCATTGCCGTTGACCACATCATTGCCGTCCATGCCGACCAGCGTATCGGCATCGGCGCTGCCGATGACGGCATCGTTGCCATCGAGGACGGAGCCGACGAGGCCCAGCGAATCGCCGGTCTGGAGGAAGCGGACATAGCCATCGACCGCATCGATGGCGAAGCCCTCGCCCTCGAAGGCCAGGTCGCCGCGGAAATCGCGCAGATGGAAGCCTTCGATGGTGCCGCCCAGGAAATCGCCGCCGTCGATCACGAAGTCCCCGAACCAGGTCGCCGTCGAAAGGTTGGCTTCGAAGAACGTCACCTCGGATGGAGTGGAGAAAATCTCTTCGTAATTGGGCGACCCGAACCAGAATTGGCCGGACAGCAGATCGAGCGAATAGTTGGCGGTCAGCGTGCCCATGGCGTCCTCGTATGTGTCCAGGTGAGGAGGCCGGCAGGCCGGCCCCCTTCCCGGGTCGGCTCAGTCGACCTTGGCGCCCGACTTGATGACGCGCTCGCGCCACTTCGTCATGTCGGCCGCATGGACCTCCTTGAACTTCTCGATGGTGGCGGGCAGGGAGACCAGGCCCAGGTCCTGCATCCGCTTGTCGAACGCGGGGTCGCGCAAGGCCTTGTTGATCTCGTCGTTCATGCGGCGAAGGATCGGCTCCGGCGTGCCCTTGGGCGCGAAGATGCCATACCAGGTGGTGCTTTCCCATCCGGGCAGATTGCACGCGTCGGCCACCGTGGGGACGCCCGGCAGGCTCGCTATCGGCTGCGCCGTGGTGACCGCCAGGGCACGGAGGGCACCGGCCTTAATCTGTCCCATGATCGAGATGCTCTGCTGGAACATCATCTGGGATTCGCCGGACATCATGGCGTTCAGCGCCGGCGGGGTGCCGCGATAGGGCACATGGACGATGTCGAGGCCGGCCGCGGCCGCAAACTGGGCTCCCGCCAGGTGGCCCGAGGCGCCATTGCCGGTGGAGGCGTAGAGGATCTTGCCGGGCTCCTTCTTCGCCTTCTGGATCAGGTCGGCGCAGCTCTTCACGTCGGGCAGGATCTTCGGGTTGACGATCAGGATATTCGGCACGTCGGCGATCAGCGCCACATGCTCGAAATCCTTCATCACGTCGAAGGGCAGCTTCGGATACAGCGCGGCGTTGATCGCGTGGGTGCCGGCGGTGCCCATATAGAAGGTGTAGCCGTCCGGCTTGGCACGCGCCACGAACTCCGACCCGACGTTGCCGCCGGCACCGGACTTGTTCTCGATGATGATCGTCTGGCCCAGGGCCTTCGACACCGGTTCGGCCAGGAGGCGGGCGACGATGTCGGTGCCGGCGCCGGTCGGGAATCCGCCGATGATCTGGATCGGCTGCTGCTTGGGCCAGTCCTCGGCGGCGGCGGGCAGTGCCAGCAGGACGGAGGCGGCGGCTGCAGCGCCGAGCAGCACGCGTCTGTTGATGGTCATGGTCGTAATCTCCCTTCGCGGTGGACTTCGGAACAGCAGGCGGCTCACTCCTCGCGCAACGCCTCTTCCCGCTTGCGCCGAAGCGCCGGGAACAGCACCGCCAGCAGCAGCACGGCGGAAACCGCAAGGAGCACGCCGGATATCGGTCGCTCGATGAATACCCATGGGTCGCCGCGGCTGACCAGCAGCGCGCGGCGCAGGTTCTCTTCCATCAGCGGTCCCAGGACGAAGCCGAGGAGGAGGGGGGCCGGTTCGCAGCCGAACTTCAGCAGCAGGTAGCCGAGCACGCCGAAGGCCAGCATCAGCAGCACGTCGAATGACGAGCTGTTCAGCGAATAGACGCCGATGCAGCACATCAGCAGGATGATCGGGTGCAGCAGGCGGTAGGGCAGGCGCAGCAGCTGGACCCAGATCCCGATCATCGGCAGGTTGATGATCAGCAGCATGAAATTGCCGATCCACATGCTGCAGACGATGCCCCAGAAGAAGTTCGGCTGCTCGGCGATGATGCGCGGGCTGGGGGTGACGCCGAAGATCTGCATCGCCCCCATCATCAGCGCCATCAGGGCGTTGGCGGGGATGCCCAGCGTCAGCGTCGGGATGAACGAGGCCTGCGATGCGGCGTTGTTGGCGCTCTCCGGGCCGGCGACGCCCTCGACCGCGCCCCTGCCGAAGCGGGACGGGTCGCGCGCGACCTTCTTCTCGAGGGCGTAGGAGGCAAAGGCGGCAAGCGCGGCGCTACCGCCCGGCAGGACGCCGACCAGGGACCCGAGGATGGTGCCGCGCACGGCGGCCGGTGCCGCCTGCCGGAACTCCTGCCGGGTCGGCCAGAGGCGGCCGATCACCGCCGTCATCGCCGGCGCGTGCTCGCGTTCGAGATTGACCAGGATGTCGGCGACGCCGAACAGCCCCATGGCGATGATGACGAAGCCGACTCCGTCGGCCAGCTCGGGGAAGCCCAGCGTGAAGCGCTCGTTGCCCGAATTGAGGTCGGTCCCGACGAGGCCGAGGAACAGGCCGAGCAGGGTCACCGCGATCGCCTTCACGACCGAGCCGTGGGCGAGCACGATCGCCCCGATCAGGCCGACCATCATCAGCGAGAAATATTCCGGGGCCTGGAACTGCAGCCCGAGCTGGGCCAGCGGCGGCGACGCCACGGCGATGACGAGGGTCGAGACGGTGCCGGCGAAGAACGAGCCCAGGGCTGCGATGGCCAGTGCCGCACCCGCGCGGCCGTTGCGCGCCATCTGGTGGCCGTCGAGCGTGGTCACCACCGAGGAGGTCTCGCCCGGCAGGTTGACCAGGATCGCGGTCGTGGAGCTGCCGTACTGGGCGCCGTAATAGATGCCGGCCAGCATGATCAGCGCCGTCACCGGCTCCAGGTGATAGGTGAGCGGCAGCAGCATCGCGATGGTGGCCAGCGGCCCGATGCCGGGCAGCACCCCGATCAGCGTGCCGACCAGCGCGCCCAGCAGGCAGAAGAAGAGGTTGGCCGGCGACAGCGCGACGCTGAAGCCGAGCGAAAGATTGGCGAGGAGATCCATTGCCGAGCCGTCAGCGGAACCAGAGGGGGATGGGAAGGCTCAGCAGCTCGACGAACACGATGGCAGAGAAGATCGCCGCCAGGACCGTCAGGATCACGGCCTGGCCCCACTTCGTATTGTGGTCGGCCAACGCGGCGCCGCCGACCGCCCCCGCCGTCGCCAGCAGGATGCCGCCGGTGTCGATCAGCAGGGCGAAGCAGATGATCCCTGCCAGAACGCCGGCCAGCGGGCGCAGCCGCATCGGCTCCACCGTCTCACCGGGCCGCAGCACTCCACCCGCGGCGATCACGCCGCCGATCAGCAGCAGCAGCATCGACAGGCCGAACGGCACATAGCCCGGCCCCATCCGGCGCGCGACCCCGAGCGGCAGGTCCGTGCCCAATGCCAGGCCGGCAATGCCGAACAGCGCGAGCAGCATGCCGCCCGCGAAATCCTTACGCTTCAGGAACTCCGGCATCAGCCGCAAGGGTCCCCGGCGCACGCTGTTGGTGTCGCCATCTCAATCCCGGCGTTGGTTGTGACCGGCGGACCCTAGTGTGCGGCGCACGCGCCCGTCAACGAACGGAGGCCATGGGCGCACCTAAAACAGGATGAAATCGCCGGCGGAGAACTGCTCCGGTGCAGTGCTCATGACCAGCAGGGAGTTTCCTTCGCCCAGGTCGATCAACGTGTTGCCCAGCCCGTCGGCGGTCAAACGCTGGGAGAAGACGGCGAAGAGGTTGGCTTCGTCCAAGGTCAGGCCGTTCAACTGCCGGGCGAAGACGAGGGTGTCGGTGCCGGGAATGAAATCCGCCAGCAGATCCTGGCCGCTGCCGCCCTGGAAGATGAAAAGGTCGCTGCCGCTGCCGCCGGACAGGGTGTCGTTGCCGCCCTCGCCGATCAGGGCATCCATGCCGCTGCCGCCCGACAGCATGTCGCTGCCGGCTTCCGATTGGCCCGGCACGCCGTTGCCGCCGACCAGCGTGTCGTTGCCGGCGCCGCCGGACAGCGAGTCGTCGCCTTCCTCGCCCAGCAGATAGTCGTTGCCGTCGCTGCCGAGCAGCGTGTCGTCGCCGACCTCGCCCAGCAGGCGGTCGTCGCCGAGATTGCCGTCGATCAGGTCGTTGCCACCGGGTTTTCCATTGGCGCCGAAGTCGCCGAAGACATAGTCGTTGCCCTGGCCGCCGAACATGGTGTCGTCGCCGGCCGTGCCGTCGCCGTCGCGATCGCCGAAGACGGTATCGTCGCCGAGGTTGCCGTTGACATGCCAGTCGGAACCGCCCGCGCCATAGACGCGGTCGTTGCCCTGGCCGCCGCGCACGAAGTCCACTCCGTCGCCGCCATGGACGACATCGTCGCCGGTGTTGCCATTGACATCGTCGTCGCCGCCGCTGCCGAAGACGGTATCGTTGCCGGCCATGCCGACCAACCGGTCGCCGCCCGGGCTGCCGACCAGCCAATCATTCCCGCGCAGCAGGTGGGAGACGATCTCGAAGCCGGTGCCGGACTGAGCCGCGGCCTCGATCAGCGCGATCAGCTCCAGGATCGGGGTGTCGAGGTCGGTCGCGACATAGCCGACGGCAGTCCCGTCCTCTTCCAGCCCGTCGAGCGTGCCGCCGATGGGGGTGTCCTCCGCCAGTACGAAGCTGCCGGTGAAGGTGACCGTGTCCCCCGACGCCTCCTGCACCATGATCGCGCCGGGCGATACCGACAGCGCAGACGCCGACGCCTCGCCCGGTACATAGGATGGCGAAAGCAGGTCGAGGGGCTTGGTCGCAATCAGGGTCGCCATGTCGGTCCTCCGGGCGCCGGCCGTCCAAACGGGCGACCCTCATGACATGGGGGGCTTCCAAACGGAAGCCGGGTTTGGTTCAGTGGCGACGATGCCCCCGTTGCCCGGCGGCCGCGATTGCGGTCTATTGTCGGGCAGCGTTCCAGCGATTGAACCTGGACCAACTGGAGGAATGCCCTGTGACGAAATTCCTGGCGCCAGCCGCTTTGGCGGCCGCCCTCGCATTCGCACCCGCCGCCGGCGCGCAGACGCTGCCCGACTACTATCCCAAGGATTATTCGCAGATCGTCGAGGGATCGAAGAAGGAGAACAAGCTCGTCGTCTATTCGATCATGGCCGAATATAATTGGCGGCCGGTGATCGAAGGCTTCAAGAAGAAGTTCCCCTGGATCGATGTGCAGACGCTCGACCTTGGTTCGGGTGAGGTCTTCGAGCGTTACTACGCCGAACGCGCTTCGGGTGCCAAGTCGGGCGATCTGATGATCAATGGCGCCGTGGACAAGTGGCTCCAGTTCGTCAGCCGGAATGAGCTGCTGGAGTACGAATCGCCGGAATCGTCGAAGGTCCCGGACTGGAGCAAGCCGCGGAAGGGCATCTACAGCGCCTCCGCCGACCCGATGGTCATCGTCTACAACAAGATGCTCGTCCCGGAAGCGCAGGCACCGAAGAGCCTGGCCGACCTGACGAAGATGGTGTCGGCCGCCCCGGCGAAATTCAAGAACAAGATCACCACCTACAATGCCGGCACCGAGGCGTTCGGCCTGGCCATCAACTGGGCCTACGTCAAGAAGAACGGCGACGGCGCCTGGAAGATGTTCGAGGAACTGGCCAAGGTGGTGCGGCCGGAAGGCAGCGCCGGCCCGATGGTCGAGAAGATCACGGCGGGCGAGTACGTTGCCGGCTACTTCGTCTCCGCCATCGTGCTCTATCCGCGCCTGAACGACCCGGCGCGCGCGCGCATCCTGGGCTGGTCGTTCCCGTCCGACGGCACGCCGATCATCATCCGTGGCATGGGCATCGCCAAGGGCCCCACCAACCCGAACTAGGCCAAGCTGATGCTCGACCATATCCTCTCGCACGAGGGGCAGGTCGCCTTCGGCAAGGGCGGCCTGACGCCGTACCGCGCCGACGTGAAGGATGACGAGGTGCCGCGCTACACCTACTCCAAGGTCGCCAAGGAAGCCGGCGGGGAACAGAACCTGGTTATCGTCGATTACGACCAGGAGATCCTGGCCAAGGGCGCGGACTTCCAGGCGAAGTGGAAAAAAGTCTTCGGGATCGGCAACTGACCACCCGACCGTAGATGTCGTCGATGACAGCGACGCCCGCCCCGGCACTGGTGCCGGGGCGGGATGGCGTGGCGCAGTGGGGAATCGCCGCGCTGACCCTGGTGCTCGTCGCGGCACCCCTCATCCCCATCCTCTATCAATCATTCAGCGACCGGCCGCTCTATGACGGGGCGGGGGCGCTGTCGCTCGACAATTATGCCCAGCTGTTCGGCAGCGCAGAGTTCCTCCGCGTCATCCGGAACACTCTGCTGCTGGGGGCGCTGACCACGATTTTCGGCACCATCGTCGGCGTCGTCGCCGCCATCATCATCGGGCGCACCGACATGCCGGCGCGCGCCATGGTCGGCGAGGTCCTGATCTGGCCACTCTACATCTCGCACCTGGTGCTCGGATTCGGCTTCAGCGTGATGTACGGGCCGTCCGGCTACGTCACCCTGTGGATCTCGGAGGTCATCGGCACCCAGCCATGGGACCTCTACACGATCCCCGGTATCGCGGTGATCTGCGGCATCGCGCAGGCACCGATCACCTATCTCTTCTGCGTCGCTTCCACCCAGGCGGCGGACCCGTCGCTGGAGGATGCCGCGCGCATCTCGGGCGCCAGCCCGTTCCGGGCCTTGTGGTCGATCAGCATCCCTCTGCTGCGGCCGGCCATCGTCTATGCGGTCATCCTGAACTTCACCGTGGCGCTCGAGCTGCTGGCGATCCCGCTGCTGTTCGGCCGGCCGGCCGGCTATGAGTTCCTGACGACCTACCTCTATACCAACGGCATCGACGCAGCGACGCCCAACTACGGTCTGGTCGGCGCGGCCGCGGCCCTGCTGCTGGCACTGGTCAGCTTCCTCTTGTGGCTGCAATCGTGGCTGCTGCGCGATTCCGGCCGCTTCGTCACGCTAGCGGGCAAGGCGGCGCGGCCGCGGACGCTGCAGCTCGGCATCTGGCGCTGGCCGGTATTCCTCGGCATGGTGGCCTATCTGGTGCTCGGCGTCTGCGTGCCGCTGCTGGGGGTGGCCATGCGGTCGGTGACGAGCTTCCTCACCCCGCTGCTGCCGTTCTGGGAGGTGCTGACGCTCGATCACTACGTCCTCATCTTCTCGTATCCGGCCTATATCCGTTCGATCATCAACACGATCGGCATCGCGGTCTTCGGCGGCGCGCTCTGCACGCTGTTCGTCGCCATGGTCGCGATCATCGTCCACCGTTCCGACTTCAAGTTCGCGCGGTCGCTGGAGTTCGTGGCGACCTATCCCCGGGCGGTGCCTGGGCTGGTGGCCGGCATCGGCTTCCTGTGGGCGATGCTGCTGTTCCCGCCGCTCGGCCTGCTGCACAACACCATCTGGATCCTGGTCCTGGCCTACATCATGCGCTACCTGCCGACCGGCTTCGGGGCGATGTCGCCGATGCTGCTGCAGATCGGCCGCGAGCTCGACCGGGCCTCGCGCACGGCGGGGGCGGATTGGTGGACGACGGCCACCCGGATCCTGTTGCCGCTGATCAAGCCGGCGCTCTTCTCGACCTTCGCGATCCTGTTCGTCGCCTTCTTCCGCGAGTATTCGGCGGCCGTCTTCCTGATCTCGCCCGGTGCGGAAGTGATCGGGACCATGCTGCTGAGCTTCTGGATCCAGGGCGATGCGGGGCCGGTGGCGGCGTTGGCGGCATTCCAGGTCCTGATGACCTTCATCTTCGTCTATGGGGCGCGGCATCTCCTTGGGGTGAAAATCTATGGCTGAGGTGCGCATCCGGGGGCTCGTCAAGAAATTCGGCGACGTCGTCGCGGTCGACCATATCGACCTGACGATCGCCGATGGCGAGTTCCTGACCCTGCTGGGGCCTTCGGGCTGCGGCAAGTCCACGACGCTGGCCGCGGTGGCCGGCCTCGACCGGCCGGACGGCGGGTCGATCCATGTCGGGGATACCGTCTTCTACGACAGCGCGACCGGGGCATACCTGCCGCCGGAGCGGCGTAATTGCGGGCTGGTATTCCAGTCCTACGCGCTGTGGCCGCACATGACGGTGGCCGGGAATTGCGCCTACCCGCTGAAGCTGCGGCGGATGGGGGCCGCGGACCGCAAGAAGCGGGTCGAGGAGGCATTGGCGCTGGTCGAGATGGAGCCCTACGCGGAGCGCTTTCCCCACCAGCTTTCCGGCGGACAGCAGCAGCGCGTGGCCCTGGCCCGCACCCTGGTCTATCGCCCGACCATCCTGCTGCTCGACGAGCCCTTGTCGAACCTCGACGCCAAGCTGCGCGAGCGGGCACGGACCTGGCTGGCGCAGATCACCAAGAAGGTCGGCCTCACCACGATCTACGTCACCCATGACCAGATCGAGGCGCTGGCGTTGTCCGACCGGATCGCGGTGATGCGCGACGGACGGATCGCCCAGCTCGACACGCCGCGCGTCATCTACGAACAGCCGGCCGACCCGTTCGTTGCCGACTTCATCGGCTCCAGCAACTTCCTGAAGGGCACGGCTGAGGGCGTCACCGGCAACGCGCTGTCCATCCGCCTCGACGGCGGCGGCACGGTCGAGCTCGGCCTGCAGCCGGGGATCACCTCGGGCCAGCGCGTCACCGTTGCCATGCGGCCCGAACGCATCACCATCCTGGAGCCGGGCGAGGCGTCGCCCGGCGAGGGGTCGCTGCTCGACGCCGTCATCGTCGAGCGCAGCTACCTGGGGTCGCGCTGGATGTACCACCTGGAAATCGGTCCCACCCTGCTGCGGGTGGAGACGGCGCGGGAACTGCCGGTCGGCAAGGTCCGCATGCATTTCCCGCCGGGTGCGGCACTGGTGTTCCCCGGCGAGGAGGCACCAGAGGCGTGATCCCGTTTCGTCCCGATGCCCGGGGCCCGCTGCAGGGCCTGACGGTGCTCGACCTGTCGCGGCTGGTGGCCGGCAACATGGTCAGCCTGCAACTCGCCGACTACGGCGCCGAAGTGATCAAGGTCGAGGACCCGCGGAAGGGCGACCCGCTGCGCGACTGGCGCACCGGGGGCCTCAGCGTCCACTGGAAGGTCTATGGCCGCAACAAGAAGAGCCTGACGCTCAATCTCCGCGACGAGGCGGGGAAGGGGCTGTTCCGCCGGCTGGTGGCGACCGCAGACGTCATGATCGAGAACTATCGTCCCGGCACGCTGGAGAAGATGGGCCTGGGTCCGGACGAGCTGCACGCCATCAACCCCAGGCTCGTGCTGGTGCGCGTGTCGGGGTGGGGGCAGACCGGGCCCTATCGGGAGCGTCCGGGCTTCGGCACCCTGGTCGAGGGCGTCTCCGGGTTCGCCGCCAGGAACGGCTTTGCCGACCGGCCGCCGGTGCTGCCGCCGCTGGCCATGGCGGACATGATCGCCGGTCTCTACGGCGCCTTCTCGGTCATGGTCGCCTTGAAGCATCGCGATGCGACCGGCCAGGGCCAGGTCATCGACCTGCCCCTGCTCGATCCGATCGTGTCCATCCTCGGGCCCCAGGCGGCCGAGTTCAAGCTGACCGGGACGGTCCCCGTCCGCACGGGCAGCCGGGCACGCAACACCTCGCCGCGCAACGCCTTCAAGACCAGGGACGGGCGCTGGATCGCCATATCGGCATCGATCCAGTCCATGGCCGAGCGGGTCTACGCGGCGGTCGGCCGCCCCGACATGACCTCCGACCCGCGCTTCCGCACCAACACCGACCGCGTCAAGGTGCCGGACGAGGCCGAGGCGCCGCTCCGCGACTTCATTGCGGCGCGCGATTTCGCCGACGTGATGGCCCATTTCGAGAAGCACGAGGTGACGGCAGCGCCCATCTACGACATCGACCAGTTCCTCGAGGACCCGCACGTCCAGGCGCGGGAGATCATCGTCGAGTTGCCGGATGCGGAGATGGGGACGGTGCCGATGCACAATATCGTGCCGCGCCTGTCGGAATCACCCGGGGCGATCCGGACGCCGGCACCGGACCTCGGCCAGCATACGGCGGAGATCCTGGGACGGATCGGGATCGACGAGGCCGGCCTGGCGGAACTGAAGGCGGCCGGCACCGTCTAGGACGGTTCCCTCAACCGCTTCAGTTCTTCCAGTCGAAGATGCCGCGGCCGACCGTCGGGGTCTCGACCAGACCCGGCCGCAGCCGAGGATTGAGCTGGCCGACCTCGGCCGACGATAGCGAGGGCAGGCGGTGGGCCAGCGCGACGAAACGCTCCCGCTCCGCCGGCGCGACCGCTTCGCCGGCCAGGGCTTCGAACTTGCCGACATAGTCCGGCCAGGTCCAGGGCGTGGCGCCGTTCGGGTGGGCGTCGGCGACCGCGCGCTCGGCCTCCACGCGGCTGCCATCCATGAGGCGGATTTCGATGCGCCCGCCGAATGCCCGTTCCGCCGGATCGGCCGCGTGGTAGCGCCGGGTCCATTGAGCATCCTCGACGGTGCGGATCTTGCGCCACAGGGCGACGGTGGACGGGCGATGCGTGCGCTCCGGCGCGTAGCTGCGCTCGTGATGCCAGGCGCGATCCTCGAGGGCGACCGCCAGGATGTACATGATGGAATGGTCCAGCGTCTCGCGGCTGGCGTCGGGGTCCATCTTCTGGGGGTCCGCGGCGCCGGTGCCGATGACGTAGTGGGTATGGTGGCTGGTGTGGACGATCACCTCGGCCACCCGTGACAGGTCGACCCGGCCGCCCAGGTCGCGGGCGGCATCGATCAGCGCCTGCGCCTGGTACTCTGCGGAATGGGCCTTGGTGTAGGTTTCCAGGATCTGGCGCAGCGGCTCGCCCGGTGCCGGCAGGTGGACCGTATAGCCGGCCTCCTTGCCCGCCAGCATCCAGGCGATCACCGAATCCTCGCCCTCGTAGATCGGCCCGGGGGACGCCTCGCCGCGCATCGCGCGGTCGACCGCCTCGATCGCGAGCTTGCCGGAAAAGCCGGGGACGAAGGCCTTCCACGAGCTGATCTCGCCCTTGCGCGACTGGCGCGTGGAGAAGGCGAGGTGAACGGCCTGGTTCACGGCCTGGAAGATGGTCGCCGTCGGCAGGTTCAGCAGGGCACCGATGCCGGCCACCGTCGCCGGCGCCAGATGGGCCACATGGTCCTTCTTGTAGGCGTGCAGGCAGATCGCCTTGACCAGCGCGACGTGGATTTCATAGGCGACCCCGATGGCCCGGGTCAGCGCCGCGCCATCCCGCCCGGTCTGCTCGGCCACGGCCAGCAGGGGGGCGATCGAGTCGCCGGGATGGGCATAGTCGGCGGCCAGGAAGGTGTCGTGGAAATCGAGCTCGCGCACCGCGGTCGCATTGGCCCAGGCGGCCCATTCGGCATCGACCCGGACGTCGCCCGGCAGCCCGAACAGCGTCGCACCGGCGGCCCGCGGGTGGGCCAGCGCCATTGCCCGGGCGGCGGCCACCGGCGCGCGGTTGATGGCGGCGATCGCCACGGCGGCATTGTCGACCACCCGGCAGGCCACCATCTCGGCCGCGGCGGGGTCCATCGGCCCGGCGCCGGTCGCGACCTCGGCGATCTTCCAGGCGAGTTGCGCTTCCCGCGGCAGGCGTGCGGCGGAGGGGTGGACCCGGACGTCATGGGCGATCATCACCCATGGCTATCAGATGGCGGGTGCCTCGGCAGCCTGTTTTTGTCAACCTGCATCCCGGATCGAACAAGCCTCCCGCCCCAAGTCGGCGGGCGGCAGCAGGGGAGGCGAAACATGGCGGGGCGTCTGGACGGCAGGGTTGCGATCATCACCGGCGCCGGGTCGTCGGGTCCGGGCTGGGGCAACGGCAAGGCGACGGCGGTGCTGTTCGCGCGCGAAGGGGCGCGGGTCTTCGCGGTCGACATCAATGGCGCCGCCGCCGAGGAGACGCGGGCGCTGATCGCCGCCGAAGGCGGTGCGGCCGCGGCATTCACGGCGGATGTCTCATCCAATGCCGAGATCCAGGCGATGGTGGCGGCGTGCCTCGACCGCTATGGCCGGATCGACGTCCTGCACAACAATGTCGGCATCGCGGTGGTCGGCGGCGCGGTCGAATTGGCGGAAGAAGATTGGGATCGCGTGGAACGCGTCAACCAGAAGAGCGTCTTCCTGGTGTGCAAGCATGTTCTGCCGGTCATGGAGCGGCAGGGGAAGGGCGCCATCGTCAACACCGCATCCATTGCCGGCATCCGCTGGACCGGGATCGACTATATCTCGTACTACGCCACCAAGGGGGCGGTCGGCATGATGACGAAGTCGATCGCGCGCGCCTATGCGGCCAAGGGCATCCGCTGCAATGCGATCCTGCCCGGGCTGATGGATACGCCGATGATCCGCCATGGCCTGCCGGCAGCCTATGCCGGCGGAGATGTGGAGAAGATGATCGAGATGCGCCACCGGCAGTGCCCCATGGGATATATGGGAAATGCCTGGGATGTCGCCCATGCCGCACTGTTCCTTGCCTCCGACGAGGCCCGCTATGTGACCGCGCACGAGCTGGTGGTGGACGGCGGCATGACGGCCGGTTGCGCATGAACGGCGCGGCTCCGGAGTTGATCCCGGATGCGTTTCGGCCGACATCAGTGGCGATGAATGCGGAAAAAGTGGCGCGGGAGCACCTTCCCGCCACCCTGGACCAGTCGTGGGCCCTGTTTCTCGACGTCGACGGGACCCTTCTCGACATAGCCGAAGAACCGCAAGGCGTGGCCGTTCCGGCCCATCTGCGGCCGGACCTGGCGCACCTGTCGGCGACCCTGGGCGGCGCGCTGGCGCTGATCAGCGGCCGCACCGTGGGGGAGCTGGATCGCCTGTTCGCGCCGCTGGTCCTGCCGGCGGCGGGACAGCATGGGGCGGAAATCCGGGTCGACCCGACCGCGGCCATCCATGCCGCGCCGACCGATCCGGTCCTGCCGAAGCTGGTGCACCGGGTGCGCGCCATCGCCGCCATCTGGCCGAACGTGGAGGTGGAGGAGAAGGGTGCTGCGATCGCCGTGCATTTCCGCCGCGCCCCGGAGGCGGAGGGGTACCTGAACCGGGCCCTGGGGGCGCTGGTGGACACCGTCGGTGGGGCAGTCGAACTGCTCCAGGGGAAGATGGTGCGGGAGCTGCGCGACCATCGGCATACCAAGGGCACGGCGGTCGGGATCTTCCTGGCGTCACCGCCGTTCATCGGTCGGCGTCCGATCTTCATCGGCGACGACGTCACCGACGAGGATGGCTTCCGGGCGGTGGAGGCGGCCGGCGGCCTGGCCATGGCGGTGGGCTATCACCCGATGATGCGCCGGTCGCCCGCTTTCGCGGACGCCGCCTCCGTGCGCGCCTGGCTGACGACGATGGCCCGCAAACCGACGACGAGAAGAGGGGAGTGAATGACCGCCAATCTCGACCTTGGCGTGATCGGCAATTCGGTGGTTGCCGCTCTGGTGGATCGTGTCGGCCGCATTGTCTGGATGTGCTATCCGCGGCTCGACGGCGATCCGGTCTTCTGTAGCCTGCTGGATGGCGAGGAGCGCACCGAGGGCGCCTTCACCATCGAACTCGAGGGGTTCGCCGAGAGCAGCCAGCGCTACCTTGGCAACACGGCGGTGCTGGAGACCATCCTGACCGACCGCAACGGCGCGGCCGTGCGCATCGTCGACTTCGCCCCGCGCTTCAAGCAGTTCGACCGCATCTATCGTCCGCCCTCGATCTTCCGGCGGGTCGAACCCCTGTCCGGCACGCCTGTGATCACCATCCGGCTGCGCCCGCGCTTCGACTATGGCGGCAGCCCGGCGGAGCGGTCGATCGGCAGCAACCATATGCGGTTCTTCGCATCCATCCCCTCGGCGGCATCGGCGACGCTGCGCCTGACCACCGATGCGCCGATCACCCACATCGCCGCCGAGCAGCCATTCGCCATGACCCGGCCCGTGACGCTGATCCTGGGCCCGGATGAAACCTTCGCCGGCTCGGTGCCGCGCCTGGGCATCGATTTCATGGAGCGCACGCGCGACTATTGGATCGAGTGGTCGCGCTATCTCTCGATCCCGTTCGAGTGGCAGGACGCGGTCATCCGCGCCGCGATCACGCTGAAGCTGTGCGCCTTCGAGGAAACCGGGGCGATCGTCGCCGCCCTGACGACATCGATTCCCGAGGCGGCGGGAACCCCCAGGACGTGGGACTACCGCTATTGCTGGCTGCGCGACGCCTATTTCGTGGTGCACGCGCTCAATCGCCTCGGCGCCACGCTGACGATGGAGGATTTCCTGCGCTACATCACGACGGTGGCGCAGACCGAGACCAGCGGCGTGCTGAAGCCGGTCTACGGGTTGATGCCGTCGATCCCGCTCGACGAACGCACCGTGCCGACCCTGCGCGGCTATCGCGGCATGGGGCCGGTCAGGGTCGGCAACCTGGCCCAGGTGCAGGTCCAGAACGACAGCTATGGCAGCATCATCCTGGCGGCGGCCCAGATGTTCTTCGACCAGCGGCTGCCGACCTCGGGCGACCTGGACCTTTTCCACCGGTTGGAACGGCTCGGCCGCAAGGCGGCCACGGCGGCGTTCGAACCGGATGCCGGCCTGTGGGAGTTCCGCGGCCGGCGGCGCGTCCACACCCATTCCACCGCCATGTGCTGGGCGGCGTGCGACCGGCTGGCGAAGATCGCGATCGTCCTGGGCGAGAAGGAGCCGGCGCAGCATTGGCGCAAGACGGCCGACGAAATCCGCGAGCGGCTGCTGGCCGATGCGTGGAACGAGGAACTGAACAGCTTCGTTGACGCAACCGGAAGCACCGATGTGGATGCAAGCCTGCTCCTCATGCAGGAGATCGGCCTGGTGGCGGCGGAGGACCCGCGGTTCCTCGGCACGCTGGCCCTCATCGAGAAGCGGCTGCGGCGTGGACCCCACCTCATGCGCTACTCGGCGCCGGACGATTTCGGCGTGCCGGAGACATCCTTCACCGTCTGCACCTTCTGGTACATCGACGCCCTGGTCGCAGTCGGGCGTCGGGAGGAGGCGCGCGCGCTGTTCGAGCAGGTCCTGGCCTGCCGCACCCACCACGGACTGCTGTCGGAGGACCTCGACCCGGCGCGCGGGGAGTTGTGGGGCAACTTCCCGCAGACTTACTCGATGGTCGGCCTCATCATCTCGGCGATGCGCTTGTCGAAGACCTGGGAGGAAGCTTTTTGGCGCGGCTCGTAATCGTCTCGAACCGGATCGCCTCGCCCCGCGACCGGGGTGCCCGCGCCGGCGGCCTCGCGGTCGGCCTGCGCGAGGCGCTCCAGAAGCGGGGCGGCCTGTGGTTCGGCTGGAGCGGCGAGTTGAGCGAGACGCCGGCGGCCACGCCGAAGATCCAGGAAGCGGGCAATATCCTCTTCGCCACTATCGACCTGACGCCGAGCGACCATGACGACTACTACGTCCACTACGCCAACGGCACGCTCTGGCCGCTATGCCATTATCGACTGGGCCTGATCGAGTTCAGTCGTAGCGCCTATGAGGGCTATATCCGGGTCAACCGCCTGTTCGCCGAGCGGCTGGCGCCGCTGCTGCGGCCCGACGATCTGATCTGGGTGCATGACTATCATTTCTTTCCACTCGCTTCGGCGCTGCGCGCGCTCGGCGTGAAGAACCGGATCGGCTTCTTCCTGCACATCCCACTGCCGGCGCCGGAGATCCTGACCGCGCTGCCACGACATCGCCGGTTGGTGGCGGACCTTTGCGCCTACGACCTGGTCGGCTTCCAGACCGTCGACGACCTCGACGCCTTCCGCCACTACCTGGAGCGCGAGGGCGTCGGCTCCATGGATGACGCGGGCGGATTCCAGGGGTTCGGCCGCCGTGGCGTCGCGGGCGCCTTTCCCATCGGCATCGACACCAATAATTTCGTCGAACTGGCGGCGGCTGCCGTCGACAGCCCGCAGACCCGGCGGCTGCGCGACAGCCTGGCCGGCCGGCGCATGGTGATCGGCGTCGACCGCCTCGACTATTCCAAGGGCATTCCGCAGCGGATGGAATCGTTCCAGACCGCATTGGAAGCCCATCCCGAGCACCGCCGGCGCGTCACCTACATGCAGATCGCCCCGATTTCGCGTGGCGAGGTGGAGCAGTACCGTTCGCTGCGACGCGAGCTGGAGGGATGGGTCGGCCGGATCAACGGCCGCTTCGGGGAATTCGATTGGGCGCCGGTGCGCTACCTGAACAAGGCGTTTCCCCGGCAGGCCCTGGCCGGCTTCTACCGTGCGGCGGCCGTCGGCCTGGTGACGCCGCTGCGCGACGGCATGAACCTGGTCGCCAAGGAATATGTGGCCGCCCAGGATCCCGAGGACCCGGGCGTCCTGGTGTTGTCGCGCTTCGCCGGCGCCGCCCGTTCCCTGCCGCAGGCGCTGATCGTCAACCCGTTCGATGTCGAGGAGATCGGCGACGCCATCCACCTCGCCCTGACCATGCCCTTGGCGGAACGGCGCGCCCGCTGGACGGAGATGATGGACGAGCTGCGCCTCAATACCATCCAGCACTGGGGCGAATCCTTCGTCGAGCGCCTGGCGGCCGAGAACGGCGATCGCCGCGCCGCCTGATCCTCGTCGGCCTAATCCTCGTCAGGTGGCCGTTCGGGCACCAGCTTGCGCCGGGCGCCATAGGCGCGGAAGAAGGGTGGGGCGACGCTGACGATGATCAGGATGCGGGCGATGTGGTGGGTGGCGACGAAGGCGGCGTCGATGCCCAGCGCCAGCGCGACCAGGCTCATCTCCGCCAACCCGCCCGGCGCATAGGCCAGCAGCAGCGCCTGCATCGGGATGCCGGTCACCGCATGCAGGCCGGCGGCGCAGGCGATGGCCGCTCCCAGCGTGATCGCCGTGCCGGCAGTGGCGTGGAGCGCGGTCTTGGCGATGGTCGCGAGCTTCACCCCGGCGAAGCGCGAGCCGACGGCGCAGCCGATACCGATCTGGGCGATCGCGATCAGCTCGCCGGGTGGCCGGGTGGCAGAGATGCCGGACAGGTGGGCAATGCCGCTGACGATCATCGCGCCCAGCAGCGGCCCGGCCGGCAGGCGCAACGCCGCCGCACCCGCGCCGCCGACGACGCCGCAGGCAGCCAGGATCGCCAGGTCCAGGATCGGGAAATGGACGATGCTGATGCCGCCGCCGGCCATCCCGGTGGGCTGGTAGCCGCCGAAGAAGCGGTAGCCGAAGACCAGCAGGAACACCACCAGCATGACCCGGGCGCCGTGGGTCAGCGCGATCAGGCGCGGGTCGCCGCCCATCGCGCCGCCCACGATCACCATCTCGTTGAGGCCACCCGGCATGGCGGTGAAGAACGAGGTGATCGGCCCGTAGCCGGCGACCTTGCGGAAATAGAGGTAGGTCGCGCCGCCGGCGACGGTGACATAGAAGACCAGCCCCGCCAGGGTCAGCGACCATTTGCCGATATGGCTGAACAGATCGGGGGTGAACGAACTGCCGAGCATCACCCCCAGCACGGCCACCATGCTCGATCGCAGCCAGCGCGGCAGGCCGACCTTCATCCCGCCCACGGATGCCGCGATGCACCCCGCCATCGAGCCCAGCATCCACGGCAGGGGCAGGTTCACCAGCCAGAAGGCGATCCCGCCCGCGCAGCCCATGGCCAGCGCGCGCAGGACGTCCGAAAGGGGTGGGGGCGGTGGCCGGTGCCGGCGCTTCGACCGATCGGCCAAGGGGCCCGCCGATCAGTCGACGAAGCGGCCGAGGCGGACGGCTGTATTGCCCTTCGTCAAGCGCCGGGAAGGCATGATGAGGATGCAGCGGTCATAGGGCGAAAGGACCTCCCGGCTGCCATCGTGGCCGATCGGGGTCCCGGCCTTCTCCAGCACCTCCAGCCCGACGAACGGCTGGGCGAAGGTGAAGTCGTCGGTCTCGATGGTCACCGCCTCGGTGACCTGGACGATCTCCTGGGCCGGCACCGCCGCGGTGCCCAGGTGCTTCGCCAGGAACGCGTCGTCGACGATGTCGAATAGGCGCAGGAAGCGCAGCGTCGAGGACATGGCGACCGCTGCCGACGAGCGCTCCCAATGCTGGCCGCATTCGACCAGCAGAGCGGCCCGGTGGTGCCCCTGGACGCCGAAATCGCCGTAGTCGCGCAGGCGTCGGCCTGCCTTGTGCCCTTCGTCGCAGACCACCAGCTCCGGCACCGCGACCGCGCGCGCCAGCGCCAGCCCCTGGCTGGTCAGCCCGGCCAGGGACAGGGCGGCCGTCGCATGCTGCATGGAGTGGATGTCGAGAAGCTGGTCGACGGTGTCGATCAGCGGCCGCAGCTGCCGCGCGCGCGTCAGCTCGATGCTCTGCCGGGCACCATCCAGGACGTCGGGCGTCCATACCCGGTTCATGTCCTCGTCGACATAGCGCGATGCGCTCGGACGGGCCGGGTCGAACGACAGGTAGGCGGCGACGTTGCAGAAGACGAGGCTGAGCTTGCCCGCCTTCGGCCGCACCTGCTCGCGGAACAGGAAGTCGACGGCGATCGCGCCGCACAGCTCGTTGCCGTGGATGACCGCGTTGACCATGACGTGGGGCCCGGGCCGGCCGCTGTCGAAGGTCCAGGCATAGTCGATCCCGGTGTTGCCCTGCCGATAGGGCTCGATGTCGATCGGCTGGATCTCGATGGGATACTCGTCGTCGGGCGCGGCGGATGGCATTTCGTTCGTTCCGTGGCTGGCTGCGGCGGTCTGGATCAGGCGGAAAGGCGTTCGGCCAGGCGCGTCAGGAACGCCTCGCAGGCAGCCACCTGGCTGATGGCGATGAACTCGTCGGGCTTGTGCGCCTGCTCGATGCTGCCCGGGCCGCAGACCACGGTCGGGATGCCCGCCGCCTCGAACAGCCCGGCTTCGGTGCCGAAGGCGACCTTGCCCGAGCGGTTGGAGCCGGACAGGGCGCGGGCGAGGTCGGCCACCGGTGCGTCGTCGGCCGTGCCGAGGCCGGGAAATTCCGACAGTTGGGTCCAGGTGAAGCCGGTATCGGCCTGGACGGCGCGCATCTCCGGCAGCAGCGTGCCCTCGGCATAGTCGCGCACCTCGGCCAGGAGCGCATGCGGGTCGGCCCCGGGCAGGTAGCGGAACTCGAAGTCGAACCAGCAGTCCTTGGGCACGATGTTGAGCGCCGTGCCGCCGTGGATGACGCCGGTATGGACCGTCGTGTAGGGCGGGTCGAAGGCAGTGTCGTGGGGGCCGTCATCGCGCGAACGCCGCCCCATCCGGTTGAGGAAGGCGATGACCTCGGCCGCGACCTCGACCGCGTTGACGCCGGTGTGGCAGATCGACGAGTGGCACTCGAAGCCGCGCACATGGCAGCGATAGCTGAGCTTGCCCTTGTGGCCGACGATGACCTGCATCTCGGACGGCTCGCCGACGATGCAGGCGACCGGGCGCACCGGCCGGTCGGCGAGGCCGGCGATCATCTTGCGCACGCCGAGGCAGCCCACTTCCTCGTCGAACGAGAAGGCGAGGTGGATCGGCGTCTTCAGGGGGGCCGCCTTGAAGCGCGGCACCATGGCCAGGGCCACGGCCACGAAGCTCTTCATGTCGGTGGTGCCGCGGCCATAGAGGCGGCCATCCTTCTCGACCACCTTGAAGGCCTCGACCGACCATTCCTGGCCGTCGGTCGGGACCACGTCGGTATGGCCCGACAGCATGATGCCGCCGCGGTCGGCGGGGCCGATGGTGGCGAACAGGTTCGCCTTGCGCCCGTCATCGTCGAAGAACAGCTCCGATGCGATGCCGTGGCCGGCGAGATAGGCTTCGATCCAGCGGATGAGCTCGAGGTTCGAGTTCCGGCTGGTCGTGTCGAACGCGACGATGCGTTCGATCATGCGCAGGCTGTCGGGGGATGGGCTGGTCACGGGCGAATGCGCCTGTCCGCGGGCTGTGGAACCGGGGCGCCACTATGGCCGACCGCCCGCTCCCGTGCCAGCCATCGTCGGAGGCCCACGCGATTTCCCCATAAGTCGGCAGGGCATCCTCCACCGATGGTAGGGTCGCGCGCGTTGCTTCAGCATCCAAATTGGGCGATGGTGAGGCATGGCATGCCTGCCCCCACGAGGCAGGAGCAAGAAGGGGAGATCGGGGAATGAGGTTGCATGGGTATGGCGTGGCGCTGGTCGCGGCTTTGGCATTTTCCGCCGGCACGGCTGGCGCTGCAGACCTGACGATGGGCCTGGGCGGGGCGGTGTCCGCGATGGACCCGCACTATCACAACGTCGCCACCAACAACATGATCAACCGGCACATCTTCGGACGGCTGGTCGACCAGGATGCGCAGCAGAAGCTGGTTCCGGACCTGGCCGAGTCGTGGAAGGCGATCGACGACACGACCTGGGAGTTCAAGCTGCGCCGCGGCGTGAAGTTCCACGACGGGTCGGACTTCGACGCCAAGGACGTGATGGCGACCCTGAGCCGGATCCCCTGGGTCCCGAACGCCCCATCCTCGTTCCGCATCTTCACCGGCCAGATCACCGAGGCCAAGGTGATCGACCCCTACACCATCCAACTGAAGACCGCGACGCCGTTTCCGCTGATGCCGGTGTTCATGGCCGGCTTCGCGATCATCTCCGACGAGTTCGAGCGCGCGCCCACCGAGGACTTCAATTCCGGCAAGGCTGCGATCGGCACCGGCGCCTACAAGCTGAAGCAATTCGTCCGCGGCGATCGCATCGAGTTGACGCGCAACGACGCCTATTACGGCACCAAGCCGGCATGGCAGAACGTCACCGTCAAGCAGATCACCAACTCCGCCGCCCGGGTCGCGGCCCTGCTTTCGGGCGACGTGCAGATCATCGACCAGGTCCCGACGGCCGACTTCGCGCGGCTGAAGAAGGACAAGAACATCGCCGTTTCGAGCGTGGTGTCCAACCGGGTGATCTATCTGTCGATGGACACCAACCGCGACCAGACCCCGTTCGTCACGGCCAAGGACGGCACGCCGCTGCCCAAGAACCCGCTGAAGGACGTGCGGGTGCGCAAGGCGCTTTCGATGGCGATCAATCGCCCGGCCATCGTCGATCGGGTGATGGAGAACCAGGCCATTCCCGCGGCCCAGTTCCTGCCTGAGACGTTCTTCGGCACGAGCAAGAACCTGAAGGTCCAGAAGGCGGACCCGGAAGGCGCCAAGAAGCTGCTCGCCGAGGCGGGCTATCCGAACGGCTTCGCCATCACGCTGCACAGCCCCAACGACCGCTACCTGAACGACGAGAAGATCGCGCAGGCGGTGGCCCAGATGCTGAGCCGCGTCGGGATCCAGACCAAGGTCGAGGCGATCCCCTTCGCGACCTACTCGCCGCGCGCCACGAAGCTGGAGTTCAGCTTCATGCTGTGGGGCTGGGGGTCGGGCACGGGCGAGGTGTCCTCGCCGCTGCGCTCGCTGGTCGCGACCTATGACCGCGACAAGGGCAATGGTCCCTCCAATCGCGGCCGCTACAGCAATCCCAAGGTAGATGAACTGCTGGCCGCGGCACTCCGCACCGTCGACGACGGGGCACGCGAGAAGCTGCTGCAGCAGGCGACCGAGGTGGCGATGGCCGATGTCGCGGTCATCCCGCTGCACTACAATATCAACAACTGGGCCACGCGCGCGGGTTACAGCTATGTGCCGCGCACGGACGAATCGACCCTGGCCATGGGCGTCAAGCAGGCCAAGCGCTGACCGTCCGCTAGGATCCCCGGACCGGCATCGGCGGCGACGTCGATGCCGGCCGCCGCCGAACTGGTGGTGATCCAATGACCGCATTTCTCGTCCAATGACCGTATTTCTCGTTCGCCGCCTGATGCAGGCGGTCGTGGTTCTGTTCGTGATGTCGCTGATCGTGTTCGTCGGCGTCTATGCGATCGGCAACCCGATCGACATCCTGATCAGCCCTGAGGCCGACCAGATGGAGCGCGAGCGCGCCATCCACGCGCTCGGCCTCGATTTGCCCATGTGGGAACAGTACCTGGTCTTCCTGCAGCGCGCGGTGACCGGCGACCTTGGCCGGTCCTTCGCCTTCAGCACGCCCGCCTTGCAGCTCATCATGGAGCGGATGCCGGCGACGCTGGAACTGGCCGTCGCCGCCATGGGGCTGTCGATCGTCATCGGCATCCCGCTCGGCATGTGGGCCGGCTATCGCCCGGAATCCTTCGCCGGCCGCGCCATCATGGCCGGCTCCATCCTGGGCTTCAGCCTGCCTACCTTCTGGGTCGGGCTGATGCTGATCATGGTGTTCGCGGTCCATCTCGGCTGGCTGCCGTCGACGGGCCGGGGCGAGACGGTGAACGTCCTCGGCCTCCAGCTCAGCATCTTCACCTGGAACGGCTGGACGCATCTCTTCCTGCCGGCATTCAACCTGGCACTCTTCAAGATGGCGCTGGTGATCCGCCTGACCCGGGCCGGGATGCGCGAGAACCTGCTGATGGACTATGTGAAGTTCGCGCGCGCCAAGGGGCTGGGCACGGGCCGGGTGATCTTCGTCCATGTGATGAAGAACATCATGATCCCCGTCGTCACCATTCTCGGCCTGGAACTGGGGTCGGTGATCGCCTTCGCGGTGGTGACGGAAACCATCTTCTCATGGCCCGGCATGGGCAAGCTGATCATCGATTCCATCAACCAGCTGGATCGCCCGGTGATCGTCGCCTACCTGCTGATCACCGTGTCGATGTTCATCTTCATCAACCTCGTCGTCGACATCCTCTACTCGGTGCTCGACCCGCGGGTTCGGCTCAAGGAGATGAAGTCGTGACCGTAACCACCCCGGACCATGTCGCCATCGTCGCGGACGAGGCGGCACCGGTCGTCATATCGCCGCTGCGCCGCTTCTGGATCGAGTTCCGCGAGAACCGGGTCGCCGTGGCCGGTCTCGCCGGCTGCATCCTGGTCGTGGCGCTGGCGCTGCTCGCGCCCCTGATCGCGCCGCAGAACCCCTACGACCTGATGCAGCTCGACATCATGGATGGCCGGCTGGAGCCCGGCACCGCCGGAATGGACGGGACCATCTTCTGGCTGGGGACCGACGACCAGGGCCGCGACATGCTGAGCGGCATCCTCTACGGCATCCGCATCAGCCTGACCGTCGGCATCACGAGCGGCGTCGTCGCCATGTTCTTCGGCGCCTCGATGGGCTTGATCGCGGCCTATTTCGGCGGCCGCGTCGATACCATCATCATGCGCATCGTCGACCTGCAGCTGTCCTTCCCCGCCATCCTCCTGGCCCTCATCCTGGTGGCGGTGCTGGGGCAGGGGGTCGACAAGATCATCATCGCGCTGGTTGCCGTGCAATGGGCCTACTATGCCCGCACCATCCGCGGCACGGCGCTGGTGGAACGGCGCAAGGAATATATCGAGGCCGCCAGGTGCCTGGCGCTGAGCGACCGGCGGGTGGTGTTCCGGCATCTCCTGCCGAACTGCCTGCCGCCGCTGATCGTGGTCGGCACGGTGCAGGTGGCGCACGCCATCGCGCTCGAGGCCACCCTGTCCTTCCTTGGCATCGGCCTGCCGATCACCGAGCCGTCGCTGGGCCTGCTGATCGCCAACGGTTTCGAATACATGCTGAGCGGCAAGTACTGGATCAGCTTCTTCCCCGGCCTGGCGCTGCTGCTGACCATCGTCAGCATCAACCTGGTCGGCGACCAGCTCCGCGATGTCCTCAACCCGCGCATGCGAAAGTGATGATGGCTGCAGGCAACCAACCCACGCTGGTCGTCGACGATCTGCACACGCATTTCTTCACCCGGGCCGGGGTCCTGAAGGCGGTGGACGGGGTTTCGTTCAGCGTCGACAAGGGCCGTATCCTGGGGCTGGTCGGCGAATCCGGCTCGGGCAAGTCGGTCACCGGCTTCTCGATCATCGGCCTGGTCGACCCGCCGGGGCGGATCGCCGCCGGCCGCATCCTCTACAATGGCGAGGACCTGGCCACGGCCTCCGAGGCGCGCCTGCGCGATCTGCGCGGCAATCGCATCGCCATGATCTTCCAGGACCCGATGATGACGCTCAATCCGGTCCTGCGCATCGACACGCAGATGATCGAGGCGTTGCGGGCGCACCAGAAGATGGACCGCACGACCGCGCTGGCCCGCGCCCGCGACGCGCTGGGGCAGGTGGGCATCCCCTCGCCGGACGAGCGGCTGCGGTCCTATCCGCACCAGTTCTCGGGCGGGATGCGCCAGCGCGTGGCCATCGCCATCGCGCTGCTGAACCGGCCCGACGTCATCATCGCCGACGAGCCGACCACCGCGCTCGACGTCACCATCCAGGCCCAGATCCTGTTCGAGGCGCAGAAGCTGTGCCGCGAGGTCGGGACGGCGCTGATCTGGATCACCCATGACCTGTCGGTGGTGGCCGGCCTCGCCGATGAGATTTGCGTCATGTATGCCGGCAAGGTGGTGGAGCAAGGGGCGGTCGAGGCGGTGCTCGACGCGCCGCTGCATCCCTACACCCGCGGCCTGATCGGCTCGGTGCCGAGCCGCAACCGGCGCGGGCAGCCGCTGGCGCAGATTCCAGGCATGGCGCCGACGCCCCTGGCCCTGCCGGACGGCTGCCGCTTCCGGCCGCGTTGCCCGCGCGCCGATGCGGCCTGTGAGCAGATGCCGCCGATGGTGGAGCTGCTGCCCGGACGGCACGCGCGCTGCGTTCACCCGCATCTGAATGAAGCGGTGGCGGCATGACCGGCGCCCCCCTGATCGAGCTGGAGGGCGTGTCCAAGCGCTTCTCCAAGTCGCTCGATATCGCGGCCAAGGTCGCCAACATGCTGGGCGCCGGCATGCGGGAAGAGATCGTGCGGGCGGTCGACAAGGTCGACCTCGTGGTCCGCGAGGGCGAGGTGGTCGGCCTGGTCGGCGAGTCCGGCTGCGGCAAGTCCACCCTCGGGCGCATCGTGGCCGGCATCCACAAGCCGAGCGACGGCCGGGTGCGCTATCGCGGGAAGGACATGGAGTCACTCTCCTCGGCCGACGCGAAGCGGGCCGCGCTTGCGGTCCAGATGATCTTCCAGGACCCGTTCGCGTCGCTCAACCCGCGCCTGCGGGTGTCGGAGATCATCGGCGAGGCGCCGCGCGTACACGGCATTGTTTCGGCGGCAGAGACCGACCGCTATGTCGACGACGTGATGCGCCGGGTCGGGCTCGACCCGTCCTATCGCCGCCGCTACCCGCACCAGTTCTCGGGCGGCCAGCGCCAGCGCATCGGCATCGCCCGGGCGCTGGCCGTGAAGCCGGAGTTCATCGTCTGCGACGAGGCGGTGTCGGCGCTCGACGTGTCGATCCAGGCGCAGGTGCTCAACCTCTTCATGCGCCTGCGTGAGGAGTTCGGCCTCACCTATCTCTTCATCAGCCATGATCTGGGCGTGGTCGAGCATCTCTCCGACCGCGTCGTCATCATGTATCTCGGCCGCGTGGTCGAGAGCACGACGACCGAAGAGATGTTCGTGCGGGCCAACCACCCCTATACGCGGGCGTTGCTGGAGGAGGTCCCGCGCATCGATGCGCGGCGCAAGCAGTTCGAGCCGGTGAAGGGCGAGATTCCCTCGCCCATCGACCCGCCGTCCGGTTGCCACTTCCATCCGCGTTGCCCCTACGCCATGCCGCGCTGCAAGTCGGAGATTCCGGCCCTGCGCGAGATCGCGCCGGCGCACTATTCCGCCTGCCATTTGAACGACCAGAGCTGACGCCATGCCCGAGCCCGTCTTCGTCCGCCTGCCGCAGGGCATGCCGGCACCCCTCGTCCTCGATTCGCCCCACAGCGGCGACGTGTATCCGGCCGATTTCCGTGCCGCCTGCGACCCGCAGATGCTACGGCAGGCCGAGGATGCCTGGGTCGACGAGTTGTGGGGTGCGGCGCCCGGGATGGGGGCGACGATGGTCGCGGCCGGCTTCCCGCGTGCCTATATCGACCCCAACCGCGCGCTTGAGGATATGGACCCGGCCCTGCTCGACGAGCCCTGGCCCGGTCCGCTGGCGCCGGGCGACAAGTCCGGTCGCGGCGTCGGGCTGATCTGGCGGCTGATCAAGGGCGAATACCCGATCTACGACCGCAAGCTGTCGGTCGACGAGGTGCGGGGACGCATCGAAGCCTACTGGCGCCCCTACCAGACCGCGCTCGACGGCGCGATGGACGCGGCCCACGGGCGCTTCGGCAAGGTCTGGCACATCGATTGCCATTCGATGCAGGCGACCGGCAACAAGCGCTCGGTGGACGGCGACGGCACGCCGCGCGCGGACTTCGTCCTGGGCGATCGCGATGGCACCACCTGCGAGCCGGAATTCACCCGCTTCGTGCACGACCGGGTGGCCGCCATGGGCTATTCGGTGAAGGTCAACGACCCCTACAAGGGGGTGGAGATCGTTCGCCGCCATGGCCGCCCGGCCGAGGGCCGGCACAGCCTGCAGATCGAGCTCAACCGGGCCCTCTACATGGATGAGGACGCGCACCGGAAGATCCCGCGCTTCGACGCGCTGCAGGCCGACCTGGCGGTGCTGACGAAGGACCTCGTCGCCTTCATCGGAAAGCGCCTTTGAACCCCACGTTCGCCACCCCGCCCACCTTCTTCGGCACCCGCCGCACCGACCCCGACGCGCGCTTCGTCGTCGCCGGCATTCCCTATGACATCGGCACCACCAACCGGGCCGGCAGCCGGTTCGGCCCGGCCGCCATCCGGGCTGCCAGCCGCATGCTGGTGGACGGGGTGAACCCCTGGCACTGGACCAGCCCGGCACTGCTCGACCTTGCCGACATCGGCGATTTCGGGATCGCGCTGGGAGACATCGCCGAGAGCCTGCGCCGCATCGAGGCGCGGGCGGCGGCCGTCCCGGGCCACCTGGTCACCCTGGGCGGCGACCACACCGTGACCCTGCCGCTGCTGCGCGCGCTGGCGCGCCGCGCCGGCCCGCTCGGCCTCGTCCATTTCGACGCCCATGTCGACACCTGGCCGGACAGTTTCGGCCAGCCGATGGGGCACGGCTCGGTCTTCTACCACGCGATCAACGAGGGCATCGTCGACCCCCGACGGATGGTCCAGGTCGGCATCCGCTCGCCGGTCGGGCGCGACGTGTGGGACTGGACGGTGGAGCGCGGCGTTACCATCCTGTCGGCCGAGGCGTGCCACGGCATGGGGGTCGACGGCGTCGTCGAGACCATCCGGCGGGTGGCCGGCGACGGCGCCACCTACCTCACCTTCGACATCGACGGCATCGACCCCTCCCAGGCCCCCGGCACCGGCACGCCGGAGATCGGCGGCCTGTGGACCTGGCAGGCGCAGGCGATCATCCGCCGGCTGGGCGGCATCGACTGGCGCGGCATGGACGTGGTCGAGGTGAGCCCGCCCTACGACGTGGCGGAGATCACCGCCCTGGCCGCGGCGACCTTCGCCTTCGAGTATCTGAGCCTGTTCCAAGCGGAGTAGGGGGCGGAGTTCATTCCGCCATCGCGGCCCTTCGACAGGCTCAGGGCGAGGCGTGTCCGGGGGATGGAATGCAGATATAAGAATGGGAGAAGTGTCGCCCCGGAGTCCTGCCCATGCTCTACAACCCCCCGCATTTCCGCGACAACGACCGGGC
>CAZQOA010000003.1:0-31589 GCA_964594715.1 uncultured Rhizobiaceae bacterium | reverse complement strand
GCCGCCTTCGCGACGCTGGTGACCGCCGGGGCGGACGGCCCGATCGTCAGCCATCTGCCGATGCTGATCGACCCCGATCCGGCGCCGGACGGCAGCCTGATCGGCCATATCGCCCGGGCCAACCCGCAATGGCGGGCGAGTGACCTGGAGAAGCCGGCGCTGGCGATCTTCATGGGGCCGCACGCCTATGTCTCGCCCTCCTGGTATCCGGGCAAGAAGGAGCATGGCAAGGTCGTGCCGACCTGGAACTATGCCGTCGTCCACGTCACCGGGCGGCTGTCGGTATCCGAGGACCCCGACGTCGTGCTGGGCATCGTGCAGCGGCTGACGACGGAGCATGAGGCGGGGCTGGCGCAGCCCTGGAAAGTCTCCGACGCGCCGCCGGACTATGTCCGCGCGCAACTGAAGGGCATCGTCGGCCTGCGCCTGGAGATCGCGAAGATCGAGGGCAAGATGAAGCTCAGCCAGAACCGCGCCGCGGAGGACCGCGCCGGCGTCGTCGCCGGCCTCGAATCGCTGGGCGAGCCGGCCAGCGGGGCGGTGGCGGACCTGATGCGGAAGGCGACCCCGGAAGCCTAACTCCCGATCCTTGCTGCACCTGCGAAAGCCGCTTGCATTCGCTGGAAAAATCCGTATATCCACGCCCACTGACGCACACGCACGTGCCTATGGCCCCCGTGGGGTTATGTAACGACGGACGCGTCCTTTTTGGCAGAACCGGTCATCCGTGGGCCGGTCCCGAGAGGGAGGTGGACATGGTTGCGACCCGCGCGGGAGCGCACGCATCCCGTCTTGGTTCTAGGTGACGACGGCCGGCCTGCTCTTACGAGCAAGCCGCTAACGTCGTCGTCGCCCTTTTCCTGGAATTTTCTGGTCCACCTCTGGTCGGACCTTTGAACCGAACCTGCCATGGCAGGTCTTCGGGAGGACTCCATGACCGAGCTGCGTCACCGCTCCGCGGTATCGCCGTTGCGCCGTTCCGTCTCCGGACGCGGCGTCCGTGCCACCCAGCGCCTGCCGCTGGTGGATGAGATCGTCCGCGCCCATCGCCCGGAAGAGCCGCTGCATTGCCTGCGCCCCGGCGTGCTGGCCGCGGCCGCGCGCTCGTTCGTCGCCGGCTTCCCGGGCGATGTGCTCTATGCCGTGAAGTGCAATCCGGAACCGGCCGTGCTGCGCGCGATCCGCGCCGGCGGGGTGCGTCATTTCGATTGCGCCTCGCCGGCCGAGATCCGTCTCGTCCGCCAGCTCTTTCCCGATGCCGAGGTGCATTACATGCACCCGGTGAAGGGCCGGGCCGCGATCCGCGGTGCCTGGTTCGAGCAGGGCGTGCGCGACTTCTCGTTCGACTGCATCGAGGAGCTGGAGAAGATCGTCGCGGAGACGGCGGGCGCGCCGGGGCTCGGCCTCTTCGTGCGCCTGGTGCCGCCCAAGGCGGAGACGCTCTATGACCTGTCCGGCAAGTTCGGCGCCACCCCGGAGGTGGCGGTGGAGTTGCTGCGGCGCGCCCGTGGCGTCGCCGAGCGCGTCGGCATCTGCTTCCATGTCGGGTCGCAATGCATGGAGCCGGCGGCCTATGCCCGCGCCATCGCGCTGGCGGCGGAGGTCGCGGACGAGGCCGGCGTGCGCATCGACGTGCTCGATGTCGGCGGCGGCTTTCCGGTCAGCTATCCCGACCTGACGCCGCCGCCCCTGTCGGCGTTCATGACGGCGATCGCCGACGCCTTCGCGGCGACCGGGCTGGCCCAGACCGGCTGCCGCCTGTGGGCGGAGCCCGGCCGTGCGCTGGTGGCACCCGGCGTTTCCCTGGTGGTCCAGGTGCAGCACCGGCGGGGCGACGCGCTGTTCGTGAATGACGGGGTCTATGGCAGCCTGTCCGACGCCGGCGCGCCCCGGTTCCGCTTTCCCGCGCGCCTGATCCGCCTGGACAGCGCGGCGTCGGGGCAGACGGAGGGCTTTCGCTTCTACGGCCCGACCTGCGACAGCGCCGATCGCATGGAGGGTCCGTTCGTCCTGCCGGCCGACGCCGGCGAGGGCGACTGGATCGAGCTCGGCCAGCTCGGCGCCTATGGCAGCTCGCTGCGCACGGCCTTCAACGGCTTCGACCAGGCGCGCCTGGTGGAGGTTCGCGACCGGCCGTTGCTGGAGACCCCAGGCTACAACCTCATCGCCGTGGCTGCCTGAGCCACCATTCGTCGCGATGATACCGCGGGCCCGAGAGCCCGCCGAGGAGAGAGAATTGATGAAGCACGTCCGTCACACGGGAAAGATCGTCATGATCGGCATGGGCAGCATCGGTCAGGGGGTGCTGCCCCTCATCTTCCGGCACATCGACGTCCAACCGTCCCAGATCACTGCCGTCACCGCGGATGACCGTGGCCGCGAAGTGGCCGCGGAGTACGGCGTCGCCTTCATCGAACAGCCGCTGACCCCGGACAACTATGCCGACATCCTGAAGCCGCTCCTGTCGCCGGGGGATTTCCTCCTGAACCTGTCGGTCGAGGTATCGAGCGTTGCCCTGATGGAGCTGGCCCAGGAAACGGGCGCCCTCTATCTCGACACCTGCGTCGAGCCCTGGCCGGGCGGCTATACCGACCCGAACCTGACCTACTCGCAGCGCACCAACTACAGCCTTCGCGAGACGGCACTGGTCGTGAAGCGCAAGTCGTCGGGCGGCCCGACGGCGGTGATCACCCATGGCGCCAACCCTGGGATCGTCTCGCACTTCGTGAAGCGGGCGCTACTCGATATCGCGCGCGATACCGGGGTGGCTGCGGCGACGCCGAAGGATCGTGCCGGCTGGGCGGGGCTGGCCCAGGCGCTGGACATCAAGACGATCCACATCGCCGAGCGCGACACCCAGGTTTCGCGGACACCGAAGCGGCCCGGCGAGTTCGTCAACACCTGGTCGATCGATGGGTTCGTCGCCGAAGGCTGCCAGCCGGCGGAGATCGGCTGGGGCACGCATGAGCGGCATTTCCCGGCCGACGGCGCGCGCCACGATCATGGCTCGGATGCGGCCATCTACCTGATGCGCCCCGGCGCCTCGACGCGGGTGCGCACCTGGACGCCGCTCGCCGGCATGATCCACGGTTTCCTCATCACCCATAACGAGTCGATCTCGATCGCCGACTACTACACGATCGCCGGCTCCGACGGCGCGGCCGCCTACCGCCCGACGGTCCACTATGCCTATCATCCGTGCGACGACGCGGTGCTGTCGGTGCATGAGCTGGCGGGGCGGAACTGGCACCAGCAACCCCACCAGCGCCTGATGGTGGACGAGGTGGTGAGCGGCATCGACGAGCTGGGCGTCCTTCTGATGGGCCACTCGAAGAAGGCCTACTGGTTCGGATCCCGCCTCACCATCGACGAGGCGCGCGCGCTCGTCCCGCACAACAACGCCACCAGCCTGCAGGTGACGGTCGGCGTGCTGGCCGGGATGATCTGGGCCATGGAGAACCCGCGCGCCGGCGTGGTCGAGCCGGACGAGCTCGACCATGAGCGCCTGTTCGAGGTCATGACGCCCTATCTCGGCAACCTGATGGGCCAGTACGGCGACTGGACGCCGCTCCAGGACCGCGGCGTGTTGTTCCCGGAAGACCTGGACACGGACGATCCCTGGCAGTTCAAGAACTTCCGGGTGATCTGACCGGGTAGGGACCTGGGCGGCGGCCAGAGGCCGTCGCCCAGTCCATGGGCAGCTCAGTGCCCTAGAAAGCGGCAGTGCGTGCCGCTCATGTCCATTTCCCCGTCGCCATCCAGCGCAGCACATATTCGCGGTGGCTGATGCCGAGCTGTTCGGCCCGCGCCAGCTGCCGCATCAGCACCTCGCGCGGCGGGTTCTTCCAGGCCCGGCGATGGGCCTTCCGCCAGCACACCAGTCGCCAGTCCGGCATCGCGTCTATCGGCGGGCCGTTATTGTGGCCGATCCCGGGGGCGGCGGCTGGCTGCGATCGTGTCGGGTCGTCGAGCGGCATGATGAAACCGTACGCAAGAGCCGTTCCGGACTGGCGGCTTCCGGCCACGCCGCTATGATCCGAGGCGAATATTCGCAAAGGAGCATGCCGGTGGGCGCCCGCATCCTCATCATCAACCCCAACAGCACCGAGGCAGTGACCCGCGGCATCGACGATGCGATGGCGCCGCTGCGGCTGGAGGGTGGGCCGCGCATCGACTGCGTGACGCTGCCGGAGGGGCCGCCCGGCATCCAGAGCCAGCGCGATGTCGACCATGTGGTGCCGCCGCTCTGCCGCCTGGTGGAGCGCGAGCATAACGCCACCGACGCCTTCGTCATCGCCTGCTTCTCCGACCCGGGCCTGCATTCGGCCCGCGAGACGACCGACCGGCCGGTGTTCGGCATCATGGAGGCGGGGCTGACCACTGCCCTCAACCTGGGCAATGCCGCCGGCATCATCGCCATCCTGCCGGCCTCGGTCGCCCGCCACATGCGCTTCGTGCGGGCGATGGGCCTGTCGGCGCGCGTCGCCGGCGACCGCGCGGTCGGGCTCAATGTCGTCGAGCTGTCCGACGAGGGCCGCACCTATGACCGGCTGGTGGCGACGGGCCGCGCGCTCCGCGACCAGGACGGTGCCGACGTGATCGTGCTCGGCTGCGCCGGCATGGCGCGCTACCGCGAACGCATGGAGGACGCGCTGGGCCTGGCCGTGATCGACCCGAGCCAGGCCGCGGCCGGCATGGCGATCAGCGCCATCCGCCTCGGCTATCGCACCGGGCGCGGGGCGGCGGCCTGAGCCGCCTCTGCCGGAGAGGGTGTCGACAAAATCAAGCGGTAGCGGTTAGGCGCCTTGCGAGGAGTCTTGCCTGTGCGAGCCAGACCCAGGCGACTGGGGCTTTGTCGGAACGGTCATGGTGCATGACGAAGCGGCGCCCGCTCGTTCCAGGCATGGGTGCGCTCGACGATCCAGTGCTTGGGGGACGACGAAGCCCGTGGCTCCTGGCCAGAGTGACAATTGCGGATCGTCCCAGGCGCCGAGGCGTGAGGGCCGGCGGACGATCTCGACCTGAATATTATGGTCGGCCTCGATCCTCTGCGCACAGCGACCAGCAGGCGGAGAGCGCGCGGTAGGCGAGAGAGAGATCAAACGCGCGCTGGCGACGCTGTCCGACGCCATTGGTGCAGGGACGAAGCCCGAGCCACTTTCGCATCTGCCGGCGTTTCTCAGCACCGAGATGCGAAACGTCCATGACTCGCTCGTGCGTGAACGCGCTGCAAACTAGAAGCCATCCCGGAAGGAGAGGAGGTTGTTGAGGGCGATAACGGCGCATTGTTATTAGCAGGTAATCATTCGTCATGAACAGGAGTACGCTGCAATGACTACGCACAAAGTCGGTTATCTTATCGGCAGTCTTGCCAAGGGATCAATCAATCGCAAGCTCGCCAAGGCGCTGGTACGGTTGGCCCCGCCGGAACTGGAAATGTCGGAGATTTCCTTCAAGGACCTGCCGCTTTACAGCTACGACTATGACGCCGACTATCCTCCGGCTGGTAAAGCGTTCAAGGCGGCAATCGCGGCAGTCGATGCCGTATTGTTCGTCACTCCCGAATACAACCGATCCATACCCGGCGGGCTGAAGAACGCGATCGACTGGGCGAGCCGTCCCTATGGCACCAACTCGTTCACGCGCAAGCCGTCGGCGGTGATCGGCACATCGCCGGGCGCAATAGGCACTGCCGTGGCTCAGCAGAATTTACGCAGCGTCCTCGGCTTCTGCAATTCGCCCCAGATGAACGCTCCGGAAGCCTACATCCAGTTCACGCCAGGGCTGATCACCGACGATGGCGAAGTCACGAACGACAGCACCGCCGGCTTCCTTCGTACGTTCATGCAAGACTTCCATACATTCATCGCAAGGGTACGTTCGGTGTTGCCTCAGGACGCTTAGTGTATGCCCAGTACCGCGCGGCGTCGCAATGCCGTCACGCAGCGGGCAGCGCGGTCCTGAGCTTGTCGCCGGCATAGCCACCATCGGCGAAGACGTGGCGCAGCCACGGGAAAGCCGAGCGGATCGAGGCGAGGAGCGGCGGGGCACCGTCGTGGTTGTGGATATCGGCGGAATGCACCTGGGCTGCGACCAACAGGCCGCCAGTGTCGGTCGCGATGTGGCGCTTGGGGGGAGCGGCTCAGACGGCGACGGCCAGGAAGGTACCCGCACAAGACGGCCCATTCCGCTTCCGTCGTGTCGCTTGAATACCGCGGTACCTCTCGCCGATACTGAAGGCGGGTGGTTTCCGTCCAGGGAATCTCGTGGTCCTCTTGTAGCTCGCAACCACAAGCGAATTGCAACCCACTGGAATCACCCAGCCTTTTTCCGGCCAGTCTCTTAGACACGTGGCGACAAGAGGGGGAACGTCGAGCCGATGAACCAGATCGACCTGAAGGGGCGGGCCGCGGTGGTGACCGGCGGCGCGCGCGGCATCGGCCGGGCGATCGCCGACCGGCTCATCGCCAGCGGTGCGGCGGTCGCGGTGTGGGACCGGGACCTGGCCGCCGCCAACGAGGCCGCCTCCGCCCTGGGTGCGTCCGGCAAGGCGATCGCCGTTGCCGTCGACCAGACCCAGGACGGCGAGGTGGCCGACGCCACCGCGCGCACCGCGGCGGCGCTGGGCGGCATCGACATCCTGGTCAACAATGCCGGCATCACGGGCAGCAACCAGAAGGTCTGGGAATACTCGCCCGAGGAATGGCGCCAGGTGATCGACGTCAACCTGGTCGGCCCCTTCATCTGCTGCCGCAACGTGGTGCCGGAGATGCTGAAGGGCGGCTATGGCCGGATCGTCAACATCGCGTCGGTCGCGGGCAAGGAGGGCAACCCCAACGCCTCGCACTACAGCGCCTCCAAGGCGGCCCTGATCGCGCTCACCAAGTCGCTGGGCAAGGAACTGGCGGCGACCGGCATCCGGGTCAACGCCGTGGCGCCGGCCGCCGTGGAGACCGACATCTTCAAGCAGATGACGCAGCAGCATATCGACTTCATGCTGTCGAAGATCCCGATCGGCCGCTTCGGCCGCGTCGAGGAGATCGCCGCCATGGTCGCCTGGCTGGCGTCGGAGGAGTGTTCCTTCTCCACGGGCGCCGTCTTCGACATCTCCGGCGGCCGCGCGACCTATTGAGGGCGATGCACACAGTGGCGCCGCCAAAGAGCCTCTTTAAATACACCGGCGCAGAATTTCTTCTGAAAAGCCTTCAGATGGACCTCTGGAAGTTCAGCTTGCCAACTGAATTTAACGATCCATTTGAAGCACCGTTCGTGTTTGAAGGTATATCTAGTAGCGCTTTCTTCGAAGTGGCCGACAAGCGAGCAATGGAACAGATTGCGCAACAACGATATGATCGCCTGCCGGAAATTGCGAAGAAGTGGCTAGATTTCGGGCTTTATACGGGATATTTGAGGACTCAGGCGGCGCCATATAATTTAGGTTATGATAAAACGGAGCGAATTCTTCGTGATGTTATGGAGGAAAATCTCCGAAAGCATGCCTCCAATTTCGCAATATTATGTACTACCGAAAGAAACGATAGCCTGCTGATGTGGGCGCACTATGCTCAATTCCATAGAGGGGTTGCAGTAGAATTTAACACGACACACTCATGCTTTAATAATATGGATGATAAGTCATCATGGATTGGGCAATTTGGAAAGGTTTCCTATTCATCTAAACGGCCAAAAGGCTTTTTTGTCGACTTACCATTTAATGATTATCTTTTTACGAAAAGTGAAGAGTGGAAATATGAGAATGAATGGCGGATAATTTCTCGTAAATCAAATGCGACAATTGAAGAAAATGGCATGGTGTTTTTCCGTATTCCAATTGAGGCGGTAAATAGTATAATATTCGGGTTGCGATCAAGCAGTGTCGTTCGGGATGCCGTTTGCCATTTTATTGCGGAAGCGGAGCAAGCTCGACATATTAAATGTTATATGGCCAAGCAGCATCCGGAAAAACATTCTCTTGTCTTTGATAGGATTCCCTTGGAGCGAAGCAGTAGATCTGGTGCTGCTGGTTTCGTTCCAACATTTTATGCAGACTCGATGCCAGGAGACACGATGTTCTATCGTTAGCCCACTTGGTGAGGGGAATGATCATGCTGCAACTTCGACCCGGCTGCGAATGCTGCGACCGCGACCTGCCGCCCGACAGCCGGGAGGCGCGGATCTGCTCCTTCGAATGCACCTTCTGCCGTGACTGCACCGAGACGAAGCTGGGCGGGCGCTGCCCCAATTGCGGCGGCGAGCTGGTGGCGCGCCCGGTGCGGCCGGCCGACAAGCTGGCGAAGTTCCCGCCCTCGACGGAGCGCATTCACCGGCCGGAGCGCTGCGGGCAGGCCGCCTGACCCTGCGGCGATGATCTCGGCGGAGGACGCGGCCGCGGCGCACGACCTGTTCGGGCGCGCCCGGGCCGTGCTGATCGATGTCGATGGCGTCCTGGTTGCGGGCGGCATCGCGATTTCGGGTGCAGCGGAGTTCCTGGCGGCGCTTGGCCCGCGCGCCTTCATCGTCTCCAACAACTCGACCGACACACCGGCGTCGATGACGGCCAGGTTCGCCCGCCAGGGGCTGGTGGTGGCGCCCGAGCGGCTGTCGCTGGCCGGCGCGGTGATGGTCGACACGATGGCGGCCGAGATGCCGGACGAGGCGGTCTTCCTGGTCGCGGCCCCGTCGCTCGCCGCCTATGCCGCCGAGCGCGGATTGCGGCTGGTGGAGGAGGAGGGGGCCGCGGTGCTGGCGCTGGCGCGGGACACCGGCCTCACCTATGCCCGCCTGCACCAGGCTGCCCGCGTGCTGCATTCCGGCGCCCGCTGGCTCGTCGCCAACCCGGACCGCACCCACCCCGACACGGATGGCGGCCCGGTGCCGGAAACGGGCGCGCTGATGGCGGCGCTGGCGGCCTGCGTCCCGGAAGCCAGGCCGCGCATCGTCGGCAAGCCGGAGCCGGGGCTGTTCCTGGCGGCACTCGGCCGGGCCGGCGTCGGGCCGGGCGAGGCGTTGATGATCGGCGACAATCCGGACACCGACGGGGCGGGTGCACGCAACCTGGGGATCCCCTCGATCATGGTCGGTCCGCGGGGCACCGTCGGCGGCGTCGCCGACCTGGTATCCTGCATCGCGCGCGGATGAGGTCGTTTCTCACGGAAGAATCCCTGGTCTAGGAGCAGCAGCATGTATCGCGAGAGGTTCCGGCTCGACGGCAAGCTGGCCGTGGTGACCGGTGGTGGGCGCGGCATCGGCCGGGCCATCGTCGAGGCGTTCCAGGAGGCGGGCGCCCGCGTCATCGTCGGCGACCTCGATCCGCAACCGGCGCCGGGGGTCGAGACGTTCCGGCTCGACGTCCGGGATCGCGATGCGGTCGAGGCGGCGGCGGCCGATATCGCTGCCCGCCACGGCGCCGTCGATATCATGGTCGCCAATGCCGGCATCGCCCGCGGCTCCAACGCCGAGGAGACGGCGGCCGGGGAATGGCGCGAGGTCATGGACGTCAATCTGGACGGGGTGTGGTGGTGCGCCCAGGCCTTCGGGCGGCGGATGGTGGCGCGCGGGCGCGGCAGCATCGTGGCGCTCGGCTCCATGTCGGGGATCGTCGTCAACAAGCCGCAGCCGCAGGCCGCCTACAACGCTTCCAAGGCGGCGGTCCACGCCCTGACGCGGTCGCTGGCGGCGGAATGGGCGGCGAAAGGCGTGCGGGTGAACGCGGTGGCGCCCGGCTATATCGGGACCGAGATGACGAAGGGGGGGCTGGCCAACCCCGAATGGAAGCGCACCTGGCTGGAGATGACCCCCATGGGCCGGGTCGGCGAACCGTCGGAGATCGCGTCGGCCGTCCTGTTCCTGGCCAGCGACGCGGCCAGCTTCGTCACCGGCTCCATCCTGTCGGTCGACGGCGGCTACACCGCCTGGTAGGCGCGCCGCAGCCGCGTCTCCTGCTGCTGCAACTCCAGGAAGGCCGCATAGCGCCGATCGAAGAAGGGCCGCAGTGCCGGGTCGGGGATGATGGTCCGGCCGCTGCGGACCATCGCCCGCCCGGCATCCTCCAAGGACGGATGCAGCCCGGCCGCGGCGGCGGCGACCGTGGCGGTCCCGAGCAACACCCCGTCCGCCTGCTCCGGCAACACGACCCGGCAACCGGTGGCATCGCCGTAGAGCCGGACCAGCACCGGGTTCGCCGCATGCCCGCCGGTCAGATGCAACGTGTCGATGCGGTAGCCGTGGCGGTTCAGCACGTCGACGATCTGCCGGGTCCCGAGCGCGATGCCCAGCGCAGCGGCGTAGTAGAGGCGGGCGAGGCCGTCGAACGAGGCATCCAGCGACAGCCCGAAGACGGCGCCGCGTGCCTCCGCATCGGCCAAGGGCGAGCGGTTGCCGTGGAAGTCCGGCAGCACGGTGAGGGGGCCCAGCATGGCCGGGCCGTTCGCGACCAGGAGCGCGTCGATCCGGTCGGCGACACGGGCGTGGCGATCGGGCCCGAGGGCGCGGCCTTCGGCATGGAGGTCGAGGATATGGTCGAGGAGCGCGCCCGATGCGGACTGGCCGCCCTCGTTCAGCCACAGCCCCGGCATCATGGCATCGTAGTAGGGACCCCAGACGCCCGGCACCGGCCGTGGCCGCGGCGATACCGCCATGTGGCAGGTCGAGGTGCCGGCGATCATCGCCAGGCGCCGGTCGAGGTCGGCCGCGGCGACGCCACCCAGCACGCCGAGGCCGCCCGCATGGGCGTCGATCAGGCCGACCCCGACGACGCAGGCCGACCCCAGGCCGAGTTCGGCCGCGGCCGCCGGGTCGAGCGGCCCGGCATCGCTGCCGATCGGCCAGGCCCGTTCCGGCAGGGCGGCCCGTTCCGGCAGATCGCCGAGGCCGACCTGCCGGAGGAAATCCAGCCGCCAGCCCGGCGTCTCATGGGCGAGGTAGGTCCACTTGCAGGTGACCGTGCAGGCGGAGACCATGGCCCGACCGGTGGCGCGCCACAGCAGGAAGTCGGCAAGGTCGAGCGCCAGCCCCATGCGCGCCCACGACGCCGGCAGATGGCGCTTCAGCCACCGCAGCTTGGGCAGTTCCATCTCCGGCGACATCACCCCGCCGACATGGTCGAGCACCGCGTGGCCGGTGGCGGTCATCGCCTCGGCCTCGGCGACGCCGCGATGGTCGGCCCACATCACCACGTTCCAGTGGTCGTCGCCGGTGGTGGAAACGGTGACCGGCTGGCCGCCGGCGTCGAGGACCGTGAGCGAGCAGGTGGCGTCGAAGGCAAGCCCCGTGATCCGCGCCGGGTCGACACCCGCATCCGCCAGCGCCCGCCGACTGGCGACGCAGGCCGCGTGCCAGATCTCGTCCGAGGAATGCTCGGCATGGTCCTGGATCGGCCGGTGGACGGCGAATGGGTGGCTGGCGCGGGCCAGCAGCCGGCCATCGCGGTCGAAGATGCCGGCCCGGGCCGCGCCGGAACCGACATCGACCGCCATCACGAGATCGGCGGAAGGCATCGCGCGTCCCCTCGGCTCAGAGGAAAAAGGTGGCGCTGGTGTCGAGGAAGTCGTGGAAATGCACGATCGTCTGGTCGTGGTCCGCCAGGACGACGGCATAGGCGGGCGGTTCGTGGCTGCCCGGCACCTTGCCTTCGACCACGAGGTCGAGTGCCACCTGGTGGCTGGTCGCCCGCATGGTGGTGACGGGGATGCCGCGCCAACTGCCGCCGATCGGGCGATGGAGATGGCCGAAGAACAGATGCCGGATGTTGCGGCGGCCGGCCAGGATCTCGATGAAGGGCGCCGTCTCCTGCAAGGAGATCTCGTCCATCCGCTTGATGCCGACCGGGAAGGGCGGGTGGTGCTGGAAGAGATAGACCGGCCGGTCGCCGGCGGCGTCCAGCGTATCCTTCAGCCAGGCCCGGCGCCGGTCGCAGCACACCCCCCAGGCTACCCCCGGCTCGTTGGTGTCGAGGCAGACGAAGAGGCCGATTTCGGTCTCCAGGGTGAACTGGATGAAGCCCTCGCCGTCGCGCGGCGCGTCGGGGAACTCGGCCAGGAAGTTCCCGCGGTCGTCATGGTTGCCGAGCAGCAGGTGATAGGGCATGCGCAGCCCGTCGAGGCAGGCATGGAGCACGGAGTAGGCGGCCGCCTCGCCGCGATCCGCGAGGTCGCCGGTGAAGATCGCGAACGCCGCGTCGCCGTGGTTGCGATTGATGTCGGCGATGCACAGCCGCAGCCGTTCGGTGGGATCGAGGCCGTAGAGCATCTCGCCCGGCGGGACGATATGGGGGTCGGTGACGTGGATGAATTTCATCGGGGATCCGGCAGGGGCTGGGCAGGAAGTCGGAGGAAGCGTCGCCGTTCCGCCGTCGGGACGGCCCCGTCGCCAGGGACCGCGAGGTATCCTAGACCTGGAAGGTCACTCCGGCACCAGAGCGGCCTGCACGGCCCGCGATCTATCGCCCGAGAACGCGATCACGCAGGACGACCGCATCATTGTGCAGTTCGTCATGGGCCGAATAGACCAGCGTGACCGGGCCGTGCCGCGCCAGCGCGCGCAGCTCGTCGACCAGGGCTCCATTGTCCTCCAGCTCCTTGCCGTAGCGCCGGCGGAATTCGTCCCATCGCTCCGGATCATGCCCGAACCACTTGCGCAGACCGGTGCTGGGGGCCACCTCCTTCATCCACTGGTCGAGGGCGGCATCCTTCTTGGCGACCCCGCGCGGCCACAGGCGATCGATCAGGATGCGGGTGCCGTCGGTGTCGTCGGGTGGCTCGTAGGCTCGCTTCAGCTTGACGTTGCGGGCCGGAACTGGCGTGGTCATGGGGCGTGCTCCAGATGACGCGCGGGCAAGGTCCCTGCTCTTACTATTTCGGGAGCCAGTCCATGGCAGATCAAGGTCCAAAGTCCCTAAATGACGAGGCGATTCGGCGGAAGGCGCTCTCCAGATGGGAGAACGAGGGCGGTGCGATGCCGGTCAGCCACCACGGCGGCGCCGCCGCCGTGTTTCCCGCCTTGACCAATGCCGAGCTGGTGCAGCTACGCATCCGGGTCATCGCATTGGAGAACCTGGTGATCGCGCTGTTGGCCGATGCCACCGACCCCCAGCTCGAGCGGGTACGCGAGATGGCATCCTTCATTTCGCCGCGACCGGGTGCGACCCATCATCCGCTGACCGTCCAGGCGGCGAGCCAGATGAACAGCCTGGTCGAGCGCGCCTGCTATTTCCGCGACGGCAAGCCGTGAGATGGCGGGGAGCCTTGAGCCGGTCGGCGGAATCTATCGGCCCCGTCGCTCCCGGTAGGCCGCGAACAGTTCCTCCACCGGGATGCCGGCGAGCCGCATTCCCTTGAAGTTGCAATAGGCGGAAATCTCGGCCCCGGCGAAGTTGATGTCGTCGAACCGGGCGCCTGCCAGGGAGACGTTGCGGAACTCCGCGCCGGCGAGGTCGCGGTCGCGGAAGAGCTTGTCGTCCTTGGCACCGAGCCGCCCGCGCAGGCGATCGAAGCCGAGGGCGGCACCCTGGGCCCAGGCCGGGACGTCGATGCGCCGGGGTGCGGCATTGGCGCCTATGCCGATGGTGAGCGCACCCGATGCGGGCTCGGCCACCAGCGTGTGCAAGGTGCCGTGGCCGGCCGCATAGCCATGATGAAATGCGGCCGAACGGGCGTCGTTGAGAGCCAGGAACAGCTCCCCGGCCGCAAGCCCCTGGCCCGCCCATTCTTCCAGTGGCGACAGCCGTCGCTGCGACGCGCGGACATGGTCGGAATTCGCGTGCTCGAGTTCGGGCGACTGGAAATGGTTGGTGCAGGCAAGCGCATCCGCCCGCCGCACCACCACGCGATCCGGGCTGGCCTCGACGACGGCGGCCTCTCCATGGCGGTCCATGATCGAGTAGTTGAAGGCCAGCCCGTGCGGCAGGTGGCACAGCAGGTCCGCCGCGTCGGCGGCGGTGGCGCACTGGTCGAGGATGATGCGGACGATGAGCGGGCTCGCCAACCCCGGACGCCAGCCGGCGTCGTTGACATAGTGCAGGCCGATGCAGAGGCCCTGGTCGTTCATCCCGTCGAGGCGGCCGGTGTAGCGCTCCGCGAAGCCGATGCTGGCATGGGTCGCCGGCGACTGGATGGCGATCAGCACGCAGTCGTAGCGTCGTGGTGTGAAATCATAGTTGCGGCCATAGACGCCGCCGCCCAGCACCGCCGAACAGCCGCGCTGCGGATAGCGCAGCCGCCCATTGGAGAAGGCGGCGACGGTGCGGTCCAGCGGCAGGCCCAGCCCGTCGGAGATGCCGTGCAACTCCTCCCAGACGTTCGGGGCGTAGGAGCGCAGGGCGGCCCGCGCGGCTTGCAGCTCGAAGCCCTCGATCGCCACGTTGCCGGCCGGCCGGAGGGCGCGGGCGCCACGCAGGGCCCGCAGGCGCTCCGCCAACTGGTGCCCGATTTCATAGGGGCTGCCGCGGCATTCGAGCACATCGACCGAGAGGAAGCTTGGCATGTGCCATCCAACCATTGCCGGGCGGCGCGATCAATGTCGGCTCCAGTTGCGAGCGCATCGCAGTTGCAATATGGTGTGGCCAGAAATGCGCTAGGATGACCGGACTGGGAAGGCCGGGGCGGCACTGCGCACCCTGTCCTCCGCCTACATCGAAGGCTTGTGATGTCCTCTCTCGAACTTCTCCTGTCGCGGCGTTCCATCTCGCCGGTGATGCTGACCGATCCTGGCCCGACGGATGCCGACATCGATACCATGCTGTCGGCCGCGCTGCGGGCCCCTGACCATGGCGGCCTGCGCCCCTGGCATTTCGCCATTATCCGCGGCGATGCGCGCAAGCGGCTGGGCGAGGTCTTCGCCGATGCCCTGAAGGTCCGCGACCCGACCTGGACGGAGGCGCTGTTGGAGCGCGAGCGGGGGCGGCCGATGCGGTCGCCGCTGGTCATCGCCTGTGGCGCCCGCATCCGGCCCGACCACAAGATCCCCGAGATCGAGCAGCTGATGGCGGCCGGGGCGGCCACCATGAACCTGTTGAACGCAGCGCATGCGCTGGGCTTCGGCGCCATGTGGGTCACTGGGGTCAATGCCTACGATCCGACGGTGGCGGCGGCGCTGGGCTTCGCCCCACCCGACCGGCTGGTCGGCTTTGTCTATGTCGGCACCCCGCCGGCTGCGCTGCGTCCGGTCGAACGGCCGAGCCCGGCTTCCCATGCGAGCGAATGGACGGCACCCGTCACCGCGCTCGGCGACGCGGCCTGAGGCGGGGGCGTCATGCGCAGGATCCTCGCCGGCCGCATCCTGGCCGCGACACTGGCCCTTTGCCTGGCCGCGGTCTTCGCCGGCGATGCCGATGCACAGAACCGGTCGCGCAAGCGCAAGGCCGAGGAGGCGCCGGCCGCCAGCACCAATGCCGAGCGGATCGGGGCCGAGCGGATCGGCGACTGGATGCTGCGCTGTGACCCACCGGCCAATGGGCAGCCCAAGCAGTGCGAGATGGCCCAGGTCCTGAGCGACAAGGAGGGTAAGCGCGACCTGTTGTTGATCCGCCTCGGCTATCCGCCTGCGGAGAACGAGGCGCTGGCGCTGGTGGTGGTGCCGCTCGACCTGCTGCTGCCGCCTGGCCTTGGGTTGAAGGTGGACGGGCGCGACCCGACCATCGTCCCGATCCGGCATTGCGACACCAATGGCTGCCTCGCGCCATGGCGGCCGTCGGCCGACGACGTGAATGCGATGAAGGGCGGCCGGGAGCTGATGGTCCTGCTACGCAACCGCGAGGGCAAGCAGCTCGGCCTGCCGGTATCCCTGAAGGGGTTCTCTGCGGCGCACGAGCGGCTGCGCTGAGCGTGGTGGGCAAAGCGTCTTCCTGCCGCCGGCAGGAAGACGCTTTGCCCCGGTCGTCCGCCTACTTCGTCGCGACCACGTTCTGCCGCTGGGCGCCCAGCCCTTCGATGGCCACGTCCATGACGTCGCCTTCGCGCAGGTAGATCGGCTTGGGCTTCATGCCGGAGCCGACGCCGGGCGGGGTGCCGGTGGAGATGAGGTCGCCCGGCAGCAGTGTCATGAATTCCGACAGGTGGCTGACCAGGGTCGCCACGTCGAAGATCATCGTGCTCGACGAGCCGTTCTGCATCCGCTTGCCGTTGACGTCGAGCGTCATCTTCAGCTTCTGCGGGTCCTTGATCTCGTCGCGCGTCACCAGCCAGGGGCCGACCGGCGCGAAGCCCGGGCTGCTCTTGCCCTTGCTCCATTGCCCGCTCGACCGCTTGATCTGGTAGTGCCGCTCCGACACGTCGTTGCAGATCGTGTAGCCGGCGACGTACTTCAGCGCATCTTCCTTTTTCACATAGCGCGCGGTGCGGCCGATGATGACGGCCAGCTCGCATTCCCAGTCCGTGTGCTGGGAATCGCGCGGGATCGGCACATTGTCGTTGGGGCCGGTGAGCGCGCCCGAATGCTTGAAGAAGATGATCGGCTCGGGCGGGATCGGCTGGCCCGCCTCCGCGGCATGGTCGGCGAAGTTGAGGCCGATGCAGATCAGGTTCGGGATGCCGGCGACCGGCACGCCCATCCGCGGCTTGCCCGAGACGAGCGGCAGCGAGGCCATCTTCGCCTTCACGTCCTTGGTCAGCGCCGACAAGGCGCTCGGCGCCAGCACGTCGGGGGTGATGTCGTCGATGATCGACGAGATGTCGCGGATCCGGCCGTCCTCATCGACGACGCCCGGCTTTTCCTTACCTTTCGGCCCATAGCGCAGAAGCTTCATGGCGTTCCCTTCTTCCCTCTTGCGGCGTGTCTACATGACCATCCCGCCGTCGGAGATGACGGCGGTTCCGGTCGTGAATCTGGATTCGTCGGAGGCGAGATAGACGGCCAGATGGGCGATCTCCTCGGCGGTGCCGAGGCGGCCCATCGGCTGGCGCGCGATGAAGTCCCGGCGCGCCTGGACGGGGTCGGCGAAGGCGTTGATGCGGTCGCCGAGGGACGGCGTGTCGACCGTGCCGGGGCAGATCGCGTTGCAGCGCACGCCCCGGCCGATATAGTCGGCCGCGACCGACTTGGTGAGGCCGATCACGGCCGCCTTGCTGGCGCCGTAGGCGCAGCGCACCGGCACGCCCTTCACCGACGAGGCGACCGACGCGATATTGACGATGGAACCGCCGCCGCGTGCCAGCATGCCCGGCAGGAACGATCTGATGACGACGAACATGGCGCGGACGTTGAGGCCGAAGGACCGGTCCCAGTCGGCCTCGCTGGTCTCCAGGATCGCGCCATGGCCGACCCAGCCCGCGCAGTTGAACAGGATGTCGACCCCGCCGACCCCGTCGGCCGCCTTCTGCACGGCGGCGCTGTCGGTGACGTCGAGCCGCGCCAGGTGCAGGTTGGCCGTTCCGGCCAGTTCCTGCAGGACCTTCTCGTTCACGTCGGTGGCATGGACGGTGGCGCCTTCGGCCGCGAAGGCGAGCGCCGTGGCGCGGCCGATGCCGTTGGCGGCGGCGGTGACGAACGCTGTCTTGCCGGCGAGCCTGCCCGCCATCTTGCTTCCCCCCTGTGAAGGATTTTCTCCGGCAAGAACCGTAGCCGACGAGCGGGGGGTATGGGAACCGGGATCGGGACAGCCTCCGCCAGGAGGCTGTCCCCTGTCGCATCAATCGAACCTGGCCGGCGACGAGAAGGGCCGGGTCGCGTCCACCACGAACATCACCAGCTGGTCGAGATCGGCCGGGCCGGCACTGAACACCTCCATCGGCATGTCGGCATGGTGTCCGTTCATGGTCCGGCCGGCGTCGGCGTGCATGACGCCGTTGGGTGTCTTCATGCCCAGGCGACCGGTCAGCACATAGAAGGCTTCGGGCCCCGGGTGCGAATGCACCGGGGTCTTGGCCCCCGCGGGGCCGCCGGCATGATTGATGCGCAGCAGATACTCGGGCGCGGCGATCACCGGCACGGGGCCGATCTCCGCGGCTTTGCTGGCGCCGGGCGTCGTGCCGTCCTTGGGCCCGAGCGTGAACAGCCAGACCTTGCCGGCGACTTCCGCCGCCAGGGCGGCTTCGCCGGCGGCAGCCCGGGCCTCCGCGAGGGTCGGGAGGTTCTCGATCCGCCAGTACAGCGGTCCGGCCGGCAGTTGCTGCAGCTTCTTCTCGCCGACCGGCTTGATGACGAACTTCGGCTCGGTCTGTGCGGCAGCCGGTGCGCTTGCGGCCAATGTTGCCCAGGCGACAAGAGCCGCGACCGCGCCGGAGCGGAGCTGCCGCACTACCTTGAGGCCCATGCGCGCCGGGACGGTAGCAAGGGGCGAAAGTGACGATCCGGTCATCGAGCGTGCTCCTGTTCGAAAAGCGACGCCGGCGATCCAAGCGGAGCGTGCATCGGGCGTAACGAAGGAAGCCGGAGGAACAGCGGAAAAATTTCCAAAATCACCCCTTGCGACCGCTATAATCGGGTTCTACGGAGACGAACGGGATGAATTCGGGTGCGTAGCCGATCGCGACGCGAAGCCATCCGCCTCGCTCTGCTGGCCGTGGGCTTGCAGCTTGTGGCGGCATGGCCGTCCGGTGCCGGCGAGCTCACCCAGCTCGCGATTTCCGGTTACGATCCGGTTGCCTATTTCTCCGAGGGGAAGGCAGCACGCGGCCTGCCGGAGATCGAGTACGAGTGGGATGAGCATCGGTACCGCTTCCTGCGGGCCGAGCATCGCGAGATGTTCAAGGCGGATCCCGTGCGCTATGCGCCGCAGTTCGCCAACCTCTGCGCCATGGCCCTCAGCCGGGGCGAGGCGGTCACGGCCGATCCGGAGAACTGGCTGATCAGCGACGGCAAGCTGTACCTCTTCGGCCTACCCAAGGGGCCCGGCCTGTTCGGGGAAAACCTCACCCGGAATATCGACAAGGCGAACCACAACCACGCGCTGATCGGCAAGCATTAGCGGCTATTGCGACACCGGCATCCTAGAGGCCGGCCTTGTGGAGCCCGTCGCGCAAGTGGTCGAGATCGGCCGGCGCGAGGAGCTTGCTTCCGAAAGTCCGGGGATCGAAGGTCGGATCGGCGCGATGCAGCTCCGCCACGGCACGGGCGGCGTCCTCCTGGCGGTTCTGCTGGACATAGGCCGCCGCCAGCACCGCGCGGCTGAAGTGCGCGCCATCCGTCTTCCGCAGATTGAGCCGGGCCTGTTCGATGGCCGCGTCGTAGCGCCGTTCCAGATAGTAGGCGAGGCTGAGGGCGAAACGGTCGATGGCATTGAGCTCTGGATCAATGCGCTGCGCCAACTCGAGGGCGTCGATCGCCGCGCTGGCCTGTCCCGACCACATGAGGACATTGCCCTGGCCGGCAAGCGCACGGGCGTCGCTCGGATTGATGGCGATCGCGCGGTCGAGCTCCGTCTTCGCCTGCTCGTAGCGATGATGGAAGATGTGGATCCGGCCAAGGACGACGCGGGCTCGCACTTCGGCGCCGTCGAGGCCGAGGGCCTTGTCGGCCATTTCCCCGGCGCGGCTCAACGCTGCGGTCGGCGATTGCGCCCAGCCCATCGAGACGTCGATGTAATAGGTTTCGGCGAGCGCAGCGTAGGCGGCGGCGTATTCCGGATCGAGCTGGATCGCCTGTCGCAGCAACGCACGCGCTTCCACATTGCCGGCCCGCGTCGGGCGTTGCAGGGCGGGCCTCGCGCGGAGGACCAGGTCATACGCTTCGAGGCTTTCGGTCGGCTTGGCGGATGCCCGGAGCTGCTCGAACTGGGTCACCCGGATGGCCAGGGCGCCGGCGATCTCGGTCGCCATCCGGTCCTGCACGGCAAAGACGTCGGCCAGCGCCTCGTCGATGCGGCCGGACCATAGTACGCGCCCTCGCGAATCGACCAGTCGGGCGCTCGCACGCACGCGGTCGCCAGTCTGGTGGACGTTGCCTTCGACGTGATAGCGGACCGCGAGGCGGCGTGCCATCTCGGCCGCGCCGGCCGCCGTTCCCTTGTACGGGACGACGGCGTTCCACGACATTACCGTCAGGTCCGGAAAGCGGCCCAGCGTGTCGATGATGTCCTGGGTCATGCCATCCGCGAAGTAGGCGCGGGCGGGGTCGTTGCCGTGGCTGAGGAAAGGAAGCACCGCAATCGCGGGCCTGGCCGTTTCCCCGACGCTTTCCGCGGGCGGCTCGATGGGGCGCACGACGCCGCGACCGTTCCACGCCACCGCCGCCGTCAGCACGACGGCAGCGGCCAGCATCGCGGCCCACGACGGCCGCATCCCCATGGACGGAGCGGACGGTTGGTCGCCGTCGTTGGCGGATATCAGTGGCGCCACCGCCGCATCGAGCCGATACCCGCGGCGGGGGATGGTTCGGATAAGGCGCGATCCGCCCTCTCCCAGTGCCCGCCGCAGCTCGCCGATGCTCTGCACCAGGGTGTCATCGGTGACGGCGACGTTCGGCCAGACCGCCGCGAAGAGCTCGTCCTTCGGGACGAGACGGGTGGAATTCTCGACGAGATGGAGAAGCACCGCGAAGGTCTTCGGGCGAAGCGCTATCTCATCGCCGTCGAGAAGGAGACAGCCGCGATCCCGGTCCAGGACATAGCGATCGAACCGCAACCGCCCGGCTCCCGGCCAAGTGGAAGATGGCGCCCGCATACCCGTCGCTCCATTCGGAACAGGGGTAGCTTAGCCGATCATCGAACTATCCTGAAGACCGGCACGGGAATGCTGGTCGCGCCATCGTCTCAGAGCAATCCACGCTTCGCCAGCGAGCGCATCAGGGCGCCGGTGCCGTAGGTCCAGGGCTCGACGCGGTCGGCCTTCTCGACGCGGTTGGTCAGGCGGCCCAGCTTCGGGCTGGCGATGGTCACGATGTCGCCCGGGTGATGGGTGAAGCCGCGGCCGGGGCCGCCGCGGTCCTTGGTCGGCGCGAACATGGTGCCGGTGTAGAGGACGAAGCCGTCGGGATACTGGTGGTGCGGCCCGATGGTGTGGGCGACCAGCTCGGTCGGATCGCGGCTGATGAGGCGCATCGAGCTCTTCCCATCCAGCTCGAAGCCGTCGTCGCCATCGACCCGCAGCGACACCTCGGCCGCGCGCACGTCGTCCAGCGAGAAGCTGTCGTCGAAGAGCCGGATGAAGGGGCCGACCGCGGCCGACGCGTTGTTGTCCTTGGCCTTGCCGAGGAGGAGGGCGCTGCGGCCCTCGACGTCGCGCAGGTTGACGTCGTTGCCGAGCGTCGCCCCGACGATGGTGCCGGCGGGGTCGACCACCACCACGATCTCGGGCTCGGGATTGTTCCATTCCGAGATCGCATGGATGCCGACCTCGACCCCGGTGCCGACCGCCGCCATCGGCGGGCACTTGCTGAACACCTCGGCGTCCGGACCGATGCCGACCTCGAGATAGGGCGACCACAGGCCGCGCTGGACCAGGACCGCCTTCAGGCGCATCGCCTGCTCCGAGCCCGGCTTCACCTTCGACAGGTCGCTGCCGATCTCGGCCGACAGCGTCGCGCGAATGCCCTCGGCCGCGCCGGCGTCGCCGCGGGCCTCGGATTCGATCACCCGCTCCAGCATGCTGGAGGCGAAGGTGACGCCGCACGCCTTCACCGCCTGGAGGTCGCACGGTGCCAGCAGCCACGGCCGCCCAGGGTCGCGCCCGTCGAGGCCGGTGTTGGCGACCAGGTCGCCCACGCTGGCGATCGATGGGCCGGCGGCGGCGGCCAGCCGCCCGTGCAGTTCGGGCAAGGCCAGCAGGGTCGACATGGTGGGCGAGAGGGCGGACAGGTCGATCGCCTGGTCGCCGCGCAGCAGCACGGGCACCGGGCCGGCGTCGGGCAGCCAGGCGCGGCCGAGCAGGGTGCCCGCGGTGCCGTCCTCGGGCAGGGTGGTGGCGGCGTCCAGCGTGATCTTCATGTTCGGCGGTTCCCCCGGGGTCGCGGCTCGTTCCGGGGGAGTGCATCATCGGCCCCCGCCGCCCGTCAATCCGTGCCTATCGCCGGCCGGTGTTTTCCGCCAGAATTCCCGCTGCTTCGCGAGCCCCTGCCCGGGAGAGCCAACCCATGTCCCCGCCGATCACCATCCGCCTGAACCCCGCCGACAATGTCGTCGTCGCCCGCACCGACCTGCTGCCGGGCACCGCCCTGCCAGGCGAGGACATCGCGACCAAGGCCCATATCCCGCCGGGCCACAAGGTCGCGACCGCCGACATCGCCGAGGGCGAGATGGTGCGCAAATACGCGCAGATCATCGGCTTCGCCTCGCGGCCGATTGCCAAGGGCGAGCATGTCCATACCCACAACCTGGCGATGGGCGACTTCTCGCGCGACTATGCCTTCTGCGCCGACGCGAAGCCGACCGACAATGTGGCCGAGCCGGCGACCTTCGAGGGCATCGTCCGCCCCGACGGCCGGGTGGCGACCCGCAATTATATCGGCATCCTGACCTCGGTGAACTGCTCGGCCCATGTCGCCAACATGGTCGCCGACAAGTTCCGCCACGGCGCGCTCGACGCCTTTCCCAATGTCGACGGGGTGGTGGCGCTGACCCACGGGACGGGCTGCGGCATGGCCAGCGAGGGCGAGGCGATGGACGTGCTTCGCCGCACCATCGGCGGCTATTCCCGCCATCCCAACTTCTGGGGCGTGCTGGTGATCGGGCTCGGCTGCGAATCCAACCAGATCGGCGGGCTGATGCGGGCCGAGGGGCTGTCGACCTCCGGCCAGTTCCACACCATGACGATCCAGGATACCGGCGGCACCCGCAAGACCGTGGCCGAGGCGGTCGCCCGCATCCAGGAGATGCTGCCGGAGGCCAACAAGGTCGCCCGCCAGACCGTGCCGGCCAGGCACCTGACGCTGGCCCTGCAATGCGGCGGCTCGGACGGCTATTCCGGCATCACCGCCAACCCGGCCCTGGGGGCGGCGGTCGATCTATTGGTGCGCCATGGCGGCGCGGCCGTCCTCAGCGAGACGCCCGAGATTTATGGCGCCGAGCATCTGCTGACCCGGCGTGCCGTCAGCCGCGAGATCGGCGAGAAGCTGGTCGCCCGCATCAAGTGGTGGGAGGAATACACCGCCCGCACCGGCAACGAGATGAACAACAACCCCTCGCCCGGCAACAAGGCGGGCGGGCTGACGACGATCCTGGAGAAGTCCCTGGGCGCGGTCGCCAAGGGCGGCTCCACCAACCTGGTCGACGTCTACAAGTATGCCGAGCCGATCGTGGCGCGGGGCTTCTGCTTCATGGACACCCCCGGCTACGACCCGGTGTCGGCGACCGGGCAGGTGGCGGGCGGCGCCAACATCGTCTGCTTCACGACCGGCCGCGGCTCGGTCTTCGGTTGCAAGCCCGCACCATCGCTGAAGCTCGCCACCAACACCTCGCTGTGGAACCGCATGATGGACGACATGGACATCAATTGCGGCGGCATCGTCGATGGCACGCAGTCGGTGCAGGAGGCGGGCGAGGCGATCTTCCGCCTGATCCTCGCCACCGCGTCGGGCCAGCAGACCAAGAGCGAGGAGATGGGCTTCGGCGAGGAAGAGTTCACGCCCTGGCAGATCGGGGCGGTGATGTGAGATGACGGTCCCGACTCATTCGTCACTACCAAACGGCCTTTCCGCCTTCAACCTGACGGGGCGCGTGGCGCTGGTCACCGGCGGTTCGCGCGGCATCGGCTGGGAGGCGGCCAAGGCGCTGGCGGGGGCGGGCGCCTCCGTGGCGCTGGTCGGCCGCGATCCGGCGACGCTGGCGGCACGGGTGGCCGAGCTGGCCGCGGCGGGGCACAGCGCAGCCGAGTTCCCGGCCGACCTGTCCGACCCGCGGGCCGCGGCGACCGTGGTCGCGGCCTGCGAGGGCCGCTACGGCAAGGTTGACATCCTGGTCAACAATGCCGGCATCAATCATCGCCGGTCGTTGCAGGAGTTCGAGCTGGCGGACTTCGAGCGGGTGATCGCGACCAACCTCACCTCCTGCTTCGCCCTGGCGAAGGCAGCCGCCAGGGGCATGGCGGAACGGGGCTTCGGCCGCATCATCTCGACCTCGTCGATCATGGCCTCGACCGCGCGCCCGACCATCATCGCCTACATCGCGGCCAAGGGCGGGCTGTCCTCCATGACCCGGGGCCTCGCGACCGAATTGGGCCCGAGCGGCATCACGGTGAACGCCATCGCGCCCGGCTACATCGCGACCGAGATGACCGAGCCCCTGCAGAACAATCCGGAGTTCACCGCCATGATGGGCGTGCGCACCCCGCTGCGCCGCTGGGGCCGCCCGGAAGAGATGGCCGGCGCCACCGTCTTCCTGGCTTCCGATGCCGCGGCCTATCTCACGGGCCAGACGATCATCATCGACGGCGGCCTGACGATCGCCATTTGAGGGGGCTGGCCACTTCTCCCGGTCCCTTGGCGAGGGCCATCTCGAAATACGCAGAGTAGGCGGCAAGGGCCAATAGCGGTTCCCGACAGGCATCTGCCAGCGTGAACCATCGCAATTCCGTGTGCTCTTCGCCGCGCATCGCCGGCTCTCCGCCGGTCCAGTCGCTGACGGCATGGAGGTGATAGCGGGCCGGCGGCAGGTTCCCCGATGTCGGGGCGGCGATCACGCCCAGCAATCGGATCGCGGTCGGGGTCACCCCGATCTCCTCCGACAGCTCGCGAGCAAGCGCCGCCGCGATCTCCTCGCCACGCTCCACGCGGCCGCCGATAATGTCCCAGTGGCCGGCGGCCCTCCGCCGATGCGGGGATCGCAGGCCAAGAAGGAGGAGGTCGCTGCGGACGACGATTGCGCAGGCATAGTCATCCATGGCGGCTGCCTCTTTATTGGCAACTGCGTGGTCAGGCGCCCGGGCGTGCCCCCGACACCGATAGTTCCGGCTTCGTGTTGATCGTCTGGAACACCACGCAATAGCGCTCGGTCAACTTCAACAGCGTGTCGATCCGCTCCTGCGGCTCGTCGGTGTCCAGCTCGAAGCGGAGGCGGATGGCGCGGAACCCGACGGGCGCATCCTTGGCCACGCCGAGCGTGCCGCGGAAATCGAGGTCGCCCTCGGCCTCCAGCCGGGCACCGTCCAGCCGGAACTCCAGCGCCGTGGCGACCGCCTTCAGGGTCACGCCGGCGCAGGCGACGAGCGCCTCCAGCAGCATGTCGCCCGAGCAGAGCTCCATGCCCGAGCCGCCGGTCGCCGGGTGCAGGCCGGCGACCGCGAGCGCCCGGCCGGTCTCGACCTTGCAGGCGATGTTCTGATCGTCGATCGAGCCGCGGGCGCGGAGCGTGATGAGCGCGCTGGCCGCGTCGTTGCGGTAGGCGTCCTTCAAAGGCGCCTGCATCGTCTTCAGTTGGGACGCGTCCATTGGCTTCTCCCGTTTTTCCTGGCCTCGGCCTAGCGCCGCATGTCGTCGGCCATGAAGTTGCCGATGATCTCGTCGATGCCGCTGTCGGCATGGAAGCCGAGGCGGCGGGCGCGTTCGGCATCGATGGCAGCCGGCCAGGAGGCGACGATCTTCTGGATCGCCGGATCGGGCTTCCATTCGATCAGCCGGGCGGCGGCGGAGCCGCCATGGCGTTCGACCGCCTTCACCATCTCGCCGACCGGCGCCGAGATGCCGTTCAGCAGGATGCCGCGATGGGCGCCCAGCGCGTCGGCCGGCAGGTCGTGGACATGGAGGAAGGCGGCGACGGCCTTGCGCGGCGACAGGATCGGCATCCGCGTCTCGGGCGACACCGGGCACACCGCGGCATCGCCCTGGAGCGGCTCGCGGACGATGCTGGACGCGAAGGTCGAGGCCGCCTTGTTGGGCTTGCCCGGACGCACCACGATGGTCGGCAGCCGCAGCGCCCGCCCGTCGAGAAAGCCCTTCCGGCTGTAGTCGGTCAGCAGGTATTCGCCGACCAGCTTCTGTGCGCCGTAGGAGGTCTGCGGGGTGATCGGCGTGGCATCGGTCACCGTCGCCGGCAGGTCGCCGCCATAGACGGCAAGCGAGCTGGTGAAGATGACTTTCGGTTGCTGGGGCAGGGCGCGGCAGGCGTCCAGCACGTGGCGCGTGCCATCCAGGTTCACCCGCATGCCGAGGTCGAAGTCCGCCTCCGCGCCCGCGCTGACCACGGCGGCCAGATGGAACACGCTGGCGACGTCGGGGTCGATCAGGCTGCGGACGGTGGCCGCGTCGGAGATGTCGCCGACCACCCCCTTGACCCGCGGGTCCGTGGGCAGCGGCGGGTCGAAGGGCACGGCGTCGAAGCAGATGATCTGGGTCGGCGTATAGGGCCGGCCGCGCGCATCGATCAGGGCATGGTGGTTGAGCAGGGCGGCGCACAGCTTGCGGCCGAGGAAGCCGCCGCCGCCGGTGATGACGACCTTCATGGATTGGCGCTCCGAGTCCGAAATTGCAGTCAGTGGGCCTGGATGCCCCAGCGACCGGCCCAGCCCAGGCCGTCGGTGGTCGCAGCCTTCGGCCGGTACTCGCAGCCGATCCAGCCCTGATAACCGATGCGGTCGAAGAGGTCGAACAGGAAGGGGTAGTGGATCTCGCCCATGTCCGGCTCGTTGCGGCCGGGGTTGCCGGCGATCTGGACATGGCCGTAGCGGCCGGCCAGGCCCTCGACCTTGCGGGCCAGGTCCCCCTCCATGATCTGCACATGATAGAGGTCGAGCTGCAGGGCCAGCGCCGGGCTGCCGACGGCGGCGATATAACCCAGCGCATGATCGGTGCGGCTGTGCAGATAGCCCGGCACGTCCAGCGTGTTCAGCGGCTCCAGCAGGCCGGTCAACCCGGCCGCCGCCAGCTTGGCCGCGGCCGCGCCGAGGTTGGACACGAACGTCGCCTCGCAGGCCTCGCGCGTCGCCGACTGGGGCACGATCCCGGCCATCAGGTGGACGCGTGGGCACTTCAGCACGCCGGCATAGTGGATCGCCTGGTCGACCGCCTCGGCGAAGCGCTTCTCGGCACCCGGGATGGCGCCGAATCCGCGCTCGCCCTTGCTCCAGTCGCCGGCGGCCGTGTTGAAGAGAACGATCTCGACCCCCGCGTCCCTGGCCGCCCGCGCCACCTCGTCCGCCGGCCATTCATAGGGGAAGAGGAACTCCACGCCCTTGAAGCCGGCGCGCGCAGCGGCGGCGAATCGGTCGAGGAACGGGACTTCGTTGAACATCATCGAGAGGTTGGCGGCGAAGCGGGGCATGGCGATCTTCCGTCGGTTCGTTCGGGCGGCGCGCGCGGCGGCACTTCGCCGGCACCCATTCGAGATCGAGCCTAATGGCCAAGCGGGAGCGAGTACAGGCGTTGAAGCGGACCCTGCGCCCGGCCCGCGGGACGGTTGCATCAAGATGGCCGATGGAGAAATTTGTGTGCCGGTCGCGGGAAACGGGCGGCGGCAATGGTTGACACACGGCCAGAGTAACGGCGCTATTGTCGACAATGATGAACACGGCAGGGTAGGCGGCTTGGCCTGCCCCAGCCGACAACCGGACAGGCGTGAACGTTCCGGATCGGGAGGATGAATGGCGACGGTCGGAATAGCGGACGTGCGGAAGGCCTTTGGCCCGGTCGAGATTCTGCACGGGGTCAGCGTCGATATCGATGATGGCGAGTTCGTCGTGCTGGTCGGCCCGTCGGGCTGCGGCAAGTCCACGCTGCTGCGCATGCTGGCCGGCCTGGAGAACATCACCGGCGGCGAAATCTCGATCGGCGGGCGGGTCGTCAACAATATCCCGCCGAAGGATCGCGACATCGCGATGGTGTTCCAGAACTACGCGCTCTACCCGCACATGACGGTGTTCGACAACATGGGCTTCTCGCTCAAGCTGGCGAAGGCCCCGCGCGAGGTGATGGAGCGCGAGGTCGGCCGCGCCGCCCGCATCCTGGGCCTGGAGCAGCTCCTGCACCGCTATCCGCGCCAGCTGTCCGGCGGCCAGCGGCAGCGCGTCGCCATGGGCCGGGCGATCGTCCGCAACCCGCAGGTCTTCCTCTTCGACGAGCCCTTGTCCAACCTCGACGCCAAGCTGCGCGTGCAGATGCGCTCCGAGATCAAGGAGCTGCATCAGCGCCTGAAGGTGACCACCGTCTACGTTACCCACGACCAGATCGAGGCCATGACCATGGCCGACAAGATCGTGGTGATGAACGGCGGCAACATCGAGCAGGCGGGCCGCCCGCTGGAGCTCTACGACCGGCCGGCCAACCTCTTCGTGGCCGGCTTCATCGGCTCGCCGGCGATGAACATTTTCGATGGCGAGGTCGTCGATGGCGGGCTGCGCTGCGACGACGGGACCATGTGGCCGGTGCCGCCGGGCGCTGCGGCCCGCGGGCCGGTCGTCTATGGCATCCGGCCGGAGCATCTGCGGCTCGACCCGGATGGCATGCCGGCCACCGTGCAGCTGGTCGAGCCGACCGGATCGGAGACGCAGGTGTTCCTGCGCATCGGCGGCCATCAGGTGCTGGGGGCGTTCCGCGAGCGCATCACGGCACGTCCGGGAGACATCCTGCCGGTCACCCCCGACAGCAACCTCGTGCATCTGTTCGATCGAAAGTCCGGTCAGCGGATCGCGGCCGGGTAACCGGCGCAGGGAATGCCGGGCGACCGGCATCGGCCAGGCCGGGCGACCGGCACAAGAAAGAGGGAGGAAAACAATGGCAAACATCATTACACGGCGAGATTCGCTCAAGATCATCGGTGGTGCCGCTGCCGCCGCCACCTTTGCCAGTGCCGCCAGCGCACAGCAGATTCCGCGGGTGGATGTGGCGGCACCGAAATTGCCGATCGAGAAGGGCGCCAGCCTGCGCGTCCTCCGCCCGGCCCGCTTCGTGGAGCCGGACGAGGTGATCTTCCGGGCGAATACCGCGAAATTCGCCAAGGAGACCGGGGTCGAAGTGCGTGTCGACTTCGTCGGCTGGGAAGACATCCGCCAGCAGACCGCGGTGTCGTCCAACACCGGCGCCGGCCCTGACGTGGTGATCGGCTGGGCCGAGGATCCCCATGTCTACAGCGACAAGGTGCTCGAGCTGTCGGACGTCGCGGAGTATCTCGGCAAGCGCTATGGCGGCTGGTCCTTCCTCGGCGAGAAATACGGCAAGAAGGTCGGTACCAATAACTGGATCGGTATTCCCTTCGGCGGATCGACCGGTCCGATCGTGTATCGCAAATCGGCCCTCAAGGAGGCCGGCTTCGACAAGATCCCCAATGACCTGGGGGAATTCCTCAAGGTTTGCCAGGCGCTGAAGAAGATCAACAAGCCGGCCGGTTTCGCCCTCGGCAACGCCGTCGGTGACGGCAACGGCTTCGCCAACTGGATCGTCTGGTCGCATGGCGGCTATCTGGTGGACGAGAGCGGCAAGGTCGCGATCAACAGCAAGCAGACGATCGACTCGCTGAAATACCTGAAGGATCTCTATCCAAGCTTCATTCCGGGGACGCTGTCCTGGGGCGACGTGAGCAACAACCGCGCCTATGCGGCACAGGAACTGTGGCTGACGGCCAATGGCGTCTCGTTGTATTTCGCGCTGAAGAAGGATCCGGCGACGCAGGCGATCGCCGAGGATACCGATCACGCACCGCTGCCGTCGGGCCTCGTGGGCAAGGCGCCGCAATCGTCGCTGATCCTGAACGCGATGGTGTTCAAGCACACCAAGTCGCCGAACGCAGCCAAGGCCTACCTCTCCTACATGATGGAGGCGGAGCAGTATGATCCGTGGCTGACCGGCTGCCTCGGCTACTGGTCGCACACGCTGCGGGCCTACGGGAAGAGTGCGGTGTGGGATTCCGATCCGAAGCTGGAAGTCTACCGGAACGGCACGGAGAACCAGTTCTGGAGCGGCTACAAGGGCCCGATCACGCAGGCTGCCGGCACCGTGGCGGCGGAGTATATTATGGTGCAGATGTGCGCCGCGGTGGCATCCGGGCAGTCGACGCCGGAGGAGGCGGTGCGCGAGGCGGAACGCAGAAGCCGCCGCTACTACCGCTAGAAGCAAGAAGAACCGCCGTGCCGTCGGGGCTGGTCCCCGGCGGCGCGGCCCGTTTCTCCCGGAGGTCCGATGTCCGGCACCGACGTCACCAACTGGTCGCCTCCCCGCGTGGAGCCTTCCTGGCTGGTTCGCCTGTTCGACTGGAAGCCGTTTCTCATCTTCATGTGCATGCTGCCGACGGCGGGGCTGCTGTTGGTGTTCCTGACCTATCCGCTTGGGCTCGGCATGTGGCTCGCCTTCACCGACACGACGATCGGGCGCAGCGGCCAATGGGTCGGCATCGAGAATTTCGAGTACCTGTTCGGCGATCGGCTGTTCTGGCAGGCGATCTTCTACAGCGTGTTCTACACCGCCGTCGCGACTGTCGGTAAGTTCGGGCTGGGGCTCTGGCTGGCGCTGCTGCTGAACAATCACCTGCCGTTCAAGAGCGTGCTGCGGGCCATCATCCTGTTGCCCTGGATCGTGCCGACCGTCCTGTCCGCGATCGCGTTCTGGTGGATCTATGATTCGCAGTTCTCGATCATCTCCTACGTCTTCGTCGACGTGCTCGGATGGCGCGACACCTATTTCGACTTCCTCGGCTCGGCATGGCCGGCGCGCTGGTCGCTGATCGCGGCGAATATCTGGCGCGGCATCCCCTTCGTCGCAATCACCCTTCTGGCCGGCCTGCAGACGATCTCGCCGTCGCTCTACGAGGCGGCCCTGCTCGATGGCTCGACGGGATGGCAGCGGTTCCGCTTCATCACCTTCCCGCTGCTGCTGCCGATCCTGGCGATCGTGATGACCTTCTCGATCATCTTCACCTTCACCGACTTCCAGCTCGTCTACGCCATCACGCGTGGCGGCCCGGTGAACTCCACCCACCTCCTGGCGACGCTGGCGTTCCAGCGCGGCATCCCGGGCGGCATGCTGGGCGAGGGCGCGGCGATCGCGGTCTCGATGGTGCCGTTCCTCGTCGTCGCGACGCTGTTCAGCTATTTCGCGCTGGCACGGCGGAAGTGGCAGCAAGGAGAGTCCAATGACTGACATCGCCGCCAACGAAGAGGGGCGCAACACCGCCACCGTGGTGCCGGAGGCGATGACGTGGGACAGCCGCAGCCGGCGGGTCGTGCTGCTCTATGTCCCGCTCGCCTGCTTCGTCTTCATCCTGCTGTTCCCGTTCTATTGGATGGCGATCACGTCCTTCAAGCCGAACGCGGAGCTCTACGACTACAAGACCTACAACCCGTTCTGGATCGCCCAGCCGACGCTCGATCACATCTACAAGCTGCTGTTCGAGACGTCCTATCCGCGCTGGATCGTCACCACCATGTCGGTGGCGGTGGCGGCCACGGCACTGTCGCTCTTCTCGAGCGTGCTGGCGGCCTATGCGATCCAGCGGCTGCGCTTCAAGGGCAGTCAGTATGTCGGGCTGGCGATCTACCTCGCCTACCTCGTGCCGCCGTCGATCCTGTTCATCCCGCTGGCGACCATGGTCTACCAGTTCGGCCTGTTCGACAGCCCGCTGGCCCTGATCCTGACCTATCCGACCTTCCTGGTGCCGTTCTGCACCTGGCTCCTGATCGGCTATTTCAAGTCGATCCCCTACGAGCTGGAGGAGTGCGCGCTGATCGACGGGGCGACGCGGTTGCAGATCCTGCGCCGCATCACCCTGCCGCTGGCGGTGCCGGGCCTGATCAGTGCCGGCATCT
>CAZQOA010000002.1:37924-133382 GCA_964594715.1 uncultured Rhizobiaceae bacterium | reverse complement strand
GCTCATGGCTCATGTTGGCCAGGAACTCCGACTTGGCCTGGGTCGCCCGCTCGGCTGCCGACCGCGCCGCCTCCGCCTCGTCGCGGGCGCTGGTCAGGTAGGCGTTGCTCGCCTCCAGGGCCCGCGCGCGCTCCGCCAGGGCGGCGGCATAGGCGTCCTCGCGCCGGCGTGCCCGCCGCAGCGCGGTCCAGACCACGGCCACGGCCAGGATCGCGGCGATGCCGCCCAGCACGACGAAGATGATGAGCGAGCGCCGCAGCTCCGCCGACAGGAAGTCCTCGAGCTTGCCCATGTCGCGGCGCAGGCGCACCTCCGCGAAGGCTTCGCCCTGGGGGCTGACCAGCGGGACGTGGGTCTGGTCGACCGCCGCCCCGGCCGGCAGCTTCACGTTCTCCAGCGTGCGCAGCGTTCGCTCGCTGCCCAGCGCCAGGATCGCCACCTCATTGCCGACCCGCTCGTCGAGGCGCCCCAGGGCGACCAGCGGATCGACATGGATGAAGACGTAGCCGGCGACGCGCAGGCCGCCCAGCGGCGCCACCACGGTCAGGACCGGAGTGCCGTCGTTGGTCCAGACGCGGGTCATCTGCCGCAGCCGGTCGCGGGCGGAGCGATTGCGCACCGCCTCCAGCAGCGCGGCCGGCGGCTCCAGCGCCGCCGTCTCCGTCGTGCGGTCGCCCCAGCGCTCGCCGAGCTTGGCGAGATCGGGGGAATAGAGCGACAGGCCCAGCATCCGAACGTCGCCGCGGGTCAGCAGCTCGCGTCCGAACTCGTTGGCCAGGACCGTCTTGATCCGGGCCGCGTCGGTCTCGTCCACCAGCGCCCGCACGTCGCGGCTTTCCGCGATCAGCCCGGCCAGCCCCTGGACCTGGCCCAGATACTGCGTCCACAGCATCTCGCGGGTCGCGACATCGACGATCCGCGCGGCGGCGCTGCGCTCCGAGCTGCGCACGAAGTCGGCGTAGCGCGAGGTCAGCCAGCCGCCGACGGCGCCGGCGACGATGAGGATGAACAGGTTGGTCGCGATCAGCAGGGCCGTGATGGCGACGCTTCTGGTCGGCCGCTCCGGCGTCGGTGCCGCCTGGACTTCCGCCGCCGTCATGGCGGGATCGCTTGGATTGGTCGTCATCGGCGCGCTAGCGAAGCCTCCCCCGGCTGGCGTCTCGTCTGGGTATCGATCCGGGCCCGGGGGCCGAGGCGCTTGCGCGCGAGGATAGCAGGACCGGCAGCGCTGTGAATTGCCGATCGTGCCGGACAGCCCGCAGCAGGTTCGATTTTTTCTCCCCAGGGTGGCCAAGCCCGCCCCGATCCGTATTCTATGTGTGAGCCGTGACGGCATGAGGAGTCTGGGCGATGCGCAAGGAACGGGGAATCGACGAGCTGTATCGGGACGATCCGGAGCGGGCGGACGCCCTCGTCTTCGGCCGCCGCGGCATCCTGAAGGGCGCCGGCCTGGCCGCCATGGGTGCGGCGGTCGGTGGCGCCATCCCGTTTGCCGGCAATATGCCGGGCGGACTGGTGCCGGCGGCCATGGCGCAGCAGGCAGCAGCCCCCAAGAGCGGCCCCAAGATCCTGAAGATGGACGGCAAGGCCGACCTCGTCATCCTCGGCGACCGCCCGCTGGTGGCCGAGACGCCGGAGCACCTGCTGGATGACGACGTCACGCCGACCGACAAGTTCTTCATCCGCAACAACGGCCTGCCGCCGGAGCCGACCACCACCCCGGATGCCTGGGAACTGACGATCGACGGCGAGGTGAACACGCCGCTGAAGCTGAAACTGGGCGAGTTGAAGCAGCGCTTCCAGCCGGTGACCTACAAGCTCCAGCTCGAATGCGGCGGCAATGGCCGGTCGTTCTTCACGCCGGAGGCGCGCGGCAACCAGTGGACCAATGGCGGGGCGGGCAACCCGGAATGGACCGGCATCCGCCTGAAGGACGTGTTGCAGGCGGCCGGCCTGAAATCGTCGGCCGTCTATACCGGCCATTACGGTGCCGACCGGCATCTGTCCGGGGATCCGGCCCAGATCACCCTGTCGCGCGGCGTGCCCATCGCCAAGGCCATGGAGGAGCACACCATCCTGGCCTTCGCCATCAACGGCCAGCCGCTGCCCGCGGTCCACGGCTTCCCGCTGCGGGTGGTGGCGCCCGGCTATCCCGGCTCGGCCTCGGCCAAGTGGCTGACGCGCATCTGGGTGCGCGACCGGGAGCATGACGGGCCGGGCATGACCGGCACCGCCTACCGGCGGCCGACGGTCCCGATGATCCCGGGCGGCAAGGCCGACACCAAGACCTTCGCCATCCTCGAATCGATGCCGGTGCGCTCCATCATCACCAATGTGAAGAACGGCACCGAGCTTGCCGACGGCACGCGCAAGCTGGCCCTGCGCGGCCACGCCTGGGCCGGGGAAGAGACCGTCAAGGCCGTCGACGTCTCCTACGACTACGGCCAGACATGGCAGTCCTGCGCCGTCGATGCGCCGCCCAACAAATATTGCTGGCAGAACTGGCGCACCGAACTGAACCTGCCGAGTGCGGGCTATTTCGAGGTCTGGGTCCGCGCCACCGACAGCAAAGGCCGGATGCAGCCGCCGGTTGCCGCCAACTGGAACCCGCAGGGCTATGGCGGCAACGCCATGCATCGCGTGGCCGTGCTGATCAAGGCCTGACGCCCGCGATCATGGCATTCGGCCCCGGACGGCTTGCGGTCCTCTGCATCGCGGTGACCATCGTCGTGCTGGGATCGGACAAGGCGGGGTGGCTGCGCGACAAGCCGCAGCCTCCCGCGCCGGTCCGGACACCCGCAGCGACCGCGACGGCGCCGGTCGCGGCACCCAGCCCACCTGCGCCGGCGGCCCCGGCCGCGGGCGTACCCCCCGTCGGCTATGTCCGCGATACCGCCGACGTGCCCGAGAACCTGCCGGACGGGGCGAACCGCGAGGAGATCTTCTGGTTCTGCACCGCCTGCCACAGCTCCGAACTGGTCCGCCGCCAGGGCCTGTCCCGGGATCGCTGGGACGAGCTGCTGACCTGGATGACCGAACGGCACGGGATGGCGCCGTTGGACGGCGCCGAGCGCGACAAGTATCTCGACTATCTGTCCGAGGCGCTGCCGCCGCGGCGGCGCGGCTTCACCAACCCGTTCCTCGACCGCCAGTAGGAACGCCGGCCGCCGCCGGGGACCGATGCCCGACCTACCGAATCGCACGCCGATGGCCCGTGCCCTGGCCCTGGCGCGCATCGCCGCGGCGGCGGGCGAGGTTCCGGTGGGCGCGGTGATCGTCGACGGGACGAGCGGAGTAGAGGTGGCGGCCGCCCACAACCGGGTCGAAAGCGACCGCGACCCGACCGCGCATGCCGAGCTTCTGGCCATCCGGGCGGCAGGCGCCGCCGTCGGCAGTGCGCGCCTGCCGGCCTGCGATCTCTATGTCACCCTGGAGCCCTGCCCCATGTGCGCGCAGGCGATCGCGTTCGCCCGCATCCGGCGGGTCTATTTCGGTGCCTACGACCCCAAGGGCGGCGGCGTCGAGCACGGGCCGCGCATCTTCCATCAGCCGACCTGCCACCATCGCCCCGAGGTCTATGGCGGCATCGAGGAGCGCGCGGCCGCCAACCTGCTGCGCGACTTCTTCGCGAGCCGGCGCTGAGGCGGGAAAGCGGCCTCGATTTCGGCAGATTCGGGGCCGTTGCCTAAAAAATCGGCACCCTCGGTGCGAAGCGGGTAGATTCGCCCGGTCCCATGCCTTGGCATGAAACTTGGACTCCTCCGTCACGTCCCTTCGTGCCGAGGGACGAAGGCGTCCTGGTTCCCGCCTGGAGTGCCGGATGGGCCAAGCGGAGTTGTTCAGGAGAGGGTTCGATGACGTCGCCGAACAAGCATGATATTTCCGCCGGACCGGCGGCGCAGCGGCGCAGCGGCAGATGGGCCGTGCTGCTCGGCACCGCGGCCGCGCTCGCTGCCGGCCCGGCATGGGCGGCCGACCCGCCGGCGCTGAACACCGGCGACACCGCGTGGATGCTGACCTCGACGGTCCTCGTCCTGATGATGCTGCTCCCGGGGCTGGCGCTCTTCTATGGCGGCATGGTCCGCAAGATGAACGTGCTGGCGACGGTGATGCAGTCCTTCGCTTGCATGTGCCTCATCAGCATCGTCTGGTTCGCGGTCGGCTATTCGATCGCGTTCGCCGAAGGCACCCCCTTCGTCGGCAGCCTGGCCAAGATGTTCCTGGGCGGGGTGGAGATGGCGACCCTGTCGGGGACCATCCCCGAGACCGTGTTCTTCATGTTCCAGCTGTCGTTCGCCGCGATCACGCCGGCCCTGATCGTGGGCGCGGTCGCCGACCGCATGAAGTTCTCGGCGATGCTGCTCTTCACCGGCCTGTGGTCGATCGTCGTCTATGCCCCGGTCGCGCACATGGTCTGGGGTCCCGGCGGCTTCCTCGGCGGCACCGGCCTGACCGACTATGCCGGCCCGTTCGGCGTCGGCTCGGTGCTGGATTTCGCCGGCGGTACCGTCGTCCACATCAATTCCGGCATCGCCGGGCTGGTCGCCTGCCTGGTGATCGGCAAGCGCCGGGGCTATGGCAGGGAGCCCTTCCCGCCGCACAACCTGACGCTGTCGGTGATCGGCGCCTCGCTGCTATGGGTGGGCTGGTTCGGGTTCAATGTCGGCTCCGCCCTGGCCGCGGGCGAGCGGGCCGGGATGGTGATGGCGGTCACCCAAGTCGCCACCGCCGGGGCCGGGCTGGCCTGGATGTTCGCGGAATGGCTGACCAAGGGTAAGCCCAGCGTGCTCGGCATCATTTCCGGCGCGGTGGCGGGCCTGGTCGCGATCACCCCGGCCTGCGGCTTCGTCTCACCGATGGGCGGGCTGATCATCGGCATCGTCGCCGGCGTGGTCTGCTTCTGGGCCTGCACGGGCCTGAAGCATGCGATGGGCTATGATGATGCGCTCGACGTCTTCGGCATCCATGGCGTCGGCGGCATCCTGGGGGCGCTCCTGACCGGCGTCTTCGCGATCGGCGCGATGAGTGCCACCACCGGCGCCGACGGGGCCGTGGTGGCCGGCGTCGGCGGGCTGGTCGAAGGCAATGGCGGCCAGGTGATCGCCCAACTCGTCGGCATCGCCGTCACCATCGTCTGGTGCGCGGTCGCCTCCTTCGTGCTCCTCAAGGTCGTCGATGTGTTGGTGGGGCTTCGTGTCGACGAGGAGATGGAGCGCGATGGCCTCGACCTCCGGCTGCATGGGGAATCCGTGCCCTGACACCCGGTATCCCGGTCGAGGGGAAAGGGGGCGCCTCGGCGCCCCCTTTTCGTGCAAGATGGCGCCTCATTTCCCGACCCCGCATCACCAAGGAGGAACACGAACCATGGCGATCTCCGTGAAGGAACTTCTGGCCGCCGCGAACGCGGCCGTGCCGCGTATCGCGCCCGCCGCCGCCCGCGACCTGGTGGCCAAGGGCGGTGCCCTGCTGGTCGATGTCCGCGACGGCACCGAGGTCGCCAAGAGCGGCAAGCTCCAGGGCGCCGTCACGGTGTCCCGCGGGCTGCTCGAGTTCCGCGCCGACCCCGAGAGCCCGGCCCACGACGCGGCCTTCCGCCGCGACCGCCCGGTCATCCTCTATTGCGCGTCAGGCGGCCGGTCGGCCCTGGCGGGCAAGACGCTGCACGATATGGGCTTCACCCAGGTCCACAACCTGGGTGGCTTCAAGGAAGCGGTCGAGGCGGGGCTGCAGACCGAGCCGGCCTGAGCCGCCACCCGCCAGCGTCGCCGCTGGCGGGCCGTCCTTCCGTCGTCAGGCGGCAGCGGAGGCGCGTTGCACGGCAACGCCGCCGCGCAGGGTGTCGGGGGTGGTCGAGCCCCAGAGCACCTCGAAGCCAGGCGGCAGGGCCCGGTTGTTCGGCATCGACAGCCACAGGCGCATCAGCCGGCGCGCCCTGCCGGTCGCGGGATCGTCCTCGTAGGCGGTGCGCCCGTGATAGACGACATGGTTGTTGAGGAACTGCATGTCGCCTTCGACGAACGGCGCATGGAGGCAATTCTCCTCGGCCAGCTCGGCCAGCAGGTCCATGGCCGCCACCTGCTCGGGCGTGACGCGCGGGACCTCGGGGAATTCCTGCGCCTGCTCGACATAGGTGCGGGAATATTGGCTGGTGAGCCAGCCGTCGACCATGCCGAACACCGGCAGCTTGAACCAGGGCTGGGGATGCAGCCCGTCCTCGTCCTCGGGCCGCGAGCGGTAGAAATCCTGGAACAGCACCTCCAGCAGATCGGGGCGGCGGCGCAGCATCTCGTTGTGGATGGTGGCGATGCTGGCGAGCTTGCTGATGCCGCCCGCCATGCTGTTCTGCGCGCACAGCAGCCCGATGACGTCGCAGCGGTCGGTGTGGAAGCGCAACGGGCCGTTGGAGCGGGCACGTGCCCGGCTCGACTTCACCCGGCCGGCAGTCGGGACGACATAGGTCTTCTCGGCATCCCCCGATTCGTCGCGGACCTCGCCGATCAGTTCGCCACGCGCGTTCTGGTGCAGCGCCGTGCCCATGTGGGTGCCAAAGCCCCAGAAGATGCGCCGCAGGTCGTCGAGCGAGTAGCGCTCGACCGGCAGGCCGCCGATGCGGACCATGCCGTGGCCGGTCTCCAGCTCCTGCCGGAGGTCGGCGATGAGGGGCCCGAAGCCCGGCAAGGGGAAGTCCTCGCGCCGGATCGACAGGGTCGGGGTGCCGGCCCGGTCGACCGCCGCCAGCGCCGCTTCCAGGGTTGCCACCTGTGCGTCCGAGAAACGGCGGACCCAGCCGCCGGAGCGCTCGAGATCCCGGCCGTACCAGGCCACCGGGCCGAAAATCGCCTGCCGTGCCGCAACCGCCATCGCTCGCACCTCCGCTTGCCCGAACGGGCACCGGGGCGGAAGTCAATCACGGCCGGGGCCGCCTGTCATCGGACATTCACGCAAGACCGATGCCGCCGGCCACGCATCACCGCGAAGGAATGCGAAAGCCCGGTGGGGGTTTCATGCCGCCAGGTCTTCGATCCTGGGCGAGGCTTCGAGCAGGGCCTTGGTGTAGGGGTGCTTGGGGCGGTCGTAGATCTCGTCGCGGGTGCCGGTCTCCACCACCAGCCCGTGCTCCATGACCGCCACCCGGTCGGCGATCTGGGCGACCGCGGCCAGGTCGTGGGAGATGAAGAGGCAGGCGAAGCCATGCTGCGCCTGGAGGCGCTGGAGCAGCGTCAGCACCTGCTGCTGGATGGTCATGTCCAGCGCCGACACCGGCTCGTCGGCGACCACGAAGGCGGGGCGGCGGACCAGGGCGCGGGCGATCGCGACGCGCTGGCGCTGGCCGCCGGAGAGCGCGTGCGGGTGGCGGTCGGCGAAGCCGGCGAGGCCGACCTCGTCCAGGACCTCGGCGACGCGGGCCTCCCGGGCGCGCCGGTCCATGCCCTCGGCGTGGCGCAGCGGCTCGGCCACGATCGGGCCGACGCGCATGCGCGGGTCGAGCGACGAGTAGGGGTCCTGGAAGACGAGCTGGCAGGCGAGGCGAAAGCGGCGCATGGCCCGGGCGTCGTTGGCCGCGATGTCGGTGCCGGCGAACTGGATGCGCCCGGCCTTGGCCGGGACCAGGCCGAGGATGGCGCGCCCGAGCGTGGTCTTGCCGGACCCGCTGCCGCCGACCACCGCCAGCACCTCGCCGGGGCGGACGTCGAGGCTGACGCCCTTGACGGCATGCACCGGGGTGCGCGGCTTGAACAGGTGGCTGCGGCCGGGGAAGGTCACCTCCAGGTCGCGCACCGAGACCAGCGGCCTGGTGTCGGCCGGGGTCGGTCGCGCCGGCCCGCGCCGCGGCAGGGCGCCGACCAGCGTCCTGGTATAGGCCTGCTGCGGGTGGAGCAGGATGTCGCGTGACGACCCCGCCTCCACGACCCGGCCGCGCTCCATGACCACGGCATTGGCGGCGTAGCGGCCGACCAGTCCCAGATTGTGGGTGATGAGGATGACGGCGGTGCCGTTGTCGCGCGTCAGCTCGACCATCAGGTCGAGCACCTCGCGCTGGGTCAGCGTGTCGAGGGCGGTGGTCGGCTCGTCGGCCAGCAGCAGCTTGGGCTGCAGCAGCATGACCCCGGCCAGCATGATGCGCTGGCGCATGCCGCCCGAGAATTCGTGCGGATAGGCGGCAAGGCAGCGGTCGGGGTCGGCGATCTGGACGCGGGCCAGCATCTGCCGGCAGAGGCGCTGGACCTCCTCCCGGGACAGCTTGCGATGCAGTTCCAGCCCCTCGGCCAGCTGGGCGCCGATGCTCAGGGCCGGGTTGAGCGACACCATCGGCTCCTGGAAGACCATGCCGATGCCGGGACCACGCAGTCCCCGCATGGCCGCGGGCGGCAGGGCGGTCAGGTCCTGCCCGTCGAACACGATACGGCCGCCGGTGCGGCGCACGCCGGGCGGCAGCAGGTCCAGCACCGAGCGCGCCGCCATCGTCTTGCCGCTGCCCGATTCGCCGACCAGCGCCATGATCTCGCCCGGCTGGAGCGAGAAGGAGACGCGGTCGACGACCGGCCGGTCGCCGGCGGAGACGGTCAGGTCGGTGACCGCGAGCAGCGGTGCGGTCGTCATGCTGCCGCCATCCGCGGGTCGAGGTGGTCGCGCAGCGCGTCGCCGAGGAGATTGATCCCGAGCAGCGTCAGCGCGATGCAGAGGCCGGGCGCGATCGACAGCCACGGCGCCTGGTCGAGATAGGGCCGGGCGGCCGACAGCATGTTGCCCCAGGTCGGTGCCGGCGGCGGCACGCCGAGGCCGAGGAAGCTGAGCGCGCTCTCCGCCAGCACGACCCAGCCGAACATGCTGGTGGCGAGCACGACGATGGGGGCGACGCAGTTGGGCAGGACGTGCCGGGCCATCGTGTAGATCTCGGAATTGCCGATGACCCGCGAGGCCTCGATATATTCGCGCTCGCGCACCGACAGCACGGTGCCGCGGACGACCCGCACCACCGAGGGTGCGTAGGCCAGGCCCAGTGCCAGGATGATGCCCCATTTGTTGGGGCCGATCACCGCCATCAGGCCGAGCGCCAGCAGGATGCCGGGAAAGGCCAGCAGCGTGTCGTTGACCGCCATCAGCACCCGGTCGAGCCAGCCGCGCACGAAGCCGGCGATGACGCCGATGACGATCCCGAGGATGACTGCCGACACCACCGTCATCAGGGCGACCAGCGCACTGGTGGCGGCGCCCGCCATCAGGCGGCTGATGACGTCGCGGCCGAACTCGTCGGTGCCGAGCCAGAAGAGGTCCGACGGCGGCCGCAGCCGGGCGCGAAGATTGATCCGCAGCGGCTCGTAGGGGGTCCAGAAGTTGGCGACCAGGCTGACCAGCGCCAGGAGGCCGATCAGGGTCCCGCCGATGACCGCGTTGGCGCGCAGCCGCATCCGCCGGATCATTCCGCCGCCACCCGTGGATCGAAGACCGGGTAGAGCAGGTCGACCAGGAGATTGACCAGGACATACATGATCGCCGTGAAGAGCAGGCATCCCTGCACGACCGGGTAGTCGCGTGCGAAGATGCCGTCGACCAGGAGCCGCCCGAGGCCGGGCAGGGTGAAGACCGTCTCGACCACCGCGATGCCACCCAGCAGGTTGCCGAGCACCAGGCCGATCAGGGTCCAGGTCGGTGCGAAGGCGTTGGGCAGGGCATGGCGCCACAGCACCCGGCCCTCCGGCACTCCCTTGGCGCGGGCGTGGGTGATGTATTCCAGGCGCAGCACCTCGATCGTGGAAGCCCGCGCCATGCGGGTGATGACGCCGATCTCGATCAGGGTCAGGGTGGCGATCGGCAGCACGACATAGGCCAGCGCCCGCCCGAAATCCTCGCCGAACGAGACGTAGCCCACCACCGGCAGCCAGCCGAGCTTGACCCCGAACAGAAGCAGCATCAGCAGGCCCAGCCAGAAGCTGGGAATCGAGAGCAGCATGGTGGCACCGGCCACGATCATCAGGTCGCCCGGGCTGTTCTGCTTCCAGGCGGCGATCATGCCGGCGGGCACCGCCACCAGGGTCGCCAGCACGACCGCGACCAGGACGATGCTGGCGCTGACCTGGAAGCGCTCGAGGACGAGCGGCAGCACCGGCAGGTCGTTGGTGATGGAGCGGCCGAGGTCGCCCATCAGCACGTTGCCCAGCCAATAGACGAATTGCAGCGGGATCGGCTGGTCGAGGCCAAGCTGACCGCGCAGTTCGGCCAGGGTCTCTTCCGTGGCGGTGTCGCCCAGCATGAGCTGGGCCGGGTCGCCCGGCACCAGCCGCAGCAGGACGAACACCGCCAGGGCCACCAGCAATGCCGTCGGCACCGTCATCAGCAGGCGGTAGAGGATATAGCGCAGCACGCGCGGCGGGCCCCTTCGCGGATCTGCGGCGTCGGCTACTGCAGCGTCACGCCCCAGAAGCGCGGCTGCCCGGCGGCCCAGCCCTTGTAGCCCTTCGCGCGCTTGCCGGACGCGGCGATGTCGACGCCGTTATAGAGGACCAGCATCGGCACGTCGGCCAGGAACACCTCGTGCAGCCGGTCGAACAGCGCCTGGCGCTTGGCCCGGTCGGCCACCACCATCGACTCTCCCAGCAGCTTCAGGGCCTCCGGATTGTCCCAGGTCTTGCGCGGCTGCGTCGCCTTCGGCCCGCTCATCATCTCGTAGTTCAGCGCCGGGTCGAGGCGGGCGGAGTAGGAGAAGGACATCATCTGGTAATCGCCCTTGAGGTAGCGGTCGAGCTGCGTCGCCCATTCCAGCACCTCGATCTCGGCGGTCATGCCGACCTGCTGGAGCATCGCCTGCGCCAGCACGGCCGCGTCGAACATCGGCCCGTAGCGCTTGTTGGTCAGCATCTTCACCGGCTGGCCGCGGTAGCCCGCCTCGGCCAGCAGCTTCTTGGCCAGCGCCGGGTCGTAGGCCAGCCGCTTCTCCTGCGCCTTGCTGTAGTAGGAGCTCGGCATCGGCACGATCGAGGCGTTGGGCTTGGCGGTGCCCTGGGTGATCGCCGTGGTGATCTCGGCCGTGTCGACGGCATGCGCGATGGCGCGCCGCACGCGCACGTCCTGGAGCACCGGATCGCGCGTCTGCAGCAGGATGGCGCTGACCGACATGGTGGGCGCGGTGTCGATGGTGATGTCGCCGCGGCGCTTCAGCTCCGCCAGGTCGTCGGCCGACACGTCGGTCGCGACGTCGATGGAGCCGGCGAGGAGCGCCGCCTTGGAGGCCGAGGGGTCGGGGATGACGATGAAGCGCACCCGCTCCACCTCTACCTTCTTGCCGCCGACATAGCCGTCGCGCGCGCCCGGCAGCGACTTATAGCCGTCGAAGCGCTCGAGCTCGATGAATTCACCGCGCTTCCATTCGCCGAACTTGAAGGGGCCGGTGGCGATCGGACCCTTCCACTTGCCCTCGGCATCGACGGAATCCTTGTGCAGGATGCCCGAGCCGCCGCAGTCGGGCCGCGCCATCACCGACAGGAAGAGGGCGGTCGGCTTCTCGATGCGGAAGACTACGGTCTTCGCATCCGGCGTCTCCACCGCCTCGATCCGGGTCAGCCCCTTGCCGCCGAACTCCGACTGGCAGCGCCATTTGGTGGCCGGGTCGAGGAAGCGCTTCCAGGTCCAGGCGACATCGGCCGAGGTCACCGGCTGGCCGTTGTGGAAGGTCAGCCCGTCGCGCAGCACGAAGGTGTAGGCCTTGCCGTCGGCGGAAATGTCGACCTTGGCCGCCAGGAGCGGCGCCACGTCGCCATTCTCGGTCAGCCCGACCAGCCCTTCCAGCACATGCATCATGACCGCGTCGGTGTTGCCGTCGCGATTGACACCCGGATCGTTGGTGCGGATATCGGCGTTGATCGCGACCCGCAGCGTCCCCGGGGATTGCGCGGTCGCATCCTGCGTGCCGCACAGGGTCGCGAGGAGGGACACGGCGAGAAAGGTCGGGGCAAAGGCGGCAGGGCGCATGCTTCCGTCTCCGGCGGTAGGGTTCCTGTCACCCAACTATGCGTTTCATGACAAGAAAGTGCAACGGCGACTTCGGCCGAGTCGCCGCGGCCTGGCAGCCCCTATCCGCACCCTTCGTCTGAAGCTCGGACCCCAGGCTGTTGTTTTGGCGATGTTCGCCGGGTACGATCCGGCACTTCGGGGGAATCGGGATCAATGTTGAACGAACGTCTGGAAGCGCTGGGGGACAATCCGTTCTACCGGCTGCACGACCTGCTCGCCGGAACGCAGCCCTTTGCCAACGAAACGCCGCTGCTGATGTCGGCCGGTGAGCCGCAGCACCCACCGCCGACGCTGCTGGCGGAAACCGTGGCACAGAACGCCCATCTCTGGGGCAAGTATCCCGGCAACGAGGGATCGCCCGAGTTCCGCCGGGCCGTCGCCGGCTGGCTGGCCCGGCGCTATGGCCTGCCCGCCGGCATGATCGACCCGGACCGGCAGGTCCTGCCGCTGTCCGGCACCAAGGAGGGCCTTTTCCTGGTGTCGATGGTGGCCGTGCCGCAGGAGAAGAACGGCCGCCGGCCGACCGTCCTGCTGCCCAATCCTTATTATCATGTGTACAGCGCGGCCGCGGCCATGTCGGGCGCCGAACCCGTGTTCCTGCCGGCGACCAAGGAGACCGGATTCCTGCCCGATCTCGACGCCATCCCCGCAGATACGCTGGACCGGTGCGCGCTCTTCTATCTGTGCTCGCCCGCCAACCCGCAGGGCGCGCTGGCCGACCTCGAATACCTGAAGAAGCTGGTGACGCTCGCCCGCAAGCATGATTTCGTGCTGATCGCGGACGAATGCTATGCCGAGATCTACGACCGGGCGCCGCCGCCGGGCGCGCTGGAGGCCGCGGCCGCACTGGGCGGGGACACCGACCATGTGCTGGTCATGCACTCGCTGTCGAAGCGCTCCAGCGCGCCCGGCATCCGCTGCGGCTTCGTCGCCGGCTGCCCGGCCCTGATCCGGTCCTTCACCCGCCTGCGCAGCTATGGCGGGTCGAGCGTGCCGATGCCGCTGCTGGCGGCGGCGACAGCGCTGTGGGACGAGGAAAGCCATGTCGCGGAGAACCGCACGCTCTACCGGCAGAAGTTCGACATCGCCGAGCGGGTGCTGGGCGGCCGCTTCGACTTCTACCGCCCGCCCGGCGGCTTCTTCCTGTGGCTCGACGTCGGCGACGGCGAGGTTGCGGCAAAGCGCCTGTGGAGCGAAGCCGCGATCAAGGTCGTGCCGGGCGGCTATATCGCCAAGCCTGATCCCGACGGCACCAATATCGGCCAGCGCTACATCCGGGTGGCGCTGATCCACGATGCCGACACGGTCGAGGCCGGCCTGGGCCGCCTCGTCCGCGCGCTCTCCTGAGAGCGCGGCAGGCGGCAAGCACAAGCGATCGACGGATGGTACGCAGCAACATGAGCAAGGAGACGATGGCGCGCGGATTCATGGAGCGCGCCGCCGGCGGCACCGAGACCGTATCCCGCTTCCTGCGACGACGCGTCGAGGAGACGGCTGGCGTCCTGCTGATCGTGCTCGGCGCCGCCTTCCTGGTGGCGCTGGTCAGCTACGACCGCGACGATCCGTCCTTCAACCGCGCGGTCGATGCGCCGGTCCACAACCTGATGGGCCACACCGGCGCCTATGCGGCCGACCTCCTGTGGCAGAGCGTGGGGCTGGCGGCCCTCCTTGTCCCCATGGTCCTGCTGGCCTGGGGCTGGCGCCTGGCGGCACACCGCCTGGTCGCCCAGCCCGCGTTCCGGCTGATCGCGTTCTTCCCGACCCTGCTCGGGCTGGCGGCCGCCCTGTCGGCGGTGCCGTTCCCGGCCGGCTGGGCCTTGCAGGGCGGGCTGGGCGGCTTCACCGGCGCGCTCCTGCTCCACCGGCTGGGCGGGTTGCAGGACCTGCTGGGGCCGATCGGCTTCGCGGTCGTGGTCCTGGTGGTGGCCGCCGGCAGCGTGGTCGGTGCGGCCTATGTGATCGGCCTGTCGCGCAGCGAATGGAGCGGCGCCGGCCGCCGCGCCGGCCATGCGGGTGGGCTGCTGACCCGCGGCATCACCGCCTTCGGCATGCTGCTCCTGCGCCTGTGGGAGCAGATGCGCCCACCAGCGCGCGCCCACGGCGCCGCCCCTGCTGGCGACGAGGAGCCCCGCCGCCCCGGGCGCCAGCGTGGCGCACCAGCCGCACCCGAGCGCGTCGAGCCCGTGTTCGCCCGCCGCGGCGCCGACCTGGCGGCCGCCGATTCCGTCGACCTGATCGAGGCCGACGACGAGATCGAGCCGCTGCCGCCCCGGACCGTGGCGCCGCGGGCCGTGGCGCCGGCCGCGCCGGCACCACCGCTCCCGCCCATCCCCAACCCGCACCGTCCGACGGTCGCGGTCGACCTGGGCCAGCATCGCGACAAGGCCGCGGCGGCGGCCCGCAAGCCCGCCATCAAGCAGGTTGCGCTCGACCTTTCGGTGGATGGGGAATACCGGCTGCCGCCCTTGGACCTGCTGGCCCCGATCCCGCCGATGGTCGATTCCGGGGTGGACGAGGCAGCACTTTCCAACAACGCCAAGCTGCTGGAAGGCGTCCTGGAGGATTTCGGCGTCAAGGGTCGGATCGTGAAGGTGCGGCCGGGCCCGGTGGTGACGCTGTACGAGCTGGAGCCCGCACCCGGCACCAAGTCGTCGCGGGTGATCGGCCTGGCCGACGACATCGCGCGCTCGATGAGCGCGGTGTCGGTGCGGGTCGCCGTCGTCCCCGGGCGCAATGTCATCGGCGTCGAGCTGCCGAACCGCAAGGCCGAGACGGTGTGGATGCGCGAGCTCCTGTCCGCCGATGCCTACGAGAAGACCTCGGCCCAGCTCATGCTCGCGATCGGCAAGGACATCGGCGGCAGCCCGGTCATCGCCGACCTGGCGAAGATGCCCCATCTGCTGATCGCCGGCACCACCGGCTCGGGCAAGTCGGTCGGCATGAACGCGATGATCCTGTCACTGCTCTACCGGCTGCCGCCCGACCGCTGCAAGTTCATCATGATCGACCCCAAGATGCTGGAGCTGTCCGTCTATGACGGTATTCCGCATCTGCTGGCCCCGGTCGTGACCGACCCGCGCAAGGCCATCGTCGCCCTGAAATGGACCGTGCGCGAGATGGAGAACCGCTATCGCGCCATGTCGCAGCTGGGCGTGCGCAACGTCGAGGGCTTCAACTCGCGGCTGGCCGAGATGGCCAAGCGCGGCGACGACGGCCGGCGCCGGGTGCAGACCGGCTTCGACGCCGAGAGCGGCCTGCCGGTGTTCGAGGAACAGCCGCTCGACCTGAAGCCGTTGCCCTTCATCGTCGTGGTCGTCGACGAGATGGCCGACCTGATGCTGGTCGCCGGCAAGGACATCGAGGCGGCGATCCAACGCCTGGCGCAGATGGCGCGGGCGGCCGGCATCCACATCATCATGGCGACCCAGCGCCCGTCGGTCGACGTCATCACCGGCACCATCAAGGCGAATTTCCCGACCCGCATCAGCTTCCAGGTCACCTCCAAGATCGACAGCCGCACCATCCTGGGCGAGGCCGGGGCCGAGCAGCTGCTGGGCCGCGGCGACATGCTCTACATGCAAGGCGGCGGCCGCATTACCCGCGTCCACGGCCCCTTCGTCCGCGACGACGAGGTCGAGGAGGTGGTGAAATTCCTGAAGGCACAGGGCGAACCCGCCTATCTCGACGAGGTCACCGAGGACGACATGGCGACCGGCGGCGACGGCGGCGCGACGGGCGATGGCGAGGACGGCGATGCCGACGGCCTCTACGAGCAGGCCGTGCAGATCGTCATCCGCGAGCGCAAGGCCTCCACCAGCTTCATCCAGCGCCATCTGCAGATCGGCTACAACCGGGCCGCCCGCCTGGTCGAACGCATGGAGGCGGCCGGCGTCATCAGTTCCGCCAACCATGTCGGCAAGCGGGAAGTGCTGTGGAAGCACGGCGAGGGCGCATAGTTACGGACATGGCGGCCTAGCGACCGTTCTGCGGATCGCGTAGGTTGCATCGGCCTGGGCCCCGCCTCCGGACGTCGTTTCCCCCGGCACGGCCCATGGAGGCCCATCGATGCAGGCCGATCTCTTCAAGGATGTGATCGTCCCGGTCGTGGGCGGGCTCGGCATCTTCATGCTGGGCCTGGAATTCATGGCCAACGGCATCCAGGCGATGGCGGTCAACCGCATGCGGCTGGTGCTGGCCCGGGTCGCGGGCACGCCGATCAAGGGCCTGCTCGCCGGCACCCTGATCACCGGCGTCATCCAGTCGAGCACGGCGATGACCGTCATGGTCGTGGGGCTGGTGAATGCCGGCATCCTGGGGCTGCGCCCCGCCATCAGCGTCATCATGGGCGCCAATATCGGCACCACCCTGACCAACGCGCTGATCGCCCTGCCGCTCGGGCTGTGGGGCCTGCTCTTCACCGGCATCTTCGCGCTGGTCATGGTCTTCTCGAAGGCCGATCGCACGCGCAACCTGTGCCTGGCCCTGCTCGGCTTCAGCCTGATCTTCTACGGCCTCGCCATGATGACCGGGGGCCTGCGGCCGCTGCGCGACATGCCGGGGATCATGGCCGTGATCGCGAACCTGGAGGCCGGCAGCTATGCCGGCATCTTCTATTGCGTGATCGTGGCGGCGGCGATCACCGCCTTCATCCATTCCTCGTCGGCGACCATCGGCATCGTCATGGGGCTGGGCGCATCCGGCGTGCTGGATTGGCAGACGGCACTCGCCTTCTCGCTGGGCGCCGACCTCGGCACCACCATCACGTCCTTCATCGCGTCGCTCAATCTCTCGCGGAACGCCAAGCGCGCCGCCTATGCGCACATCGCCTTCAACTTCATCGGCGTGGCGCTGATGCTGCCGCTCTTTCCGCTGGCCAGCCGGATGGTGGCCTGGCTGGTCGGCGACCCCGCCCAGCCGACCATGGTCGACGGCATCCCCACATATCCCCTGGTGCCGATCGCGGTCGGCGTCTATTCGATCGCCTTCAATATCTTCAACACGGCCCTGCTCTTCCCCTTCATCGGGACGTTCGAGCGCGTCCTCTCGCGGGTCGGCCATCGCGCGGCCGAGGACATCGAGGATTACTCGGTGCCGCGTTTCATCGACCCGGCGGTCCGCGAACCGGTTCGCGCCGTCCCGGCGGTGCGCAAGGAGATCGCCCGCCTCCTGTGGGGTGCCGGCCTCTTCCTCCACATGGCGCAGCGGCGCCCGGGCGCGCCCGAGGACCTGGGCCAGCACCACTTCGCCATCGACGTGCTGAGCCGCGACATCCGTGGCTACGCGGCCGGCCTGATCGCCCCCGATATGGCCGACGTTCCGGCCCACCAAGTCGCGAGCCTGATCGTCGAGGCCGATTTCGCCGCCACCCTCGGCGAGGCCCTGTGCCAGACCGCGCGGCGGGTGCTTGCGGAGGACTTCTCCGTGCCCGGCACCGACTTGGCGAATGCCGTCCTCGAGCGGATGGGGATCGCGCTCGATACGCTCGATGCGGAACCGCTGCGGGGACCGTCGATCGTCATTCCCGAACTATTGCGGGACCTCGACCTGCTGCGCGACCAGGCGCTCGGCCTCGGCGTGCCGGGCGAACCGGGCGCGATCCTGGCCCTGCTCGGCAGCGCGGAACGTGCCTTCCGGATGGTCGAACGGATCGACCGCGAGCGCCAGGCGAGGGCACGGCTGCCGGCCGGCGGACCCGCGGCCGCGCCGGTGGACGTAGCGGCGGGGGCGGTGCCGGCCTGACCCCGCGGTGGCTCCTGGACGGAAACCGGCGCCGGGCGCCGCCGTCTCTACCGGTCGTTCCGGAATTCCACCAACGCGATCGAAGATTCCACCGCCGCATCGAGGGTGACGGAGTCCCCACCGTCCAGCCGCAGTGCGTCGAGCGGGCCCAGCCGGTCATCGGCGCCGCGCACGGCCGCCGTACCCCGCAGCAGCACGGCAACGGTGCCCCCCGCCGTCCCGGCAAGCTCCATCGCCCCTGACCATGACCGCCGGACGAGGGTGTGCCGCCAGGCCCCCCGGTCGCTCATCACGTTGAACGCCACCACGGGGCCGCCCAGCAGGCGGCAGCCGGTCGCCACGTCGCCGGGAAAGCGGTAGGGCGGCTGGGAGGGGTCGAGGCGGACGGGCGGCAGCCCGGCCGGCGACAGTTCCACCCCGTCGCCCTCGACCACCAGGAAGGTGCGGTCGATGCCAGGGAAGCTCGAGAAGGGGCCGGAGGCCGCGATCCAGGCGCGGCCGATCCGCCAGGCCATCCCGTCCCACGATGCGCCGGGCGGCTCGACGGCGATATCCTCGGCCTCGCCGCCGCCGTTCCTCCATGGAATCCGGCGGCGGTCGGCGGCGCGCAGGATGCGGATCACCGGCTAATGCACCACCGCCATCTGCCGCGGGTCGAACTCGATCCAGACCGGGGCCCCGACCTCGAAAACGTCGAAGGGCGGTGCGGCCACGCGCAGCTTCTGGTCGGTGCCGGGCAGCGTCACCCCATAGTCCCAGGTCTCGCCGAGGAAGACGCGGGCCGAGATGGTGGCCGGCAGGAAAGGCACGCCCGCTGCCGGCTCGCTGCGGTGCAGCCGCATGCCCTGCGGCCGGATCGAGATGGTGCCCGCCTGGGCACCGTCCGGCGGGGCCAGCCCCAGCATGCCGGCCGGCAGGCCGAAGCCGCCCTCGAAGGCAATCTCGCCATTGTTCCACTTGGCGTCGAGCAGGTTGGTGCGGCCGATGAAGCCGGCGACGAAGCGCGTGCGCGGGCGAGTATAGAGGAGGTGGGGCTTGTCCACCTGCTCGATGCGGCCGGCATGCATGACCGCGATGCGGTCGGAGGTCGCCATCGCCTCGGCCTGGTCATGGGTGACGTAGACGGTGGTGATGCGGAACTCGTCGTGCAGGCGGCGGATCTCGAAGCGCATCTCCTCGCGCAGGTTGGCGTCGAGGTTGGACAGGGGCTCGTCCAGCAGCAGTACCGAGGGCTTGACGACGATGGCGCGGGCCAGTGCGACGCGTTGCTGCTGACCGCCCGAAAGCTCGGCCGGGTAGCGGCCGGCGAGGTGGGCCATCTGCACCACCTCCAGGATCTCACCGACGCGTCGGCGCACCTCGTCCCCCGGCAGCTTGCGCAGCTTCAGCCCGAAGGCGACGTTCTCCGCCACCGTCATGTTCGGCCAGATGGCGTAGCTCTGGAAGATCATCGACATGCGCCGGCGCTCCGGCGGCAGGGCGGAGCCCGGCTGGGACACCACCTGCCCATCCAGTTCGATGGTGCCCGCCGTCGGCTCGATGAAGCCGGCGATCATGCGCAGCGTCGTCGTCTTGCCACAGCCGGAGGGCCCGAGCAGGGAGACGAACTCACCCTCCTCCAGCGCCAGATCGACGCCGTCGACGACGGTGTTCTTGCCGAAGGCCTTGCCGAGCCGGCGCAGAACCAGACGGGGCATCCTCATTCCCTCCGCAGCATGAAATCGCGCCCGACCAGCTTCATGCCGATGCCGACCAGCGCAAGCGTTATCACCATCATGAGACCGCCCATGGCGGCCACGACCTCGAAATTGCCGGCCTCGCTCAGATCATAGAGGAGGACGGCCATGGTCAGCGTCTTGGGGCCGACCAGGAACACGGCGGCGGAAAGCTCGCGGGCCGATATGATGAAGACGAGCAGCCAGCCCCCCAGCAGGCTCTTGCGGATGAGGGGGGCGGTGATGCGCGCGATGGTGCGGATGCGCCCCGCGCCCAGGATGCGCGCGGCCTCCTCCATCTCCGGATGGACCGAGCTGATGGCGGCGGTGGAGTTGGCATAGGCGATCGGCAGGAAGCGCGCGGTGAAAGCCAGCACGATGATGATCGACGTGCCGTAGAGCGCCAGCGGCGGCGAGGCGTAGGCGGCGTAGAAGCCGATCGCCATGACGATGCCCGGGATGACGAAGGGCGCCATGGCGAGGAAGCCGAGCGCGCCCGCGAACGGCACCAGGCGGCGGCTGGCAATATAGGCGACGAGCAGGGCGAGGGCGACCGCGAAGGTGGCCGCCGCGCTGGAGAAGACGATCGTGTTCCAGATCGACTGGATCGCCATCTCGTGGCGGAACAGCAGGTACTCGTAATTCTGCAGGGTCAGGTTGTCGAGGCGGAAGCCGCGGCCCCAGCCCTTGGCGAAGGACGCCTGGATCAGCACCAGCAGCGGCATGGCGACGGCGAACAGGCCGACGCAGGCGCACCAGGCGAACAGCACCCAGCGCCAGGGACCGAGATGAATGGGCCGGCGCTCGCCGCCCTTGCCGGTCTGGGAGACGAAGCCCTTGCGGCTGAGGAGCAGGCGCTGGGCCATGATCATGATGACCGTGATGATCAGGAGCGGCATGGCGTAGGCCGACGCCACCTCCACCCGCACCGGATACTCGAAGAATTGCCAGAGCTGGGTGGTGACGACGTTGATCCGCGCCGGGATGCCGATGATGGCGGGGGTCCCGAACAGCGCGATGGTTTCCAGGAAGACCACAATGGTGCCGCCGATGATGGCCGGCCAGACCAGCGGCAGGGTGATCTTGCGGGTGGCGGTCCAGGTGCCGGCGCCCAGGATGTTGGCCGCGTCCTCCATCTCGGACGACACCAGGTCGAGCGCTGCCTTCACGAAGATGAAGATGAGCGGGAAGGAGTGGAGCGCGATCACCAGCGCCAGGCCGGGGAAGGTGTAGACGTTGACCAGCGGCGTCTCGAGCCCGGTCGCCCAGCGCCACACCTGGTTGATGAAGCCGGCATTCGGCCCGGCCAGCAGGATCCAGCCGATCGCGCCCAGGAAGGGCGGCAGGATGAAGGCGCCCAGCACCGCCACCCAGACCACCGCCTTGCCCGGCATGTCGGTGCGCGACACCGCCCAGGCCAAGGGTACCGCCAGCGCCACCGAGATGCCGGCCGCCAGCAGGCCGAGGAGGAGCGAGTTACCCAGCGCCTCCAGGTAGCGGGCGCGGCCATAGGCGGTGAAGTAGTTGTCGAAGGTGAAGGCGCCGGTGCCACGCGTCTCGAAGCTGACGACCAGCAGCTTGCCCATCGGGTAGGCGACCAGGACCAGCAGCACGGCGGCGAGCCCGAGCCACAAGAGACCCGCCGGCTCCAGGTTGCGCACCCGGGACACGAACGTAATGGGGCGGCCGGGGACGCCCGTTGCTGTGCTGTCGGTCATGCTGGAGCGGTCCGCGTGGATGGACGGAAAAATCCCGGCGCCGCGAGCGGGCGCCGGGAACCCTTGATGCGGATCAGACGCCGAAGGTGTCGCGCCAGAGCTCGCGCATCTCCGGCACGCCCTTCTCGGCCTCTTCCATGGTCGGCATGATGAGCTTGATGTCGTTGAGCGGCCGGCCGCCGACCGGTGGCGGGACCTCCGGCCGCAGCGACTCGTTGAAGAGCTTGGTGATGACCCGCGAATATCCGGGGCCCGTCGCGAACTCCATGAAGAGCTTGGCGGCGTTCGGGTGCGGGGCGTTGGCGATGATCGCGGTCGGGGCCGGCGTCGCCACCGTGCCGTCGGTCGGATAGACCAGCTTCAGCGGGTTGCCGCGCGAGATGCTGAGCAGCGTCGTCGCCGACGGGATGGCGACGCCGACCGCGCGTTCGCCGCCGTTCATCAGCGTCACCGGGTCCATGCTGGACCGCCCGATCTGCGGCTTGTTGCGCTCCAGCTTCTTGAAGTAGTCGACGCCGTACATCTGCTTCATCAGCAGGGCCCAGATGCCGATCGCGCCGCTGTATCCCGGGTGGCCGACGGCGAGCTGGTCCTTCCACTTGGGATCGAGCAGATCGGTCCAGCTCTTCGGCGCCTCGGCCTCGGACACCTTCTGGGTGTTGTAGGCAATGAGATAGAGGCCGAAATAGCAGATCTGGAACATGTCATCAGGGTCGCCCTTGCGGGCCGCAGCGATCATTCCGTCCGCGTTCTTCGGCCGGTACTTCATCAACAGGCCTTCCTTCTTCAGGAAGCTGTAATGGCCGGAATCGGTCGAGCTGAAGATGTCGCACTGCACGGTGCGGGCGCGCAGGTCCTGCGACAGGCGCTGGAAGGCAACCTGGGAGGTGCTGCGGATGACGTTGGCCTTCAGCCCCGGATAGCGCTCGCCGAAGGCCTTGCCCACCGCCTCGCCCGGCTCGGCGCTGAGCTGGCCGGAATACCAGGTGACCTCGCCTTCCTTCTTGGCCGCCTCGTAGAGCTGCTTCTCGTGCGGGGTCATGTCCTCCGCCATGGCCGGGAAGCGGCCGAGCGCACCCATGGCGCCCAGCGCGGCACCGGTCTGCAAGAGACCCCGTCTCGTGATGATGGTCATGATGCGTTTCCTCCTGATGTCATCGTCCTGGCTGGACGCCGTTGCGGACCCTTGGCGTCTGGTCCGGCCGGCGCCTCTGGCCACCCTTGCTCGATCCCCGGCCTCAGCGACCGCGGAATGCCGGCCGCCGCTTCTCCATGAAGGCGCGGCGCCCTTCCTTGTAATCTTCGCTGTCGAAGCAGGCGCGCTCAAGGGCGGCATTGCCCGCATGGTCGCGGTGCTGCGGATCGATCAGGCTCTGGTCGATCATCGCCTTGGAGGCGCGGATCGACAGTGGCGCGTTGGCCGCGATCTCGGCCGCGATCGCGTTCACGGTCGCTTCCAGCTCGTCCGGAGCGACCACCTCGTTCACGATCCCCATGGCCAGCGCCTGGTCGGCGGTATAGAGCCGGGCCAGGAACATGACGTGCTTGGCGACCGACGGACCGGTGAGCTGGGTCAGCCGGTCCAGCGATTCCTGGGCATAGGAGACGCCGAGCTTGGCGGCCGGAATGCCGAAGCGGCTGTCCGAGGAGGCGATGCGCAGGTCGGCGCGAAGCGCCATGGCCATGCCGCCGCCGACGCAGAAGCCGCGGATCATCGCGATCAGCGGCACCTGGAGGGACTTCAGCGCCCGGCCGGCGGCGACCGAGCGGGCATGGTAGGCCTCTTCCGCCGCGGCGTCGGCCCGCACCTTCTCGAACTCGCTGATGTCGGCCCCGGCCGTGAAGGCCTTGTCGCCGGCGCCGCGCATGACCACGACTCGGATCGCGGGGTCGGCGGCGAACGCCTCGCCCGCCGCAGCGATGCCGTCCCACATCTCCTGCGAGATGGCGTTGCGCCGTTCCGGTTGGTTGAAGATGAGCCAGCCGACGCCGCCCCGGCGCTCGGCGATGATCTTCTCGGTGGGCAGTGCAATCCGCGAGCCGCCGTCCATGCGCCGATTCTCCTTCAGATGTTCCGCGATGTCCCGGCCCCGGGTCAGACGATCCCGTCCGAGCGCAATTTGGCGATGATGCCGGCATCGTAGCCGAGCTGCGCCAGCACCTCGTCGGTATGCTGGCCGGCGTCGGGGGTGGGCCGCCGGATGCGGTCCTCGACCCCGGTCATGTTGATCGGCGTGCCGACGATCCGCTGGGCGCCCAGGCGCGGGTGCTCCACCGGCCGGGCCAGCCCCAGATGCTGGACCTGCGGGTCGGCGAAGGTCTGGTCGATGGTGTTGATCGGGCCGCAGGGGATGCCGGCGCCGTCGAACACCTCGATCCAATGCAGGCTGGGCTTGCGGCTGGTGGCCTCGGAGATCGCCTGGTTGATCGCGAGGCGATCCTTGGAACGGCCCTCGCCGGTATCCCAGCCGGGCTTCTCCTTCCATTCCGGACGTTCCAGCGCGTCACAGAAGCGGCCCCACAGCCGCGGCGAGGAGGCGGCGATGGTGATCGGCCGGTCGGCGGTCGGGAAGACGCCGGTCGGAATCGCGGTCGGGTGGTCGTTGCCGGCGGGCTTGGCGACCTCGCCGGCCAGGAGCCAGCGCGACGCCTGGAAATCCAGCATGAAGACCTGCGCCTCGAGCAGGCTGGTGTGGACCCAGCGCCCTTCGCCCGTCTCCTCGCGCTGGAACAGGGCCATCATGACGGCCAGCGCCAGCAGGTTGCCGGCGGTCAGGTCGGCGATCGGGATGCCGACGCGCAGCGGGCCCTGGCCCGGCTCGCCGGTGATCGACATCAGGCCGGCCATGCCCTGGGCGATCTGGTCGACGCCGGCACGATGCCCGTAGGGGCCGTCCTGGCCGAAGCCCGAGATCGAGGCATAGACGATGCGCTTGTTGACCCGCCGCACGCTCTCATAATCGACGCCGAGCCGGAACTTCACCTGGGCCCGCATGTTCTCGACGACGACGTCGGCGTCGGCGGCCAGCCGGAAGAAAATCTCCTTGCCCTGCTCGGACTTGAGGTCGAGTTCGATCGCGCGCTTGTTGCGGTGCAGGTTCTGGAAATCAAACCCGTCGCGGTTGCCGACCTCGCCGACGCCGGTCCGGGGCGGCTCGATACGGATCACGTCGGCGCCCCAGTCGGCGAGGTGGCGCACGCAGGTGGGGCCCGCCCGGGCCACTGTGAGGTCGAGGACCTTCAGACGCCGCAGCGGCAGTCCGGCATCCTGGCCGGCATCCAGACGGCTATCGGTCGCGAGTCCGACTTCGTTCATCGCCCCCTCCATCGCCGGGGCGCTTTCGCGCCGGCCGGATTGATCGTCTGTAGACAATCGGAGATGGCCTTTTTCGGCCGTCTTCCTGTAGTTTCTCTCCCGAACGAAGCCATCGTAACAGCCATGTCCGACGATTGTAAACAATCGCTCCACCCTGATCTTGGACTTGCCGATCGCGACCCGGAGGAGGCCGGCGCCGTCGCACTCGGCGCCCGGGTCCGGGCCGCTGTCGAGGCGATGATCCTGGACGGCCGCCTGGCGCCAGGCGAGCGCCTGAACGAAATCGCGCTGGCCCGGCTGCTCGGGGTCAGCCGCGGCCCGGTGCGCGAGGCGGCGCGGGCGCTGGAGCGAACCGGCCTCGTCACCGTCATCATGAACCGCGGCGCCTTCGTCCGCACGCTCTCCGTCGACGAGGCGATCGACATCTACGAGCTGGCGACGCTGCTGTTCGCCCACGCGTCGCGCCGGGTGGCGGCCACCGCCACCGCCGCCCAGACGCTGGAGCTGGTCGGGCTGGTCGACGCCATGGACGGGTCCATCGCGGCCGCCGACCGCGAGGGCTTCTTCGAGCTCAACAGCCGGCTCCACCGGCGGATCGTCGAGATGGCGCGCAACCGCCAGGTCGAGGGCGCCTACCTGGAGTATACCAAGAAGCTTCGCCTGTTCCGCCGCCGGTCGTTCGAGCCGCGGGTCAACATGGGCGAGGCGAACGCCGAGCATCGTCGGCTGGTGGAGGCGATCCTGGCCGGCGACGCCGACGGGGCGCGGGCGCGGGCGGAGGCGCACGGTCGCGCGGGCAGGGGCCGCTTCCTGGCGGCCATCGACTACCGGGAGGCGGAGGCCCGGCCGGTCGATCCGCCGCTCGCCGACGCCGAATCGGAACGGGATGGGCCGGAGCGGGAGATGACCGACCTGGCCGGCGCCGGCTGACCCAGGGTTGGCCGGCCCAGGGTCGGTTGGCCCAGAATCGCCCTTGCGCCTTGCCTTTGCCGCATTCGGCTGGCTTCATCGCCGACCGCAGCGCCCGGATCCGCCGGGGCGTTTGCCGCGATCCCGCCGAGGTCTCGATGCCCCATATTCAGCTCCCGACCGGGCGCCGTTCCATGCTGGCGATGGCTTTCGCCGCGCTGGTCACCGGCGCCACCTTCTCCTGGCCGGCCTTTGCGCAGCCCCGCCCCGCCACCCTGACGTCCGAGCAGCAGGCAGAGATCGCCCGCATCGAGACGTACCTGACCGGCGTCAAGACGATGCAGGCACGCTTCGTCCAGGTCGCCTCCAACGGCGCCTATGCCGAGGGCACCTTCTACCTTTCGCGCCCCGGGCGGCTGCGCTTCCAGTACGACCCGCCGGCGCCGCTGCTGATCGTATCGGACGGCACCGTGGTCTATTCCTACGACACGGCGCTGAAGCAGACGACGCAGATCCCGGTCAACCTCACGCCCCTGTGGTTCCTGCTCCGCCAGCGCATCAGCTTCTCCGGCGACGTCACCGTCACCCGCTTCGACCGGCAGGGCGGCGTCGTCCGGGTCACGCTGGTCCAGACCAAGGATCCGGCCGCCGGCTCGGTCGAGCTGGCCCTGCAAGCGGAACCCCTGGCACTCCGCCAATGGTCGGTGACCGACGCCCAGGGGATCACCACCAACATCGCGCTGACCGAGGCGCGCCAGGACACCCCGCTGGATCGCAACCTCTTCGTCTTCAACGAGAATATGCCGACCGGGGTGCAGCAGCACCAGTGAGCGCCACCGCGGGCCGGCGTGCCCGCCGCTCCCTGCCGCCGGCCGTCGCCGCGGCCCTGGTCGGGATGGTATTCCTCGGCGAAACGATCCTGATCACCCCGGCGCGCGCCGACATCGCCCGCTGCGACCGGCTCGCGGGCCTGCCGCAACCATGGCTGAACCATGGTGAAAAGCCCGGCCCCATCCCGGGGCCCGCCTTCCCGCGCATCGACGCCGAGGCCGCCATCGCGGCCTGCCGCGAGGCGCTGGCTGAGCATCCCGACCACATACGTGCCCGCTTCCAGCTCGGCCGCGCGCTCGACCGGGCGCAACGCTGGGACGAGGCGGTGCCCAACTACCGCCGGGCGGCGGAGGAATCCTATGCCCCGGCGCAGACCAGCCTCGGCCTGCTCTACGAGGATGGGCGCGGCGTGGTGCAGGACCCGGCAACCGCCATGCGCTGGTACCGGCTGGCGGCGATCCAGAGCTATCCGCCGGCCGACACCGCGATCGGGCTGCTGAACCTGGATGGCCACGGCACCCGGCGCGACGATCGCGAGGCCGCGCGCTGGTTCCGCCAGGCGGCCGAACGCGGCGACCCGGTAGGCCAGCTCATGCTGGGCCGGCTCTTCCAGCAGGGACGCGGGGTGGTGGCCGACGAGATGGCGGCCGCCGACTGGATCGGTCGGGCGGCCCACCAGGGCGAGGCGGAGGCGGAAACCGCCTACGGCTTCATCCTCCAGGGCGGCCGCGGCGTCCGGCCCGACCCGGCCGAGGCGGCACGCTGGTTCCGCCGCGCCGCCGACCAGGGCGACGTCGCCGCCCAGAGCCAGCTCGGCTGGATCCACGAACAGGGGCTGGGGGTACCGGCCAGCGATGCCGAGGCGGCGCGCTGGTATCAGCGCGCCGCCCGGCAGGGTGCCGCCGACGCCCAGCGCAACCTCGCCTGGCTCTACCAGCAGGGCCGCGGCGTGGCGCAGGACAATGCCCAGGCCGCGCGCTGGTACGAGGCGTCGGCCGCGCAAGGCGACGCCCGCGCCCAGGTCGCCCTCGCCTGGCTGCACGAACAGGGCATGGGGGTACCGGTCGACGAGCCGGCGGCCGAGCGCCTCTACCGGGCGTCGGCCCGCCAGGGTTTCTGGCAGGGGCAGAACGCGCTTGCCTGGTTCCTCGGCGTGCGCGGCCGCGACCTGCCCGAGGCGTTGCGCCAGGCGCGCGCGGCGGCGGCCCAGCAGGGCCGGTCGGGCGACGTGCTCGACACGCTGGGTTACGTCCTCTTCCGCACCGGCCGGCTGGCCGAGGCGCAATCGACCCTGGAGCGGGCCACCACCATGGAGGCGGTGGAGCCGGCCCGCATCCGCGAGCACCTGGCCGACGTCTACGCCGCCCAGGGCCGGCGCGACGAGGCCAGGGCCGAGTGGGAGAAGGCGCTGGCCGCCCGCCCCAACGCCACCCAGCGGATGCGCCTGGAAGAGAAGCTGCGCACCCGCTGAGCCGAGACCCCGGCTGCTATTGCTGCAGCATCCAGCGCGACCAGCGCTCCTTCACGACGTTGCCGTTGTCGGCCCACCAGGCGAGGTTGGTCCAGAACTGCTTCGACAGATTGTCCGGCGTCGTCGGCAGGAAGGGGATCATCTTGGGGTCGGTGAACTTGGTGGCGTCGAGGTTGAGGCCGGGATAGCCGATCACGTCGGCATATTTGCCCTGCGGCTCGGCCTCCGCGGCCAGCGCCAGGAACTTCTGGCCCCAATAGGCGTTCTTCGCCCCCTTGGGGATGCCGAACGCGGATTCCTTGATCGCGCCCCCCGTCCATTCGATGGCCAGCGGCGCGCCCTGGACGATCGGCGCCTGGTAGCGCCCGTTCCAGGCCGTGCCCATGACCGCCTCGTTGTCGATCAGGAGCTGTGCCGACTGCGCACCGGTGGTCCACCAGGCCGCGACGTGCTTCTTGATCTGGTCCAGCTTGCGGAAGGCGCGATCGACATCAAGGGGATAGAGCTTGTCGGGTGCCACGCCATCGGCCAGGAGGGCGAATTCGAGATTGTCGACCGGGCTGTTCTGCAAGGTGCGCGGCCCCGGGAACTTCGCCACATCCCAGAAGTCGGCCCAGTTCTTCGGGCCCTTTCCGTCCTTGAAGACATCAGTGCGGTAGCCCATGACCGTCGAATAGACCGACTTCGGGAACACATATTCACGCTTCTGCAGGTGGGTGGGGAAGCGCGAGAGGTCGATGATCTTGAGGTCGAGCCGTTCCAGCAAGCCGGAGCGCTCGGCGCGGATCGCGTCCTCGCCGCCGATCTCGGTCACCGTCCATTCGACGTTGCCCGACTTGACCATCGCCTGGAGCTTGCCGAGGTCGACCGGGCTGGTGTTGACGACCTTGATGCCGTAGCGGCGCTCGAACTCGCTGTAGAAGAACTGCCGCATGGCGTTCTGCATGGCGCCGCCGGAATCATTGACCACGATCTGCGCCGGCTTCGGCGGCTCGCCCTGGGCCGCGGCGGGCGCGACGCTCCCGGCCGCCAGCAGTGCCGCCGACCCCAGCAAGACCGACCCCAGCAAGAAATGCCGTCTCCCGATTCCCGACATGATCCTTCTCCTTCGCGAAAAGCCCCCTATGGCCCGCCCGGCCGGGCGGGCTATCGCCAGCGTCCTTCGACCCGATCCCAGCTTCCGTGACGCTGGTCGGTTCCGGTCTCCGCCAGAAGGCGCTTGGCGATCTTGTCCGACGGCGTTTTGGGAAACGCGTCGCGATAGGCGAGGTAGCGCGGCACCTTGAAGGGCGCCAGGTTGGCGGCGCAGTGGGCGAGCAGCCGCTCCGGCGGGACCTGGTCGCGGCCGAGGCCGGGCCGCAGCACGACATAGGCCATCACCTCTTCGCCGCGCGTCGGGTCGGGCACCGGCACGGCGGCCGCTTCGACCACCTCCGGCACGCCCGACAGCACGGCCTCGATCTCGCGCGCCGCGATGTTCTCGCCGGCACGGCGGATCATGTCCTTGAGGCGGCCCACGATATGGAAATAGCCGCGCTCGTCCTGGCGGAAAAGGTCGCCGGTGCGGAACCAGCCATCGTGGAATGCCGCCGCCGTCGCCTCGGGCTTGTTATAGTAGCCGGCCAGCATCCCAGGCCCGCGGATCTCCAGTTCGCCCACCTCGCCCTGGGCGACCGGGCGACCGTCACCGCCGATGATCCTTGCCTCGCGGAAGGGCGAGGGCACGCCGCACGCGCCGGAGCCGACCATGTCCGCCGCCTCGATCGGCATGAACATGCCGGAACCGATCTCGGTCATCCCATAGGCTTCGCGAGCGACCAGGTCGAAGCGCGCCTCGAGCTCGGCATGCTCCTGCCGCGGCAGGCCATAGACGTTGACCCGCACCAGCGCATGGTCGCGGTCGCGCGGATCGGGCGGCTGTTTCAGGACGACCGCCGGCAGCAGCGTGAACTGGATGCGATGGTCGCGGACCCAGCCCATGAAGCGCGAGGCGCTCTGACGGCGCGCGACGAACAGGGTCGCGCGCTGGTAGAGCGCCATGGCCAGCAGCCATTGCGGGTCCATGTAGAAGAAGGGCGTGGAGGCCAGCAGCAGCCGGTACGCGCGGCCGTCCCGCCGCGCGTTGACCAGGCCCGCGGTCAGCCAGTAGCGCTGGGTCAGCATGCAGCCCTTGGGCAGGCCGGTGGTGCCGGAGGTGTACTGGATGTTCAGCAACTGGTCGGCATCGACCGCGGGCCCTGCGAAATCCTCGTGGCCGGCATCCAGCAGGTCGGCCCAGCGGCGATAGCCGGTGGCGGCGTCGCCGACCACGAACACGCGCTCCCGCGCCAGCTTTCCGGGCAAGGGATCGAAGCCGTCGATGCGGGCGCTGTCGACGATCGCCCATTCGACATCACCATCCTCGACGACATAGGCGATCTCGCGCGGCGTATAGGCGAGGTTCATCGGCACCATCACCGCGCCCAGCCGGGCGAGCGCCAGCCAGGTCACCGGAAAGGCGCCGGCATTGGGCAGCATGACGGCGACATGGGACCCCTTGGCGACGCCCGCCAGGGCCAGGCCGTGGGCGAGGCGGTTCACCGCCGCGCGCAGGCCGGCGAAGCTGTAGGTCTCGCCGCTTTCGAAGAAATCCAGCGCCACCCGGCCGGGTGCGGCGGCCGCGGCGGCGTCGAGCAGTGCCGCCAGATTGGCAGGCAGCGGCTCGGCCTCGATCGCCAGGCGGCGCTGGTCGACCGGGGGGACCACCTCGCTCAGGACCGAAAGGCGCGACATCTCTAGGGGCGCCCCTCAGCGCGGCCCGCGGAATTCAGGCGGGGTCAGGCGCTGGCGGTCGGCCATGGTGACGGCGATGCCGATCGCGCGCGCGGCCAGGATCGGTGGGTCCAGCATCTCGCCATGGCTCTTCTCGGTGCCCATGCCGAAGCCGCGGGCGACGACATGCGCCTCATAGGCGCGCCGGCGCGAGGTCCGCCCGACCGCCAGCAGCCGCGCGGTCACCCGCACGAAGTCGCCATGATAGACGGGGGCCACGAAGTCCACCGACTCGAACGCGCGCATCAGCCCGCCGTCGCCGTCGAACATGTAGGCGAGCTTGGTGCCGGCCATGCCGAACAGCTCGACGATGGTGCCGAGCGAGACCACCCCGTCGGCATAGTGGCTGTCGACCCGGACCTCGATCTCGGCCACGAACCGCTCGAGCGCGGCATCCACCATCGCGAGCCTCCCCGATGAAACGAATATGCCGTGCAGGTTCCTATGGAACATTTGTTTCGTCAACCGGCGACGTGGTGGCGACGCACGGCTCGCCACCCTAGGTTTCCTCGCCGTCGCGCCAGTAGACGCCGAAATCCTCGCGGCGGCGGAATTCCGCCTCGACCTGCTCGACCACGGCACGGCCGCCACGGGCCACCAGGAAGCACACGAGCGCTTCCAGCAGCGTCAGGGTCGGGACCATGGTCTGGTAGAAGGAGGCGCCGGCGGTCGGCAGCAGGAACAGGTGGTCGGCCCCGTCCGCGATCGGCGACAGGCGATGGTCGGTCAGCGCGATCACTCGCGCCCCTGCCTGGCGGGCATGGCGCACCACGCGCACCGCGTCCCGCGCATAGGGCTCGTAGCTGACGGCCAGCAGCACGTCCCCGGCCCCGATCCGACCGACCTCGTCGATCAGCATCCCCTGGCGCCCGTCGAGCAGGACCGCGTCCGCCCGGAAGGTGCGCAGGACGTAGTGGAAATAGAACGAGGCCGCATGGTTGGCGCGCAGCCCCAGCACATAGATGGTCTGCGCGTCGGCCAGGCAGAGTGCTGCCGCCTCCACCGCCGCGGCCGGGATGGTGCGCAGCATGTCGCCCATATGGGCGGACTGGGCACCGCAGGCGGCCCGCCAGATGGCGTGGGCCGCGCCGCGGCGCGGCCGCTCCTGGAGGTGCTGGGCGCCCGACGAATAGCGTGCCGCCGCCGTGTGCAGCCCTTCGCGCATGACGTCGCGGAAGGCCTTGTAGCTGGCGAAGCCGAGATGGGTTGCCAGCCTCACCAGGGTGGCCGGGCTGACCCCGGCGCGGGTCGCCAGGTCGCGCAAGGGGTAAAGCGCGATCGATGCCGGCTCCTTCAGGACGAAGCGCGCCGCCCCGCGGAGCTGTGGGCTGAGGTCGGGGTAGGTCACTTCCAGCCGTTCGCGGACGGCCGCGGCATCGATCATCGGCCGGCCCATCGGACGGCGGACGAGCGAAGCGGAGGCGGGAGGCCCGCGATCTCCAGCACCATCTTGTCGAGCAGCGCACGCGTGAAGTCGCCGCGGTCGCGCGCCGCCATGACGAATGCGCCCGGGCCGCCGATCACCTCGCGCTCGTAATTCTCCACCAGCCAGGACCGGCCGCCGGCGCCGACGCGGTCGTCCTCCAGCACCGCCAGCGCGTTCACCGTGATGCCGTCCGCCACCGCGGCGTCGCGGGCGGCGGGGGCGGGATTGAGGCTGCGCATGTCGGCATTGTCCCCCGAGAGGTCGATGACCCGGCGCGTGGCCACGCACCCGCAGGCGGGGAACAGGCTTGCGGCATGGTCGATGGCGTCGCCGATGGCGTTGTAGCTCTGGCTCGACCGGGGCGCGGCCAGGATGGCGCCGGCGAGGTCGGCGGCGGAGCCGGCATCCGCGACGAAGGTCCAGCCGACCATGGTCCGCGCCCGGCCCGGCGACCCCCACTCGACATAGGCGATGGCGGCCAGCACCCGCGGGCTGACGATGGCGGCGGCGATCCCTTCCTTCTGCAAGCGGAACTCCACCTCGTCGATGCTGCCGGAGGAATCCACGGCCAGGACCAGAGCCGTGTCGACCGGCGTCGCCGCCCCGGCCGGCGCGGTGTTGGCGGCGAGGGTCGCGAGGAGGACGACCGCGGTGCCTGCGACGGAAAACCTCACGGAATGCCTCCCCTCTCTGGTCGGTTCCGTGCAATGATATCGTCATCCACGCGATGGCCGTCGGGGTTTCGACCCGATCCTGACCCATCCAGCGATCGAGACCGACCTGATGACCCTTCCCGCTAGCCCACCTGTCGTCGGCATCCCCTCCTGCATCCGGTTCGTCCGGTACGCCAGCTTCCATTGCGTCAACGAGCGCTACGTGGACGCGATGACCTGGATCGGGACCCTGCCCCTGCTGATCCCGGCCGCCGGCCCGTCGATGGACCTGCAAGACGTGATCCGCCGCCTCGACGGCCTGCTGCTGACCGGAAGCCCGTCCAACGTCGAGCCGCACCTCTACGAGGGTGGCGACAGCGAGACGCCCGACCTGCACGATCCCAAGCGCGACGCCACCACCCTGCCGATGATCCGCGCCGCGATCGAGGAAGGGCTGCCGGTGCTGGCCATCTGCCGCGGCATCCAGGAGCTGAACGTGGCGCTGGGCGGTACCCTTACCCAACGGGTGCAGACGGTGCCGGGCCGGTTCGACCATCGGTCCATCCGGTCGCCGGAGATGGACCGCAACTACGGCCCCGGGCATGCAGTCACCCTGGCCGCGGACGGCGTCCTGCACGGGCTGCTGGGCGTCGACGACCTGGTCGTGAATTCGCTGCACCAGCAGGCGATCGACCGGATCGCGGCCCCGCTTCGGGTCGAGGCGCTGGCGCCGGACGGCACCATCGAGGCGGTGTCGATGCCCTCGGCCGCCGGCTTCGTCCTCGGCCTGCAATGGCACCCCGAATATAAGCCGCAGGAGAACCCGCACAGCGTGCGCGTCTTCCAGGCCTTCGCCGAAGCGGTCCATGCACGGGCGCGGCGGCGCCTGCCGCTGGCCGCGCGGGCGGCGTGAGGAACGGTTCGTCGCCGGGGAGCGGACCCGGGTCGGGCCGAGGCGAATAATATCTCCCACTCGTCATTCCGGGCTTGCATGACTGAATTGCAAGAGTCGCGTTGGACCCGACAACGCTACTGCGGCATTAATCTTTCCGTCACGCGATCCTCTCTCCCTGTTGATCGCGATGTGGCGAAGAGTGCGGCGCCCCCCCTGCTGCACTCTACCTCCTCGCCCGCTGAACGCCCGGCCGCCCCCGGCCGGGCGTTTTTGCTTGTTCCACGCGGATGACGGTCCTTTGCCTGGTCGGGCACCCGCCGGTCGAGATCCCGCCCGACGGAACCCTCCTGGAAGCCGCCACCGCGGCCGGCCTGCCGCTGCCCCATGGCTGCCGGTCGGGCCTGTGCGGGGCATGCCGGGTTCGGCTGGTCGCCGGCCGGGTCATCCATGATCGCCATGCCGCGGCCGCGCTCTCGTCGGGGGAACGCGCCGCGGGGCTGATCCTCGCCTGCCGCGCCCAGGCCGCGACCGACGTCACCATCGCCATCCCCGTCGACGAGCCCGAGCCGCCGGCCCCGCGTCGCCTCGTCGCCCGCGTCGCGGCAAGGCGCAGCCTGGGCCCCCGCATCACCGAACTGACGCTGGTGCCACCGTCGGGCGGCCTCGCCTTCCTGCCCGGCCAGTATGCGACGCTGGGCTTCGCCGGACTTCCACCGCGCGACTTCTCCTTCGCCGGCCTGCCCGGGGACGAGACCTTGGCGTTCCACCTGCGCGACGCCGGCCGCGGTACCGTGGCGCGGGCCGCAGCCACCCTGCAGCCGGGCGACGAGGTCGTCGTCGAAGGCCCGTTCGGGCGCGCCTATCTGCGCCGCAGCGCCTGCGGGCCGCTGTTGCTCGTGGCGGGGGGCACCGGCCTGGCGCCGATGCTGTCGATCGCCCGCGCCGGCCTGGCCTGGGACCGCGAACGCCAGATCGTGCTGTGCGCCGGCGCCGTGACCGAGGATGACCTCTACGGCGAGGCCGAACTGGCGCGCCTGGCAGCCGCGCGACCCACCCTCTCATTCCGCATGGCGCTCTCCGCCCCCGCGCGCCCGACGCGGCTGCGGATCGCCAATGTCGTCGAGGTCGCGGTCGAGGAGGCCACCCACATGGAGGCGCCGGTCGTGCATGCGGCGGGCCCACCGGAGATGATCGCCGCACTCCACCGGCGCCTCGCCGAGTGCGGGGTCGAGCCGGCCCAGTTCCACGCCGATGCCTTCACCCCGGTTCGCTCGCGACCGGCCTGACCCCCGCACGCGCCGGCTTGCCATCGGCGGCCAGGAAGACGACAAGGGCCGCGCCCCCCGCTACCACCATATCCGCCACCACCATGACGAGACCGACCATGCGAGAAGCACGCCGCATCGATCCGCGCGACCGCCTGATCGTCGCCCTGGACCTGCCGACCGTCGCCGACGCCGAGGACATGGTCCGGCGCATCGGCCCTGCCGCCAACTTCTACAAGGTTGGCCTGCAGCTGCTCTTCGCGGGCGGCATCGACCTGGTTCGCCGCCTCGCCGACGACGGCAAGCAGGTGTTCATCGACGCCAAGTTCCTCGACATCCCCGAGACCGTGCGCAAGGCGGTGGAGAGCGTCGCCCGCCTGAACGCCACCTTCCTCACCCTGCACGCCGACCCCAGGACCTGCCGGGCCGCGATCGAGGGTCGGGGCGATTCGCCCCTGAAGCTGCTGTTCGTCACCGTTCTCACCAGCGTCGAGGAGGCCGACCTGCGCTCGGCCGGCTATGCCCGCAGCCTGCCCGAGCTGGTCCTCGACCGCACCGACATGGTGCTGGCGGCAGGCGGCGACGGGGTGGTCGCATCGGGCGCCGAGGCGGCCGCCATCCGCGCCCGCGCCGGCGACCGGCTGCTGATCGTCACCCCGGGCATCCGCCCGGCGGGGGCGGCCGCCCAGGACCAGAAGCGCGTCGCCACCCCCGCCGCCGCCATCGCGGCCGGCGCGGATTACCTGGTGGTCGGCCGCCCGGTCACCGAGGCCCCTGACCCGCAGGCCGCCGCCGCCGCCATCGTCCGCGAGATCGAGGCCGCCTGACGGCTGCGGCCCGGCCGGCCGCCGCCAAGCGGATTGCCGGCTGGGCGGGTCGGCTACCTGCCCTCGACTTCCGTGCCTGCAAGGACGAGATTCCGCGCTACCGGGTCCGGCGCCGGAGATGATGCCCCTGGTGGGGCGGCGGCGGGACAGTCATACTCTGCACTTCCAGCATGTTCTGCCACCATTGGGGGGTCGGGCGATGGGTTTCGGGCAGCGGGTTCTGATCATCGGGGCGGCCCTGGCCGCAGTCGTGGCCGCGATGCCGGCCGCGGCGCAGAAGTCGAAGGACGAGCTGCGCGTCATCTGGCGCAACGTCGTGCCCAACGTCGACCCCTACTTCAACGGCCTGCGCGACGGCGTCGTCTTCGGCCACCATGTCTGGGACCACCTGATCGAGCGCGACCCGGACACGTTCGAATACAGGCCCGGCCTCGCCACCGAATGGACATGGGTCGACGAGGTCACCCTGGACCTGACCTTGCGCCAGGGCGTCAAGTTCCATGACGGGTCGCCCTTTGGCGCCGAGGATGTCGTCCACACGCTGAACTACGTCTCCGACCCGGCCAACAAGGCGCTCTACCAGCGCAACACCAACTGGATCAAGAAGGCCGAGCAGGTCGACGGCCACAAGGTCCGCATCCACCTGCACCGGGCCTTCCCGGCGGCGCTCGAATTCATCTCGCTGCCCCTGTTCATCTTCTCGCGCAACTATACCGGGCCGGAGGAGCAGAACCGCCGGCCGATCGGCACCGGGCCCTACCGGGTCGCCGCCATCGAGCAGGGCAAGGAATACAAGTTCGAGCACTTCGCCGACCATTACGAGGGCAGCCCCAAGGGCAAGGCCAAGATCGGCCGGGTCCAGATCCGCATCATCACCGACGCCGCCACCGAGCTGGCCGAGCTGCTGGCCGGGCGCGCCGACCTGCTGTGGTACGTCGACGCCGACCAGCTTCCCAACATCCAGCGCCAGCGCGGCCTGAAGACGGTCAGCGCCGAGACCATGCGCATCGGCTACCTGACCCTGGACGCGGCGGGCCGCACCGGTGCCGGCAACCCACTGACCAAGCAGAAGGTCCGCCAGGCCATCCTGCACGCCATCGACCGCAAGAGCTTCGTCGAGAATCTGGTGCAGGGGGATGCGCGGGTGATCCACGCGCCCTGCTTCCCGACCCAGCTCGGCTGCGACGATTCCGGGGCGCCGAAATACGCCTACGACCCGAAGAAGGCCAAGCTGCTCCTGGTTGAGGCCGGCTATCCGAACGGCTTCAAGACCCAGCTCATGGCCTTCCGCTCGCGCACCTGGACCGAGGCGATCCAGCAGGACCTGAAGGCGGTCGGCATCGATGCCGAGGTGCAGATGCTGCCCGTCGCGACCTTGATCCAGCGCTTCCAGAAGGGCGAGACGCCGATCTTCCAGGGCGACTGGGGGTCCTTCTCGATCAACGACGCCTCGGCCATCATCAGCACCTTCTTCAAGGGCAGCGAGGACGACTATGCGCGCGACGCCGAGGTCAAGGCGTGGCTCGACGTCGCCGACAACTCCAACGACGTCGCGGTCCGCAAGGAGAACTATAAGAAGGCCGTGAACCGCATCATGGAGCAGGCTTACTGGGCACCGCTCAACACCTTCGTCACCAACTATGCGCATGTGGCCGAGCTGGAGTTCCGCGCCTACAAGGACGAGATTCCCCGCTACTTCAACTATTCCTGGAAATAGGCGGCCGGCGGCGGATCGCACATGTTGCGCTTTGCGCTGGGCCGGCTGGGGATAGCCGCGCTCGTCGTCCTGGTCGTGTCGGTGATCGTGTTCGGGCTGACCCATGTGGCGGCCGACCCGGCCCGGGCCATGGCCGGCGAGAACGCCACCGCCTCCGACGTCGAGGCCATCCGCAAGGCGGAGGGCTTCGACCGGCCGCTGCCCATCCAGTATGCGGAATGGGTCGGCCGCGCGGCCGCGGGTAATTTCGGGCGCTCCTATCTGATGAAGGAGCCGGTCATCGACATCGTCCTCCACCGTCTGCCCGTCACGCTGACGCTGGGAGTGATGGCGCTGGCCTTCGCCATCTGCCTGTCGCTGCCGCTGGGGGTGCTGGCGGCCGTCCGGCAGAACTCGCTGTTCGACCGTTTCGCGCTGGCGGTGGCCGTACTCGGGCAGGCCCTGCCGAACTTCTGGTTCGCGCTCGTCCTGATCGTCGTCTTCGGGGTCTGGCTGCAATGGCTGCCGACGTCGGGGGCGGACAGCTGGGAGCACATGATCCTGCCGGCCGTGGCGCTCGGCTACTACGCGACGCCGGCGCTGATGCGCCTGACGCGCACCGGCATGCTGGAGGCACTCGGCTCCGATTATATCCGCACCGCCCGGGCCAAGGGCCTGTTGCCGCCATCGGTCCTGTTCAAGCACGCCCTGCGCAACGCCGTCATCCCGGTGGTGTCGCTGGCGGCCGTGCAGTTCGGCTTCATGCTCGGCGGCTCGATCGTCATCGAGGCGGTCTTCTCGATGCATGGCGTCGGCTACCTCGCCTGGGAATCGATCCAGCGCTCCGACCTGCCGGTGATCCAGGCGATCGTGCTGATGATCGCGCTCTTCTATGTCGTGCTGACCTTCCTGGCCGACCTCCTCAACGGCTGGCTCGATCCGCGCCTGCGGGTGGCCGGCCCATGACGATCCTGATCCCGATCGTGGCCCCGGGCGCGGCCGAGGAGCCGGTGGCGCCGTCGCCGCGCGCCCTCCTCTGGCGCCGCGCCTGCAGCCACAAGGGCCTGGTCGCCGGGGCCATCGTCCTGGCCGTGATCATCCTGATGGCGCTGGTGGCGCCGCTGATCGTGCCGCACGACCCCTACACCGGCAGCCTGGCCCGGCGCCGCATCCCGCCCATCTGGCACGCCTGGCTCTACGACCATCCCAAGGCCGGGTGGACCTATCCGCTCGGCACCGACCGCCTTGGCCGCGACTATCTGAGCCGGCTCATCTATGGCAGCCAGATCTCGCTGATGATCGGCCTCTCGGCGATGTTCATCTCGGGCGTCATCGGCTCCACCCTGGGGCTGCTCGCCGGCTATTTCGGCGGCAAGGTCGACATGGTGGTCAGCTTCTTCGTCACCACCCGCCTCAGCCTGCCGGTGGTGCTGGTGGCGCTGGCGGTGGTGGCGCTGGTCGGCAGCTCGCTCGTCGTGCTGATCTGCGTGCTGGGGCTGCTGCTGTGGGACCGCTTCGCGGTGGTCATGCGCGCGGCCACCCAGCAGGCCCGCAGCCTGGACTATGTCGCGGCCGGCGAGGCGATCGGCTGCTCCACGCCCCACCTCCTCCTGCGCGAGGTCCTGCCCAACGTCATGAACCCGCTGATCGTCGTCGCCACCATCGAGATGGCGAACGCGATCCTGCTGGAGGCGGCCCTGTCCTTCCTCGGCCTCGGCGTGCGCCCGCCGCAGCCCTCCTGGGGGCTGATGCTGGCGGAGGCCAAGGAGGAGATCTTCTTCAACACCTGGATGATCGGCCTGCCGGGCATCGCGCTCTTCGTCATGGTGCTGTCGATCAACCTGCTGGGCGACGGCGTCCGCGACGTGACGGCGCCGGAGAACCGGAACTGAGGGACCCGACAGGCAATTTCCTATCGGCGAGCAGTCCATCGATATCCGAGCCACGAAATCCCTCCGGGGCTGCGGCTCGACCTGCCATGACGGCATCCGCTGGCATCCGGCGGCGCTTGCCCGTAGATTGCGCCCGCGCATTTCCGGCCTACTTCCCGCCCGAGGTTCCCATGCCGTCCTACGCGATCCCCCTGTGGACCCAGCCCGCATTGCCCGTCGTCGGCATCAGCGATCTCTTTCCCGTGCGTCGCGTCTACTGCGTCGGCCGGAACTATGCCGCCCATGCGCGCGAGATGGGACACAACCCGGACCGCGAGGAGCCGTTCTTCTTCATGAAGCCGGCCGACGCGCTGCTGCCGAGCGGCAGCGTCATGCCCTATCCGCCGGCGACCAAGGACATGCACCATGAGATCGAGATGGTGGTGGCGCTGAAGGGCGGCGGCGCCGACATCGCGGTCGACCAGGCGCTGGATCAGGTCTTCGGCTATGCGGTCGGGCTCGACATGACCCGCCGCGACCTCCAGGGCATCGCCAAGACGGCGGGCCGCCCGTGGGACATGGGCAAGGGCTTCGACCATTCCGCCCCTTGCACCCCGCTGGTGCGCGCGGCCCAGATCGGCCACCCCGACAAGGGCGCCATCTGGCTGAAGGTGAACGGCGCCGAACGCCAGCGCGGCGACCTGGCCGACATGATCTGGAACGTGCCCGAGACCATCGCCTATCTGTCGACCCTGGTGACGCTGGCCCCCGGCGACCTCATCTTCAGCGGCACGCCCGAGGGGGTGAAGGCCGTGGTCCGGGGCGACCGGCTGGAAGGCCATGTCGACGGCGTCGGCGATCTTTCCATCTCCATCGGCTGACGGGCAGCCACCCATGGCGCTGACCGTTGCCACCTGGAACATCAACTCCGTCCGCCTCCGCCTCGGCCTCGTGCTGCGCTTCCTCGAAGAGAAGCGGCCGGACGTGCTGTGCCTGCAGGAGACCAAGGCGATCGACGACGCGTTCCCGTCGGCAGCCTTCGCCGAGCACGGCTACCGCCACCGCGTCATCCGCGGCATGAAGAGCTACAATGGCGTGGCAATCCTGTCGCGGGTACCGCTGGAGAATGTCGGCAGCCATGTCTGGTGCGGCAAGGAGGATTGCCGCCACGTTTTCGCGACCCTGCCGGGCGGCATCGAGCTGCACAACTTCTACATCCCGGCCGGCGGCGACATCCCGGACCCGGTCGCCAACGCGAAGTTCGCCCACAAGCTGGCCTTCCTGGACGAGACGCGGGACTGGCTGCTGAAGGAGCGCCGCGCCGACGCGCTGAAGAAGGGCCGGCCGATGGTGCTGGTGGGCGACCTCAACATCGCGCCGCTGGAGGATGATGTCTGGTCGCACAAGCAGTTGCTGGACGTGGTCAGCCACACCCCGATCGAGGTGGAGAAGTTGGACGCGATCCAGGCGGCCGGCGACTGGATCGACGGCGTGCGGCATTTCGTGCCGGCCGACCAGAAGCTCTATTCCTGGTGGAGCTACCGCGCGCGCGACTGGGCGGAAGCCAACCGTGGCCGCCGCCTCGACCATATCTGGGTGACGCCGCCGTTGAAGGGCCACCTGCGCAGCGCCGAGATCGTCCGCGAGGCGCGCGGCTGGACCCAGCCGTCCGACCATGTGCCGGTCCTGGTGACATTGGACCCGGGCACCGCGTGACCGCGATGCAGACCGAGCACCGCTATCCGGCCGAGGCCCTGTGGTCCGACTATGCGCGGGCCGGCGCCGGGCTGGTCGCGACGGCCGGCCCGCTGTTGCTGGTACCCGTCGCCGACTGGATCGCAGTCGTGCTGGGTGGGCTGGCGATCCTCTTCGCCATCTTCGCATGGCGTACCTTCGAGCGGCAGCGGACCAGGGTGGTGGTCGACGATGGCGGCATCGCCATGACCGGGCCGCACCGCCGCCGCGCCGCCTGGGAGGCCGTCACGGCCGTGCGCCTGCGCTACTATTCGACCAAGCGCGACCGCTCCGGCGGCTGGATGCACATGCGCCTGGAGGCGCCGGGCGGGCACATCCGCATCGATTCCACGATCGACGATTTCGGTGCCATCGCCCAGCGGGTTGCGCTGGTGGTGCGGACGCGCGACCTTGTCGTCGACGATGTGACGCGGGCGAATTTCCGGGCCCTTGGCGCGCCGGTGGACGACCTGCCGGCCGATGGCGCCCCGCCCATCGAAATGCTGCCGACCGATCGCTGACGGGAAACCAGAACCGACCGCCCCGCTACGGCGACCGACCGGTGCAATCACCGAGAGGGGGCCGAACATGCTGTTCCACGCATCCATTCCCGCCAATGACCCTGCCGGCACCGCGGCCGCCCTGGCCGAACTGTGGGGCGGCGAGGCCATGGCGTTCCCGCCGGTGCCCGGCGCCTATATCGTCTTCGCCGGCGATGAGCGCGGGACCCTGCTCGAGGTCTATCCCGCTGACGTGGCCCTGGTGCCCGGACCGGTCGGGGCCGTCGACACGGCGGCCGACCCCACCCAGCCGATCGGCGTCCATATCGCGATCGGCGTGCCGCACGACACGCCGCGGATCCTGGAGATCGCCGGCCGCATGGGCTGGACCGCCCGCGAATGCAGCCGCGGCGGGTTCTTCGGCGTGGTCGAGGTGTGGATCGACGACCGGTTCATGATCGAGGCCCTGACGCCGCAGATGCAGCGCGACTATCTGCGGACCGTGACGCCCGCCAACTGGCGCCGCGAGTTCGGGTCTGCCGCCGCCGCATAGGCGAGGCCGCTCCGGGCCGTGGAGGTCAGAGCGAGATCGTCAGCCCTTCGCGAGCGACCACGGTGCCGGGGCGCCGCCGTACCGCGGCATCCGCCACCCCGTCCATGAACGCATCGTCATGCGAGGGGTCGTGGTGGAAGATCGCCACCTGGCCGACACCGGCCGCGTCGGCGACCCGCAACGCCTCCTCCCAGGTCGAATGCCCCCAGCCGATCCGGTCTGCGAACTCCGCGTCGGTATAGGTGGCGTCGTAGATCATCAGGTCGGCGCCGGCGACCAGCGCCAGGACCTCCGGGTCGCGCGATCCCCGTCGATGTTCCAGGTCGGTGACATAGGCGACCGCGCGACCGCCATATTCGACGCGGTAGCCGGTGGCCCCGTCGGGATGGCGCAGGGCGGCCGTGCGGACCAGCAGGTCGGGACGGGGCGACAGGGTTTCGCCCGCGCGGAAGTCGCGAAAATCGAGGGCTGCGCCGAACACCTCCACCGGGACCGGGAAAAGCGGCGGCGCCATCATCCGGCGCAGGGCCGCCTCCAGGGTCAGGGCCGGCAGAAGATGCCCCGCCCACAGGGTCACACGGCGTCCGGGGGCCAGGGCCGGGGCAAAGAAGGGCAGTCCGACCACATGGTCGAGATGGGTGTGGCTGAAGAAGATGTCGATCGGCGCCGGCGGTTGCTGGGCCAGCAGGCGACCGAGCGGGCGGATGCCGGTGCCGGCGTCGAAGATCAGGCGATGCTGCGGCCCGCATCGCACCTCGACGCAGGCGGTGTTGCCGCCATAGCGCGCGGTTTCGGGCCCGGCGCACGCGATCGAGCCGCGCACGCCCCAGAAGGTCACCCTGATTGCCGCATCACCCATCGCCGGCGATCATCGTAGCAGCAGCGGCCATTGCCCGGACAGCGCTTGCGCGCATGGGTGCGGACAGCAGTTGCGCGTGCGGCATCCGTCCGCGACACTCGCCGGCATCAAGATGGCCGAACGACCCACCAACTGGACCGGCGTGCTGTTCGGCCTCGCGATCGCGATCGTCGCGGCCTTCCAGCAGTTCAAGCTGCCGCCGGTCCTGCCGTTGATGATCGACCGCTACGGCTATGACCGGGTGCTGGCCGGCGGCTTCATGTCGGTGTTCGCCCTGGCGGGGCTGGTCCTGTCCTGGAATCTCGGCCGCTGGATGCAGCGGCACGGCGCCATGCCGTTCCTGCTGGGGGCCTTCGGGCTGACCCTGGCCGGGACGATCCTGACGCTGGTCCGGCCGGAGGACGGCATGGTCGTCCTGGCGGCGCGCACCCTGGAGGGTATCGGCTTCGCCGTCCTCGCCATCGCCGGGCCGACCTTCGCCACGGTCAATGCGGGCCCGCGCCACCTGCCGATCGCAGCCGCGTTGACCGCGACCTGGATCCCGATCGGGCAGGTCGCGGCCGGGCTGATCGCCATTCCCTTCCTGGCGTCCGGGCGCTGGGAGCCCTTGTGGTGGGTGGCGATCGGCGTCGCCCTGGCGGCCGTCGCCTGGACCGTCCGGCTGCACCGGTCGGGCGCGGTCGACCTCGGCGCCCGGCCCGAGGGCGCTGCCACGGCACCCCCGACCGGGGCGGAGCGGCGCGCCATCATCATCGTCGCCATCATCTTCATGCTGTGGTCGGTGCAATATATCGGCACCATGACCTGGCTGCCGCAGCTCCTCATCGACAGCTATGGCCTGGGCCAGGAGGGGGCGGTCATCGCCTACACCCTGCCGGTCGTGGTCGTGGGCGGCTTCAACCTGGTCGGCGGCTGGATCCTGCGGGCCGGCGCGCGGCCGACCACCATCATCCTGGTCGGCCTGACCGCCCAGGCCATGGTCTGGGCCGCGATGCCGTGGCTCGGCGGCGGGCCGCTCGGCGCCGCCGGCCTCGTCCTCTACGCCATGGGGGCCGGAATCACGCCCACCTGCCTCTTCGCCCTGCCGGGCATGATCATGGGGCCGGGCCGGGCCGGGGCACACGCCTTCGGGGTGCTGATGGTGGGGCGCAACCTCGGCGTCATCGCCGGCCCGGTCGCCTATGCCCAGGCCTTCGCCCTCTTCGGCGACTGGAGCCGGGTCGCCGGCCTCGTCGCCATCCTGTCGCTGCTGCCGATCGTCGCGGTGTTGCCCCTGATCCGGGCCGGCCGCGCCACCGGCGGCTACGGCACCAGGCGATAGCCGCCGGGGTCGGTGACCAGGATCTCCGCCTTCTGCGGATCGCGCTCGATCTTCTGCCGCAGCCGGTAGACGTGGGTCTCCAGCGTGTGGGTGGTGACGCCGGCGTTGTAGCCCCAGACCTCGTGCAGCAGCTGGTCGCGCCCGATCGGCCGGTCGCCGGCCCGGAAGAGGTACTTCAGGATCGCCGTCTCCTTCTCGGTCAGGCGAATCTTCTTCTTGCCCGTAGCGTCGGTCATCACCTTGGCGCTGGGACGGAAGCTGTAGGGACCGACCTGGAAGACGGCGTCCTCGCTCTGCTCGTGCTGACGAAGCTGGGCACGGATGCGCGCCAGCAGGACGCCCAGCCGGAACGGCTTGGTGACATAGTCGTTGGCGCCGGCATCGAGGCCGAGGATGGTGTCGGCCTCGCTGTCGGCGCCGGTCAGCATGATGACCGGGCAGCGCACGCCGTTGCGCCGCATCAGCCGGCAGGCGTCGCGCCCGTCCATGTCCGGCAGCCCGACATCGAGCAGGATCAGGTCGAACGCCTCGGCCTTCGCCCGCTCCAGCCCCTTGGCCGCGGTTTCCGCCTCCGCCGCCTGGAATTCCTCATAGAGGGTGAGCTGCTCCGCCAACGAGGTGCGCAGGGCATCGTCGTCGTCGACGAGGAGAAGTCGCTTGCCGGCTTTCTGGATCGTCATCGGTTCTGGTCGCTCCGCGGCCACTGGGCCTGGAAACTAGCACGGCCGGAGGCCCCCCGTCCTCAACCCCGCCGATGTCCATCCAGCGCACGGAACAGGGGATGGTTGCGATCGGCGAATGCGTCGAGCACGGTGAAATGGTTGCAGCCCGGTACCTCGATCATCTCGACCGACAGCCCGGCGCTGGCCCAGGCGTCGACCAGGGCCGCCTGCTGGCGGTGGAATTCCGGCGTCTCGTCGCCGCCGACCGCGCATAGCAGCGGCGGCGCGTCGGCCGGCGGATGCAGGGCCGGGCTGTTGCGGCGCGCCGTCTCCGCGTCCATCCCCAGGACCTCGTTCAGGTAGGTGAGGCGGATCGGCTCCAGGTCGTAAAGGCCGCTGATCGCCAGGCCACCTGCCACCGGCGGCTCGGCATACCCGAACCGGCGCCAGTCGGTGGCCAGGATCTCGGCCGTCAGGTGGCCACCGGCGGAATGGCCCGCAACCCGGATCCGGTCAGGGTCGCCGCCATGGCCGCCGATGCGGCCGGCAGTCCAGGCGACCGCCCGGCGGCAGGCATCGACGATCTCGTCCATGGTCGCGGCCGGCGCCAGCGGGTAGTTCACCATCACCACGACCCAGCCCGCATCGACCCAGGGTTCGGCCAGGAAGACGAAATCCTTCTTATCCCGCCACTGCCAATAGCCGCCATGGAGATAGACCAGCACCGGAGCGGGCTTGCTGCCGCCTTCGACCGGGCCATAGATGTCCAGCGTCTCCAGTCGACCATCGCCATAGGCGATATCGGGCGTCACCGGCAAACGCGTTGCGGCAGCGGCGCCGATCACGTCCCAGCGCTGTATCACGGAGGGGTGATCCGGGACGGCGGCTCGCGCGTTATACTGAGCATCGAGTGCGGCCTGATCATACCCGAGGAACACGTTCATCCCCATCTCCTGGCTACCCCATCCCCCGACCCTGGCCCCCAGACCCTGGACGATCCGACGCATAAGAACCAATTCCCGGATCGACACACAAGGCTCCCCCACCGCAATTCAACTCTCCGTAGGTCCGTCATGCCGCTTCGCCGAGTCCGCCTGTCCGATGCCGCCGCCGCCGCTGCCGCCAACGGCACGAAAGGCGTCGCCGTCGACCGAGCAATCGCCGACTTCCGGCGTGGCGAGCCTGTCATCATCCGCGATGGCGACCGGGCGGTGCTGGCGATGGCCGTCGAGGCCCTGAGCGACGAGCGCCTGACGCGCTTCATCCGCCTGTCCGGCTCCAGCCCGAGTCTCGCCATGACGGGGCGGCGGGCCTTCCTGCTCGGCCTCGGCACCGATGGTTCCGGGGTGGTGCGGGTCGCGCTCTCGGGCGTGCCCTCGGCCGAGGGCCTGCGGGACCTGGCGGACCCGCTGTCCAAGCCCGGCGTGGCACCGGTAGTGGTCGCGGTCACGGCCGCCCGGCCGCAGGACGGCGACAGCGCAGGCGTGATGCTGGCCAAGCTCTCCCGCCTGCTGCCGGCCGCGGTGACTGCCGCCGCCGGCCTGGTCGAGAATCGCGCGCTGGAGGAGTGGGCCCGTCTCGAAAACCTCCTCGTGGTGGAGGCGGCCGCCATCCTCGCCTATCCGGCGGAAATGGCGCGGCGCCTGTCCAAGGTGGGTGAGGCCAGGGTGCCGCTCGCCGGGGCCGAGAATACCCGCATCGTCGCCTTCCGCCCCTATGATGGCGGGCTGGAGCACATCGCCATCGTCATCGGGACGCCCGGCGCGGGCGAGGCGGTGTTGGCCCGCATCCATTCGGAATGCTTCACCGGGGACTTGCTGGCGAGCCTGCGCTGCGACTGCGGCGACCAGCTGCGCGGGGCCATTCGCGAGATCGGGCAGCAGGGCGCCGGCGTCCTCCTCTACCTGGCCCAGGAGGGGCGGGGTATCGGCCTCGTCAACAAGCTGCGCGCCTACCAGTTGCAGGATGAGGGCTTCGACACCGTCGACGCCAACCTGCAGCTGGGTTTCGACGCCGACGAGCGCATCTATGTCGCGGCCGCGGAAATGCTGCGCCAGCTCGGGTTCGAGCGGGTGCGGCTGATGACCAACAACCCGCTGAAGGTCGAGGCGCTCGGCCATTGCGGGGTCGAGGTGGTGGAGCGCGTCGCTCATATCTTCCCCAGCAACGACCATAACGAGAACTACCTGCGCACCAAGGCGGTGCGCAGCGGCCACATGCTGTGAGCGCCCCCGCCAACACCGGAGACCACATCTGGTCGGTGACCGGCGACGGCTACCTGGAGGCCAGGGGGCGGCGCTTGCGCTGCGCGATCGGCCGGGGCGGCATCCGCGCCGACAAGCGGGAAGGGGACGGCGCCACCCCGGTGGGCCGGTTCCCATTGCGGCGCCTGCTGTTCCGGGCGGACCGGGGCGGCGCGCCCGAGACCGGCCTGCCGGTCGTGCCGATCGCGCCGCAGGACGGGTGGTGCGACGATCCCGGCCACGCCGACTACAACCGGCCCATCGACCTGCCGCACGCGGCGCGACACGAGCGATTGTGGCGCGACGACCATGTCTACGATCTGGTGGTGGTGATCGGCCACAATGACCGGCCGGTGGTCGCGGGCGAGGGCAGCGCCGTCTTCATCCATGTCGCGCGCGACGGCTATGCCCCGACGGAAGGTTGCGTCGCCCTGGCGCTGGCCGACCTGCGCTGGCTGCTGTCCGGCGCGACCCCGGAAACCGTGCTCCGCGTGGTCGCCCCTTAGCGCCAGCCCCCTGGCGTCAGGCCCCTTAGCGTTAGGCCGGGAGCGGCGTGCGGGCGCCGAAGATGGCGGAGCCGACCCGCACCATGGTGGCCCCGAAGCGGACCGCGGTCGCGTAGTCGCCGCTCATCCCCATGCTCAACCGCTCCAGGCCGTTACGCCGGCCGATCTCGCGAAGCAGGGCGAAATGCAAGGCCGGCGGCTCCTCGGCCGGCGGGATGCACATGAGCCCGGCCACCGGCAAGGCCCACTCGCCGCGACAGCGCGCGAGGAACGCGTCGACCGCCTCGGGCGGGACTCCCGCCTTCTGGGGCTCGCGGCCGGTATTGACCTGCAACAGCAGCTCGGGAAGGCGGTCGCCCCGGTCGCGCGCCTTCACCAGCGCCACCGCCAGGCTCTCGCGGTCGAGCGTCTGGAGGACGTCGAACAGCCCGAGCACGTCCTTCACCTTGTTGGTCTGGAGCGGCCCGATCAGGTGCAGGCGGAGGTCGGGCCAACGTTCCCTCAGCGCCGGCCACTTCCCTGCCGCCTCCTGCACGCGGTTCTCGCCGAACAGGCGCTGGCCGGCCTCGATCGCCTCGACCATGGTGTCGGCGCCATAGGTCTTGCCCACGGCGACCAGGTCGACCGCGGCCGGGTCGCGACCGGCGGCCGTCGCGGCTTCCGCGATCGAGGCACGGACGGTGGCGAGGCGCGCCGCGATACCGTCGCCCGGCGCGGCGATCGGGGCGGACGCAATGGAAGCGGGGGTGGCCAAGGGTCGTCTCCGGGGATGGCGCGTTGGGGAGCGCGCGAGCGGGCCGGCGGCAACCCGGCCGCGGCGGCAGGACGCGCACTATATCAGGCGGTTAACGAACCTGGGACGATGTTTCGCCGCCGGGCCCGGGGAATCAGTACCACTCCTCTTCCTCGAACTCGTCGTAGATATGGGTCCCGATCACATAGCCGGCGGCTACGCCGATCAACGTTCCGATCGCGTCGCCCAGCAATTCGCCGATGATCACCTCGCCCAGGACTGCGCCGGCGACCATGGCCCCGACCACGATGGCGACCTGCTTCATGGTCACGCCGGTGGTCTCGATCTTCGGCGGGGTGATCGTCACGGATTGCACCGTCTGCGGGCGGGCCTCCAGGGGTGCCGCCGTCTGCCCGAGTACCACTTGGCCGAGCGCCACTTGGCCGAGTGCCAATGACGGAACGAACGCCAGCAACAGGATGGCGATGAGCCTGCGCATCTGCACCTCCCTCTCCGGCCGCTCCATCTGCGACCTATTCGCGAACTAGAGCACCTTGGGTCCAGCGGCGCAATGCCGGGTTGTCCCGGGTCCGGGCGTCGCACTTGACCCGCGCCCTTGCCGCTACCCACCATTCCCCTGCATCCTCCCCTCGACCCCAGCCCTCGGATCACTCTGGCCCATGAAGCTCAATCTCGGCTGCGGATCGCGCAAGCTCGACGGATTCGTCAATGTCGACAGCGCACCGCACTGCTCCCCCGACCTGCTGCTCGACCTGGAAGCCCTGCCGTGGCCCTTCGAGACCTCTAGCGTCGACGAAATCGTGCTGAGCCATGTGCTGGAGCATCTGGGACAGGCGCCGAAGGTTTACCTGGCGATCATCCAGGAACTGTACCGGGTGTGCCGCCCGGGGGCCTTGGTGCGGATCACCGTCCCCCATCCGCGGCACGACGACTACCTGAGCGATCCGACCCATGTTCGCCCGATCACCGTCCAGGGCATGGAACTCTTCTCGCAACGCAAGAACCGCGAGTGGCAGGCCAAGGGCCAGTCGGCGACGCCGCTCGGCCTGATGCTGGGTGTCGATTTCGAGATCGTCTCGGCCGACGCGCAGCCGGAGGAACCCTGGCTCGGCCGGCTGCGCAGGCGCGAGATCTCGCCCCAGGAGCTGGCCTACGCCGCCCGCAGCTACTGGAACGTGGTCCGCGCCACCGACATCGTACTGCGCGCCGTGAAGCCGGCCTCGTGACGGTGCCCGGGCCCATGACCGCGATTTCCCGCGCGGGCGTCACCCGCACGCCGATCGTCGCCTTCCGCCCGGGCGCGCCCTTCCGCTTCCATCAGGCCGGGACCGATGCCGCGACTGCCCAGGAGGGGCGTGCCGGCGAGACCTGCTACACGACCCTCGCCCAGTTCACCCGCAATGTGCTGGCACGGCATCCACAGCAGTTCCGCCTCGATGGCGGCGGGGCCACGCTGCCCTGCCTGCCGCGCGCGGCGTGGGCGACCTTCGACTTCGCCGGCAAGCGGCCGCTGTTCCTTCTGCCGAGCCAGGCGCTCGGGTCCAACGTCTGCACGCTGCTGTTCCTGGCCGCCCTGCGGCATCGCTTCAAGCTGCGCGGGATGGGGGTGTTCTGCGCCGGGTCGGCAGCGGACATCTACGCCGTCGGAAAGCGCGGCCGTACCCCGATCGAGGTCTTCACGCTGTGGATCGGTGCCCGCGACCTGAAGCGCTTCGATGTGGTGGTGGATCTCGGACACCTCGAGTCGCGCCGCGACATCGACGTCTGGCCGGTCGATATGGAGGGCGAACTGCTGGAGGCGTTCGGCGGTCTCGCGCCGTCGCCGGACTTCCCCTCCGACCCCAGGCCGTTGCCGGCGGACCGCCCGGCCCGGATCGCCCTGATGCCCTTGTCCTCGTCACCGATGCGCACCCTGCCGCCATCGGTCACCAACCGGCTGGCGGCCGCGCTCGGTGCCCGGGGCGAGGTGACGATCTGCCTCAACGACAACCAGCAGCAGGGGCGCCTCTACCGTCAGGCGCTGGACGTGCCGACGGGAACCCGGGTGATCGAATCCTATCCTTCGGTGGGTGGGCTGCTGCGCGGGCTGGCAGGGTTCGACTATGCGGTGCTGGCCGATAGTGGGCCGGCCCACATGACCAAGCTGTTCGCCATACCCGGGCTCGCGATCTACACCTCGGCACCGCCGGAGGTGCTCCAGGGCCGCTTCCGCAACCTGACGCCGTGGACGGTGCCGTTCATCGGCCCGGACTGCGCCGCGCCCTGCGGCCTGGCCAAGCTGCGGATCGCCGCCGACGGGCGGGTCGGCTGCATGGGGTCGCTGCGGCTGTCGCTGGAGCAGTTGCCGCGCGTCGCGCAGGCGGCCGATCCGGCCGCGGTCGAGCGGCTGCTGTTGCGCGAGCCGATTCCCTGTGTCGCCCATCTGGGCGGCATGGCCGCCGCCGTGGCCGATATCGTCGATGGGGATTTCAGCGGGCGGCTGGCGTCGCAGCCATAAGGTCCAGGTAACGCCCAAAACGAAACGGAGGGCCTTTCGGCCCTCCGTCCCGCGATACTCTCTGACGAGAGAGGATCAGAAGCTGACAGTCGTACCGAGCACGAAGGCCCAGCTGTTGCCATCGGCCGTCGGCTTGTCGCTGTCGAGGTTGTAGTAGTGCACGGAGGCGCGGAGATCCATGCCGGGACCGTAGGTGTAGCGGCCACCGACGAGGTAGCGCTGCATCTTGTCCTCATTCAGACCCGGGATTTCACGCTCCGAGTTCAAATACGAACCACCGACCACGAACGGACCGACACCGTAGGTCAGACCGCCGCCGAAGGCCTTCGACTTGTTGTTGCCACGCAAGCCGTTGTCGTCTTCCCAGTAACCGCCGCCGAGCTCGAAGCCGGCGAAGCCGACCTTGGCATAAGCGGCCCAGGACTCACGATCGTCAAAGCCGGCGCCGAAGCAGGAGCCGCTGATCGTGTTGCTGCAACCGGAGAGCGAACCACGCTCATAGTTGCCGCTGACGGCCAGGCTGACGGGTCCGAAGCGGTTGGTGTAGTTCACACCGACTGCGATCACGTCTTCCCAAGCCGCGCCGCCAGTCGAATTCGACTGCCGGGACGAGGGCATACCGGCGAACGCGCCGCCCTTGGCACGCACCTGGCCAGCCGTCGCTTCTTCCGAGTTGTCCGGCGTGTACGACACACCGACCTGGAAGCCGGCGAAGCGCGGCGAGATGTAGGTGAACTTCTCCGAGTCGCCGGAGATGTTCGGCAGCCAAGCCTCACCCGCGCGATTCAGACCGCCGGAACCCAGGCCGTTGATGATGCGGTAGTTCGGGTCGAGACCATCGAAGTTACCGTCGACGGAGGGCGGGCCCACCGACAGAAGGTAAGCAGCCGAGTTCTCGGAACCGAGGATCAGCTTACCCCAGCCACCCTGGAAGTAGAGGTAGCTCTCGTCGATCTGGTCGCCGCAAGTCTCGGCTTCGAGTTCGACCTGGGCGCCGACCGTGAGGCCGTTGTCCAGCTTCACGGAGCCCGTGAACCAGATTTCCGCTTCGCGCTTGATGTCGAATTCACGACGGTCACGCCCATATTCCGGCGAACCATTGGCATTCGTGCCATCCGGCTGGTTGACGTAAACGCCATAGGCCTGGAAGTAGCCACCGATCCCGAGCCGCAGCGGCTGCGGCTGCTTCCCCGGCGCTGCCGACTGAGCCATCGCCGGGACAGCGAAGACGCCGGCGGCGATCAGGGCGGTGCTGCCCAACAACACCTTTTTCATAAGTCCCCCTTCACGTTCGAACCTGTATGCGAACAATCCGCGTCATCTGCGGAACAGCTCCACGACCGCAATCTGGGAGAAATGCCGCCGCACCGTCAAGGCGAAGGTGGCTCGAGTGTGCCGCCGCGCCTCACCTGTGGCAAAAATGCACTAAGTGGCTCGGGGCCCTGTGGCGGCGGAACTTCGTGCGCGCGGGGCCATCGGCAATTGCCGGCCGCCCTGGTCGCCGGTTGGTCCACTACCCATAGCGTAGTTTGAGGCCGAGCGCACCGGGGGAAGTAATAATTGCTCGAGCGTGGCCCCAGAACTCGCGCCGGCGCCGATCGGCGCCAGAACCTGTTTGACCCTTGGCAGGCGACTCGCTATGGCACGGGGAATCGGCGCCGGCCGAGGTGCCGGCTCCGGAAAAAAGATCGTGGGCTCTGATGCCGCTCCAATTCCTCGTGTTTGACAATTTTCTCGGCGACCCGCTGGCGGTGCGCCAGGCGGCGCTGCGCCTCGACTATCCCAAGCCGGCGGAGAAGCCGAACTATCCCGGCCGCAACTCTGCCCGGCCGCTGATGATCGAGGGCGTCGAGGGCGCGGTCTCGAAGATCGTCAACGAGCCGCTGATCGCGGCGCCGCGGACGGCCCATTGCTATGTCCGCGCGGCGCTGGACGGCGACGACCGGAACCGGCTCTACAACATCCATATCGACCAGATGTGCTGGTGGGCCGGCATCCTTTATTTGACCCTGCCGGAGCATTGCCAGGGCGGGACGGAATTCTATCGCCACAAGGAGACGGGCGGCGACCATGCGCCCATCTATAATCACGAGCTGGCGAAGATGAATGTGAAGACGTGGGGTGAGGCCGGCGAGGACATCATCGAGCGCGACAGCGTCGACGCCTCGAAATGGGAGCACCTGATGACCATTCCGATGCGCTTCAACCGCCTGATCCTGCTGCGCCCATGGCTATGGCACACCGCCGGCCGGTCGTTCGGCACCACGATCGAGAACGGCCGCCTCATCCAGGGCTTCTTCTTCGTGCCGCCGCACGCGACCACGGTCTGGTAGGCGCAGCGTTGCGCGGGCCGGGGGTCTGGTAGGAATGGCCATCGCCGTCGCCGTTTTTGACGGCGTAGGCCGCGTGGTGCTAGAGGAGCGCGCCAGAGGGGCCAGGCATCGCGCCCGCGCCGTCCCGAGACCGGGGACGCGGGGGACGCCCACGGAAGGACGGTTCGCCCACATGATCGAGGCCCGCCAGTTGATCGAGAAGTTTCCCGCCGGACTTCGGCGCGCACGCATCGCGGCGGCGGTATTGGCCGCCTCGATCGGGCTTGCCGCCTGCGGCGGTGGAGTGAAGACGGAAGCCGCCTATCCGGAGCGGCGCACCGGTGCCTCCGATATCACCTACAGCAACCAGCCGCGCGAGACGATCTGGGGCGAGAGCAGCGGCATGTGGCTGTTCGGGTCCAGCCGGCGCAGCGAGCCCGGCGCCGAGGGCGGGGGTGGCGGCGGCATCGGCGTCAACACGTTCCTGTGGCGTGCATCGCTGGATACGCTCTCCTTCATGCCGATGGCCCAGGCCGACCCGTTCGGCGGCGTCATCATCACCGACTGGTATTCCGCGCCGCAGAGCCCGGACGAGCGGATGAAGGTGAACATCTTCATCCTCGACCGGACGCTGCGCGCCGACGGCGTGCGGGCGGCCGTGTTCCGCCAGCGCCGCGACGGGCAGGGCAACTGGGCGGACGCAGCGGTGGACCCCAAGACCGCGACCGAGCTCGAGGACGCCATCCTGACGCGGGCGCGCCAGATGCGCCTCGGCATGGCCGCGCAGTAGGGTCACCGCCGACCTTACCCTCTTCCATACGCCATCCGGCATCGGGCCGCCGCTTGCGGGTGCGGCGGCCCTTCGACAGAATGCGCCGCCGCCGAGCAAGGCGGCGCCTCGGCCGAGGCGCCGCACCCCCGCAGGAAAAGCACTGAGTCGAATGTCCCGCTATAACGTCCGCGAGAACGAAGACAAGTGGCGCGCCGCCTGGGCCGACCGCCGCGCCTTTGCCGTCACCGAGGATTCGGCAAGGCCGAAATACTACGTCCTCGAGATGTTCCCCTATCCGTCCGGGCGACTGCATGTCGGCCATGTGCGGAACTACACGATGGGCGACGTGCTGGCGCGCTACAAGCGTGCGCGCGGGTTCAACGTGCTGCACCCCATGGGCTGGGACGCCTTCGGCCTGCCGGCGGAGAATGCGGCCATCGCCAGCCGCGTCCACCCCCAAAAATGGACCTACGAGAACATCGCGGTCATGGGCCAGCAGTTGCAGCGCATGGGCATCGCCTATGACTGGGACCGCGAGATCGCGACCTGCCATCCGGAATATTACCGGCACGAGCAGAAGATGTTCCTCGACTTCCTGCAGGCCGGGCTCGCCTACCGCAAGGAATCCTGGGTCAACTGGGACCCGGTCGAGAACACGGTGCTGGCCAACGAGCAGGTGATCGACGGGAAGGGCTGGCGCTCGGGCGCGGCCGTGGAACGACGGCGCCTGTCGCAATGGTTCTTCAAGATCACCGAGTTCGCCGACGACCTGCTGGCGGCAATCAAGACGCTCGACCGCTGGCCCGAGCGCGTGCGCCTGATGCAGGAGAACTGGATCGGCCGCTCCGAGGGGGCGCGGCTGCGCTTCGGCCTGGCCGGCCGCGGCGACGAGGTCGAGGTCTATACCACCCGCCCCGACACGCTGTTCGGCGCCTCGTTCGTCGCCGTCTCGCCGAACCACCCGCTGGCCGAAGAGGCGGCGCGGTCGAACCCCGACCTCGCCCGCTTCATCCAGGACTGCGCGCGGCTCGGCACCAGCGAGGCGGTGATCGAGGCCGCCGAGAAGCTGGGCTACGACACCGGGCTCCGGGCCATCCATCCCTTCGACGAAAGCCTGCCGCCGCTGCCGGTCTACGTCGCCAACTTCGTCCTCATGGAATATGGCACCGGCGCCATCTTCGGCTGCCCGGCCCATGACCAGCGCGACCTGGATTTCGCCCGGAAATACGGCCTGCCGGTGCTGCCCGTGGTGGCCCCGCCGGATGCCGGCGCGGCATCGGTCACGATCGGCGAGGAGGCATTTACGGGCCCGGGGCGCCTGATCAATTCGCGCTTCCTCGACGGGCTGGAAGTTCCCGCGGCCAAGGCCCGCGCGATCGCCGAGCTGGAGCGCCTCGGACGCGGCACGGGCGAGGTGCAGTTCCGCCTGCGCGACTGGGGTGTTTCGCGCCAGCGCTATTGGGGCTGCCCGATCCCGATCATCCATTGCGACGATTGCGGCATCGTGCCGGTGCCCGAACAGGACCTGCCGGTACGGCTGCCCGAAGACGTCACCTTCGATCACCCGGGCAACCCGCTCGACCATCATCCGACCTGGAAGCACGTCGCCTGCCCAAGTTGCGGCAAGCCGGCCCGGCGCGAAACCGACACCTTCGACACCTTCGTCGAATCGTCCTGGTACTTCCTGCGCTTCTGCTCGCCCCGCGACGGCGCCGCGTTCGACCGCAAGGCGGTCGACTACTGGATGCCGGTCGACCAGTATATCGGCGGCGTCGAGCACGCGGTCCTGCACCTGCTCTATTCCCGCTTCTTCCTGCGCGCGCTGTCGCGCTGCGGCTATCTCGACGTCGACATGGCCGAGCCCTTCGCCGGCCTCTTCACCCAGGGCATGGTCTGCCACGAGACCTACCAGGACCCCGAGGGCCGGTGGCTCTTCCCCGAGGAAGTGCGGCCGGCCGAGGCCGGCGGCATCGTCACCATCGAGGGGGCGCATCCGGTCACGGTCGGCCGCTCGGAGAAGATGAGCAAGTCGAAGCGCAACGTCGTCGGGCTCGAATCGATCGTCGACAGCTATGGCGCGGACACGGCCCGGCTCTTCCTCCTCTCCGACAGCCCGCCCGAGCGTGACCTGGAATGGACCGACGGCGGCGCCGAAGGGGTGTGGCGCTTCGTCAACCGCGTCTGGCGCCTGGTGACGGAGCCGCCGGTAGCGCCGCCGGCGCCGGGCACGCCACGGCCAGACGGGATGGATGGCGCGGTGGAAGCGACCCTGCGCCTCGTCCACAAGGCGATCCGGGCGGTGACCGAGGACCTGGAGGGCTTCCGCTTCAACCGGGCGGTGGCGCGCATCCGCGAGCTCGTCAACAGCCTGGGCGAGCTCGATCCCAAGGCGGCCGGCGCCGCCTGGGTGCTGCGGCACGGCAGCGAGGCGGTCGCCCAGCTGCTGGCGCCGATGACGCCGCATCTGTCGGAGGCACTGTGGAAGGAGCTGGGGCACGAGCCGCTTCTGGTGGACACGCCCTGGCCGGAAGCCGATGCTGCGCTGCTGGTCGATGATATGGTGACCCTGGCGGTGCAGGTGAACGGCAAGCTGCGCGCGACGATCGAGATGCCGCGCGATGCGGAACGTTCGATGGTGGAGAAGGCGGCCCTCGGCCTTTCCGCCGTTACCCGCGCGTTCGAGGGGAAACCGCCGCGAAAGGTGGTCGTCGTGCCGAACCGGATCGTCAATGTCGTGGTCTAGAACCGTGGCCCTGGCCGGGCTGGCGCTGCTCGCCGCCTGCGGCTTCGAACCGCTGCACGCGCCCCGCAGCGGCGGCGGCTCGGTGCCGGCCGCGCTGGCCACGGTGCAGATCGCCAACATCCCCGACCGTTCGGGGCAGATCCTGCGCAACTATCTGCGGGACGAGATCAATCCCCATGGCGTGCCGGGCAACCCGCGCTATCGCCTCGATATCTTCCTGACCGAGCAGCGCGCCGACATCGGCCTGCGCCGCGACGACATCCGGACCCGCACCAACCTGACCCTGGAGGCGGAATACCGGCTGGTGTCGCTGGCCGACGGCAAGATCGTCAACCAGGGGCGCAGCCGGACGCTTTCCAGCTTCGACATCCTGATCAACGACTATGCCAATGTCGTCTCCGAGCAGGACGCCCGCGAGCAGGCACTGCGGCAGATCGGGGCCGATATCCGGACCCGCCTCGCCCTCCATTTCCGGCGGGTCGAGACCGCCGGCTAGGCGGCCGATGAAGGTTCCGAACGGGCGGCTCGACGCCTTCTGCAAGAATCCGGATGCCGGCGTCCGCGCCGTCCTGGTCTATGGCCCGGATGCCGGGCTGGTGCGCGAGCGGGCCGAGCTGCTGGGGCGCAGCGTGCTGCCGGACCTCGACGACCCCTTCCGGGTATCGGTGCTGAGCGGCAAGGCCATCATCGACGACCCGCCGCGCCTGGCCGAGGAAGCCCTCGCCCAGTCATTGATCGGCGGCCGCCGCCTGGTGCGGGTGCGCGACGCCGGCGACGGCGCGGCGCCGGCCTTCGCACGGGTGCTGCAGGACGCCGGCGCCGGCGACACGCTGATCGTGGCCGAGGCGGGCGAGTTGCGCGCCACCAGCCCGCTGCGCAAGCTCTTCGAGACGGCCGCCAAGGCCGCAGCGGTGCCCTGCTATGTCGACGAGGGGGCAGCGCTGGAGCGCGTCCTGCGCGAGACGCTGACCCACCACAAGGCCACCCTCGACGCCGATGCCGGCCAGTGGCTGGCGGCCCATCTCGGCGGCGACCGCGGCGTGTTGCGCGGCGAGGCGGAGAAGCTTGCCCTCTATGTCGGCGAGGGTGGTCGCGTCACGCTGGAGGATTGCATCGCGGTCGTCGGCGACAGCGCCCAGATCGCCATGGACGCCGTAGTGACCGCCGCCGCCGGCGGTGACCGCAAGCGCCTGGAACACCTGCTGGACCGGGTCTTCGCCGAGGGCGAGAACCCGATCCGGGTCTTACGCGCGCTGCAGCGGCATTTCATGCGCCTGCTGGCCCTGGCGGCCGCGATCGAGGGTGGCCTGCATCCCCAGGGCGCCGTCGACGCGCTGCGCCCCAAGCCGCATTTCCGCGAGGCCCCGCACCTGGTGGCGCAGGCCCAGCGCTGGTCCCGTCGCCGGGTCGGCTATGCGCTGGCCCGCCTCGCCGACGCCGAGGCCGACTGCAAGCGGGCGGTGTTTCCGGCCGACCTGGTCTGCCGGCGGGCCTTGGACGACCTCGCCCGCGTCGGCCAGCGCCGCTAGTCGCCGAGGCGCTTCAGCACGTCGTCGAGCTGGTCCAGCGAGCGGTAGTGCAGGACGAGCCTGCCGCCACGGCCGCCATGCTCGATGTTCACCCGCAGGCCCAGTTGCTGCTCCAGGCTGCGTTCGAGCGCGCGGGTGTCGGCGTCCGGCTCCGGCGGCGGGCTTTTCGTGGGCGCATCCTTGGCCGCCGCCGCCAGCTTTTCCGTCTGGCGGACATTGAGCCCGAGCGCCACCACCCGGCGCGCGAGTTCCAGCGGGTCGGCCGCCCCCAGAAGGGCCCGGGCATGGCCCGCGGTCAGTGCACCATCCTGGAGCAACCGGCGAACCTCTACCGGAAGCTGCAGAAGGCGAAGCGTATTCGCGATATGGCTGCGACTCTTGCCGACCGAGCGGGCCAGGTCCTCCTGGCGATGGGCGAACTCGTCGATCAAGCGCTGGTAGCCCTCGGCCTCCTCGAGCGCCGTCAGGTCCTGGCGCTGGACGTTCTCGACCAGCGCGATCTCCAGCGCCGCCCGGTCGTCGAGGTCCTGGATGATGACCGGGACCGCATGCAGCCCGGCCGCCTGGGCGGCGCGCCAGCGGCGCTCGCCGGCGATGATCTCCCAGCCTTCCTCGCCATGAGGCCGGACCAGGATCGGCTGCAGGATGCCCTTCTCGCGGATCGATTCCACCAGCGACTGCATGGCGTCGTCGTCGAAGCGGCGGCGGGGCTGGAAACGGCCGGGGCGAAGCACCTCGATCGGCATCGACCGCGGCGCGCCCGATGCGGCCGGCGCCTCGGCTGGCATTGCCGGCGTTTCCCCCAGCAGGGCCGACAGCCCGCGCCCGAGCGGCTTACGCTTGGCGGCATCGCGGCTCATGCTGCTTCCTTTCCGTAACGCCCGAGCAGTTCGCGCGCGAGCTCCATGTAGGCCTGGGCGCCGGTCGACCGCCAATCATAGAGCAGCACCGGCATGCCGTGGGACGGCGCCTCAGAGATGCGCACGTTGCGCGGGATGACCGTAGTGAAGACCTTGTCGCCGAGGTGCGTGCGCACATCGTCGGCCACGATCTCCGACAGATTGTTCCGCTTGTCGAACATGGTGAGAACGATGCCGCGGATATGCAGGTCGGGATTGAGGCTGCGCTTGATCCGGTCGACGGTGTGGAGCAGATGGCTCAACCCTTCGAGCGCCAGGAACTCGCATTGTAGCGGCACCAGGACCTCGTCGGCCGCGACCAGCCCGTTGACGGTGAGCATGCCGAGCGACGGCGGGCAGTCGAGGAGAACGAACTCGATGTCGGCCGCACCCTCGAACAGCGCGTCGCGCAGCCGCGCCTCCCGGCGCTCGCCATCCAGCAGCTCCACCTCCGCCCCGACCAGGTCGCGCGTCGCCGGTACCAGCGACAGGTTGGGGACCCGGGTCGCCATCGTCGCCTCGTCGAGCGTGGCTTCGCCCAGCAGCACGTCATAGATCGTGGTCACCCGTTCCGCCGTCGGAATGCCGAGGCCGGTGGAGGCGTTGCCCTGGGGGTCGAAATCCACCACCAGGACCTGGTGCCCGACGGCTGCCAACGCCGTGGCGAGGTTGATGACGGTGGTGGTCTTGCCGACCCCGCCCTTCTGGTTCGCCACCGCGATGATCCGGCGGATGCGCGCGTTCGGCTGCTCAGGCACGGGCGATATTCTCCAGGCGCAGGACACAGGCTTCGGGATCGGTGGCGCTCGGCCGCTTGCTGGCCTGAAAGCGCCATTCCCGGGCGGCGTCCGCCAGCTCCTGGTCGACGCTGCGGCCCTTGAGGAAGATGGCGGTGCCGCCGGATACGAGATGGCGCTCGGCATATCCGAGCAGGCGTTCCAGCGGGGCGCAGGCCCGCGCGGTCACGATCGTGGCGTCCACGGGTTCGACCGCCTCCATCCGTCCCTGGCGGATCTGGATGGCGGTATCGGTCACCCGGGCGGCCTCGCGGAGAAAGGCGCATTTGCGCTGGTCGGCCTCGACCAGCACCACGTCGGCGCGCCCGAGGATGGCCAGGATGAGGCCCGGCAGCCCGGCCCCGGTCCCCAGATCCGCCAGCCGGCCCGATGGCGCCAGGTCCGGCCAGATCTGGGCACTGTCCTGGATATGGCGGCGCCACGGGTCCGTCAGGGTCGACGCCGAGACCAGGTTGATGCGCGGGTTCCAGCGCAGCAGCAGCTCGACGTACGCCTCCAGCCGCCCCAATGTTTCATGTGAAACATCATGGCTGGCGGCGAAGCCGGCCGGCGTCAGCGCATCCATCCCCATCGCCACCATCAGGCCAACCGGCGTTCGTCGCGCCGGACATGCTTCAGCAGCGCCACCAGGGCCGCCGGCGTCACCCCCGCCACCCGGCTCGCCTGCCCGAGCGTTTCCGGACGCGCCGCCGCCAGCTTCTCCAGCACCTCGGTGGAAAGGCTGCCCAGCGAGCGATAATCGAGGTCTCCCGGGATCAGCAGCGCCTCGTCCCGGCGGAAGGCGCGAATATCGGCCTCCTGCCGCTCGACATAACCCGCATAGCGCGCGTCGATTTCCAGCTGCTCCACGATATCCGCCGGGATATCCCGCAATGCCGGCCAGATCTCCGCAATCCGCCCGAACCCGATGTCCGGGTAGCGCAGCAGGTCGGATGCCGACCGGGCGACGCCATCCTGGTTGATCGACAAGCCCGCCCGGGCAAGCTGCGGCGGCGTCGCCCGCAGGCTGGACGCCAGCGCACGGGCCGCCGCCAGCGCGCGCGCCTTCGCCTCGAACCGTCCCGCCCGCTCGCCACCGACGCAGCCGGCCGTGATCCCGCGCGGCGTCAGCCGCTGGTCGGCATTGTCCGCCCGCAGCACCAGCCGGTATTCCGCGCGCGAGGTGAACATCCGGTAAGGCTCGGTCGCGCCATGCGTCACTAGGTCGTCGATCAGGACGCCGATATAGGCATCGGCCCGGTCGAGGATCATCGGCGGGTCGCCGGCAATCCCCGCCGCAGCATTGATGCCGGCAATCAGCCCCTGGGCCGCCGCCTCTTCGTACCCGGTCGTGCCATTGATCTGGCCCGCCAGGTAAAGGCCTGGGACCCGCCGCGTTTCCAGGCTCGGCCGGAGCTCGCGCGGGTCGACATAGTCATATTCGATGGCATAGCCCGGTCGCAGGATGCGCGCATGGGCCAGCCCCGGGATGGCGGCGACCATGGCTTCCTGCACATCTTCCGGCAGCGAGGTCGAGATGCCGTTGGGATAGATGGTGTCGTCGTCCAGCCCCTCAGGCTCCAGGAAGATCTGGTGACGGTCGCGATCGGCGAAGCGCACCACCTTGTCCTCGATGGATGGGCAATAGCGCGGTCCCACCCCCTCGATCTGGCCCGAATAGAGCGGCGCGCGGTGCAGGTTGTCGCGGATCGCCGCATGGGCGGCCGGGGTCGTCCAGGTGATATGGCACGACACCTGTGGCGTGGTGATGCGGTCGGTCAGGAACGAGAACGGCGGCGGCGGCTCGTCGCCCGGCTGTGCCTCCAGCCCGGCCCAGTCGATGGTCCTGCCGTCGAGCCGGGGCGGCGTGCCGGTCTTCAGGCGCCCGAGTCGGAACCCCACCCGCTCCAGGGTGCGGGCCAAGCCGGTCGCCGGCGCCTCGCCCACCCGGCCCGCCGCGATCTGCCGCTCTCCGATATGGATCATGCCGCGCAGGAACGTGCCCGTGGTCAGGATCGCGGCACCGGTGCGGATTTCCCGACCCGACGCAGTCTCCACCGCCCGGACCCGGCCCGCCGCGTCGAGCAGCAGGTCCTCCGCCGACTCGGCCAGGATCGTCAGGTGGTCCTGCTCAGCCAGCAGCGCCTGCATCGCCGCACGATAGAGGCGCCGGTCGGCCTGGGCCCGCGGTCCGCGCACGGCCGGGCCCTTGCTGCGGTTGAGGATGCGGAACTGGATGCCGGCGCGATCGATCGCGCGCGCCATCAGCCCGTCCAGCGCATCGATTTCGCGAACCAGATGCCCCTTGGCAAGGCCGCCGATGGCCGGGTTGCACGACATTTCGCCGATCGTGTCGATGCGGTGGGTCAGCAGCAGCGTGCTGGCACCCATCCGCGCGGCGGCGGCGGCGGCTTCACAGCCGGCATGGCCCCCGCCGATGACGACGACGTCGTAGGTCTTTGCTGGGTCTGGCATTTGCGCCGCACTCTATGGATGGCGGGTCATGCCGCCAAGCAAAAGGGTACGCGTCCGCCGGCGATCGCCGATGTTTCACATGAAACATTCACTTGCCGATGCAGAACTGCCGGAACACCGCATCCAGCACATCCTCGACATCGATCCGCCCCACGGCCCGGCCCAGCGCCCGCGCGGCAAGGCGCAGGTCCTCCGCCATCAATTCCGGCAGCGGGGCCGCCGGCATCGCCCGAAGATGGCGAACCGCGGTCTCCACCGCCTCCCGATGCCGGAGCCGCGTCGGCCCAAGGCTGGGAGCCGACAGGCTCTCCGCCGCGTGGGTCGCGATCATGTCCGCCAGCGCGGCGATGCCCTCGCCGGTAACCGTCGAAACCATGCGGACCTCACCATCGACCGCCGCCGGCACCGCCAGATCGACCTTGTTGATGACGACCACCGCGCGCTCGCCCATCAACTCCCTGGTTTCGTCATCCACGACCGGCCACCGCATCGCATCGACCACCAGCAGGCGCAAATCGGCGCTGGCCGCGCGGTCGCGCGCGCGGCGGATACCCTCCTCCTCCACCGGGTCGCCGGCTTCCCGCAGGCCGGCCGTGTCCGAGAAGATGACCGGCCAACCGCCAAGGTCGATTGCCGCCTCCACCACGTCTCGCGTCGTCCCGGCAGTCGGATGGACGATCGCCGCCGCCCGTCCGACCAGGGCATTGAGCAGGCTCGATTTCCCGGCATTGGGCGCACCCAGGATCGCGACATGGAAGCCGTCGCGTAGCCGCTCGCCGCGGCGGCCATCATCGAGGTGCGCCGCCAGCTCGTCCGCCAATCTGGCCGCGTCATCCGCGACGCCCACCAACAGGTTCGCCGGCAGGTCCTCTTCGGGAAAATCGATCGCCGCCTCGGCCCGGGCGATGACCGCAATCAGCCGCTGCCGCCAAGCCTCATAGACGCGGCCAAGCTCACCATCCAGCTGCCGCAGCGCCTGGCGCCGCTGCCCTTCGGTTTCGGCGGCCACCAGGTCGGCCACCGCCTCGGCCTGGGTCAGGTCCATCTTGTTGTTCTGGAACGCGCGCCGGGTGAACTCGCCCGCCTCGGCCGGCCGTGCGCCAGCCGTGATCAGCGCCCGGCCCAGCGCCTCGGACACCGCCCGGCCGCCATGGATATGGAGCTCCGCCACATCCTCGCCAGTGAAGCTTCGCGGGGCCGGAAACCACAGCAGCAGGCCGTCGTCGATCGCCGCATCATGGCCGAACCGCCGCCGTGCCGCCATGCGGGCCGGAGGCAAGGGTCTTCCGGTAAGTTCGCTTATTATATGGCTGGTCTTCGGGCCGGAAACCCTGACCATCGCTACTCCGGCCTTGGCTCCACCGGTCGTAAGCGCGAATATCGTATCGTTCAGGCGCGTGGCTCCATCTGCTCCGGCAGCAGCATCAACCGATGCACCCGGCCGCCCGCGGTCAGGTGAGTGCGGAGGATCTCGTCGATGTCGGCGCTGGTGCGCGCGGTGTACCAGACGCCCTCCGGATAGACCACGATGGTCGGGCCGAGCTCGCACCGGTCGAGGCAACCGGCGCTGTTGATGCGGACGTCGGTCAGGCCCAGTTCCTTGGCCCGGACCTTCATATAGTTGCGCAGCATCTCGCCGCCCCGACGCTTGCAGGACCCGCGGGGATGGCCCTCCGGCCGTTCATTGGTGCAGGCGAAGACGTGGCAGCGATAGAATGGCACCGGGTCGTCCGGAGCGGTCGTTTCGGCCATCGGGCCAACCCCTTCCTCGGCAGGCAGTCCCATTTCACGGGGTTGCGGTTGAGCGTCGGCAGCCGCTTCCCACATATATTCCGGGCGCACATTACAGTATCGGCGCCGGCGCAACGAGGCCGGGCCGGAAAGAGGAAGTACGATGCCTGCCAACCGCCTCGGCGCTGAGACCAGCCCCTATCTGCGCCAGCACCGGGACAACCCGGTCCATTGGCAGCCCTGGGACGAGGCCGCGCTTGCCCAGGCCCGCGACGAGCGGCGGCCCATCCTGCTGTCGGTCGGCTATGCTGCCTGCCACTGGTGCCACGTCATGGCCCACGAAAGCTTCGAGGATGCCGAAACCGCGGCCCTGATGAACCAGCTGTTCGTCAACATCAAGGTCGACCGCGAGGAGCGGCCGGACCTCGACCAGATCTATCAGCATGCGCTGTCCCTGACGGGAGAAAGCGGCGGCTGGCCGCTCACCATGTTCCTCACCCCCGAGGGCGAGCCCTTCTGGGGCGGCACCTATTTCCCGCCGAGCGCGCGCTACGGCCGGCCCGGCTTCCGCGAGGTGCTGCGCGCGGTCGCCGGCACCTTCGCCGACGACCCGGAGAAGGTGACCAAGAACGTGGCAGCACTCCGCGAGGGGCTGGCGCAACTGTCCAAGACCAGCCCCGGCTCCGGCATCACGCTCGCCACCATCGACCAGGTCGCCCGCCGCCTCGTGCGCGAAATCGACCCCTTCCATGGCGGCATCGGCGACGCGCCGAAATTCCCCCAGCCATCGGTCATCCAGCTGCTGTGGCGCGCCTGGCGGCGCCAGCGCGCACAGCCCTTGCGCCATGCCGTCCTGCTGACCCTGGATCGCATGTCCCAGGGCGGCATCTACGACCATCTGGGCGGCGGCTTCTCGCGCTATTCGGTCGATGCGGAATGGCTGGCGCCGCATTTCGAGAAGATGCTCTACGACAACGCCCAGCTCATCGACCTCCTGACCCTGGTCTGGCAGGAGACGCGCTCGCCCCTTTATGCCGCCCGGGTGCGCGAGACGGTCGAGTGGCTGATGCGCGAGATGCTGGTGGAGGGTGCCGGCTTCGCGGCCGCACTGGATGCCGACAGCGAGGGCGTCGAGGGTAAGTTCTATGTCTGGACGGCAGCCGAGGTCGACGAGGTGCTGGGCGCCGATTCCGCCCGCTTCAAAGCCGCTTACGACGTCACCGACGATGGCAATTGGGAGGAGCGGACCATCCTCAACCGCCGCCGCAGTCCAGCCTGGGACGCCGAGGCGGAACCGTTCCTCGCCCGTTGCCGGGCACGCCTGCTCGAACGGCGCGCCGGGCGCATCCGGCCCGGGCGCGACGACAAGGTGCTCGCGGACTGGAACGGCATGGCCATCGCGGCGCTTGCCAGTGCCGGCATGGTGTTCGACCAGCCGGCATGGATCACGGCCGCCGAACGCGCCTATGGCTTCGTCGCCGATCATTTGATCAGCGCCGACCTGATCAGCGGTGGCGGGCGGCGGCTCCATAGCTGGTGCGACGGCATCGCCCGTCATCCGGCGACGCTCGACGACCATGCCAACCTGGCGCGCGCCGCGCTCGCCCTGTTCGAGGCGACCGGCCAGGACCGCTATCTGGAGGCGGCCGGGCAACATGTCGCCGACGCCGACCGCCACCATTGGGACCCGGCGGAGGGCGGCTATTTCTTCGCTGCCTCGGACACGACGGACCTGGTCGCCCGGGTCAAGCACGCCAACGACCATGCCGTGCCCGCCGGCAATTCGGTGATGGTGGAAGTGCTGGCGCGCCTGCATGCCGTCACCGGCGACCTGCGCTACCGCTCGCGCGCCGAGGCCACGGTGGGGGCCTTCTCGGGCGGGGTCGCGCGAAACTTCTTCCCCCTGGCCAGCCTGCTCAACGCCGCCGCCTTCCTCGAGCGGCCGTTGCAGATCGTCGTCGTCGGCGAGCGGGATGCGAAGGCCGGTGCCGCGTTGATCCGAGCCGTCCTCGACATATCCCTGCCGGACCGGGTGCTGTCCGTGGTGGCGCCGGGTACGCCGCTCCCCCCGGAACATCCGGCGGCCGGCAAGACCGCGATCGCCGATCCGCCGGCCGCATTCATCTGCGCCGGGCCCGTCTGCTCGCTGCCCATCAGCGACCCGGACCTGCTGGCCACCGACCTGGAGAGCCGATGATGGACGATGATACCCGCCCGCGCCGCCGCGCGATCCACACCCCGGTCGGCCGCTTCACCATCATCGAGCATGACGGTGCCATCGTCGCCAGCGGCTGGCGTGGACCGGCGGGCGACGACGCCTCGCCCCTGCTCGATGACGCGGTCCGGCAACTGCAGGCCTATTTCGAACGCCGCCTGAAGGCTTTCGACCTGCCGCTCCGGCCGGCGGGAACGGCCTTCGAGCAGGCGGTGTGGCAGGCGATGGTCGCCATCCCCTATGGCGATACCCGGACCTACGCGGATTTGGCACGGACCGCCGGCGGCGTTCCCCGCGCGGTCGGCCAGGCCTGCGGCGCCAACCCGATCCCGATCATCATTCCCTGCCACCGCGTCACCGGCACCCACGGGCTGGGCGGCTTCAGCGGCGGCAACGGCCAGATGACCAAGCGCCGCCTGCTCGGGATCGAAGGGGCGATGCTGGCGCTCTAGATCTCGGCAACCAGGTAGGCCGCGTCGGCACCATAGCTCGCCAGCTTCCCCGCCAGGACCGGATCGCCGGCACCCGCCGGCGCAAAACCCTGGCGCACCCAATAGGCGGTCGATCGGTTGACCGCGACCAGCGCCAGGCGGTGAAGCCCCGCATCCGCCGCGACCTTCCGCAATGTCGCGAGGAGCAAGGTCGGCAGCCCCAGCCCGCGGGCCGCCGGTAGCAGCGCCACATCGTGGAGATAGAGGCAGTCCGGCGCGGCCGGCAGGCGACCCAGCAGCGTGTCGAGCGCCGGCGGGCGGCCCAGCATGGCCGGATGCGCCACGGCATAGCCTTCGACCGACCGCCGCTCGGCGATGAAACAGCCCGCCGGGAAAAGCGCCAGGCGCTCGCGCGGCACCTCCAGCGATTCGGGAAAGGCCGGATGCACCCGGTCGGCAATCGCCTCCACCGCATCGAGGTCGCCCGTCAGCATGGGCCGCCACCGGGGGGCCATGTCGCGCCGACTGTCAGAACCCATCGTGTCGAGTATCCCCTTCCACCGCCGGAGAGACGAGCTTACCCAAACCCCGCCCACTGCCTGACCGACATTCGAGACGCCCCCGACGATGACATCGGCGGGATGCTTCGCTAGGGTTGCGGTCCTTTTCCGGACGGCCACCTTCAGCGGAGGATTCCCATGCCCGACGTCTCCATCGACGCCATCGGCGGCGGTTCGTTTACCGGCTATCTGGCGCTCCCGAAAGGCAACCGGGGTGCCGGCGTCGTCGTCATCCAAGAGGTCTTCGGCGTCAACCAGGTCATGCGCCAGATCACCGACGCGATCGCTGCCCAGGGTTATGTCGCGCTCTGTCCCGATCTCTTCTGGCGCCAGGAGCCTGGCATCCAGATCACGGACAAGACCGAGGCCGAATGGAAGAAGGCCTTCGCGCTCTTCGGCGGCTTCGACGTCGACAAGGGTGTCAGCGACCTCGTCTCGACGCTCAACCATCTGCGCGCCCGCCCGGAATGCACGGGCAAGGTCGGCACCGTCGGCTACTGTCTCGGCGGCAAGCTCGCCTACCTGATGGCGGCGCGGTCCGATGCGAATTGCAACGTCTCCTACTACGGCGTCGGGCTCGACGCGCTGCTGGACGAGGCCAAGGCCATCCAGAACCCCCTCCTCATGCACATCGCCGAGAAGGACAAGTTCGTGCCGCCGGAGGCGCAGGCCAAGGTGAAGGCGGCGCTGGCGGGCCATTCCCAGGTGACCGTCCATTCCTATCCCGGGGTCGACCACGCCTTCGCGCGCGTCGGCGGCGAGCATTTCGACCAGGCGGCGGCCGATCTCGCCAACGAGCGCACCCGCACCTTCTTCAAGACGCATCTCGGCTGAAGCCGGCCGCTTTTTCGGAGGGAACCATGGCACAAGCGATCCGCTTCCACGAAACCGGCGGCCCCGAGGTCCTGAAGTGGGAAGAGGTTTCCGTCGGCGAACCCGGCCCCGGCCAGGTCCGCGTGCGCAACGGCGCGGTCGGCCTCAACTACATCGACACCTATCACCGCAGCGGGCTCTATCCGATGCCGCTGCCGTCGGGCATCGGCATGGAGGGTGCCGGCACCGTGACGGCGGTCGGGCCCGACGTGACCCACATCAAGGTCGGCGACCGGGTCGGCTATGCCTCGGCACCGATCGGCTCCTATGCCACCGAGCGGCTGACCAATGCGGCCGCCTGCGTGGTGCTGCCGGACGGCATCTCCGAGGAGATCGCGGCCGCCATCATGCTGAAGGGCATGACCAGCCGCTACCTGCTGCGCCGCACCTACAACGTGAAGGCCGGCGATACCATCCTGGTTCATGCGGCGGCCGGCGGCGTCGGCCTCATCATGTGCCAGTGGGCCAAGCACCTGGGTGCCACCGTCATCGGCACCGTCGGCTCCGACGAGAAGGCAGCGTTGGCCAAGGCCCATGGCTGCGACCACCCGATCGTCTATACCCGCGAGAAGTTCGTCGACCGGGTGAAGGAGATCACCAGCGGCAAGGGCGTACCGGTCGTCTATGACAGCGTCGGCAAGGACACCTTCATGGGCTCCCTGGACTGCCTGCGGCCACTCGGCCTGATGGTGACGTTCGGCAACGCGTCCGGGCCCGTGACCGGCCTCGACACCGGCCTCCTCGCCGCCAAGGGCTCGCTCTACCTGACGCGCCCGACGCTCGGCACCTACACCTCCAATCGCGCGGACCTGGAAGAGACCGCCAACGACCTCTTCGGGGTGGTGCAGAAGGGCGCGGTCAAGATCGAGATCGCCCAGCGCTACCCGCTGAAGGACGCGGCCCAGGCCCATCGTGACCTGGAAGGGCGCAAGACGACGGGGTCGACGCTGCTCATGCCCTGAGTCGTACATGCTCGACTGAAGCATCTGCCCGGCGGCGGTCGCAGGACCGCCGCCGTCGCTTTTTTCTCCACCCACTCTCGACCTACGGATCCATGCAAGACCCTGTCTTTCTTCTGCTCCTCGCCACCACCGCCGCGCTTGTCGGCGCATTTGCCGGCCTGCTCGCCGGCCTGCTCGGGGTCGGCGGCGGTGTCGTCATCGTACCGATGCTCTATGTCGCGCTGGGCTTTCTCGACGTGGAGGAAAGCGTGCGCATGCACACGGCGGTCGCGACGTCGCTGGCGACCCTGGTTCCGACCGCATGGAATTCAATGCGCTCACATCGCCGGCGCGGCGCCGTCGATGATGCCTTCCTGAAAAGCTGGGGGCCATGGATCCTGGCCGGCGCGGTTGCCGGCGTGCTGCTGGGTGGCGGTGCCAAGCCGGCCGTGCTGACCGGCGTCTTCGGCGCCGTCGCCCTGATGGTCGCGGTCCACATGGCGCTGGTGAGCGGCGATGCCAGGATCGCCGACAGCCTGCCCAAGGGCGTCGGGCGAGTGCCGCTGGCATTCGGCATCGGCGGCTTCTCGGCGGTCATGGGGATCGGCGGCGGCACGCTTTCCGTGCCCTTGCTGACGCTCTTCAACTATCCGATCCGCCGTGCCATCGGCACCGCGTCGGCGGTCGGGTTGATCGTCGGGATTCCGGGTGCCGTCGGCTTCGCCATCGCCGGCTGGGGCGCGCCCGACCGGCTGCCCCTGTCGCTCGGCTATGTCAGCCTGGTCGGCTTCCTGATGCTGGCGCCGACCCAGACCCTGATGGCGCCGATCGGCGCCCGCATGGCCCATGCCATCCCGCAGGCCGCCATGCGCCGGGTCTTCGCGGGTTTCCTCGCGATCGCCGCGGCGCGGATGCTGTGGAGCGCCCTGGCCTGAGCCAGGCGCCCCACCGCACCGGCGTTCAGGTATTCATCTGGTCGAAGAAGTCGTTGTTGGTCTTGGAGTGCTTCAGCTTGTCGACCAGGAACTCCATGGCGTCGACGACGCCCATCGGCATGAGGATGCGGCGCAGCACCCACATCTTCTGGAGGACCTTCTTGTCGACCAGCAGCTCCTCCTTGCGGGTCCCCGACTTGGTGATGTCGATCGCCGGGAAGGTGCGCTTGTCGGAGATCTTGCGATCGAGAATGATCTCGGAGTTACCAGTGCCCTTGAACTCCTCGAAGATGACTTCGTCCATGCGGCTGCCGGTATCGATCAGCGCCGTCGCCACGATGGTCAGCGAGCCGCCTTCCTCGATGTTGCGCGCGGCACCGAAGAAGCGCTTCGGCCGCTGCAGGGCATTGGCATCGACGCCGCCCGTCAGCACCTTGCCCGACGACGGCACGATGGTGTTGTAGGCGCGCGCGAGGCGGGTGATCGAATCGAGCAGGATGACCACGTCCCGCTTGTGCTCGACCAGGCGCTTGGCCTTCTCGATCACCATCTCGGCGACCTGGACGTGGCGCAGGGCTGGTTCGTCGAAGGTCGAGCTGATGACTTCGCCCTTCACCGACCGCACCATGTCGGTCACTTCCTCGGGACGCTCATCGATCAGCAGCACGATCAGGTAGACGTCGGGATGGTTGCGCGAGATGGCATGCGCGACGTTCTGCAGCATCACCGTCTTGCCGGTGCGCGGCGGGGCCACGATCAGCCCGCGCTGGCCCTTGCCCAAGGGCGCGATGAGGTCGATGACGCGCGTCGTGTATTCCTTGCGCGTCGGGTCCTCGATCTCGAGCTTCAGCCGTTCCTCGGGATAGAGCGGCGTCAGGTTGTCGAAGTTGATGCGGTGGCGGACCTTCTCCGGTTCCTCGAAATTGATCTGATTGACCTTGAGGAGCGCGAAGTACCGTTCGCCATCCTTGGGCGCGCGGATCTGGCCTTCGACCGTGTCGCCGGTGCGCAGGCCGAAGCGGCGCACCTGGCTGGGGCTGACATAGATATCGTCGGGACCGGGCAGGTAGTTCGCTTGCGGCGAGCGCAAGAAGCCGAACCCGTCCTGGAGGACTTCCAGGACGCCATCGCCGTAGATCGCAACATCATTGTCCGCCAGCTGCTTCAGAATCGCGAACATCATGTCCTGCCGACGCAGGCTGCTCGCGTTTTCGATCTGCAGTTCTTCGGCATATGCCAGAAGATCGGCGGGTGATTTGCGCTTGAGTTCTTGCAGGTTCATCCGGGAACCCTGGGGGGATAATGAAGGAGGGACGCCGTCTCTCTGCCTGTTTGCGACGCCTGTGGCCTGGGTGGCCAGGGGCTGCAACCGTTCGTCGGTCGCTTGTTCGATGGCAGAAAGTGGCATGAAGGGACGCCGTTGGTGCGACGCCTGTGGCTAGTTAGCGAGAGATGGGGTCGAAGTCAAACGGGAATCAATCCTTTGGCGACAGCAGGACCTGCGTTCAGAAGGGTCGCACGACCACCAGGATGACGATCCCGATCATCACCAACGTCGGGATCTCGTTCTGGATCCGGAAGAATCGCACGGGCCGTGCATTCCGGTCGGCCGCGAAATCCTTCATCCACCGCGCCTGCCGGTGATGATGCCAGGTGAGCACCGCCACCAGCACCAGCTTTGCATGGATCCAGCCGGCCGACCAATCGACGATGCCCGGCGTCAGCAGCACCGCCACCCCGAACAGGTAGGTGGCGCCCATGGCCGGGTTCATGATGGCGCGCAGCAGGCGCCGCTCCATCACCTTGAAGGTCTCCGACTGGGCCGATCCCGGCTCGGTGGCGGCGTGGTAGACGAAGAGGCGCGGCAGGTAGAGCAGGCCCGCCATCCAGGAGATGACGGCGATCAGGTGCAACGCCTTCGTCCACGGATAGAGCGCGGCCAGGAAATCCAGCGTCATCGTCCGGCTTCCGCCGCGATCGGGCATCCGGCATGCGCCGCCGGGCACAGGCGCCCACCATCCGGCGGCGCCCAGTTGGCCTCGCGTTCCACGGCCGACCGTACCAGCGTGGCCAGGCCGGCGATGAAGGTGGGCGTGACGCCGACCGTCGCCACGCGGTGATAGCCCGGTACGCCCAGCCTCTCCGCCAGCTCGCGATATTCGATGTCGAGCTCGACCAGGGTTTCTGAATGCTCGGAGACGAAGGCGATCGGCACCACCACCACGGCGATGCGATCGGCGGCGGCGCGCGCGATCTCCTCCTCCGTCGAGGGGCCGATCCATTTCAGCGGCCCGACACGGCTCTGGTAGCAGACGACCCATTCCCCCGGCGCCAGCCCGGCCTCGGCTGCGACCGCGGCGGCCGTGTGTTCCACCTGCCATTGGTAGGGATCGCCTCCCTCCACGACCCGCTCCGGCAGGCCATGGGCAGAGAAAAGGATGCGCACCATGCCAGCCTTCCGGGCATCGGCCAGCGCAGCCACCAGCAACTCCGCCGTCGCGGCGACGAAATGCCGTTCCGCCGGGTAACAGCAGATGCTGGTCGTCGGTGCCGTGACCCCCGCCGCCCGCGCCGCCCGGCGCCAGTCCGCAAGCGAGGAGGCGGTCGTAGTGGTGGAGAATTGCGGGTAGAGCGGCAACAGCACGATCCGATCCGGCCGATAGGCGGCGATCGCCCTGGCGGTCTCCGCGGCGAAGGGATGCCAGTAGCGCATGACAACGAAGCTCCGCACCTCCCCCAGGTCCGCCAGGGCTGCGGTCAGGGCCCGCGCCTGCGCGTCGGTGTTGGGCAGCAGGGGCGATCGTCCGCCGATCCGGTCGTAGTTCGCCTGGGCGACCGGCGTCCGGCGGCGCGCGATCAGCCGGGCCAGCAGCCAGCGCAGGATGCCTGGAGCCCGGATGATCGCCGGATCGCTGAAGAGATTGACCAGGAACGGCCGCACAGCCTCCGGGCGGTCCGGCCCACCCAGGTTGAACAGCACCACGGCGGTCCGGGTCATCCGCTTCAGCCGCGATGCCGGCGCAGGGTGGCGACCGCCCGGGCGACGTTCTCCGGCGGGGTCTGCGGCACAACGCCATGGCCGAGATTGAAGATGAACGGGGTCCCGGCCATGGCGTCGGCGATCCGGATTACTTCGCGATCGAGACCATCGCCGCCGACCACCAGCCATTGCGGGTCGAGGTTGCCCTGGAGGCAGATGTCCGGCATCGACCGGCGTGCCCAGTCCAGCGGCACCGACGTGTCGAGGCTGATCGCGTCGACACCGGTCGCCTTGGCATAATCGGCGATCATCGGGCCGGCCCCACGGGGAAAGCCGATGATCGGCGTTCCCGGATGGGAGCTGCGGAGAGCGGCGACGATGCGGGCGGTGGGTGCGATCGACCAGCGCTCGAACGCCGGCCGCGGCAGCACGCCTGCCCAGGAATCGAAGATCTGCAGCGCCTCGGCCCCGGCATCCACCTGGGCCCGCAGATAGGCGATGGTCGCCTCGGTGATGCGGTCGATCAGCACCTGGAACCGCTCGGGGTGGGCATAGGCCCAGCGCTTGGTCAGGGTGAAGTCGCGGCTCGAACCGCCTTCGACCATGTAGGTGGCGACCGTCCAGGGCGCACCGGCAAAGCCGATCAAGGTTGTTGAAGCGGGCATTTCCGCGGCCACCAGGCGCACCGTCTCCATGATCGGCGCGGTGCGGCGGGCAAACTGGTCGGGATCGAAATCCGGGATCGGGTCGCCCGCCTGCAAGGGCGGCAGGACAGGTCCCTCGCCTTCGCGAAAGGCGACATCGGTGCCCAGCCCATGCGGGACGATCAGGATGTCCGCAAAGAGGATGGCACCGTCCATTTCGAAGCGATGGATCGGCTGCAGCGTCACCTCTGCGGCCCGCGCTGGGTTCAGGCAGAGATCCATGAAGCTGCCCGCCGCGGTTCGCAGCCGGCGGTATTCCGGAAGGTAACGGCCGGCCTGACGCATGAACCAGACCGGCGGCGGAACCGGCCGGCCGCCGTGGAGTGCGTTTCGTAGCGATTTGCCCGTCGGTGCCAATTTCATCCCCGTCCTGTGTCGCCTACTACCTCTTAGAACGAATCTATTGAAACGGTAGCGGTTGTAGTTGTGCGGTGGATGCTGGGGATTACCGTTATCCGCAGCTTATTGCCTTAGTTTTCCACCGTTTCATGCAGATGGCCCGCAGGATGGCGATAAGTCGCACCGATCGGCCGGCTGTGCGGAGATGCCTTGGCTTGTGGATAAGGTGGATAACGGGGAACGCGGGGGTATGAATGGCGCCTGCCGGAGTTCCGGAACCGGTCGATCTTTCCATCCATAGGGCTGGCTCGGCGGGATCGAAACCCTGCCAGCGGGGATCGAACTGCCCGGGCCGCCGGACGCCATGGATTGTCCACAGGCGCTGCGAAACGCGATAGGTTGGCGACCGTGACGAAAATCTTTCATCTCCACCTCGTGTCGGACTCCACCGGTGAGACGGTGCATGGGCTGGCGCGTGCCTGCATTGCCCAGTTCGAGGAGGTGCATCCGGTCGAGCACACCTGGTCGATGGTCCGCACCCGCACCCAGGTCGAGCGGGTGATCGCGGGCATCGAGGCGAACCCCGGCCTGGTGCTGTTCACGCTGGTGGACGAAACCCTGCGCGGACTGCTGCAGGGCGCCTGCCGGCGGCTGCAGGTGCCGACCATCCCGATCCTGGACCCGATCATCGGTGCCTTCGCCAGCTATCTCGGGCGTCGCAGCCGGGGCCAGCCGGGTCGGCAGCACGCCCTCGATGCGGAGTATTTCCACCGCATCGACGCCATGACCTATGCGCTGGTCCATGATGACGGGCAGGGCCTGTGGAACCTCGATGCGGCCGACGTGGTGCTGACCGGCGTCTCGCGCACTTCGAAGACGCCGACCGCCATGTACCTGGCGAATCGCGGCATCAAGGTCGGCAACGTCCCGATCGTGCCCGGCGTGCCGCCGCCGAAGGAACTCTTCACCCTCTCCCACCCGCTGGTGGTCGGATTGACCAAGGACCCCGAGCAGCTGGTCCAGATCCGCCGGCAGCGCCTGCGCATGATCCAGGACCATGATGGCGGCGACTATGTCGACCTGGAGCGGGTACGGCAGGAGATCGCGCTGGTCCGGCGCATGTGCGCCGAGCATCGCTGGACGGTGATCGACGTGACCCGGCGATCGATCGAGGAGACCGCGGCAACCATCATGCAACTTCTGGCCAAGCGCAGTGGCGTCCCGAACACGACCCCGGCGGAATCATGAGCGACTCCATCGGCTCGGCCCCGACGCTGGTGCTGGCGTCCGCAAGCCCGACCCGCGCACAGCTGCTGACGGCAGCCGGGATCGGCTTCGCGACCATCGTCTCCGCGGTCGACGAGGACGAGATCAAGCGCAGCATGCAACGCGAAGGGTCGGATGCGGCCACGGCCGCCGATGCCCTGGCGGAGGCGAAGGCCGCCCGCGTCTCCCGCCGCGCGCCGGGCGCGCTCGTGATCGGCGCCGACCAGATCCTGGATTGCGGCGGCGTCTGGTTCGACAAGCCGCCCGACATCGCGCATGCCCGCGGGCACCTGACGGCATTGCGCGGCCGTGCCCATAGCCTGGCGACATCGGTATGCGTGGTCCGCGACGGCCAGCGTCTGTGGCACCATCGCGAGGCGCCGCGCCTGACCATGCGCGCCTTCAGCGACGCCTTCATCGAAAACTACCTCGCCGCCGAAGGTGCTGCCGTGCTGGGCTCGGTCGGCGCCTATCGGCTGGAGGGGCCGGGCATCCAGCTGTTCGCGCGGATCGAGGGGGATCATTTCTCGATCCTGGGCCTGCCTCTCCTGCCGCTGCTCGATTTCCTCCGTGGCCATGGGGTGGTGGCGAGATGACGGCGTCCGCGAGGCCGGCCCCGACCGGCAAGACCCTGACCGGCAAGGCGCGGGTCGCCGGCGTAATGGGCTGGCCAGTCGCCCATTCCCGTTCGCCGCGCCTGCACGGCTTCTGGCTCGACTGGTACCAGATCGACGGCGCCTATGTGCCCCTGGCCGTGCGCCCCGAGCGGGTCGTGGAGGCAGTGCGAGCCCTGCCCCTGCTGGGTTTCGCCGGCTGCAACCTGACCGTCCCGCACAAGGAGCTGGTGCTGGCCGCGCTCGATGCGGTCGACCCGCTGGCGCGGCGCATCGGCGCGGTGAATACGGTCGTGGTCGGGCCGGACGGCCGGCTGGAGGGGTTCAACACCGATGCCTTCGGCTTCATCGAAAGCCTGCGCGAGGCGGTGCCGGAATGGCGGGCCGATGCCGGGCCGGCGACGATCATCGGCGCCGGAGGGGCCGTTCGCGCCATCATCGTGGCGCTCCAGGATGCCGGCGTGCCGGAAATCCGCGTCGTCAATCGGACGCGGGCGCGGGCCGAGGGCCTGGCGGCGGACCTGGGCTCGGTCACGGTCGTCGACTGGGACGACCGCGCAGCGGCGCTGGGGGGCACGGCGCTGCTGGTCAACGGCACCACCCAGGGGATGAGCGGCGAGGCGGCACTCGATCTTGACCTCCGCCACCTGCCGGTCCGGGCCCTGGTCGCGGACATCGTCTATGTGCCGCTGGTGACGCCGCTGCTGGCGGCGGCGGCGGCGCGCGGCAATCCCACCGTGGACGGGCTCGGTATGCTGCTGCACCAGGCACGGCCGGGCTTCGAGCGCTGGTTCGGCCAGGCGCCGCAGGTCACCCCGGAACTGCGCCGCTTCGTGCTGGGGCCGGCCGCGTGATCGTGGTCGGCCTGACCGGGTCGATCGGCATGGGCAAAACGACGGCAGCCCGGATGCTGCGCCGGATGGGGGTCCCGGTGCATGACGCGGATGCAGCCGTGCATCGGCTCCTGGGTCCGGGAGGTGCTGCCGTGGCGGCGATCGATGCGGCCTTTCCGGGCGTCGTCCATGGCGGTGCCGTCGACCGGCTGGCGCTTGGGCGGATCGTCTTCTCCGACGTGGCGCGGCTGCGCCAGCTCGAGGCGATCGTCCATCCCCTGGTGCGGCGTTCGTCCCGCGCCTTCCTCGCCCGCCAGCGCATGCGCCGGGCGCCGCTGGTGGTGCTCGATATCCCGCTTTTGTTCGAGAAGGGCAATGAGCGGCACTGCGACCAGGTCATGGTGGTCAGCGCGCCCGCCTTCCTGCAACGCCAGCGGGTGCTGCGCCGGCCGGGCATGACGGCGGAGAAGTTTCGTGGAACCCTGGCCCAGCAGACGCCGGACCGGGAAAAGCGCCGGCGGGCCGACTGGGTCATCCCGACCGGCCTCGGCAAGGGCTTCACCTGGCGCCGGATCGCCGAGACGCTGGCCCGCGTCCGCACCTCGGTCATGCCGGCCGGAAAGAATCGTCGCGGGCCCGCCCGCCGGAGAAGAAGCGATGCGTGAGATCGTCGTCGACACGGAAACCACCGGGCTCGATCCCCGCGACGGGCATCGGCTGATCGAGGTCGCCTGCCTGGAGCTGCAGAATGGTGTCCGCACCGGCAACGAATATGTCGTGCGCATCAATCCGGAGCGCCTGGTCGACCCCGACGCCTATGCCGTCCACGGCATCTCCGATGCCGATCTGGTCGGGGCGCCCCTGTTCGCGGAAGTCTGCGGCGAGCTGCTGGCCTTCATCGGCGACGACCCGCTGGTCATCCACAATGCCGAGTTCGACCTGCGCTTCATGAACGCGGAGCTGGCCCGGCTGGGATTCCCGGCGATCCCGCTGACCCGCGCGGTCGATACGCTGCCGATGGCGCGGCGCCGGTTTCCGGGCGCGGCCGCCAGCCTGGACGCGCTCTGCCGGCGGTTCGGGATCGACACCAGCGCCCGGGTCAAGCATGGCGCCCGCCTGGACGCGGAGCTGCTGGCCGAAGTTTACCTGGAACTGACCGGCGGGCGGCAGAAAGGCCTGGTCCTCACGGCCGAGGAGGCGATCGTCGTCGAGCGCCGGGTCGAGCTGGTCCGGGTCCCACGGGCACCGCGCCCGCACGGGCCCACCGCCGAGGAGGCGGCCGCCCATGCCGCCTTCCTCATCAAGATCAAGGGCGCCCTCTGGCTCCGCTGACGCGCGGCGCCGGCGAGGCGGCCTTCAGGCCATGGCGCTGCCATTGCCGTTGCCCGGCCCGGCCTGTTGCTGCTGCTGGGCTTCCTGCTGGCGGCGATAGAGATCGGCGAAATCGATCGGGTTCAGCAGCAATGGCGGGAAGCCACCGTCACGGGTCGCGTCGCCGACGATCTGGCGGGCGAAGGGAAACAGCATTCGCGGGATCTCGATCAGCAGGATGCCGCCGATATGCTCTTGCGGCAGCTCCGCCGCCAGCGTCACCACGGCGGCATATTCGAGCTCGACCACGAAGGCATTCTTGTCGTTGACGGTGGCGTTGGCCGACATGGCCAGGACCACCTCGAACACATGCTCCGCCAGGTTGCGTACCTTGACGTCGACCTTCACCTCGATCTGCGGCGGCTCGCGGAGCTCGGCCATGATCTGGGGGGCGTTCGGGTTCTCGAACGACAGGTCGCGGATGTACTGGGCATTGATGGCGACGGGGACGCCCTGTGGGGCGGCCGCGGCTGGGTTCTGATCGGTCATGATTCCTCGCGTGGCGCGGTGGGCGCACTAGCACGGATCGGCCCGGTCGGCCAAGCAGACCCGTGCGCCGAACGGTTATTCATTCGAACTCGGTGGGGGCCGGGCCGGTGGGGTCGAAGGGCACCACGGCGCCGTTGCCGACGCGCCGGCCGGTCAGCCCGCGGATGAAACCCCAATGGGTGACGACCGCGACATGACGCCAGTCGTCGCGCGCCGCCATGGCCGCGCGGAACCGGGCGCAGCGGTCGAGCAGCGCCAGCTCCGGCTCCTCCATGGTCGGCCACCATTGCTCGGTCAGGTGATCGAGGCCGAGATGCGGCCATTTGCTGCGAAGCACGCTGGCGACCGAGCCGACGTCGCAGGCGAAGGCCGCGCGCTCGCCCACGATCGGGTCGATCGTCAGCGGCAGGCCCAAGGTGCCGCCGATGATCTCGGCCGTCTCGATGGCCCGGCTGTAGGGGCTGGCGACAAGGTGGCGGATCGGCATCTCCGCCAGGCTCTCCGCGGCGGCAGCGGCCTGCCGCTTGCCCTCGTCGGTGAGGCGGGGATCGGCGATGCCAGGGTCGACGCGCGATACCGAATAGACGGCGTTGAATTCCGACTGGCCATGTCTGACGAGGATCATCGCGGGTTCCGGCTCATGAATGATTTCGGGGAGGCGTGTTTCCGGGCGAGGTGGGTGGCGGCATCAGGATCGGGCCATTAGCCGGGGGATCGCCAGCCGGGGGATCGCCCGGGTCGCGGACCACGACGGCCTCGCCGTCGATGACCACGCCGCCGCCGGCCGCCGTCGCCCGTCCAGCGTCGAGCCGCCGGGATATGCCCCGGCCCAGCAGGCGACGCACCGCCGGGACCAGCAGCGACAGGCCCAGCAGGTCGGTCAGGAAACCCGGCACGATCAGCAGCAGGCCGGCGGCGACGACGGCGATCCCGTTGACGAGGGCGGCCATCGGCATCGCCTGCGGCGGCTGCCCGGGACGCATATGCCGGAGCGCGGCCAGGCTGCGGCCACGGATCAGCGCCGCGCCCAGCAGCGCCGACAGCACGGTCGCGGCCAGGGTCGGCCATACACCGATCGCGTCCCCCACCAGCACGAACAGGGCGATCTCGACCAGAGGAACGGTGATCAGCGCGATCGGCAGGACGGCGCGCATGCTTGCTTACCTGTGAGCATGATCCTATCTACACTGGATCGCGCCGTGCGCAAGCCATTGGCTGCTGCGCCCGGAGACACGGATTCCGGGTTGCCAGGGCAGGATCGATGAACAGCGGCTTTCAGCTCTTTGACATCATCCTCTTCGCCATGATCGCCGCCTTCCTGGTGCTGCGCCTGCGTAGCGTGCTGGGCCGGCGGACCGGCAACGAGCGCCCGCCGGCCGAGGTTTTCGGCGGCAAGCGCGAGGCAGAGAAGGACGAAAGCGGCAAGGTCGTCCGCCTTCCCTCCCGTGCCGACGAGCCGGCGGAGGGCAATATTTCCGCCCCGCGCGAGTTGGTGCCGAACAGTCCGGCCGCCGGCGTCACCCAGATCAAGGTGGCCGATCCCAGCTTCGATGCCGAGGGCTTCCTGGAGGGCGCGCGGGGTGCTTTCGAAATGATCGTCGGCGCCTTCGCCGGCGGTGATGCGCCGGCCTTGCGGCCGATGCTGAACGATTCCGTCTTTGCCCGCTTCTCCGACGCCATCCGCGAGCGCGAGGCGCAGAAGCAGACCCTGGAAACCAATATCGTCGCCATCAAGAGCGTCGACCTGCACGAGGCCCATATGGAAGGGCGGACTGCCTTCGTCACCGTGCGCTTCGTGTCCGACCAGATCAATGTCGTGCGCGACGCTGCCGGCGCGGTGGTGGAGGGCAACCCGGACCAGACCACCGAACTGGTGGACCTCTGGACCTTTGCCCGCGACACGCGGTCCGCGGACCCGAACTGGATGCTGGTCACCACTGCCACGCCCCAATAGCCGCGACCAACGTCTTGTCCCTGTCCAATATCCGGCGGCTGCTAGCAGCCGCCGCGACCAGCCTGCTCGCCGCCTGCGCGGCCACCGGGGATGGTCCGTCTCCCGCGCCGGCACCGGCCCCTGCCGCGCCCGCTGCGGAGTTCCGCCTGACACCGGCACGCTTCGCCGACCTGCCGGGCTGGGCCGCCGACGACCAGTCGGCCGCGCTGCCCGCGCTGAAGCGGTCCTGCGGGCGCATCGCCGCCCAGGACCCGGCCCGGCCGGTGGGTCCGGACGGGCTCGCCGGCAAAGCCGGGGACTGGCGGCCGATCTGTGCTGCCGCCGCCCAGTTGCCGGCGGGCGACGCCGCGGCCGCCCGCCGCTTCTTCGAGGCGCGCTTCCGGCCCTGGCGGGCCGCCGACCGCGATGACCCGGAAGGGTTGTTTACCGGCTATTACGAGCCGCTGCTGGCTGGCGCCCGCACCCGTGGCGGGCACTATGTCGTGCCCCTGATGCGCCGTCCGGGCGATCTGGTGGAGGTCGACCTCGGCCAGTTCCGTCCTGCCCTCAAGGGGCAGCGCATCGCCGGCCGGGTCGACGGCGGGCGTCTGCGCCCCTATGCCGACCGGGCCGAGATCGAGGCGGGCGCGCTGGCCGGCCGCGGCCTGGAGCTGCTGTGGGTCGACGACGCGGTCGACGCCTTCTTTCTCCACATCCAGGGATCGGGCCGCGTGCGCCTGGCCGATGGCTCCGTCGTCCGCGTCGGCTATGAGGCGCAGAACGGCCACGCCTATGTGCCGATCGGGCGCCTGCTGGCCGATCGCGGCCAAATCCCGCGTGACCAGGTGAGCATGCCCAGCATCCGCGCCTGGCTGGCTGCCCACCCGGCCGAGGGCCGCCGGCTGATGCACGAGAACCCCTCCTACGTCTTCTTCCGCGAGCTGAAGGGCGACGGGCCGATCGGCGCCCAGGGCGTGGCGCTGACCCCCGGCCGCAGCCTCGCGGTCGATCCCGGCTTTGTCGCCTACGGCCTGCCGGTGTGGCTGGATGCCGAGGACCCGGTCGCCCGCGGCGCCCGCATCCGCCGCCTGATGGTGGCGCAGGACACCGGCGGCGCCATCCGTGGGCCGGTCCGTGGCGATGTCTTCTGGGGTTTCGGCGCCGAAGCGGCCGAACGTGCCGGGCTGATGAAGTCGCGCGGCGGCTATTGGCTGCTGCTGCCGCGCGACGTGCGGCCGCCGCAGGCCCGCCCGGCTACGAGCTGAGGGCCGGCTACGAGCTGAGGCCCGGTGCCGCGGCCTTCGGTCGGGGCGTTGACCGCCGGCCTGCCCGCGCCCATTCTCCCGCCCCTGATGGAAACCACCACCAATACCTCGCCCTGCCGGGTCGGCCTGCTCGTCACCTGCCTCGTCGACCTCTTCCGACCGACGGTCGGCTTCGCGGCCGTCAAGCTGCTGGAGGACGCGGGCTGCACGGTGGTGGTGCCGCCGCAGACCTGCTGCGGGCAGCCGGCCTACAATTCCGGCGATAAGGCGCGCGCCAAGCAGATCGCCCGCCAGGTCATCGCCGCCTTCGCGGATGTCGACTATGTCGTGGTGCCGTCCGGCTCGTGCGGCGGGATGCTGCATCAGCACTATCCCGAGCTCTTCGCCGACGAGCCGGAGACGGCGCTGGCTGCCCAGCACCTCGCCAAGCGGAGCTGGGAGTTGATCGCCTTCCTGGTCGATGTCCGCGGCGTGAGCCGGGTCACGGCGCGCTTCGACGGCGCGGTCACCTACCATGATTCCTGCTCGGGCCTGCGCGAGCTCGGCGTGAAGCAGCAGCCGCGCACGCTGCTGCGCTCGGTCGAAGGGCTGTCCATCACCGAGCTGCCGGGGGCCGAGATCTGCTGCGGCTTCGGTGGTACCTTCTGCGTCAAGTACCCGGCCATCTCCGACCGGATGGTGACCGACAAGGCCGAAGACGTGCGCCGCAGCGGCGCCGGCACGCTGTTGGCGGGCGACATGGGCTGCCTCCTCAACATGGCGGGCAAGCTCTCGCGCCTCGGCGTGCCGGTGGCCGTGCGCCATGTCGCCGAGGTCCTGGCCGACATGGCCGACCGCCCGCCGATCGGCGCCCCGGAGCAGAAGTAGCGGCCATGCAATCCACCGCCCACGCCTTCAAGGACAATGCCCAGCGTGCCCTCCACGACCCGCGCCTGCAGCGGGCCATGGAGAATCTGCGCCACGGGTTCCAGGAACGCCGCCGGGTGGCGGTCGCGGCCCTGCCCGAGTTCGAGCAGCTCCGCGACATCGCCCGCGACATCAAGAATCACACGCTGGCCAACCTCGACTGGTACCTGGAGCGCTACGAGGAGAAGGTGCTGGCCAGCGGCGGCCGGGTCCATTGGTGCCGCACCGCCGCCGAAGCGCGCGAGACCATCCTCGGCATCTGCCGCGCCGCGGGCGCGCGCACGGTGACCAAGGGCAAGTCGATGATCGCGGAGGAGATCGCGCTCAACGACTTCCTGGAGGAGAAGGGCATCGAGCCGGTCGAGACCGACCTTGGCGAATACATCATCCAGCTCCGCAAGGAGCCGCCCAGCCACATCATCGCGCCCGCCGTCCACCTCAACCAGGAGGATGTCGAGGAGACCTTCCGCAAGAACCACACGGAGCTGCCGGCCGACCGCTCGCTGGCCGAGGTGCAGGAGCTTTGCGACGAGGCCCGCACCATGCTGCGGCGGAAGTTCCTGGCGGCCGACGTCGGCATCACCGGGGCCAACTTCCTGATCGCGGAGACCGGGTCGTCGATCATCGTCACCAACGAGGGCAATGGCGACCTGACCCAGATCCTGCCCAAGGTCCATGTCGTGCTGGCCAGCCTGGAGAAGGTGGTGCCGACGCTGGAGGACGTGTCGACCATCCTGCGGTTGCTGGCGCGCTCGGCGACGGGCCAGGAATTCTCCTCCTACACGACCGTCTCCACCGGCCCGCGCCGGCCGGGCGATCTCGACGGACCGGAGGAATATCACGTCGTCCTGCTCGATAATGGCCGCAGCGCCATGCTCGGGACCGAGTTCCAGGACATGCTGCGCTGCATCCGCTGCTCGGCCTGCATGAACCATTGCCCGGTCTATTCGGCCGTCGGCGGGCATGCCTACGGTTGGGTCTATCCGGGGCCGATGGGTGCGGTGCTGACGCCCAGCCTGATCGGCATCGACGAGGCGGGCCACTTGCCCAACGCCACCACCTTCTGCGGGCGGTGCGAGAGCGTGTGTCCGATGAAGATTCCCCTGCCCAAGATGATGCGGCACTGGCGCGAACGCCAGGTGGAGCGCGGGCTGGGCCCGGCATCGGCCCGCTGGGGCCTGGGCGCCTGGTCGTTCATCGCCGCGCGGCCGACGCTCTATGCGCTCGCGGCCAGGCTCGGCGCCGGCATCCTCGGCCGGCTCGGCCGCAGGAAGGGCCGCTTCGCCTCGCTGCCCCTGGCCGCGGGCTGGACCGGCGTGCGCGACATGCCGGCCCCGGAAGGCCGCACCTTTCGCGATCTCTGGGCCGAGCGGGGCCGGCGATGACCGATCCAGGAACCGGGGCCGGGGGCCGGGCGCAGATGCTGGGGGCATTGCGCCGCGCGCTCGGCCGCGGGCCGCTCGACGCCGCCGCGGCGGCACCTCTGGAAACCCGCCTGGCGGACCATCCGGCGAACCTGATTCCGGCGCGTACCGACCGGTCGCCGGCCGCAGTGGTCGACCTCTTCGTGCAGATGGCGGAGGCGGTCAGCACCACCGTCGACCGGGTGGCGGACGAGGCGGCAGTCCCGGCCGCGGTCGCCGACTACCTGGCGCGGCACAACCTGCCGAGCGACATCATCATGGCGCCCGACCCCGCGCTGGACCGGATCCCCTGGCAGGACCGGCCGCTCCTGTCGATCCACCGCGGCCGATCCGATGGCGATGACCCGGTCTCGCTGACGGTGGCCTTCGCCGGGGTGGCGGAGACCGGCACTCTGATGCTGACCTCGGGCGCGGCGCACCCGACCACGCTGAACTTCCTGCCCGACACCCATATCGTGGTGCTGCGCGCCGACCAGATCGTCGGCCCCTACGAGGCCGCCTGGACCCGGCTCCGCGCCCGCCAGCAGGCGCAGGCCGACGGGGCGATGCCGCGGACCGTCAACTTCGTCACCGGCCCGTCGCGCACCGGCGACATCGAGCAGAAGATCCAGCTTGGGGCCCATGGGCCGCGCCGGTTGCACATCGTGCTCGTCGAGGGACGCGGGGACGCGAGCCAGCCCGCGGCCGATGGTCCGCGACCGTGACCTCTGGCGACGCGCCGTCGCCGATGTAGTGCCGCTCGGGCGCCGAGCGAAGCCGCCGCCGTCCCCGCCGCCGGATCCCCCGCCCGCCAAGCGGGAACCCCCGGCGGCGGCCGGTCGCCGCCTGACGCCCGTCTCCGTACCCGCCGCCACCCGGCCCACCGTCCGCAAGCCGGCCTCGCTGGAGGCCGGTGTCGCGGTCGATGTCGACATCCGGTCGGTGGAGCGGCTGAAGCGCGGCCGGGTCGCGATCGACGGGCGCATCGACCTGCACGGCCTCACCCAGGCGGAGGCGCACACCGCGCTACAGGGTTTCATCGCCGGCGCCGTCGCCGGCGGCCGCCGCTGCATCCTGGTCATCACCGGCCGCGGCGCCTGGGGCGAGGAGCGTGCCGCCAGGGGCGTGCTGCGGCGCATGGTACCGCGCTGGCTGAACGAGCCGCAGATCCGCCCGCATGTGCTGGCCTTCACCGAAGCCCAGGCCAGGGATGGCGGGGCGGGCGCCATCTATCTCCTGCTGCGCCGCCGCCGGTAGTATAGGTTCCTGCAGCATTGGCAATTTCCCCGGGGCTTCGATGAGCTTGCCTGAAGAAATCGGACTATCTGAAGAAATCGAATTGAAGGCACCGGGCGCGCCGATCGTCCACGAGACCCTCGATGGCGAGGCCGTGATCATCAACCTTCAGTCCGGCACCTACTACAGCCTCCAGGGCATCGGCGCGGTGCTGTGGCAGGACATCGTCGCCGGCACCACGCCGCGCGGGCTGCGCGACCGCCTCGTGCGGGAACTGTCGGTCACGGCTGCGGTGGCGGTTGCCGCCATCGATGCCTTCCTCGCCGACCTGGCCGCCGAGGGCCTGGTGGCGGCCGACCGTCCGTTGTCGCCGATGTCGGCGGAGCCCGGCACGGTATCGGCCGAGCTGGCGCCGGCGCTGGCGCTCCAGCGCTATACCGACGTGCAGGAGCTGCTGGCCCTCGATCCCGTCCACGACGTCGACGAGGTCGGCTGGCCGGTGAAGCCGGCCGCGACCCGTCTCGAATCCGAAGCGTAGGACCCGCGATGGGGGCCTTCCCGGCCGAGGCGGCGAGGCCCGCCGTCCTGGAGACGTTCTTCGCCACCGCACTGGGCGTCTTCGAGGCCGCCGCCGGCCGCCGCGGCCGGGTCGCCCGGCGCTATCGGCTGGGCCAGGGGGCGTTCCGCATCCACTCCGCCGGCAGCGCCATCGCCGAAACGCTGGATGCCGCCTTCTCGCACATCCGGCTGGCCGACGACGGTGCCTCCGACCTCGACATCCACGCCTGGGACGACGCGGCCGGCGACGCCGCGCTGCCGCCCGCGCCCTGGCCGCCATCGGCCTATGGGCAGCGCGGCGAGATCGACCTCGCCGGCGATCCGCGCCATGTCGCCTTCTATCAGCAGGGTGCCGACAGCCTGTCGTTGCTCGACCGCGCACGCGGCGTCGCGATCTATCGCACCCGCGGCGCGCTGCCCTATTGGGAGCGCAGCTTCCCGTTCCGGCCGATCTTCCACTGGGCGCTGGCCGATACCAGCCTGCAGCCGGTCCATGCCGGGGCGGTCGGCCGGCCCGGGGGCGGCGTCCTCGTCACCGGCCGCAGCGGCGCCGGCAAGACCACGACCACCATCGCCTGCCTCGAAGGGGGGCTGGCCTACGCCGGCGACGATTATGTGCTGATCGACAGCGCCGTGCCGCCCGTCGTGTACAGCCTCTACAACACCGCGAAGTTCACCGAGGATGCGCTGGCGCGGTTTCCCCGCCTGGCGGCACGGGTCTGGAACCCGGGCCGGGCGGGGCACGAGAAGGCACTGGTCTATGGCACCGAGGCCTTTCCCCAGGCGCTGGTGGCGGAGATGCCGATCCGCGCCGTCGTGGTGCCGCGGGTGACCGGCCTTCCCGCCACCGCCATGCGGCCGATCCCGGCCGCCGCCGCCATCCGCGCGCTGGCCCCGACCACGCTGGCGCATCTGCCGGGACAAGCCGCCACGACGCTGGCCAAGCTGACCCGGCTTTGTGCTGCGGTCCCCTGCTTCGAAATGGCGGCGGGCACCGACCTCGCCGGCCTGCCGCGCGCGATCGGCGGCCTGCTCGACGAGCTTGGGCGATGACCGCACCCTCCGTCAGCGTCATCATCCCCGTCTATAACGGGGCACGGCATCTCGCGGCGGCGGTGGCGACGATCGAGGCCCAGGGCGTCGACCGGGTGGAGATCATCGTGGTCGATGACGGCTCGACCGACGAAACGGACCTGCTGGTCCGCCAGCTCGTGGGCGAGGGACGGATCCGCGCCACGCGGACGGCCAATCGGGGTCCGGCAGCGGCGCGCAATACCGGCATCGGCATGGCGTCGGCCGCGATCGTCGGCTTCCTCGATGTCGACGATGAATGGCCACTGGGACGGCTGGCCTGGATGCTCGGCCGCCTCCTGGGGAACCCCGTCCTGGAGGCCGTCGTCGGGCAGACCCAGATCTTCGCCGAGGACGCGGAATCGGAAGCGGCCTGGGCTGCGATCCAGCTGCCGACCACGCCGGTGTTCTTCCCCCACCTGGCCGCGGGCCTGTTCCGGCGGTCCCTGTTCGATCGCATCGGCCTGTTCGCCGAGGAACTGCGCTTCGGCGAGGACGTGGACTGGTATTTCCGGGTGCTGGAGGAGCAGCCGGCGATCGAAAGCGTGTGCGAGGTGGTGCTCCTGTATCGGCTGCATCGCGAAAACATGACCACCAACCGGGTGGCGGTGCGCAAGGGGATGGGCACCGCCATCGCGCGCTCGCTGATCCGGCGCAAGCGGAAGTCCGATCCGCCCGCGGCGGTGCCGCTGCTGCACCATTTCATGGTCGACTGGCGGCCGGGGACATGAACCGGGCGGGCGTCACCGTCGTCATCCCGGTGCGCGACGGGGCGCGCTACATCCAGGCGGCGCTCGACAGCGTCGCCGCGCAGGATGTCCCGGTCGCCCATGTCGTGGTCGTCGATGACGGGTCGACCGACGCCAGCGCGGCGGTCGCCGCCGGCCATCGGCTGCAGCCGGAGATGCTGTCGATCCCGCCATCGGGCATCGCCGCCGCGCGCAACCGGGGGATCGCCGCCGCGCAGACCGCGTTCGTGGCGTTTCTCGATGCCGACGATCTTTGGACGCCGACGCACAATTCCCGCCTGCTGGCGGCGCTGGCGGCGGACCCCGGCCTGGCGATGGCGTTCGGCCATGCCGAGCAGTTCGCTAGCCCAGAGCTGTCGGAGGACGACCGCAGGGCGGTGCACGTGCCAGCCGGCCGGATGGCGGCGATGGTGGCGGGCGGCATGGTGGCGCGCCGTGCCGTGTTCGACCAGGTCGGTCTCTTCGAGGTGGATTTGCGGGTGGCGGAGTTCGTGAGCTGGCTCTTGCGCGCGCGCGACCGCGGCCTCCGCCATGTGCTGCTGCCGGACATCGTGCTGCGTCGGCGGCTGCACGCCTCCAATGTCGGGCGGGCTCGCGAGGATGACCGCCGCCTGGACTATGTCCGGGCACTCCGCAGCTCGCTTGCCCGCCGGCGGGCAAGCGAGACGCCGGCCTGAAGGCGGGCCCTTGACGCCTTTCGGAGAGGCGGTGCGGCGCCTGCGGGCCGAACGCCAGATCACCTTGAAGAAGATGGCGGCCGATCTGCAGATCTCGGCCGCCTACCTGTCGGCCCTCGAGCATGGCCGGAAGGGCCGGCCGAGCCGGGCGTTGCTGATCCAGATCTGCGAGTATTTCGGCATCATCTGGGACGATGCCGAGGCGCTGGAACGGGCGGCACGGCTGTCCCATCCGCGCGTCGTCGTCGACACCTCCGGGTTGGGCCCGCGTGCGACCGAGCTGGCCAACCGCATGGCGCGCAGCATGCGCCACTTGTCGCCGGCCGCCGTCGAGGCGATGCATCGCCTGCTCGATTCGGCCGAGCGCCCGGCACCGCGCCGTCGCCGGCGCGAACCGGCGGCCGCCAAGGCCGACCCAGGCGCCAAGACCGAATGATCAGCTGCTGCGGCCGCGATGGAAGGACCACATGCGCGACGGCGTCAGGTCGCGGCCCTCCAGCGTCACCTCGGCCGGGGCAACCGGGGTGCGGGCGGGGGTGCCGTCATGGGCGCGGACGATGAAGGTGGCGGGCGGGCGGTACTCGACGGATTGGGGCACGGGTGCGGCAAAGCTGCGCCAGATCGCCCGGACCTTGCCACCGCCTTCGGCCTTCTGCTCTTCGACCAGCAGGTTGTAGGCGGTCTCGCCGCTGCCACAGGCGATCGAGGTGGCGCGGACGAGGAACCGTCCATCGCCGGTCGCCTGCTGCCACAGGGGCTGCTCCTCGCAACCGAGCCAGCCGGTCACGATTCCGGCGGCGAAGGACAGCGCGATGAAGCCGGCCGGCACGAAGGCTGCCAGCGCCACCAGGCGGTTCCAGGGCCGCGGCAGGCGGCGCCAGGCGAGCCACGCGACCAGGCCGCCCGCCACCAGGACGAGGATGGCCGCAGGCAGCAGCATCGGCCGGCGCCCCTAGCGCCGGGTCAGAGGATGAACTTCGACAGGTCGACGTTCTTGGCCAGGTCGCCCACCTTCAGCTTCACATAGGCGGCATCGATCACCAGGGTGGTGCCGGGATGGTCGGTGGCGGTGAAGCTGATCTCCTCCAGCAGCCGCTCCATCACCGTGTGCAGCCGGCGGGCGCCGATGTTCTCGACGGCCGAGTTGATCTCGACCGCAAGGTCGGCCAGCGCCTCGATCGAATCCGGGGTGAAGTCGAGGGTCACGTCCTCGGTCAGCAGCAGCGCCTTGTACTGGGTGATGAGGCAGGCGTCCGGCTCGGTCAGGATGCGGCGGAAATCGTCCCGCACCAGGGCCTTCAGGTTGACGCGAATCGGCAGGCGGCCCTGCAGCTCCGGCAGCAGGTCGGACGGCTTGGCCATATGGAAGGCGCCGGACGCGATGAACAGGACATGGTCGGTCTTCACCGGCCCATGCTTGGTGCTGACGGTGGTGCCCTCGATCAGCGGCAGCAGGTCGCGCTGCACGCCCTCGCGGCTGACGTCGCCGCCGACCCGCTCGCCCGAGCGGGCACAGATCTTGTCGATCTCGTCCAGGAACACGATGCCGTTCTGCTCGACGGCGTTGATCGCCTCCTTCACCACCCGCTCCTGGTCGAGCAGCTTCTCGACCTCCTCCTTCATCAGGACGACGTGCGACTGGCTGACGCTCATGCGCGTCGGCTTGGTGCGCCCGCCCATCGCCTTGCCGAAGATGTCGCCGAGGTTGAGCATGCCGACGCTGGCGCCGGGCATGCCCGGCACCTCGAAGGTCGGCAGCTGGCCGAGCGGGTTGGAATCGGTGACCTGCAGCTCGATCTCGCGGTCGTCGAGCTGGCCTTCGCGCAGCATCTTGCGGAATTTCTGACGCGTCTCGGCGCTGGCATTGTCGCCCACCAGGGCGTCCAGCACGCGCTCCTCGGCGCGCAGCTCCGCCTTCGACTCGACCTCCTTGCGCAGGCGCTCCTTGGTCATCTGGATCGCGATCTCGATCAGGTCGCGGACGATCTGCTCGACGTCGCGGCCGACATAGCCGACCTCGGTGAACTTGGTCGCCTCGACCTTGAGGAATGGCGCCTGGGCCAGCCGCGCCAGCCGGCGCGCGATCTCGGTCTTGCCGACGCCGGTCGGGCCGATCATCAGGATGTTCTTCGGCAGGACCTCTTCGCGCAGGTCCTCGGGCAGCTGCTGTCGCCGCCAGCGGTTGCGCAGGGCGATGGCGACGGCACGCTTGGCGTCGTTCTGTCCGACGATGTGGCGGTCGAGCTCGGAGACGATCTCGCGGGGGGAAAAATCGGTCATAGGGTTTCGACGATGACTTTGTCGTTGGTGTAGACGCAGATCTCGGCGGCAATGGCGAGCGACCGGCGGGCGATCGCCTCGGCATCCATGTCCGCCCGGTCGGCCAGCGCGCGGGCGGCCGCTAGGGCATAGGACCCGCCGGAGCCGATGGCGATGATGCCGTCCTCGGGCTCCAGCACGTCGCCATTGCCCGAAAGGAGCAGCGAGACGCTGGCGTCGGCCACCGCCATCATCGCCTCCAGCCGCCGCAGGTAGCGGTCGGTCCGCCAATCCTTGGCCAGCTCGACGCAGGCGCGTGCGAGCTGGTTCGGATGGGCCTCCAGCTTCGCCTCCAGCCGCTCGTAGAGCGTGAAGGCATCAGCGGTGGCGCCCGCGAAGCCGGCGATGATGGCGCCGTTGCCGATGCGGCGGACCTTGCGCGCATTGGATTTCATCACGGTCTGGCCCATGGATACCTGTCCGTCGCCGGCCATGGCGACGCGTCCGTCCTTGCGGACGCAAAGGATGGTCGTGCCGTGCCAGGCGGGGGGCTCGCGATCGTTCATTCGTCTCTTGGGAATGCGTTCTTCGGAACTGGCGGCCGGACAAAGGGCCCCACCGCAACCGCCAAGGGGTATAAGGGACGCTCCAAAGGATGGGAAGGGACGGCGCTCCGATCAAGGGTTGCGCACCCCCCCTCGGGTTTCCGAACCGGCAGGTTCGCGGAACCGCCTCGCCAGCCTCGGGTGGCGCGGCGCGGCGCTTCGGGCTATAGAACGACCAGACCCCCTTATCGACCGCCCGAGGATTTCCCGCATGCGCCGCGCCACCGTGGAGCGCAACACCAAAGAGACGCGTATCGCCGTGTCCGTCGACCTCGACGGCACCGGTGCCGCCGATGTTTCGACCGGCATCGGCTTTCTCGACCACATGCTGGACCAGCTCGCGCGCCATGGGCTGTTCGACATCACGGTCCGCGCCGAAGGCGACCTGCATATCGATTTCCACCACACCACCGAGGATACCGGCATCGCGCTGGGCCAGGCCTTCGCCCAGGCCGCCGGCGACCGCAAGGGCATCACCCGCTGGGGTGACGCGCTGATCCCGATGGACGAGACGCTGACCCGCGTTGCGCTCGATGCCTCCAACCGACCCTATCTGATCTGGAAGGTCGCGTTCAGCCGCCCGAAGCTGGGCGAGATGGACACCGAGCTGTTCAAGGAATGGTTCCAGGCCTTCGCCCAGAACGCGGGGCTGACCCTGCATGTCGAGAATCTCTACGGCGAGAACAACCACCACATCGTCGAGAGCTGCTTCAAGGGTCTGGCCCGGGCGCTGCGCGCGGCCATGACGCTGGATCCCCGCCAGGCCGGCTCCGTCCCGTCCACCAAGGGCGTATTGTAGGGCCATGCGAGTCTACTCGGTGCATGTCCGCGGCGACGACGTGATCGCCATCCGTGAGGGCTTCTCCTGGATCGCCCTGCCATTGCCGTTCCTGTGGGCCGCACTCCACCGCATGTGGTGGTGGGGCCTCCTGGTGCTGGCGCTCGACCTGGTGGTGGCCGGCATGTGGGCGCAAGGCTGGTTCGACGGGCTCGCGGCCGGGCTGATCGGCGGTGCCTTGTGCTTCCTCTTCGCCGCCGAGGCGCACGACCTCTATCGCCGCACCCTCTATTGGCGCGGCTATGTCGAGGAGGGGCTGACCACCGGACGCTCCGCCGACAGCGCGCTGCGGCGTTGGGCTGACCGCCGCAGCGGCTGGGATTCCGCCTTCGCATGAGCATTGCCGTCGTCGATTACGGGTCCGGCAACCTGCGCTCGGCCGCCAAGGCCCTGGCTCGGGCTGCCCAGGACGTGGGCGACGGCCGGCCGGTCGCCGTGACCTCCGATCCCGAGCTGGTGCGGCGCGCCGACCATATCGTGCTGCCGGGTGTCGGCGCGTTCGGCGACTGCCGTCGCGGCCTGGGCGCGGTCACCGGGATGATCGAGGCCCTGGAGGAGGCGGTGCGCCGCCAGGGGCGTCCCTTCCTCGGCATCTGCGTCGGCATGCAGCTGATGGCCGAGCGCGGCGTCGAGCACGGCGTCCATCCGGGTCTCGGCTGGATCGCGGGTGAGGTGCGGGTGATCCAGCCGTCCGACCCGCAGCTCAAGATCCCGCACATGGGCTGGAACGAGCTCGGCCCCGTCCCGGCCCATCCGGTGCTGAAGGGGCTGTGCGAGGGCGACCATGTCTATTTTGTCCACAGCTATGCCATCCGCCCCGATGCGGCCAGGGACGTGCTGGTCGAGACGGATTACGGCGGACCGATTGCAGCCATCGTCGGGCGCGACAACATGATCGGTACCCAGTTTCACCCGGAGAAGAGCCAGGCGGCCGGCCTGCGGCTCCTCTCGGATTTTCTCGGCTGGAGGCCATGACCATCAACAGCCTTGCCGCTACCATCGGCATCGAGGAGATGACCCGTTTCGCCAAGGGCGACCTGGCCGACCTGTGCGACGCGGCCGAAGCGGCGATCCGCGCCGGCGGCGGCTTCGGCTGGATCAACCCGCCACCCCGCCAGGTGATGGAGAACTACTGGAAGGGCGTGCTGCTGGTGCCGGAAAGGCGGCTCTTCGTCGGCCGGCTGGACGGTGTCATCGCGGCCTCGGCCCAGCTTTCGCGCCCGTCCCGCCACAATGAGGTGCAGGCGCACGCGGCCACCATGAGCACCCATTTCGTGGCCCCGTGGGCGCGCGGCCATGGCCTCGCGCGCCAGCTGGTGGTGACGGTGTGCGACGCCGCCCGCGGCGAGGGTTATCGCCTGGTGAATCTCGACGTCCGGGAAAGCCAGACGGCGGCCATCGCGCACTATGAGTCGCTGGGCTTCGTCCATTGGGGCAGCCACCCGCTCTACGCCATGGTCGACGGGGCCCCGGTGGCCGGACGCTACTACTACAAGCGGCTCGACCGGTGATCGTCTATCCCGCGATCGACCTCAAGGACGGGCGCTGCGTCCGGCTGCTGCGCGGCGCCATGGACCAGGCCACGGTCTACAACGAGGACCCCGCGGCACAGGCTGTGAGCTTCGCAGCATCCGGCTTCTCCTGGCTCCACCTGGTCGACCTCGACGGCGCCATCCATGGCCGTGCCGGCAACGCGGCGGCGGTGCGGGCGATCCTGGCTGCGGTCGACCTGCCGGCGCAGCTGGGTGGCGGCATCCGCGACCTGGCGACGATCGAGGGCTGGCTGGAGGCCGGCGTCCGCCGCGTCATCCTCGGCACCGTGGCGCTGCGCGATCCCGACCTGGTGCGCGACGCCTGCCGGCGCTTTCCCGGACGGATCGCGGTCGGCATCGACGCCCGCGGCGGCCGGGTTGCCGTCGAGGGCTGGGTCGAGACGGCGGAAACCACGGTCCTGGAGCTGGCGCTGCGCTTCGCCGATGCCGGGGTGGCCGCCATCATCTACACCGACATCGACCGCGACGGCGCCCTGGTCGGCGTCAACGTCGAGGCCACGGCCGAACTCGCGCGTGCGGTCGCCATGCCGGTCATCGCCTCGGGCGGGGTGGCCGGGGTCGGCGACCTGCACGCCCTGAAGGCGACCGGCGTGGTGGCGGGCGTGGTGGTTGGCCGCGCCCTCTATGACGGCCGCCTCACGCCGGCGGAAGCGCTTCGCGCGCTCGCCGACTGACCCCCGGGACGCCCGATTCATGCTGAAGGCCCGCATCATCCCCTGCCTCGACGTCAAGGACGGCCGCGTCGTCAAGGGCGTGCAGTTCGTCGACCTGGTCGATGCCGGCGACCCGGTGGAGCAGGCCCGGGTCTATGACCTGGCCGGTGCCGACGAGCTGTGCTTCCTCGATATCACCGCCAGCCACGAGGACCGGCGGACCATCTTCGACGTGGTGTCGCGCACTGCCGACCAGTGCTTCATGCCGCTGACCGTGGGCGGTGGCGTGCGCACGCTGGCCGACATCCGCGAGCTGCTGCTGGCCGGCGCCGACAAGGTATCGATCAACACCGCCGCCGTGACCCGGCCGGAATTCGTCGGCGAGGGGGCCGAGAAGTTCGGCGTGCAATGCATCGTGGTGGCGATCGACGCCAAGGCCGTCGAACCCGGACGCTGGGAGGTATTCACCCATGGCGGGCGGCGCCCGACCGGCCTCGACGCGGTCGAATGGGCGCGGCGCATGGTCGATCTCGGGGCGGGCGAGATCCTGCTCACCTCGATGGACCGCGACGGCACCGGCAAGGGCTTCGACATCGAGCTGACGCGCGCGGTCTCCGACGCCGTCACCGTGCCGGTGATCGCGTCGGGCGGCGTCGGCAACCTCGATCACCTGGTCGACGGCATCCGCGAAGGCCATGCCTCGGCCGTGCTGGCGGCCTCCATCTTCCATTTCGGGACCTATACCATCGCCGAGGCGAAGGCCCGCCTGGCGGCGGCCGGCATTGCGGTGCGCCCATGACGGCAAACGCCTTGCTGCTCGATCGCCTGTTCGCCACCATCGAGGCGCGGCGCGGCGCGGACCCCTCGTCCTCCTACACGGCCAAGCTGTTGGCGAAGGGCCCCGCCGCGGCGGCCAAGAAGGTCGGCGAGGAGGCGGTGGAGGCGGTGCTGGAGGCGGTCCAGGGCAATCCCGGCCGGCTGGCCGAGGAGAGCGCCGACCTGCTCTACCACCTGCTCGTGCTGTGGGCCGCCTGCGGCGTGCGACCGGAGGATGTCTGGGCGGCACTGGCCCGCCGCGAGGGCACTTCCGGGATCGCCGAGAAGGCCGCGCGCCTGGATTCACCCGGTGGGGCCGCCGGCGGTTCGACCGGCTGAACCCGGGCTCCCCACTGATCTCCCGGCC
>CAZQOA010000002.1:31773-37824 GCA_964594715.1 uncultured Rhizobiaceae bacterium | reverse complement strand
ATCTCCCGGCCAAGGGGTGGTACCGATGAGCTACGACGATTCCAACATCTTCGCCCGCATCCTGCGTGGCGAAATCCCGTGCAAGCGGCTGTTCGAGGACGAACATGTCCTGGCCTTCGAGGATATCCGGCCGCTGGCACCCACTCATGTGCTGGTGATCCCCAAGGGCCGCTACATCTCCGCGCAGGATTTCTCGGAGAAGGCCAGCGAGGCCGAGATCGTAGCCTTCGTGCGCGCCGTCGGCCGGATCGCCCGCGAGTGCGGGATCGACGCCACCGGGCACCGCATCCTGGCCAACCACGGTGCCGACGGGCGGCAGGAGGTTGCCCATTTCCATCTGCACCTGGTCGGAGGTCGCGACCTCGGGCGGATGCTGCCGCCGACGGCCGGGGAATAGCGGCCCGGGGGACGGAAGGCGGGCCGATGGCGCTGCTGCGCCGGGTTGCCACGGTCGGCGGCTACACTGCCCTCAGCCGGGTGCTGGGCTTCGTGCGCGAGGTGCTGACGGCGGCGTTCCTCGGGGCGGGGCCGGTCGCGGATGCGTTCGTCGTCGCACTGCGCCTGCCCAACCTGTTCCGCTCGCTGTTTGCCGAAGGCGCCTTCAGCGCCGCCTTCGTGCCGCTGTTCGCCGCCCGCGTGGCCGGGCAGGGCCGGACGGCGGCGCGCATCTTCGCGGAGGACGCGCTGTCCTTCCTGCTGGTGGCGCTGCTGGCCCTGGTGGTCGTGGCCGAGCTGGCCATGCCGTGGGTGGTGCGCGCGATCGCCCCCGGCTTCGCCGACGAGCCGGGCCGCTTCACCCTGGCGGTCGAGCTGTCGCGCATCACCTTCCCCTATCTCGCCTTCATCTCGCTGGTGGCGCTCTATGGCGGCGTGCTGAACGCGGTCGACCGCTTCGCGGCCCAGGCGTCGGCGCCGATCCTCCTCAATCTGTCGCTGATCGCGGCCCTGCTGCTCTTCGCCGACGCCTTCCCCACCCCAGGCCACGCCCTGGCCTGGGGGGTGGCGGTGGCGGGCGTGCTGCAGTTCCTGTGGCTGGCCGCGGCGGCCCAGCGCGCCGGCCTGCCGCTGGCCCTGCCGCGGCCGCGGCTCACCCCGGCGACGCGGCGCCTGTTGCGCCTCATGGGGCCGGGGGTGATCGGTGCCGGCATCACCCAGATCAACCTGCTGGTCGCGACCATGCTGGCCTCGCTGCTGCCGGCCGGGGCCATCGCGCATCTCTACTATGCCGACCGGCTGAACCAGCTGCCGCTCGGCATCGTCGGGATCGCGGTCGCGACCGCCGTGTTGCCGCAGCTGGCCCGCGAGCTGCGCTCCGCCACGCCCGAGACCGCGCACCGCACCCATGGCGAGGGCATGGCGCTGGCCCTGGTCGTCACCCTGCCGGCCGCGGTCGCACTGGCGGTCCTGGCGTTCCCCATCGTCCGCGCGCTCTACGAACGGGGCGCCTTCGGGCCGGGGGATACGGCCGCGACCGCGGCCGCACTCGTCGCCTATGCGGCCGGGTTGCCGGCCTTCGTGCTGGGCCGGGTCGCCATCGTCGGCTTCTTCGCGCGCGAGGATACGGCGACGCCGGTCCGCATCGCGGCCATGTCCTTCCTGGTCAATGCCGGCCTGACGCTGGTCCTGATGGGGCCGCTCGGCCATGTCGGGGTGGCGCTGGCGACGACCGCGGCGGGCTGGCTGTCGCTGGCGGTCATGCTGGTCGTCCTCGGGCGCCGCGGGCAGTTCCGCCCGGACGGCCACCTGCTGGGCCGCCTGCCGCGCATCGTCGGCGCCGCCGCCATCATGGGCGGGGCGCTGTGGGCGGTCGACCAGGCGCTGGCGCCATGGTCTTGGTCGGCCGCGCCGGCCGGGCGGTTCGCGGCGCTGGCGCTGCTGGTCGCGACCGGCCTCGTCACCTATGTCGCGGCCGCCCTTGCCCTTGGTGCCGCCCGCGCCGGCGAACTCCGCCGGCTGCTGCGGCGCCGCGCTTGACCCCACTTGCCACGGCGGCGATAACCGCCGGCCTTCTCCCGGTCCCAGCTTTGTCGGAAAACAAGTGATGAACCGAATCTTCTCCGGCATTCAGCCGACCGGCAACCTGCACCTCGGAAACTATCTGGGGGCGATCCGCAACTGGGTCGGCCTGCAGCACGACTATGACTGCATCTTCTGCATCGTCGACCTGCACGCGATCACCATGCCGCAGGATCCGGCGGCGCTGCGCGCCAGCACCCGCGAGGTGGCGGCCGCCTATGTCGCGGCCGGCGTCGACCCCGACCGCTGCACCATCTTCAACCAGAGTATGGTCGCCGGCCACCCGCAGCTCGCCTGGCTGCTGGGCTGCATCACCCCGCTCGGCTGGCTGAACCGCATGACCCAGTTCAAGGAGAAGGCGGGCAAGCAGAAGGACATGGCGGGCCTCGGCCTCTACTCCTACCCGGTGCTGATGGCGGCCGACATCCTCCTCTACAAGGCGACCCATGTGCCCGTCGGCGAGGACCAGAAGCAGCATCTGGAACTGGCGCGCGACCTCGCCGGCGCCTTCAACCGGGCCTATGGGGTGGAGTTCTTCCCCCTGCCGGAACCGCAGATCCTGGGGGCGGCGACCCGGGTGATGAGCCTCCGCGACGGCACGAAGAAGATGAGCAAGTCCGACCCGTCGGACTATTCGCGCATCAACATGACCGACGATGCCGACACCGTCGCGCTGAAGATCCGCCGCGCCAGGACCGATCCGCTGCCGCTGCCCGACAGCCTGGAAGGGTTGGCCGACCGGCCGGAGGCGGAAAACCTGCTCGACATCTACGCCGCCCTCTCCGGCCTCTCCCGCGAGGCGGCGGTGGCGGAATTCGCCGGCGCGCAATTCTCGGTCTTCAAGGACCGGCTGGCCGACCTGGCGGTGTCGGTCCTCGGGCCGATCGGCGCGGAGATGAAGCGGCTGGTGGCCGCCCCCGATCATGTCGATGCCATCCTTGCCCGCGGGGCCGTGCGCGCCAACGCGGTGGCCGCCCCGATCCTGGCGGAGGTTTACGACCTGGTCGGCATGTTGCGCCCGCAATAATGTTGCGTTCCTAACACGGGGGCGAAGAACCATCGCGGCGCGGGCGGAGACCCTTCCGCCGGAGGGGTCTTGGGCGTAAGTTGCGACTCGGGTCCGGCACTGACCGGGCCCATTTCTTTTTCGGCGTACCGTTTCCCGAACGATGACCGTCTATTTGCCGATTGCCGAAATGTCCGTCAGCATATTCCTGCTGATTGGTCTCGGCGCGGGGGTGGGCTTCCTCGGCGGGGTGTTCGGCGTCGGCGGCGGCTTCCTGATGACGCCGTTCCTGATCTTCATCGGGATACCACCGGCGGTCGCGGTCGCTTCCACCGCCAACCAGGTCATCGCCGGCGGCGTCACCAGCGCCTATCACCATTGGCGCCGCCGCACCATCGACATGCGGATGGCGGCGATCGTGGTCGCCGGCGGCTTCGTCGGGTCGGTGGCCGGGGTCCTGCTCTTCGGCCTGCTGCGGAGCTTCGGGCAGATCGATCTGTTCATCTCGGTCAGCTACGTCATCCTGCTCGGCACCGTCGGGATCCTGATGGCGATCGAGGCGACGCGCACCCTCCTGCGCCGCCGGCACTCCACCGCCGGGCGGCGGCGGCTGCACGAGCATTATTGGATGCATGGACTGCCCTTCAAGGTGCGGTTCCCGCGCTCGCGTCTCTACATCAGCTTCCTGGTGCCGCTGACGCTGAGCTTCGGGGTCGGCATGCTGTCGGGGGTGATGGGCGTCGGCGGCGGCTTCGTCATGGTACCGGCCATGATCTATCTGCTGGGCATGCCGACCCAGGTGGTGCCCGGCACCGCCCAGGTGCAGATCGTCTTCGTCGCCTCCAGCGCCACCCTGCTGCAGGCCATCCAGCACCAGACCGTGGACGCGCTGCTGGCGTTCATCCTGCTGACCGGCGGCGTCGTCGGCTCGCATTTCGGCTCGGTCATGAGCCAACGCCTGCGCGGCGAGCAGTTGCGCGGGCTGCTGGCCCTCCTCCTCCTGGTCGTTGCCGGCAAGCTGCTGGTCGACCTCACCCTCACCCCCGGCGACCTCTTCACCGTCGCCATCCCGCACCCCTAGGCGGAACCGATGGCGCGCGCCAGATCGCTGCCCCTGCTCCTCCTGGTCGTGGCGTGGGCATCCTGGGGTCGACCCGCCGCCGCCGAGCCGCTGTCGGCCGACGTGTCCAGCCATCTCATCGCCATCACCACCGGCTTCACGGGCAGCGACGTGGTCCTGTTCGGGTCGACCGACGGGCCCGGCGACATGGTGGTTCTCGTGCGCGGTCCGGAGGGCCGCTCCACCGTCCGCCGCAAGGGCCGGGTGGCCGGCTTCTGGGTGAATGTGCAGAGCGTGGTATTCGACCGGGTCCCGGCCTATTTCGCCATCGCCACCACCCGGGAGCTGACCGAGTTCACCAGCCCGGCGCTGCGCCAGCGCGAGCAGTTCGGGACCCAGTTCCTGCGCTTCGACGCCCGCAGGGAGTCGTCCGAAGACACCGTCACCCTGTTTCGCGAGGCGCTGCTGCGCATCAAGACCGACGAGGGCCTGTTCGTCACCGAGACCGGCCGCGTCCGCTTCCTGGGCGAGCGCCTGTTCCGCTCCAACATCCGCTTCCCGGCCAACGTGCCGACCGGCACCTACACGGTGGATGTCTTCCTGGTCCGCGACGGCGAGGTGGTGGCCGCCCAGGCGACCCCCCTGGTGATAAGCAAGATCGGCATCGGCGCCGACATGGCCGACATCGCCCACCGCTACTCCGCGCTTTACGGCATCGTTGCCGTGTTGGTGGCGGCGATGGCAGGATGGCTCGCAGGCGTCATCTTCCGGCGCAATTGATGCAGTAACCGAGGCCCCGACATCCGTGCCCATTGCGCCGCGCGTATTTCTCGTCGTCGTCGACGAGAGCGAAGAGCTGAAGGTGGCGTTGCGCTACGCCTGCCGCCGCGCCCGCCGCACCGGTGGGCGGGTCGCCTTGCTCTATGTCATCGATACCGACGATGACGGGCAGTGGATGGGCGTGAAGGAGCTGATGCGCGAGGAGAAGCGGGCCGAGGCCGAAACCCTGCTGACCCGGATCGCAGGTGAGGTCGAGGAGATGTCCGGCGGCATCCCGGTCGTGCATATCCGCGAAGGTCGTCGGCGCGATGCCCTGCTCGAACTGATCGACGAGGACCCCGCGATCTCCATCCTGGTGCTGGCCGCCTCCACCTCGCCCGACGGCCCCGGCCCCCTCATCACCTACCTGGCGGGGAAATACGCCCATCGGCTGAAGATTCCCGTCACCATTGTGCCGGGCTCGCTGACCGACGACCAGATTTCCGCCCTGGCATAGGGCGGCAATCGGCCCCTGCGGGCAAAGACCATTGTCCGATCGCGGTTGATAGGCGGGGTCCGACCGACCAGATTATAGGGGACAGATACTTACCCCGCCGATCGGGAGGCCTTGCCATGTTCATCCAGACCGAAACCACGCCCAATCCGGCGACCCTGAAGTTCCTGCCCGGCCGCGAGGTCATGGCGTCGGGCACGGCGGACTTCGCCGATCGCGCGGCCGCCGCACGCTCGCCGCTGGCCGAGCGCCTGTTCGATGTCGACGGCGTGGCCGGCGTCTTCCTCGGCAGCGATTTCGTGACGGTGACCAAGACCGCCGAAAAGGATTGGTACGTCCTGAAGCCGGCCATCCTCGGCATGATCATGGAGCATTTCACCTCCGGCCGGCCGCTGCTTCTGCCCGACGCGCCGGGTGCGGCGGCGGAAGCCGGCGCCGAGGACGACGAGATCGTCACCCAGATCAAGGAGCTGCTCGACACCCGGGTCCGCCCGGCGGTGGCGCAGGACGGTGGCGACATCATCTTCCACGGCTTCGAGGATGGGGTCGTCTATCTCCACATGCAGGGGTCCTGCGCCGGCTGCCCGAGCTCGACCGCTACCCTGAAGAGCGGCATCGAGAACATGCTGCGGCACTATGTGCCCGAGGTGCAGGAGGTCCGCGCGATCATGTGACGCACGGACCTTCAGATATCTA
>CAZQOA010000002.1:0-31673 GCA_964594715.1 uncultured Rhizobiaceae bacterium | reverse complement strand
ACCTTCAGATATCTACATGAGGGGTGGGGCCATCGTCCCGTCGGCGACCAGCGGATAGCGTCGGGCGTCGAACAGTTGGTAGTGCCACCACTCCTTGCGGTAGTTGTCCCAACCCGCGGCGGTCATCAGGCCCAGCAGCAGCAGACGGTTGCGCTGGGCCTCGACGGAAACGTCGGTCCGGGCGTGGTGGGATTGGTCAACGACCGCATCGAAGCCGGTCCCCATCTCCAGCGCGCATCCCGTGCCGTCGACCAGGGTCAGGTCGACCGCAACCCCGCGCGAGTGCGGCGACCCCCGCCGTGGATCGGCGACGAAGGTCGGGTCGGGGCAGGCCTCCCACAGGCGCCATTGCGCTTCCGGTGGCCGGTAGGCGTCGTAGACCATGAGGCCCAGCCCCAGGGCGCGGGCGAGATCGCTGGCGCGGACCAGGCCGGCGGCGGCTGCCTCGTGCAGCAGGCAGGCCGGCTGCCGGTAGATCGGCCGGCCGGTCAGGTTGTCCGGCGTGCCGTAGGCGAGGGAGACGATGATGCCGTTGCGCTCGGCATCCACGGGAACGAGCATGGGCGATCCGTGGCAAGGGGGGTGGAGGGGCGATTTGGCTAGCATCGAATGGATGGCCACACCATGGGCATGACCCTGCTGGCGGTCGATTCCGCCGGCGCGGCATGTTCCGCCGCGGCATGGCGGGGGGGCCGGGTCGTCGCCGTCCGGCGGATGGCGACCGAGCGCGGCCACGCCGTCCATCTGGCGCCGCTCGCGGGCGCCGTCCTGGCGGAAGCCGGGATCGCCGCCGCCACCCTCGATGCGGTCGTCGCCACCGTCGGCCCGGGCAGCTTCACCGGCTTGCGGGTCGGGCTGGCGCTGGCCCAGGGGATGGCGCTCGGGGCCGGCGTGTCGGCACTGGGGATCTCCAGCTTCCTCGTCCATGCGGCGGCGGCCCCAGGCCGGCCGGACGGCCTGCCGCTGGTCGTCGTCCTCGACAGCCGCCGCGACGAACTCTTCTTCCAGCTTTTTGCCCCGGTCGGTGAGGAACCGTTCATGGCCTCGCCCGGTGAAGCGGCCAGGCGGCTGGCCACCCGCTTCGGGGCCGGTGCAAGCATCGGCCTGGCCGGTGATGCGCCCTCGCTCCTGGCCGAGGCGCTCTTGGCCCTGGGCGCACGGCCGGTCGTCCTACGGGCCGGGCCGGCCGACGCCGCGATGGTGGCGGCGGCCGCGGCCGAGCGCCTGGACCAGGGGCAGGCACTCCTGGCGCCGCGGCCGGTCTATCTGCGCGCGCCGGACGTCACGGTCTCCGCGGCGGGTGCGCCGTGACCACTGTCGGCCAGGTGGGAATCCAATTCGCCGCACTGGCTGCCGGCGACGCCGCCTGGCTGGCCCCGCTGCATCGCGCGTGCTTTCCGGACGAACCCTGGCCGGCCGACGCCTGGCGCACGCTGCTGGGGCAGCCCGGGGTCGGCGGCGCCGCGGCGGTGGAGGTGGGCGAGCCGACCGGCTTCGTCCTGTGGCGCTGCGTCGCCGAGGAGGCGGAGATACTGACCCTCGGCGTCGTGCCGGAGCACCGGGGCAATGGCTGCGGCCACGGTCTGGTCGACCACGCGACCGCCGCCCTGCCGCCGGCGGTGACGGCGATATTCCTCGAGGTGGCCACCGACAACCGGCCGGCGCGGTCGCTCTATGCCGGCCGGGGGTTCCGCCCGGTTGGCGCCCGACCGGCCTATTATCGGCGTCCCGGCGGTGCCGTCGATGCCTTGCTGTTGCGTCTCGATCGCGTTTATGGTTGGACCGGCAATCCGATATCCCAACGTCTGGTCGGGCACCATGGCCGCGAGCGCCTTTAATAGGTATAATTGTCGCCCGACCGCAGACGGAGAGCCAAGTGGTCTCGCGTATCGAACGCCTTTGCATGGACAAGGGTCTCAAGATGACCGAACAGCGGCGCATCATTGCGCAAGTGCTGTCGGAGTCCAGTGACCATCCCGACGTGGAATCGGTGCATCGGCGCGCAACCGAGATTGATCCGAGGATCTCGATCGCCACCGTTTATCGTACGGTCCGGCTGTTCGAAGAGGCGGACATCCTTGACCGCCATGATTTCGGCGACGGCAGGGCGCGCTACGAGGAAACCCCCGACGAGCACCATGACCACCTCATCGATGTGGAGAGCGGACGCGTGATCGAATTCCACAACGAAGAGATCGAGGCCCTTCAGGAGCGCATCGCCGCCGGCCTCGGTTTCAAGCTGGTGGGCCATCGCCTGGAGCTCTACGGCGTCCCGCTCGACCGGGCGGAACGGCCGAAGAAGCGCTGACCCAGAGCCAGATGCCACCTGCGCGAACTCCCGACGCTCGAAGGGCCGATCCCCGTATGGCCGATGCCGCCAACTCCGCGCCCGGCCCGCAATGGGGCGCGGACGGCCTGTCGATCCGGTCCGGCGACATGGAAGTGCGCCTGGCGCGCAACGAGGCGGACATCGACGCCTCGCAGGCGCTGCGCTATCGGGTCTTCTATGACGAGATGGCGGCGCGGCCGACGCCCGAGATGGCGGCGCGTCGGCGCGACTTCGACGATTTCGACCCGCTGTGCGACCATCTCCTGGTCATCGACCATTCGCGCGGCGAGGGCGCGTCGTCCGTCGTCGGCACCTATCGCCTGATCCGGCGCGAAGCCGCCCGCCGCCATGGCGGCTTCTACACCGCTGCCGAGTACGACATCTCGATGCTGGAATCGCTGCCGGGCGAGATCCTGGAGCTGGGGCGATCCTGCGTCGATGTCGGATATCGCACCCGTCCGACCATGCAGCTCCTGTGGCGCGGCATCGCCGAATACGTCTTCCGCCATCGCATCGGGCTGATGTTCGGCTGCGCCAGCCTGCACGGGACCGACCCCGCGGCGCTGGCCCTGCCGTTGGCCTATCTGCACCACCATCACCTGGCGCCGCCGGAGGTGCGGCCGCGCGCGATCGAAAGCCGCTATGTCGACATGCGCCTGCTTCCGGTCGAGACGATCGAGCCGATGCGCGCGCTGGCCGAGCTGCCGCCGCTGGTGAAGGGCTATCTGCGGCTCGGCGGCTTCGTCGGCGATGGCGCCGTGGTCGACGAGCAGTTCAACACCACCGACATCTGCATCGTGGTGAAGACCGAGCTGGTGACGGAAAAATACTACAAGCACTATGAGCGCCGGTCTCGGGAGGGGTGAGGGCCATGGGGTCGCCGTTGCTCGCCGCCGGCCGGCTGACGCTCTATCTGCTGTTGACCGTGTCGCTGATGCCGGCGCAGTGGCTGGCGATCCGCACCAGCCGGCGGGCCGCCGTCGCGATCCCGCTCTTCTATCATCGCTGGTGCCTGGCGATCCTCGGCCTGCGGGTCGAGCGGCATGGCGAGCGCTCGCCGGTCCAGCCCACCCTCTACATCATCAACCACTGCTCCTACCTCGATATCGGCGTCCTCGGCTCGCTCATCGGCGGCTGCTTCGTCGCCAAGGCGGAGGTGGCGGGGTGGCCGCTGTTCGGCTGGCTCGCCAAGCTCCAGCGAACGGTGTTCGTCGATCGCCAGCGCCGCGCCGGGACGGCCGGCCAGCGCGACGAGATCGCCGGGCGGCTGGAGGACGGCGACAGCCTGATCCTCTTTCCCGAGGGGACCAGCAGCGACGGCAACCGCATCCTCCCCTTCAAGTCCGCACTCTTCAGCGTGGCCGAGCGCCGGGTGGCGGGGCGCCCCGTCACCGTCCAGCCGGTCACCATCGCCTATGTCCGGCTGGACGGCATCCCGATCGGCCACGGCCTGCGGCCATTCTATGCCTGGTATGGCGACATGGATCTGGGTCGGCACCTGTGGAAGGTGGCGGGCATGGGCGATTGCACGGTGTCGGTCGAGTTCCACCCGACGGTCACGATCGACGATTTCGGCTCGCGCAAGGCGCTGGCCACCCATTGCCGCGAAGCCATCGTCCGGGGCATGGACCGGGCCCTGGCCGACCGCTGGACCCGTCCGCCGCCGCAGTCGGAGGATGCGTCGGCATCGGGCGCCGACCCCGCGGCCGCGGCATGACCGTCGGTTGCCCCAGGCGTTATCTGCCCAGGCGCTGCTTGACAGCGGAATGCGCGATGCTAGGGTCCGGCCGACCCCGCTTGCGGCAGGATCCGCCCACCTGGCGGCGAATTGCCCGCGCGAACGGGTCGACACGGCATTGACCAAGAAACTTCATCTCAAGACCTACGGCTGCCAGATGAACGTCTATGACTCCGCCCGCATGGCGGATGTCCTGGCGCCGCTTGGCTATGCCCTGACCGATGTCGTGGACGACGCTGACCTGGTCGTCCTGAACACCTGCCACATCCGCGAGAAGGCTGGCGAGAAGGTCTATTCGGAACTGGGCCGCCTGCGCCCGCTGAAGGCGCGCCGTCAGGCCGAAGGCGGCGACCTGCTGCTCGCGGTCGCCGGCTGCGTCGCCCAGGCGGAAGGGGCGGAAGTCCTGCGCCGCTCGCCGCATGTCGACATCGTCGTCGGGCCGCAATCCTACCATCAGCTGCCGGAGCTGATCGCGCGCGCGACCCGGGCCGCCGATGCCGGCGCGCCGGCCCCCGGCCGCGGCATCGTCGCGACCGACTTCCCGGCCGAGCCCAAGTTCGACTTCCTGCCGCAGCAGACCGAGCCGCAGGACGTCTCGGTGTTCCTGGCGGTGCAGGAGGGGTGCGACAAGTTCTGCACCTTCTGCGTCGTTCCCTACACCCGCGGCGCGGAATATTCCCGGCCCGCCGCCGACCTGCTGGCCGAGGCCCGCCGTCTGGTCGCGCTGGGCGCCAGCGAGATCACGCTCCTCGGGCAGAACGTGAATGCCTGGCACGGCGCCGGCGGCGATGGACGCGAATGGGGGTTGGGCCGGCTGGCCCGGGCGCTGGCGGACGCGGTCCCCGGCCTGAAGCGCATCCGCTACACGACGTCGCACCCGCGCGACATGGACGACGACCTGATCGCCGCCCATGGCGAGGTGCCGCAGCTCATGCCGTTCCTCCATTTGCCGGTGCAGTCGGGCTCCGACCGGGTCCTGGCGCGCATGAACCGGCGCCATGGTGCCGATGATTATCGCCGCATCGTCGACCGCCTGCGCGCGGCCCGGCCCGATATCGCGCTCTCTTCGGACTTCATCGTCGGCTATCCGGGCGAGACCGAGCGGGATTTCGCCCAGACGATGGCCCTCGTCGCCGAGATCGGGTTCGCCCAGGCCTATTCCTTCAAATACAGCCCGCGCCCCGGCACGCCGGCTGCTTCCGAGCTGGACCAGGTCGCCGACGCGACGAAGTCGGACCGCCTCGCCGCCCTGCAGGACCTGCTGCGCCGCCAGCAGGAAGCCTTCAACCAGGCGACCGTCGGCCGCCGCGTGCCGGTGCTCTTCGAGAAGCGTGGCCGTCACGCCGGCCAGCTCATCGGCCGCACCCCATGGCTGCAATCCGTCCATGCCGCCGCGCCCGAGCGCCTGATCGGGGCGGAACTGGCGGTCGAGATCGAGGGGGCGGGAGCCAACAGCCTCGCCGGCCGGCTCGTGACCGACGCGACCCCCGGCCAGCACCCGTCCGGGATAGGCGCGGTCGCATGACCAATGCGCCGGTCGTAGGCCCCGCCGGGCCGATCCATCTTGAATTCCCCGACAACGTCCTGCTGGGCCTGCTCTATGGCGAGCGCGATGCCCATCTGGGGCAGATCGAGCGGGCGCTCGGGGTTTCCATCGTGTCGCGCGGCAACCATCTCGTCATCGCCGGCGATCCGGCCGCGGCCGCGGTGGCGCGCGCCGCCCTGGGAGCACTCTACGGCCGATTGGAGAAGGGTATGGGCGTCGAGGCGGGTGAGGTTGATGCGGCCATCCGGGGCGCCATCGAATCGGCACCGGGCCAGGGCCAGTCGCTGTGGTCGGACGAGCTGACGATCCGCACGCGCAAGCGCCCGATCACCCCGCGAACGCCGACCCAGGCGGCCTACATCCGTGCCTTGCGCCAGCATTCGCTGGTCTTCGGGCTGGGGCCGGCCGGCACCGGCAAGACCTACCTGGCCGTCGCCTGCGCGGTTGATCGGCTGATCGCGGGCGAAGTGGATCGGATCATCCTGTCGCGTCCGGCGGTCGAGGCCGGCGAGCGGCTGGGTTTCCTGCCCGGCGACCTGCGCGAGAAGGTCGACCCCTATCTGCGGCCGCTCTACGACGCGCTGCACGACATGCTGCCCGGCGACCAGATCGCCAAGCGCATGGCGTCGGGCGAGATCGAGGTGGCGCCGCTGGCCTTCATGCGCGGCCGCACCCTGGCCGGGGCCTTCGTCATCCTCGACGAGGCGCAGAACACCACGCCCAGCCAGATGAAGATGTTCCTGACCCGGCTCGGCTCCAACGCCCGGATGGCGGTGACCGGCGACCTGTCGCAGATCGACCTGCCGAGCGGCACCCTGTCGGGGCTGACCGATGCGGTCGAGACCCTGTCGGAGGTCGAGGGCATCGGATTCGTCCGCTTCACCGACGCCGACGTCGTCCGCCACCCGCTGGTAGCCCGCATCGTGCGCGCCTATGACGCCCGCCCACCGCGACCGGCCGGCGGCCCCGGCCGGTCCCTACGCTAGGCATGGGGTTCCCGGCGCCATGACCGTCCGCATCGGCATCCGCATCGACCACCGGCCCTGGCAGGAGGCGATCGACGATCTGCGGCCGCTGGTGCGCCGCGCCGTCCGTGCCGCCCTGAAGGTCGCTCCGGGGGCGCCGCCCGGCGACACCGAGATGGCGGTGATGCTGGCCGACGACGGGTTGTTGCAGCGCCTCAACCGCGACTATCGCGGCCAGGACAAGCCGACCAATGTCCTGTCCTTCACCGCTGGCGAGCCGATGCTGCTCGGCGATATCGCCATCGCCTACGAGACGACGGCGGCAGAGGCGGTGGCGGCGGGCAAGCCGCTGGCCGACCACCTGTCGCACCTGGTTGTCCACGGTACCCTGCACTTGCTCGGATTCGATCATGAAACTACGGAGGATGCGGCAGAAATGGAGCCGCTGGAGGTCCGGGCGCTGGCCGCCCTCGGCATCGCCGATCCCTATCGGGAGGCGGCGTGATCATGAGTGACGGCGACGGACGACCTAGTTTCGGTCCGGCATCCCAGCGTCCGCGGCTTCGCCGGCTGCGCGACTGGTGGCGGCGCCGGCGCGGTCATCATGCCGAGAACGGGCTCGGCCCCTCGATCGCCGAGCTGATCGAGGAGCGCGCCCAGGAAGATGGGCCGGTCGATGCCCATGAGCACACGCTGATCGCCAATGTTCTGCGCCTGCGCGACGAAACCGCCCGCGACGTCGCCGTGCCGCGCGCGGACATCGTCGCGATCGAGGCCGGCACCAGCTTTGCCGCCCTCGTGCGCCGCTTCGCCGAGGAGCAGCATTCCCGCCTTCCGGTCTATCGCGGCACGCTCGACGAGGTCATCGGCATGGTCCATGTCAAGGACGCGCTGGGCTTCCTCGACGCCGGCAAGTCGCCGCGGATCGAGAACTTCGTCCGCCGGGTGCTGTTCATCGCGCCCTCCACCCGGGTCCTGGACCTGCTCCAGCAGATGCGCCTGTCGCGCACCCACATGGCACTGGTGGTGGACGAGTTCGGCGGCATCGACGGCCTCGTCACCATCGAGGATCTGGTGGAGGAGATCGTCGGCGAGATCGACGACGAGCACGACGTGGTGACGACCCCGCCGGAGATCGTGGAGCGGCCGGACGGCAGCTTCCTGGTCGATGGCCGTGCCTCGCCCTTCGATGTCGAGGAGCGTACCGGCGTCCCGCTCGGCGAGGCGGCCGAGGAAGAGGACGTGGACACGATCGGCGGCCTGGTGGCCAGCTTCGCCGGCCGCGTGCCGGTGCGGGGCGAGGTCGTGCGCCATGAATCCGGCGTGGAGTTCGAAATCCTGGACGCCGATCCACGCCGCATCCGCCGCCTGCGGGTCCGTCGCCCGGCCCCGACGGAACCGCCGGAAGCATGACGGGTACGGAAGGCGATGGCGCCGGCCGGCGGCTGGCTCGCGCCGTCGCCGGCCTCGCCGGCTGGCGGCGCTGGGCGCTTGCCTTCGGGCTGGGTGCCACCGGCTCGCTGGCGCTGCCGCCGCTCTATTTCATCCCGGGGCTGGTGGTCGCCTTCACCGGCCTGGTGTGGCTTCTCGATGGTGCCCGCCGGCCGCGCTCGGCCTTCGCGGTCGGCTGGTGGTTCGGCTTCGGCTACCTCACGGTCAGCCTCTACTGGATTGCGGCCGCTCTCTTCATCGACATCGCCACCTTCTGGTGGCTGCTGCCCTTGACCGTCACCGGCCTGCCCGCTCTGCTGGCAGGTGCCAGCGGTCTTGCCACCCTGGCCGCCTGGGCCACCGGTGCCCGCGGCTTCGGTCGGATCCTGGCGCTGGCGGCGGCCTGGGCGGTCGGCGAATGGATCCGCGTCTGGGGCTTTTCGGGCTTTCCCTGGAATCTGGTCGGGCAGGCCTGGGGCCTCTCGGACGCCACCCTGCAGGCCGCCTCGGTCATCGGCATCCAGGGCCTGGGACTGCTGGCGGTGCTGGTCGCGGCCGCCCCGGCGACGCTCGGCGACGCCGGGCGGGGCTGGCGGCGCTGGATGCCGACGGTGGCCGGTCTGGCGCTGGTCGTGCTGGTGGCCGGTTTCGGGATGGTCCGCCTCTCGGGTGCCGCGGTCGAGATCGTGCCGGATGTCCGCCTGCGCCTCGTCCAGGCGTCCATCCCACAGATCATGAAATGGCAGCCGGGCGCGCGGGAGGCCATCTTTCAGCGCCACCTCGAGCTGTCGCGGTCGCCCGGCTTCGACCGGATCACCCATGTCGTCTGGGCGGAGTCGGCGGGGCCGTCCTTCCTCGACCGCGACGCCGGGCGCCGGGCGGCGCTGGCGACGGCGGTGCCGGAAGGCGGCCTGGTCCTGACCGGCACCAACCGGACGACGCCGCAGCCGACCGACCCGCCGATGGTGTGGAACGCCATGCAGGCGCTCGACCGCGGCGGCAACATCGTCGCCTCCTACGACAAGTTCCATCTGGTGCCGTTCGGCGAATACCTGCCGCTGCGCGGCGTGCTTGGCCGCATCGGCCTGTCCAAGGTGACGGCCGGCAGCATCGATTTCTCGGCCGGTCCGGGCCCGCGCACCCTCGACCTGCCGGGCCTGCCGCCGGTCGGGCCGCTCATCTGCTACGAGGTAATCTTTCCGGGCCGGGTGATCGACCCGGCGCACCGGCCGGCCTGGCTCCTCAACCTTACCAATGACGGCTGGTACGGCCGGACCGCCGGCCCCTATCAGCACCTGGAGATCGCCCGGGCGCGGGCGGTGGAGGAGGGCTTGCCGCTGGTCCGCGCCGCCAACAATGGGATTTCCGCGGTTTTCGACGCCTACGGCCGGGAGCAGGCGCGGCTCGGCCTCGACGAAGCGGGCGTCCTGGACGCCGACCTGCCGCGCGCGATCCAGCCGCCGATCTTCGCCCGGGCCGGAATTCTCGCACCAATGCTGCTGGCGTTCCTGTGCTGGGCGGCCGCCTGGGCGACGCGGCGGCGGCGCACATTACATCGTTGACATATAGTCAGGCGTTGACGTCGCGTGCGGGCTCCCTACATTGCTACACCATAAAGTTGTCCCCAGATCAGGTTCCAGAAATGCCAGAGACCACTCGCGGCCCACGCAAGGGCACCACCCGCGTCAAGGCGGACGCACCCGATCCGATCGACGTCCATGTCGGCCAGCGCGTCCGCAAGCGCCGGGTCGAGCTCGGCATGAGCCAGGAAAAGCTGGGCGGCGCGCTCGGGCTTACCTTCCAGCAGGTGCAGAAGTACGAGCGCGGCGCCAACCGCATCGGCGCCAGCCGCCTCTTCGACCTGTCGCGCGTGCTGGAAGTGCAGATCGCCTACTTCTTCGACGAGATGCCGGACGACGCCCTCGGGCCGACGTCGCGCGCCCGCCGCGGCCTGTCGGCATCGACGGCCACCGCCTACGAGCCCGACCCGCTGGCCAAGCGCGAGACCATGGACCTCGTGCGGGCCTACTACCGGATTCCGGATAATGGCGTGCGCAAGCGCCTTTTCGAACTCACCAAGTCGCTGGCGGTCGCGGACCAGACTTCACCGATCTGACCGAAACCGCTTGACGGGGCCCGCGGGCACCGGCACCTAAGCCCACCTGTCCCTCCCCAAGACGAGGCGTCGACCCGTGTCCCGCGGATCCTATCTCTTCACGAGTGAATCGGTCGCCGAAGGTCATCCCGACAAGGTTTGCGACCGGATATCGGACGCCATCGTCGACCTGTATCTCGGCCACGACCCGCATGCGCGGGTGGCGGTCGAGACCCTGGCGACGACCAACCGCATCATCCTGGCGGGCGAAGTGCGCGGGCCGGCCTCGATCACCATGGCGATGCTGGAGGAAACGGCGCGCCACGCGGTCAAGGACATCGGCTACGAGCAGGACGGCTTCCACTGGAAGAACGCCAAGGTCGAGGTGCTGGTCCATTCGCAGTCGGCCGATATCGCGGTCGGCGTCGATGCCGCCGGCAACAAGGACGAAGGTGCCGGCGACCAGGGCATCATGTTCGGCTATGCCTGCCGCGAGACCGACAGCCTGATGCCGGCACCCATCCATTTCGCCCACGGCATCCTGCGCTCGCTGGCCGAGGCGCGGCATTCCGGCGCAGCGCCGGGCCTGGGGCCCGACGCCAAGAGCCAGGTGACGCTGCTCTATGAGAATGGCAAGCCGGTGAAGGCGACCTCGATCGTCGTCTCGACCCAGCATGCCGAGCATCTCGAGCAGGCCGAGGTGCGCGAGATCGTGCGCCCCCACGTCCTCAACTGCCTGCCCAAGGGCTGGATGTGCAGCGAGGACGAGTTCTATGTGAACCCGACCGGCCGCTTCGTGATCGGTGGGCCGGATGGCGATTGCGGCCTCACCGGCCGCAAGATCATCGTCGATACCTATGGCGGTGCCGCCCCCCATGGCGGTGGTGCCTTCTCGGGCAAGGATCCGACCAAGGTGGACCGATCGGCCGCCTATGCTGCCCGCTATCTGGCCAAGAACGTGGTCGCGGCCGGCCTCGCCGACCGTTGCGCCATCCAGGTCTCCTATGCGATCGGCGTCTCCAAGCCCTTGTCGGTCTATGTCGACACCTACGGCACCGGCACCGCGTGCGAGGAGAAGCTGGCGGCCGTCCTGCCGTCAATCGTCGACCTGTCGCCGCGCGGCATCCGCGAACGCCTCGGCCTCAATCGGCCGATCTATGCCCGCACCGCCGCCTACGGCCATTTCGGCCGTGCTCCCGATCTCGATGGCGGGTTCTCGTGGGAACGGCTGGACCTCGTCGACGCGATCAAGGACGGCATCCGGTGAAGCGCCGGCTTCGCCCGTCGATCCTGCTCGTGGCTGCGGTCGGCGCGCTGATGCTCGCCGCCTGCACGCCGCGCTTCGATCTGACGGGTGAAGAGGCGACCGGCGACCCGGTCGCGAACAAGCGCGTCGGACAGGAGCGGCGGGCGCAGTAGCGCCTGCGTGCTTCCCTGGCCCCGCGCGCCGGCCCGGAAATCGGCTGCCGCCGCGGAACCCTTTTTCAACTCCACCGTTCCTGAACCGCTTCCGGGACGCCGCCGCAGCCTGAGTCGAGGGATTCGGGCTTTGAAGGTGCCGCTCCGGTCCTGGATCCAGACGCTGGAGAGTGACATGGCGCGCTTGCAATCCTTTTCGGCCGTCGCCGTCAGCGCCCTGGCGCTGCTCGCCGCCTGCGAGACCCCGCCCCCCAGTGGCGACCTCGCCGGCGAACGCGCGACCCGCCTCGACCCCGCCACCCAGCAGGCGCGCTGGCAGACGCCGGGCAATATCCCCTCCTCCTCCGGCGTTTCCTCCGACGGGATCGTGACCATCGGCTTCGCCGGTACCGTCGGCGATGCCGGTTTCCAGTGCGGCACCAGCTATGGCGGGATCGGCGTCACCGGTTCCACCATCCTGCCGACCGACTTCCGCTTCTACGTCTCGGATGTGGCACTGATCGACGAATCGGGCCGGGCCGTGCCGATGAACCTCGGTCAGGATGGCCGTTGGCAGTTCCAGAACGTGGCGCTGATCGACTTCGAAGATGGCAACGGCCCCTGCGCCGGCGGCACCATCGAGATGCACCAGACGGTGACGGGGGCGGTCCCACCCGGTCGCTACCGCGGCCTGGCCTTCACCCTGGGCGTGCCGCCGCAGCTCAATGTCGGGTCGCCCGCCCTGGCGGCGTCGCCCCTGAACAATCCCGACCTCGCCTGGCCGGCGCCGGGCGGGTTCCGCTTCCTCAAGGTCGACATGGCGACCAGCGGCCAGCCGCTCGGGCCCTACCGCACCCCGGTCGGGGCGGCCGGCCTGCCACCAGCGCCGCTGCCCTATCCGGGGCAGGTGATCTATCCGGGCCAGCCGGTCTACCCGGCCCCGGCCTATGGGGCGGGATATCCGGGTCCGCTGGTGCTGGCTCCCTATGGCTTTCCGGTCCATATCGGCGGCGCCGACTGCGTCTATGCGCCCGGCCCCTATGTTCAGCCCGGTTGCGGCTTCCCGACCCGCGTCCGGGTGACGTTCCCGGACTTCGATCCGGGGCGCAACCTGGTGATCGCCGACCTGCGTGCGTTGCTGGCTTCCTCCAATGTCGACTTCAATACGCCGGGCACGCCGGCCGGCTGCCAGTCGACGGCGGGTGATCCCGACTGCGCCGGCATCGCCTCCAGCCTCGGCCTGGCTGCGCCCGGGACCTATCCCCAGGCGCAGTCCTTCTTCCGGGTCGGGCTCGCGCCCTGATGCAGGCGCCCCACCTCCGATAGCCGACCTTCAGTAGGGGGCGTGGGTGACCTCGAGGTCGGGGAGGCCCCAGCAGCAATGACCCATGTCGCCTGCCAGCATACCCAGCCCCTCGGTCTCGATGTAGCCGCGATAGGGCGCGGCCGGGAAGTTCAGCCCCTCGCGGTGGAGGTCGGCGCGCACCAGCAAGGCGGTGCCGCCAACGGCGTCGAGCGCGACCAGCCGCTCGTCGCGGAATGAATCGAGGTACTTGCGGCCGACGCCGCGGGGTGGCTGGAAGATCCCGGCGACGAGGTGGCGCGGATCCTCCGGCCGGCCCCTGGGGTCGAGCACAAAGCTGTTGAGGTCATAGGTCCGGCCGCCGGGCACGACGCAATGCGGCACCAGGATGTCCTTGCCCGGGGCCAGGAGCTGCTGGACGAGGTCGGGCGGATAGTCGATCACGTCGACATCCAGCCACAGGACCCAATCCTCGTCGGCGAGCGCCCCTGCCAGCAGGCGATTGCGGCTGCGGGCGAGGATGCTGCGGCGCTGACGCTGAATCGAGCCGGCATGGCGCAACCCGGACGGGTGGAAACCATAGTTCCGGCGCAGCAGGGTGACCCGACCGAAATGGGCCGCGGCGGCGGCGCTGCGTGCTTGCAATGCCTCCCAGGTTCCGTCGGCGCTGTCGCTTTCCAGGAGTGCCAGCGACAGGCGGTGGCGGTCATGGTCGAGCCGTTCCAGGAGATGGAAGTAGCGGTCGAGATAGCGCCGCGCATCCTTCACCGGGGTCGCCAGCAGGATCGATGACACGGGCCGCCTCCCATGGGCCGCCGGCGCGGCGGGCGTGACGGATGCCATGTCGAGCTTGCCGCCCAGCCGCAGGAGGTCGAGCCGCGCTCGCAATCGCTGGCCGGCGGCGGCCGGCGAATAGTCCCGCGCCATCGCCGCCGCCGCGCGGGCGCCCTTCGCCGCGGCCTCCGCCGGCTGACCCTCGACCCGTCGCATGAGGCGCGCGGCATGGGCCGGATCGGGCGCTGCCCAGATGGTTCCGGCGGGGAAAGGCGGGTGCGCCTGGGTCGTCACCACCATGTGGAACCCGACGGGGTAGGCGGTTTCCGCGGTCATGAACTCCATGTTGGCGGAATGGCCGGTGGCGATCACCGGCCGTCCGGCCGCCATCGCCTGGGCCATGGCGAACCCGAAGCCGGTCGCGCGATGCAAGGAAACGAGGCAGTCGCAGCCCGCGATCAGCACTGCCATCCGCGCCGCATCGAACTTCGCCTCCAGCAGGCCGATGTCCGGGCGTCCGGCGATCGCGCGGGCGAAGCCGGCGCGCTGGCGCTCCGACAGGCGAGGGATCTTGAGCAGGAGTTGCCGGTGCGGACCGGCCGCGGGGAACGCCATGCGGTAGGCCCGGATCGCGCCGCCGGGGTTCTCGCGGTCGAGGTCGCCGTTCGTCTCGAAGATGGAGAGAAAGGTGAAGGTCCCCTGGCCCAGGCCCAGGCCCTGCCGGTCGCCGTCGCTGCCCGCGGGCAGCGCCGTCACTGGCGGGGCCATCGCCACCACCGGCACCGGGACATGGGGGGCGATCGCCGCCGCGGCATGGGCGCTGGGCGCCCAGATTTCGTCGAACAGGGGAGCCGCGTCGTGCCACCCGGCCGGCAGCCCGCCCGCCACCGACCAGGACCAGAACCCGATCATCCGGCTGCGGCCGATGGCCCCGGGCCCCGGCAGCACGCCGGCCCCGATGTGGGCCAGCACGACATCCGGGTCGGCCACCACCAGCCCGACCTGCAAGCCCAGCTCCGCCGGCGCCGGGAGCATCGCCGGCGCCCGCCGGCCGGCCGACATCTCCAGCGTCCGCACCGCCAGGCCCGCCGCCTGGGCCGACGCCGCCAGCCCGCGCACCATCGCTCCCGGCCCCGTCGGCGCCGAGAAATGACCATAGAGCGCGATTCCTGGGCCCAGGCTCGAAGGCGGGGGGCTCGAAGGCGCGCTGGTCATCGGCGCGGGGCTTCTCAGCGCCGTCCGAACAGCCGCTCGATATCGGCCCGCTTCAGCTCGACATAGGTCGGGCGGCCATGGTTGCACTGGCCGCTGTTGGGGGTGATCTCCATCTGGCGCAGGAGGGCGTTCATCTCGTCGCCGGACAGGCGGCGGCCGGCGCGGACGCTGCCGTGGCAGGCGAGCGTGCCCGACACCGCGTCCAGCCGTTCCTTGAGCGAGAATGCCTGGCCCAGCTCCGCCAGCTCGTCGGCCAGGTCGCGCACCAGGGCCTGGACGTCGGTGTCGCCCAGCATCGCCGGAATCTCGCGTACCACCACCGCACCCGGCCCGAACCCTTCCAGGGCGAGACCCAGCTCGGCCAGCTCGCCGGCGCGCGCGACCAAGCGGTCGACGGCGGCCGTCTCCAGTTCGATTACCTCCGGCAGCAGCAGCGATTGCCGTTTCACGCCGCTGCTCGCCAGGGCCGCCTTCATCCGCTCATGCACCAGTCGCTCGTGGGCGGCGTGCTGGTCGACCAGCACCAGCCCGTCTTCGGTCTCGGCGACGATGTAGGTGTTGAAGAGCTGGCCGCGCGCGGCACCCAGGGGCTGGCGGGCCCGGTCGGGCACCGGCGACGGGGCCTCGGTCAGGGGGGCGGCGGGCGGCAGATCGAGCGCCAGCCCGTCCGTTGTCTGATAGTTCGGCGCCTGGTAGCGCGCCATCGCCTCAGCGAGGCCGGGGCGATGGCCGACGCCGGTCCAGGGCGATCCGGCGCCCGCCGGCGCATGGGTCATCGGGCGGAAGGCGCCCAGTGCCGCCTCGCTGACGCTGGAGCTGGCGCGGTGGCCGGCGGCGGCCAGGGCATGGCGCAGCGCGCCGACGACGAGCCCACGCACCAGCCCGGTGTCGCGGAAGCGCACCTCGGTCTTGGCCGGGTGGACGTTGACGTCGACCACATCGGTCGGCACGTCGAGGAAGAGGGCCACCGCCGGATGGCGGTCGCGGGCCAGGACGTCGGCATAGGCGCCGCGCACCGCCCCGAACAGCAGCTTGTCGCGCACCGGCCGGCCATTCACGAACAGATACTGCTCGCCGGTGGTGGCGCGATGATAGGTCGGAAGGCCGGCGAAGCCCGACAGGCGCATGCCCTCGCGCTCGGCCGACACCAGCAGCGCATTGTCGCGGAAGGCCTGGCCCAGGATCTGGCCGAGGCGCGCCAGGCGGGCATCGGCCCCGCCGGCCTCGGCGGGATAGCGGACGAGGGTGCGCCCGTCCTCGACGACGGTGAAGCCGGCCTCGGGATGGGCCATGGCCAGCCGCCGCACCGCGTCCACCGCATGCTCGCGCTCGGTGCGGATCGATTTCAGGAACTTGAGGCGGGCCGGGGTGGCATAGAAGAGGTCGCGGACCTCCACCCGGGTTCCTGGCGGATGGGCTGCCGGGCGGGGCGCGGTCTTGGCCCCGCCCTCCACCAGGATGGTCCAGGCGGCGTCCCCGCCGGTCGGCCGGCTGGTGATCTGGAGGCGGGCCACCGCCCCGATCGACGGTAGCGCCTCGCCGCGAAATCCCAGCGTCGAGACCTGTTCCAGGTCGTCGCCGGGCAGCTTCGAGGTGGCATGGCGCTCGACGGCCAGGGCGAGGTCGTCCGGGCCCATGCCGCAGCCATCGTCGGCGACGACGATCAGGGACTGCCCGCCATCGACCAGCGTCACCGTGACCTGGCGGGCGCCGGAATCCAGCGAATTCTCGACCAGCTCCTTCACCGCGGCCGCCGGCCGCTCCACCACCTCGCCCGCGGCGATGCGGTTGACGACGACCGCCGGCAGCAGGCGGATCGTCATGGCGTCAGGCTTCGGCGAGGTAGGATCGGGCGAGCTGCTTGCCCTCCTCGACCGCCGGCTGGTCGAAGGCGTCGATACCCAGCAGGTCGGCGGCGAAGATCGTCTCCAGCATGAAATGCATGAAGAGCCCGCCCATCGTCCGCTCGTCCAGGCGCTCCAGCGCGAAGATGCGCACCGGCCGGGCGTTGCGGGCCAGCGTCGCTGCGGTCGCCCGCTGTTCGGCGTCCAGCAGGTCGCCCATCCGCTTGCCCTTCAGGTAGGCGAGCGCCGGGTCGCGGGCATAGGCGGCCGCCGCCCGGTCGCCCTTGCCGGCCACCGCCAGGGTGACCAGGGTGAAGATCTTGTCGGCCGGCCCGGCCAGATAGAGCTGGAGCTGGCTGTGCTGGTCGACCGTGCCCATGGCGCGGATCGGGGTCGTGCCGTGGCCGTCCTTGCCCAGGCTCTCGGCCCAGAGCTGGCGGAACCACAGGCCGAAATGGGCCAGCCGGTCGACATAGGGCATGAGGACGGTGGTGGCGCGGCCGGCCTCGGCATGGGCGAGGTTGAGGGCGGCCCCGACCAGCGGCGCGCATTCCTCCGGGCGGTCGGCGGCCAGCGCCGCGTCGAGCACGGCCCCGGCGCCGGCCCGCACCCGGGCGCCGTCCAGCCCGGCGACATAGGCGGGCAGCAGGCCGACCAGGGACAAGACCGAGAAGCGGCCGCCGACCTTGGGGTCATGGTCGAGGATGGTGGCGCCGAGGCGGGTGCCGAGGCGGCGCAGCGGATTGTCCGCGGGCTCGGTCACCACGACCAGCCGCTCGGCCAGGCCGGTGCGGCCCGCCGCCTTCTCCAGGCGCGGCAGCAGGGTCAGAAGCTGCATCAGCGTCTCGGCGGTCCCGCCGGACTTCGAGATGGCGAGGATGCGGGCCTTGGCAAAGTCGATCCGGTCGGCCAGTGCTGCGAAGGTCGCGGGGTCGATATTGTCCAGGAAATGCATGCGCGGGCTGCCCTTGGGCGGCCCGAACCCCTGGTCGGCCAGGGCATAGAGCGTCTGCCCACCCAGGCTCGACCCGCCGGTGCCCAGTACCAGCACATCGCTGGTCTTCTTGCGCATGCGGCCGGCCAGGGCTTCCAGCGCCGCCAGATCGTCGCGCCGGGCAGGCAGGCCCAGCAGCGGCAGGGTACCCTCGTCGCGCATGGCGCGGACGCGGGCCAGCGCCCCACCGGCGCCGGCAAGGCGCCGGGCGAAGCTCTTGCGGTCGATCCCGTTCTTGCCGCTGCGGTCGGCGAAGCAGGCGGAATCGTCGATCTCGAATGGCATCATGCGGGTCCCTCGCGGAAGATGGCGCGGAAGGTGGCGTCGGTCGTCGGGTCCTATAGCGCACCCGGGGCGGGCCGCGTGGCCTTCAGGCCTTCCGGCTCGCCCACTACCACGAACAGCAGCCTGGCCGGATCGAAGAGGCGGGCGGCGGCACGCTTGGCGTCGGCCAGGGTAACACGACGGAAGCGCTCGGCCCGCTTCTCCATGTAATCGATGCCCAGCCGGTCGCGCTGGACATTGACCAGGAAGTTCGCGATCCGGGCCGTCGAATCGAGATTCAGGGGGAAGGAATCGATGACCGCGTTCTTGGCGTTCTCCAGTTCGGCCTCGGTCGGGCCTTCGGCTGCCATCTTCCCCAGCTCCTGCCGGATCAGCTCGATCGAGCGGGCGACGGCCGGGTTGGCGGTGCCGACGCTGCCTTGGAGCACGCCCGACGCCTCCAGCGTGCCGAGGCCGGTGCTGACGGAATAGGCAAGACCTGCCTTTTCGCGCACCTCGCGCATCAGCCGCGCGCTGAAGCCGCCGCCACCCAGGACATAGTTGGCAAGGTGGGCTGCCTCGAAATCCGGATCGTCGCGCTTCATGCCGGGCGCGCCGAAGACGACGACGCTCTGGCTCTGCTGCCGCTGCACGACCAGGACCTCGCCCGCCCCGGCGGCCGTGACTTCCGGCACAGTGGCCAGCTTCGCCTTGGCGGGCACGCCCGCCAGCAGGGTATCGAGCAGCGGACCCAGCGTGGCCGCGTCGATATCGCCGACGACGCCGATCTTCAGGGTTTCCAGCGCCACCTGGTTGCGCCAGGCGCCGCGCAAATCCTCGGCGGTGAGTGCCTGGACCGACGCCTCGGTGCCCTCGGCCCGGCGGCCATAGGGATGGCCGGCGAAGGCAAACTGCCACCAGGTCTCGCGGGCGATCTCGCCGGGCGAGGTGGAGGCGCGCGCCAGCACCGAAAGCTGGCGCTCCTGGGCGCGCTTCACGGCGTCCTGGTCGAAGCGCGGGCTGGTCAGCGCCAGATGGAGCAGGCCCAGGGCGTCGGCGCGATAGCGGGTCAGCGTGCGAAAGGAGATGCTGAGGGAATCCCGCGAGGACGAGACCGACAGGCTGGTGGCAAGGTCCTCCAGCCGGGCGCGGAAGGCTTCCGCATCGAGGTCGCCCGCCCCCTCGGTCAGGACATCTGCCATCAACTCGGCGGTGCCTTCCCGGCCCGGCTCGTCCTGGGCGGCACCGCCCAGGACGGACATGGAGATGGCGAGGATCGGCAGCGAACGGTCGGTCAGCAGCCAGGCCTCGATCCCGCCCGGGCTCACCACCCGCTCGACGGCGGCGCTGGCGGCCGGCGCCCACAGCACCAGCAGGACGGCGAACAGTATCCGGGGCAGCATGCGCATCATGATCCCTGCGGGCGTTTCGGCAGCAGCACGCTGGTCGCCAGGTTCTCCGGGCGGAAGACCAGGCGCGCGGCCTCGGAGATGGCGGCCGCGGTGACCGCGCCCACCCGCTCGGGCCAGGCGTCGATCTCCGCCAGCGGCACCCCGATCGCCAGCGCGCTGCCGACGATGCGGGCAGGCCCGGACAGGCTGTCCTTGGCGTAGATCGCGGAATCCTGGATGCGCCGGATGGCGCGCTGCAACTCGGCTTCGGTGACGCCGTCGGCCAGCACGCGGGCGATCTCGGCGCCGATCGCCGCCTCGACCGCGGCCGCGGGCACGTCCTGGCGCGGCGTCGCATAGACGTTGAAGGAGGCGGGCCCGCGCTGGTTGCTGTCGTAGCTGGTGCCGGCGGAAACCGCGAGGCCGCCCTCCAGGACCAGCGCCCGGTTCAGCCGGCTCGCGACGCCGCTGCCCATGATGGTCGCCAGGACTTCCAGCGGATAGGCATGTTTCGTGTCGCCGCTGAACAGGCTGGGCGCGATGTAGGCGCGGTTGACGTAGGGCTGGCGCACCCGGTCGCTCGCCATCTCGACTCGCGTCTCGGCCACCCGATTCGGCTCCTGCACCACGGTGCGGGCCGGCAGCGGGCGCGACGCGACCCGGCCATAGGTGCGCTCGGCCAAGGCTTTGGCCTCGGCCATCGTCACCCGGCCGCCGACCACTACGACCGCGTTGTTCGGCGTGTACCAGCGCTCGTAGAAGGCGCGTGCATCGGCATGGTCGAGCTTCCGGATCTCCTGCTCCCAGCCGATCACCGGCAGGCGATAGGGATGGTTGAGGTAGAGGACGGCCCGCGTCTGCTCGCGGAGCTGGGCCGACGGGTTGTTGTCGGTGCGCGAGAAGCGTTCCTCCAGCACCACCCGCCGCTCCGACTCCACCTGCGCCTCGGTGAAGGCGAGGTTGGCCATGCGATCGGCCTCCATCTCCATCACCAGGCCCAGCTTGTCGGCCGGGACCAGCTGGTAGTAGCCGGTGAAGTCGTAGCTGGTGAAGGCGTTGTCGCGCCCGCCATTGCTGGCCACGACGCGCGAGAAGGCGGCATCGGGCACGGTCGGCGTGCCCTTGAACATCAGATGCTCGAGGAAGTGCGCGATGCCCGACTTGCCCCAGGGCTCGTCGATCGAACCCACCTTGTAGAAGACGTAATGGGCGACCGCCGGCATCTGCGGATTGGCCACCACCACCAGGGTCAGGCCATTCTCGAGCACCACCGCCTCGGGCGAGAGGCTGCCGTCCGCAGCCGCGGACGGGCCGGGCTGCGCCAGCAGCAGGACGCCCCCGACCAGGAGCGCGGCCAACCGGCGGCTCGTGGCGGCGATCGTCGCCGCCATCCGATGTCTCATCCTAGCTCCTCCGCGCCGGGTGGTGTCCAAACTCGTGCGGAGCCGAAAGAGGGGCCGGGAATGCAGGGGCCCTTCCCCTCGCGACCCTCAGAGGCCTTCGAACAGGCCGCGACGGCGCCGGCGGATGACCGCCGTCTCGCCCTCGGTGACGGACCGGCCGAGGGCCTGGTTCTCGCGCAGGCGCTGCGCTTCCTTCTGCGGATCGACGACGACGCCGGGCAGCGGGGGCTCGCGCCAGAAGGCCAGCCGCTCGACCACGCCCCGCTCGGGCTGCTCGTACCGCACGCCTTCCTTGCTCAGCACTTCGCGGATGTTGGGGTCGGCGCGGTCGGCGCCGGCCTGCTGCAGCAGCGCCACCTCGCCGCCGCTGGCGCCGGCCGGCAGCTCGCGCGTCGGCGTCGCGGCCGACGGCTCCGCCCGGAACACGGTCTGGCGCGCCCGGTCGACGACCGACTCCTCCTGGGGCCGGGGGGCGCCCGGCTGGGGCGGGCGCAAGGCATAATCGGGCGGCATGCTGAGCGGCGGCCGCGCCACGATGCGGAACTCGTCCGGCGGCTGCTTGTCGAGGCCCAGTTGCTCGCGGATGTTTCCGCACGCACCCATTGCCAGGGCAACGGCGGCCAGGATGGCCACGCGCGCCGCGTTGGTGATCCGGTCGCTCTTCGCTTGCTCGCTCATGCGCGCCCTATGTATGCCCTTCACGTCGACTGAACAACCCGTCGATCAACAACGCCGCCACCCCGACGAATATGCCGGAGTCGGCGATATTGAACGCCGGCCAATGATAGCCATAGGCGTGGAAGTCGAGAAAGTCGAACACGGCCCCGAACCGGACGCGGTCGACGACATTGCCGATGGCCCCACCGATGACGCAGCCGAGGCCGAGCGCCACCAGCCGGTCGCGGGTGCGGAACAGCCAGACGGCGAGGATCACCGAGACCAGGATGGCCAGGCCGGACAGCGCCCAGCGCATGGCGTCGAGATGGCCGGAGAACATGCCGAAGCTGACGCCGCGGTTCCAGACGACGACCAGGTTGAAGAATTCGGTCACCGGCACGAACTGTCCGCGCCCGAGCGGCCCTTCGACCGCGAGGTAGTCCAGCATCCAAGCCTTGCTGGTCTGGTCGGCGGCGAGGATCGCCGCTGCCAGCACCAGGCCCCAGGTGAAGCGGCTCATGCCACCTGGATCTCGACATCCTGCACCACGTCGGCGCAGCGCTGGCACAGATCCTCATGGCCGGCGGTCCGCCCGACCTCGGCCAGCACCCGCCAGCAGCGCTGGCACTTGCCGCCCTCCGCCAGCCGCGGCACCACCGCCACGCCGGGGACGTCATCCAGCGCGAAGGCCTCGACCAGCGGTTGGCCGACCACCAGCTCGGCCGACGAGGTGATGACGATCTCGGCCAGGGACAGGCCGGCGAAGGCGGCCGCCTGGTCGGCGGTGACATGCACCGACGGGGCCGCCTGCAGGCTGGCCCCGATGCGCCGCTGGGCACGCTCCAACTCCAGCGCCCCCGTCACCACCCGGCGCACGTCGCGCACCGTCTGCCACTTGGCGGCGAGGTCCGCATCCAGCCATGCCGCCGGAACCTCGGGGAAGAGGCGCAGATGCACGCTGGTTCCGGGGGCGTCGCCATGGCGCGCCAGCCAGGCCTCCTCGGCGGTGAAGCAGAGGATGGGGGCGAGCCAGGCCGTCAGGCAGTCGAACAGCCGCTCCATGACCGTGCGGCAGGCGCGCCGGCGCAGCGCGTCGGGCCGGTCGCAATAGAGCGCGTCCTTGCGGATGTCGAAGTAGAAGGCCGACAGGTCGACCGCGCAGAAATTATGCAGGACGGTGAAGATCGCGTGGAACTCGAAATCGGCGCAGGCCTGGCGCACGGTCTGGTCCATCTCCGCCAGCCGGTGCAGCACCCAGCGCTCCAGTTCCGGCATCTCGGCCGCTGCCACCCGCTCCTCCGCCGCGAAGCCGTCGAGCGCGCCCAGCAGGTAGCGGAGCGTGTTGCGCAGCCGCCGATACATCTCCGACTGGTGCTTCAGGATCTCCTTGCCGATGCGCAGGTCCTCGGAATAGTCGGCACTGACCACCCACAGCCGCAGGATGTCGGCGCCGTACTCGTCGATCACCGTCTGCGGCGCCGTCACGTTGCCCAGCGACTTCGACATCTTGCGACCCTGCTCGTCCATGACGAAGCCATGGGTCAGCACCGCGTCATAGGGCGCCCGCCCGCGGGTGCCGCAGGATTCGAGCAGCGAGGAGTGGAACCAGCCGCGATGCTGGTCGGATCCTTCGAGATAGAGCGAGGCCGGCCAGGCCAGGTCGTCCCGCTGCTCCAGCACGAAGGCATGGGTCGAGCCGGAATCGAACCAGACATCGACCACGTCCTTGACCTGGTGATAGTCGGCGGGGTCGCGGCCGGGGCCGAGGAAGCGTTCCGGCGGGCTCACATACCAGGCATCCGCGCCCTCCTGCTCGAAGGCGTCGGCGATGCGGTCGACGACCGCCTGGTCGCGCAGCAGTTCGCCCGTCTTCTTCTCGACGAAGATCGCGATCGGCACGCCCCAGGCGCGCTGGCGCGAGATGCACCAGTCCGGCCGGCTCTCGATCATGCTGCGCAGGCGGTTCTGCCCCTGGGGCGGCACGAAGCGGGTCTCGTCGATGGCCGCCAGCGCCTTGTCGCGCAGGTGGTTGGTCGCCATCGAGATGAACCATTGCGGCGTGTTGCGGAAGATGAGCGGCGCCTTGGAGCGCCAGGAATGGGGGTAGGAATGGACCAGGGTGCCCTGTGCCAGCAGCGCACCCATCTTCGTCATCACCGCGATGACGGCCTCGTCGGCGTCGCCCTTCTTGCCATAGGGCGTCAATACGCGCCGGCCGGCGAACAGCGGCACCTGCGGGAAATAGCTGCCGTCCTCGGACACCGTCTGGGGTGCGGTGATGCCGTGGGCGAGGGCGAGTTCGTAGTCGTCGGCACCATGGCCGGGGGCCATGTGGACCAGCCCCGTGCCCTGGTCGGTCGTGACGAAATCGCCCGGCAGCATCGCCACCGGGAAATCATAGCCGCCGTCCGCCTCGGGGTGGCCCGCCAGCGGATGGCTGCAGACGGTGCCGGCCAGATCGGCCCCGGACAGGCTGGCGACGGCACGGTGGCCGGTGATGCCGGCGGCAGCGGCCACGGCGGGCACCAGCGCCTCGGCCAGGAGCATCCGTTCGCCGACGCGGGCCAGGCTGCCCTCGGCCACCGCGCTGACCTCGATCACGACATAGGGAACGTCGACCCCATAGGCGACCGCGCGGTTGCCGGGCATGGTCCAGGGCGTCGTCGTCCAGATGACGACCGAGACCCCGGCCAGCTCGGGCCGCGCCGGGGTGGCGATGGGAAAGCGGACATAGACGGTGTTGGAGGTGTGGTCGTGATACTCGACCTCCGCCTCGGCCAGCGCCGTCTTCTCCACCACCGACCACATGACCGGCTTCGAGCCCTGGAAGAGCCCGCCATTCATCAGGAACTTGCCGATCTCGCGGACGATCTGGGCTTCGGCCGGGTAGGCCATGGTGGTGTAGGGCCGCTCCCAGTTGCCCTCGACGCCGAGGCGGCGGAACTCCGCCTTCTGCACGCCGATCCAATGGTCGGCGAACTCGCGGCACTCGCGGCGGAATTCGGCGATCGGCACGGCGTCCTTGTCCTGGCCGGCCGCGCGGTACTTCTCCTCGATCTTCCATTCGATCGGCAGGCCGTGGCAGTCCCAGCCGGGGACGTAGTTGGCATCCCGCCCCAGCATCTGCTGCGAGCGGTTGATGACGTCCTTCAGGATCTTGTTGAGCGCGTGCCCGATATGCAGGTTGCCGTTGGCATAGGGCGGCCCGTCATGGAGAATGAATTTCTCCCGGCCCTTGGACTGGGCGCGCAGCCTGCCGAAGAGATCGGTCTCCTCCCACCTGGCCAGCAGCTTGGGCTCCAAGGCCGGCAGCCCGGCCCGCATGGGAAAGCCGGTCTGGGGCAGGAAGACGGTCGCCTTATAGTCCTTCGCCATCTGGTCCTCTGTCGGCCCCTAGTCCCGCCGGGGGTCGGTGCCATGCTTGATCGAGCCGCCTTCGAAATGCCCGGTTCGTTAGATTCCGGGCGCCGGTGCGCTCAGGAGCGCGCGCGCCTGGTCCGCATCCCGGGCGATCTGGGCCGTGAGCGCGGCCAAACCATCAAATTTGCGCTCGCCGCGCAAGTATTCGCGCAAGCCCACCCGGAGATGGCGGCCGTACAGGTCCCCCGTATAGTCGAAGAGATGCACCTCCAGCCAGAGCGAGGTGCCGTCCACCGTCGGCCGGCGGCCGAAATTGGCGACGCCCTTCCACGCGGGCGATCCCGGCTCGTCCAGCCGCGCCTCGACCGCATAGACGCCGACCGCCGGCCGCAGGCAGTCGCCGAGCGCAATGTTGGCGGTGGGGAAGCCGATGGTGCGGCCGCGCTGGTCGCCATGCTCGACCCGGCCCTCGATCTCCCAGGGCCGGCCGAGCAGCCGGGCCGCCGCGGCCGGGGCGCCTTCGGCCAGCAGCGCGCGGATGCGGCTGGACGAGACGGCGGCGCCATCGCGCGTCACCGGCGGCGGCGAGGTGGCGCCGAAGCCCAGCTCCCGCCCGCGCGCCGCCAGCAGGGCCATCGACCCCTGGCGGCGATGGCCGAAGGTGAAATCCTCGCCTGCGACGACGTGGCGCACGCCGAAGCCCTGGACCAGCACGTCCTGCATGAAGGCGTCGGCCGTGAGGCGGCTGAACGGCAGGTCGAAGGTGAGCGCGTAGAGCACGTCCAGCCCCATCGCCTCCATCAGGCGGGCCTTGATGCGAAAGGGCGTCAGGCGGAAGGGCGGGTCGTCGGGGCGGAAGAGCTGGCGCGGATGGGGCTCGAAGGTGAGCACGCCGGCCGGCGCGCCCAGCCGGGCCGCTTCCGTGCACGCTGCCTCGATCACCGCGCGGTGGCCGAGATGGACGCCGTCGAAATTGCCGAGCGCCACCACCGCGCCCAGGCGCGCCGCCGCCTCGTCCCAATGTCGGATGATCCGCATATCGCCCTTGTATAGTCCCTGGGGCGTCCGTCGAGCCTGAATTCGGACCGGCCGCTCAGGCCGGCCGCGACGGCACCATCAGGACGGCATCGCCGTCGACCACCACGCGCTCGCCGACCGTGCTGACCGCACGCATGATGACGCGGTTCTTGTCGGCCATGATCTCGGCCACGGTGACCCGGGTGTCGACCGTGTCGCCCGGACGGACCGGCGCCTTGAAGCGCAGGTTCTGGGTCACGTAGACGGCGCCCGGTCCCGGCAGCAGGGTGCCGAACACGGCCGAGATCAGGCTCGCGGTCAGGATGCCGTGGGCGATGCGGCCGCGGAACATGGTGCCCTGAGCATAGCTCTCGTTCATGTGCAGCGGGTTGGTGTCGCCCGACACGCCGGCGAAGAGGAGGATGTCCGCCTCGGTGATGGTCCGCGCGATGCGCGCGGACATGCCGACATGGAGCTCCTCCAGGAAGAAGCCCACCAGGTTGTCGAGGCGGGCAGGTACCTGATCCATGGTCGCCGTTCCGGTTCTTGAGAGAGGCGGGACTCCAGGGTCCGGCACCGTCACTATGCGGGGCTTGGTAGCGCGGGCTGGTTTATAGGGGTAGCGATTCTGCACGGCAAGGTCACGGCGGGACGGCAGGAGACGCCGGCCCGCCCCGCTGCCAGCAGCCATCACCGGAAGGCGGTGAAGCTCACGACGGCGGCAGGGCTGGCCCGGACCGCGGGTCGATCGGCACCTGGTGGCAGAGGCCGAGCGCATCCTCCAGCAGCTTCGCGCCCGACAGCAGGTCGGCCTCGGCGTTGGCGCGGGTCACCATCTGCAAGCCGACCGGGCGGCCGTCGGCGAGGAAGCCGGCGGGCAGCGACAGCGAGGCGCAGCGGGTCATGCTGATGGCGTAGGTGATCGACAGCCAGTCGATGTAATTGTCGAATTCGACGTCGCCCACCTTGCGCACTGACACCGTGTCGACGTCGAAGGGCGGCACGATCACGGCCGGGCTCAGCAGGATGTCGTAGGTCTGGAAGAAGCGGCCGACCCGGGCCTGCAGCGCCGACCGGGCGCGGATCGCGCGGCCGATGGCATCGGCGTCGAGCGCCATGCCCTTCTCGATGTTCCAGACCACGTCCGGCTTCAGCTGGTCGCGCCGGGTGCGCAGCAGCTCGGCCTTGTCGGTGACGAAAAAGAGCGCGCGCAAGGTCTGGAAGATCTCCTGCGCGTCGGAGAAGTCGGGCGTGGCAAGGTCGACCGGGATGCCCATCGCCTCGAACCGGCGGGCGGCGCGCTCGGCCACTGCCGCCACCTCGGGGTGGACCGGAAGGAAGCCGAGATTGGGCGAGTAGGCGACCCGCACCGGGCGCCGGGGGCGGCGCACCGCGTCCTGGAAGGGCCGCTCCGGCAGCGGCAGGGACATCGGGTCCTCGGCCGCCGGGCCGGCCATGGCGTCCAGCATCAGGGCGACGTCGGCGACGTTGCGCGCCATCGGCCCCTCGATCGCCAGGTCGTCCGGCATGTTGTAGTTGGGGCCACGCGCCACCCGGCCGGGCGAGGGCCGCAGGCCGACGATGCCGCAGAAGCTGGCGGGGATGCGCAGGCTGCCACCCAGGTCGGAGCCGCTGGCGAGCCAGATCTCGCCGGTCGCCAGGGCCACCGCCGAGCCCCCCGACGAACCGCCGCAGGTCAGGCTGGTGTTCCACGGATTGCGGGTCTTGCCGAACACCGGGTTGAAGGTGTTGGCGCCGGCGCCGAATTCGGGCGTGTTGGATTTCGCCAGGACCACGCCGCCGCGCCGTTCCAGCGTCTCGACCACCAGGTCGGAGCGGTCCGGGATGTGGTCGGCGAAGATTGGCGAGCCCTGGGTCGAGCGCACGCCCCGGACGTTGATCAGGTCCTTGATCGCGACCGGCAGGCCGGCGAGCCAGCCGGGTGCGTCGGGGTCGCCACCGTCGCGGGCCAGGTTCACCGCCGCGGCTCGCGCCCGTTCCGGGCAGCGGGTGGGCAGCGCGTTCACCGCCGGCTCGACCTCCGCCATGCGCGCCAGCGCGGCATCGATCAGCTCGGCCGGCGAGATTTCGCGCGCCTTCAGGCGCCGCACCGCCTCGACGGCGGTCATGCGGGTAAGGTCGGAGAGCGGCATCGGGGGCTCCGGTCGGCAGGAAGGGGCCGGCAGTGCATCAGCCGCGATGGTTTCCGTCAATCCGCTTGGCTGGTGGAGCGTTTCGTTGCCCGCCTTCGGGTGGCTGTGCCAGATAGGGCGATGGACCAAGCCCTCGCCCATACCCTGGCCGCGATCCGGCGCGCCGACTGGGATGGGGCGGTGGCGGCGGCGTTGGTGGCGATGCCCGACGGGCGCCTCCTGCCGCGCCCCGCGGTGCCGCTGCTGGTGCGCCTCGTCCGCGCACTCGCCAAGGCCGGCCGGCTGCCCGCGGCCCGAATCCTGGCCGACCGGCTGGTCGCCGCCGCGCCAGCCGAGCCGGCGGCCTATCTCGCCCGCTCGCTGGTGGCCCAGCGCCTGGGCGATCTCGATCTCGCGATCGTCGATACGCAGGCGGCGATGAGCTGTGCGGCCGATCCGGCGGCGGGGGCCTTGCGCCTCGTGGACCTGCTCTACGAGGCCGGCCGCATGGAAGAGGCGTCGGGCGCCGTCATCGCCGCCCTGGCCGCGGCCGGCGACGAGCTGGCGCTGCTCGCCCGGCTGGCCGACATCGCGGACGCCCTGGGCGACAGGGCCGGCATGACCGATGCCTTGGACCGGGCGCTGGTGGTCCGCCGCCGCCAGGGGTTCGGGTCGTCCCATCTTCTGTTCGCCCTGCTGCGTGCCGGGCGGCTGGCCGATGCGGTGGCCGATCTCGATCTGCGATGGGCCGCCTCGGGTGCGCCGCCGCGCCCCTTTCCGCAGCCGCAATGGGACGGCGGTGGGGCTCCGGACGGCCACCTGCTGGTATGGGGCGAGCAGGGGTTGGGGGAGGAGATCTGGACGGCGGCCCTGCTGCCGCAGGCGGCGGCCCGGGTCGGCCGGGTGACGCTGGAAGCGGCGCCGCGCCTGGCGGCGCTGTTCGCGCGCTCCTTTCCGGCCGTGGCCGTGGTCCCGCGCGGCGACCCGCCGGCGCCGGAATGCCGTGCGGCCGGTTTCCAGGTCGGCGCCGTCGGGCTGTTGCGCGCGCTGGCGGCTGGGGCCGAGCCGCACCCGCCCCATCTCCGCCCCGATCGCGACGCCGTCGACCGCCTGCGCGCCCGCTATCGCGGGCTGGGTTCGGCGCCGGTGATCGGCATCTCCTGGCGCAGCGCCAACCGGCACGCGCCGCGCGCCAAATCCACCAGCCTGCTCGACTGGGCGCCGATCCTGTCGCGCCCGGCCATCTTCGTCGACCTCCAGTACGGCGACACCGAAGCGGATCGCGCGGCGGCGGAGCGGGCGTTGGGCGTGCGCATCCATCGTGACCCGGCGATCGACCCGCTGGGCGACCTCGACCCGGTGGCGGCCCAGATGGCGGCGATGGACGCGGTCATCACCGTCAGCAACACGACGGCGCACCTGGCGGGCGGCCTGGGGGTGCCCTCGGCGGTACTGCTGCCACGGGGCCGGGGGCAGGTGTGGTGCTGGCTCGACGGCACCCGGTCCTGGTATGCGGGGCAGCGCATCTGCCGGCAGGACCGGCCCGGCGAGTGGGCGGCGGCGATCGGGCGGGCCGCGGCGCTGCTCGACGAGCTGCTCGCCCGGCGGCCCTGACGCCCGCCCTCGACAAGCGCGCCGGCGGCGGCGCATGGTGCCGTCCTTCCCCTCGACGAAATCAATCCCGGATCATGGCCTATCGCTTGAATTCCCTGCTCGGCGCGGTGGTGGAGCCGCCGATCGCCGAGGTGCATGGCTGGCTCGCCGGCCGCCGCTCCGACCGGCCGCTGATCGACATGGCCCAGGCGGTGCCGCGCCACGCCCCGCCCCCGGCCGCCACCCGGCACCTGCAGGAGCGGCTGGCCGATCCGGAGATCGTCCGCTACGCGCCCATCATTGGCCTGCCGGACCTGCGCCTGGCCTTCGCCCGCCATGTCGCGGCGACCTATGGCGGCCGGGTCGAGGCGGAGAACGTGGCCATCACCGCCGGCTGCAACCAGGCCTTCTGCCTCGCGATGATGACGCTGGCGGAGGCGGGCGACGAGGTGATCCTGCCGCTGCCCTACTACTTCAACCACCAGATGTGGCTGGACATGCTGGGCATCCGTGCGGTCCATCTTGCCTTCCGTGCCGATCGCGGCGGCATCGCCGACCCGGCCGAGGCGGCGGCGAAGATCGGCCCGCGCACCCGGGCGATCGTGCTGGTGTCGCCCAACAACCCGACCGGCGCCATCTACCCGCCGGCGGCGATCGCGGAGTTCCAGGCGCTGGCCCGCCGCCACGGCATCGCCCTGGTGCTGGACGAGACCTACAAGGACTTCCTGCCGGGCGAGGGTGCCGCCCACGCGCTGTTCCAGGCGGCCGACTGGCCGGAGAGCCTGGTCCAGCTCTACAGCTTCTCCAAGGCCTTCGCGATGGCCGGCCATCGCGTCGGCGCGGTCACCGCCGCCCCGGCCATGATCGAGCAGCTGACCAAGGCCATGGATTGCGTCGCCATCTCGGCCCCGCGCATCGGCCAGGAGGCGGCCCTCTACGGCCTCGACCACCTGGCCCCCTGGGTCGCGGCCAACCGCGAGACGATGCGGACCCGGGTGGCGGCGGTCGAGAGCGTCTTCCGCAGCAACGCGTCCGGCTACGAGCTGGTGAGCTGCGGCGCCTACTTCGCCTATGTCCGCCATCCCCACCGCGGACGCGGCGCCAAGGAGGTGGCCCGCCATCTGGCCCAGGATCTGGGCATCCTCACCGTCCCCGGCAGCGCCTTCGGCCCCGGCCAGGAGGATTTCATCCGCTTCGCCTTCGCCAACGTCGACGCCGACGCCATGCCGGAGATGGCGCGACGGCTGGCGGAAAGCCGGATGGGCTGAACGTCCGCCCGGCTGGCCTCAGAGCTGCTTGCGGTACTGCACGAAGCCGGAGCGCTCGGCGACCTGGTCGTAGAGCCGCATGGCGGTCAGGTTGGTCTCGTGCGTCATCCAGTAGACGCGAGCGACGCCGGCCTCGCGGGCGCGGGCATAGACATATTCGATCAACGCGCGGCCGACGCCCCGCCCGCGCGCCGCCTCGTCGGTGAAGAGGTCCTGGAGATAGCAGGTCGGCCCGATCATCGAGGTGTTGCGGTGGAAGAGGTAATGGACGATGCCGAGGAGCCGCCCGTCCTCCTCCGCCACCGCCGCATGCATCGGCTCGTAGGCGTCGAAGAAGCGCTGCCAGGTGAGCGCGGTCACGTCCGGTGCGGCGGTGCGTTCGTAGAAGCGGTTGTAGCCTTCCCACAGCGGCAGCCATTGGGCGTAGTCGGCCGGGGTCGCGGGGCGGACGATCAGGGGGCCGGGCATCGGCGGTGTCCTCATGTGTGGGGGGTGGGGATGTCGGGCACCCAGACATAGCCGTCCGGGTCGACGATATAGGCCTCGCGCAGGCCGTGCGGCTTGTCGGCGGCACTGGCCAGCACCTCGTATCCGGCGGTTCTCGCCGCCGCTTCGGCCCGGTCGGGGTCGCAGCCATGCAGGCGTAGCTCCAGGCCAGTGCCGCGCGTGCCGCCCTCGGCCGCGCGCCGGCGCAGCGGGTGGCGGTCATAGGTGTGGTCGGCGTGCAGCATCCACTCCGCGCCATGGCCGCGCATGACCGCGAAGTCGGGGTCGGCATAGACCGGTGCCGCGCCCAGCACGGTGCGTGCGAAGGCGATGGCGCGCGCCATGTCCTCGACCAGGAGGTTGATGCCGAGGCCGGTCAGGCTGCGGCCATAGTCCGGGGCCGGCATCCAGGGGTCGCCGGTGCGCCGCTTCATGGTCGCCTACTCCTTCAGGGGGGCCAGATCGAACCC
>CAZQOA010000001.1:52403-158869 GCA_964594715.1 uncultured Rhizobiaceae bacterium | reverse complement strand
CAAAACCGGACAGATCACTTGCTACAAACTCCGGACAGATCTCCTGTTACCGACAGCAGGCGGCGCCCGGCTTGCGGCTTGGAGGGGTGGCCGCTAGGTTGGACGGCTCGCGACCGATGGAGCTTCCCCCTTTGCGCTACGTCAGCACCCGCGGCGCCGCGCCGGCGCTCGCCTTCGACGATGTCCTGCTTGCCGGCCTCGCACGTGACGGGGGGCTCTATGTGCCGGAGGCCTGGCCGACCCTGACCGCGGACGATTATCGTGCGTTCGCCCGCGCGGACTATGCGGAAACCGTGACCCGGGTGATGGCACCCTTCGTCGACGGCGCCATCGCCGAGGATGACCTGGCCGCACTGGTGCGCGATGCCTATCGCGACTTCGCGCACTCGGCCGTGGTGCCGTTGAAGCAGCTTGGTCCCAACCAGTGGTTGATGGAACTGTTCCACGGCCCGACGCTGGCGTTCAAGGACCTGGCGCTCCAGGTGGTCGGGCGCATGTTCGACCATGTCCTGGCGCGCCGCGGCCGGCGGGTGACGATCGTCGGCGCCACCTCCGGCGACACCGGGTCGGCCGCCATCGAGGCCTGTCGCGACCGCGCCGCGCTCGATGTCTTCATCCTCTTCCCCGAGGGCCGGGTGTCGGAGGTCCAGCGCCGCCAGATGACCACGGTCGACGCGTCGAACGTTCATTGCATCGCCGTCCAAGGCACCTTCGACGACTGCCAGGATCTCGTGAAGGCGATGTTCAACGACGTGGCCTTCCGCGACCGCTATGGGCTGTCGGCGGTGAACTCGATCAACTGGGCGCGAATTGCGGCCCAGATCGCCTATTACGTCTGGGCGGCAGTGGCGCTGGGCGCACCCGCCCGCCAGGTGTCCTTCGCGGTGCCGACCGGCAATTTCGGCAACGTCTTCGCCGCCCATGCCGCCCGCCACATGGGTTTGCCGATCGCCAGCCTTGCCATCGGCACCAACCGCAACGATATCCTGACGCGGTTCCTGGAAACCGGCAGCATGTCCATGGGCTCGGTCGAGGCCAGCCTCAGCCCGAGCATGGACATCCAGGTTTCCAGCAACTTCGAGCGGCTGCTGTTCGAGCTGTTCGATCGCGACGGCCGGGCCCTGGCCCAGGCGATGGCGGATTTCCGCCGCGACGGCACGCTGGCCGTCGGGCAGGCGCGCTGGGCCAAGGCCAAGGCTGCCTTCACCGGCTTCCGGCTGGACGATGCCGGCACGCTCGCGACCATCCGCCGGGTGTGGCAGTCGACCGGCGAAATCCTGGATCCGCACAGCGCGATCGGGGTGGCGACCGGCGATGCCTGCCGTGGCGACCCGGCGACACCGATGGTGGCGCTGGCCTGCGCCCATCCGGCCAAGTTCCCGGATGCGGTGGAGCGGGCGACCGGCATCCGCCCGGCCCTGCCGGACCGGTTGTCGGACCTGTTGACCCGGCCGGAGCGCGTGGCCGTCCTTCCCAATGACCTCGCCGTGATCGAGGATTACGTCGCCGCGCGCTCGACGCGGCAGGAGATGCCGGCATGACGGTCCAGGTAACTACACTGCCGGGGGGCCTTCGGGTTGCCACCGACCGCATGGAGGGGGTCGCCACCGTGTCGATCGGCGTCTATATCGACGCTGGCGCCCGGCACGAGCCGGCACCGATCAACGGGGTCGCCCATTTCCTCGAGCACATGGCGTTCAAGGGGACCTCCCGGCGCAGCGCGCGGGCGATCGCCGAGGAGATCGAGGCGGTCGGCGGGCATTTGAACGCCTATACCGCGCGCGAGCAGACGGCCTACTACGCCAAGGTGCTGAAGGACGACGTGCCGCTGGCGCTCGACATTTTGAGCGATATCCTCCAGCACTCGACCTTCGACCCGGTCGAGCTGGACCGCGAGCGCTCGGTCATCCTGCAGGAGATCGGCCAGGCGGAAGATACGCCGGACGACATCGTCTTCGACCATTTCCAGTCGACGGCATTCCCTGGCCAGGCGATGGGCCGGCCGGTGCTGGGCACGGTGGAGACCGTGACCGGTCTGCCGCGCGGCGCGCTGGTCGACTATATGGGCGCCCATTATCACGGGCCCGAGATGGTGGTGGCGGCGGCCGGGGCGATCGAGCATGACCGCCTGGTCGACCTTGCCGCGGCCGCGTTTGCGGCGATCCCGTCCGAATCCGCGCCCAAGGCCGAGCCGGCGCGCTATATCGGCGGCGATTTCCGCGAGGAGCGGGACCTGGAGCAGATCCACCTCGTGGTCGGCTTTCCCGGCGTCTCCTATTCCGATCCCGACCACCATGCCTCCCAGGTGCTGGCGACGCTGCTGGGCGGGGGCATGTCCTCGCGCCTCTTCCAGGAGATTCGCGAGAAGCGCGGCCTCGTCTATTCGATCTACGCCTTCAACTCGTCCTTCCAGGATGGCGGCATCTTCGGCATCTATGCCGGTACGGGCGAGCGCGAGGTGAAGGAGCTGGTGCCGGTCCTGTGCGACGAAGTGCTGTCGGTCAGCCGCGGGCTGGAGCCGGGCGAACTCGCCCGCGCCAAGGCGCAGCTGCGCGCCAGCCTGCTGATGTCGCGCGAAAGCACCTCGTCCAGGGCCGAGATCCTGGCCCACCAGCTCCTGGTGCATGGCCGCTGCATCCCGACCGAGGAGACGCTGGCCCGCCTGGAGGCGGTGGATGGTGCCGCCGTGGCGCGGGTCGCGGCGCGGCTGCATAGCGGCCGCCCGACGGTGGCGGCGATGGGTCCGATCGGCGGCGTCGAGCCGTTCGAGCGGATCGCAGGCCGGCTCGCCGCCTGATCCGATGACGGCCCGGGCCGGTGGCAGATCAGCGGATGGCCGGTCGGTCGACGGCCCGCCCATCGGCGCGCCACCCCTGGCCGGTCCGGCTACCCCGGCCCAGCCGGCCGCCGCTGCCGCCATCCGGCCCGCCGGGGGGGCGGCATCGCCCGGGCGCCTCGAGCGCTGGCTCGGGCCCTTCCTGGGCGAGGCCCACACCACTACCCTGTCGGCGGAACGGGTCTATCTACGCCCGCCGCGCCAGGTGGATTTCGACGGCTGGGCCCGGCTGCGCGCCGGGTCGCGAGCCTTCCTTGCCCCCTGGGAGCCGAGCTGGACCGACGATGCCCTGTCGCGCGGCGCCTATCGCCGCCGGCTCGCCGCCTACGGTGTCGATTGGCGCAAGGACACCGGCTACAATTTCTTCGTCTTCGATCGCGGCGACCACGCGCTCTTGGGGGGCATCGGCCTCGCCAATGTCCGCCGCGGCGTCGTCCAGAGCGCCAGCCTCGGCTACTGGATGGGGGCGGTCCATTCCGGCCACGGCTACATGACCGAGGCGCTGGGCGCCGTGCTGGCCTTCTCCTACGACCGGCTGCACCTGCATCGGCTGGAAGCGGCCTGCCTGCCCTCCAACATGGCCAGCCGCCGCCTGCTCGCCAAATGCGGCTTCCGGGAAGAGGGCTACGCCCGCAAATATCTCTGCATCAACGGCGTCTGGCAGGACCATGTGCTGTTCGGCCAGCTGGCCGAGGAGTGGCGCCCGCCGCGGTAGCCGCTTCCACGGGTGGCCAGACTTCTACGCGTGGCCGGACTCGCTCGACAGCATCGTGCGGTCGACGCCGAGGCGGACCAGCGCCTGGTCCCACATGGCATCGAGCGCGGTCCCGAACACCAGGTCCTCGTCGGCGGGGACCTGGAGCCAGCCGTTCGCCTGGATCTCCTCGTCGAGCTGGCCCGGCCCCCAGCCGGCATAGCCGAGCGCCATCAGCGCCCGGCGCGGGCCCTGGCCGGCGGAGATGGCCTTCAGCACATCCATGGTGGCGGTCAGCGCCAGGCGCTCGTCGATCCGCAGCGTGCCCTCATAGACGTGGTCGGCGGAATGCAGGACGAAGCCGCGCCCCGTCTCCACCGGACCGCCGAAATGCACCGGCATGCGCTCGGTCAGCGGCGAGGCGTCGAGGGCGAGCTGTGCCATCAGCTCCGAGACCGTGAGGGCGCCGAGGAGCCGGTTGACGACCAGGCCCATCGCGCCTTCCTCGCTGTGCGCGCACATGTAGATGACCGTCTTCTCGAAGCGCGGGTCGCCGATGGTCGGCATCGCTACCAGAAGCCGTCCTGTCATGTAGCCGGAGGCGGCATCGCATGTGGTCATGAGAGGAGAGATATGGTGCCGGGAGGGAGCCAGCAAGTCGGGCTCAGCAAGTGACCCCCTGCGCGCCCGTGCCGCAGTGCTGTGGCGGTCCCCCCACGTCTTTGTGACTCCTCCTTCGCCGGGCCTCGTCCATATTGATCGACGATGGCGAATGCAGTTTGGACAGTGGTCTTGAAGGGGGTGTTCGCCCTGGCGGCGGCCCTGGCGGTGTTCACTCCGTCGACGATGGGGTCGACGGCCTCCGCGGTCTCGCCGACCGCGTCCGCCTGGGAACGGACCGATCAGACGGCGGTGCGCCTGGTTTCGGCGGTATCCGGCGTCGGCCAGGCGGAAACCGTGGCGCTCGGCCTGCATTTCACCATGCAGCCGGGCTGGAAGGTCTATTGGCGGTCCCCCGGCTCGGGCGGACTGCCGCCGGCCATCGACTGGTCGGGCTCCGGCAATGCCGGCGAGGCGCGGGTCGCCTGGCCCGCACCCAAGCGCTTCGACGTGCTGGGCATCGAGAGCTTCGGCTATTCCGACGAGGTGGTCTTTCCGATCCAGCTTCGCTTGGAGCGGCCGGGTGAGCCGGCGCGGCTCAGCGCCGCCGTCGACTACCTGACCTGCCGGGAAATCTGCATCCCCTACCAGGCGACGCTGCGCCTCGACCTGCCGGCCGGTCCGGCCGCGCCCTCGCCCGAGGCGGAGATCGTGGCGCGCTACCTGGAGCGGGTGCCGGGCGATGGTGCCGCAGACCGGCTGCGGATCGCCTCGGTCGGGCTGGCCGGTTCGGGCGACGCACGGATGCTGGTGGCCGAGGTGCGCACCGACCGGCCGTTGGCGAAGCCGGACCTCTTCGTCGAAACCGCGATCCCGGTCGATTTCGCCGCCCCCTCCGTCACCGCCATCCCGGGCGGGGCGCGCCTCGCGGCCCGCATCGGCGGCGACCCGGCGACCATCGCCAGCCTGGCGGGCACCGACGTCACCCTGACCCTGGTCGACGGCGACCGGTCCCTGGAGACCCGGCTGGCCGTGGGTGCCGCCGCGGCCCCGGCGCCGTCCGCGGTTCCGGCGTCGGTGTGGCTGGCCATGCTGGCGACCGCGCTCCTGGGCGGGCTCATTCTCAACCTCATGCCCTGCGTCCTGCCCGTGCTGTCGCTGAAGCTGCTGGGTGTGGTCGACGCGGGCGGACGCCAGCGGGCGGAGGTCCGGCGCGGCTTCCTTGCGGCGTCGGCCGGCATCCTCTTCTCGTTCCTGGTTCTGGCGGGTGCCGCGGTCGGGCTGAAATCCGCCGGCCTCGCCGTCGGTTGGGGCATCCAGTTCCAGGAGCCCTGGTTCCTGGCCGCCATGGCGACCGTATTGGCCCTGTTCGCGGCCAACCTGTGGGGCTGGTTCGAAATCCCGCTGCCGGGCTTCGCGCAGGCCGCGGCCAATGCCCCGCACCGTGGCCTGGCCGGGCATTTCCTGACCGGGGCCCTGGCCGCCATCCTGGCCACCCCCTGCTCGGCGCCCTTCCTCGGGACCGCGATCGGCTTTGCCCTGTCCCGCGGTGCGGCGGAGATCTTCGCCATCTTTGCGGCGCTCGGCATCGGCCTGGCGCTGCCTTACCTGGCGGTGGCGGCCTTCCCCGGGGCGGCGACGCGCCTGCCACGGCCGGGGCCTTGGATGGTCACGGTGCGGCGGGTCCTGGCGCTGGCGATGGTGGCGACCTGCATCTGGCTGCTGTGGGTGCTGGCGAACCAGCAGGGGCCCTGGACGGCGGCCGGCCTCGCCCTGGTGCTGGCGCTGGGGGCCCTGCTGATCGGCCCGCTGGCGCGCCTGCCGGCGGCCTGGCGGACCAGCGTCGCGGCCGCCACCCTGATCCTGTTCGCGGTTGCCGTGGTGCCGCGCCTCAGCGCCCCGCCGGTGCCGCCGCCGGTGGCGGCTGCCGACACCCAGTGGCGGCCGTTCGACCGCGGCCGGATCGCCGGTCTGGTGGGCGAGGGCCGGGTCGTCTTCGTCGACGTCACCGCCGACTGGTGCATCACCTGCCAGGTGAACAAGAAGCTGGTGCTGACCCGCGGCATGGTCGCCGACTGGCTGGCCCAGCCGATGGTGGTGCCGATGCGCGCCGACTGGACCCGGCCCGACGCCGAGATCGCCCGCTTCCTGGCCGATCACGGACGCTACGGCATCCCCTTCAACATCGTCTATGGCCCGGGGACGCCGGACGGCGCCGTGCTGCCCGAACTCCTGACCGAAGGGGCCGTCACCGATGCGCTGACGCGGGCGAAGGGCACCGTCCGAGCGGCCGCCATGGGCAACGGGGGATGACAGAACCCGGTGTAACCCTTATGTCAGGCGGACGCCGCGGCGGTTCCTGCCAGCGGCAATCCAGGCCCTTCGTCCAGACCTTGCAGGAGGCACCGCCATGACCATTGCTGTCGGCCAGAAGATTCCGTCGAGCAAGCTCAAGACCATGACCGCCGAGGGACCCAAGGACATCACCACCGAAGAGCTCTTCGGCGGCAAGAAAGTGGTCCTCTTCGCGCTGCCGGGTGCCTTCACCCCGACCTGCTCGGCCAAGCACCTGCCGGGCTTCGTCCAGCATTCCGGCGCCTTCAAGGGCAAGGGCGTCGACACCATCGCCTGCCTGTCGGTGAATGACGCCTTCGTCATGGGCGCCTGGGGCAAGGACCAGAATGTCGGCGACAAGGTCGTCATGCTGGCCGACGGCAGCGGCGACTTCACCGAGAAGCTGGGCCTCACCCTCGACCTCACCCCGAACGGCATGGGCAAGCGCTCCAAGCGCTATGCCATGGTCGTCGACGATGGCGTCGTGACCACCCTCAACGTCGAGGAGGCCGGCAAGTTCGAGGTCTCCAGCGCCGAAGCGGTGATGAAGCAGCTCTGATCCGCCGACAAGCGGATACGGAGGCGGCCGCCAGGGTGACCCGGCGGCCGCTTTCGTTTCAGCCGTCACAGCACCATCAGCATCTCGGCCACCAGCGGATGGCGCACGATATCCTGCTCGTCGAGGCGGACCACGGCGATGCCGGGCACCGTCTGCAGGCGCCGGGCCACGTCCGCGAGGCCGGAAATTCCGTCCAGCAGGTCGCTCTGGTCCGGGTCGCCGGTCAGGATCATGGTCGAATGCCAGCCGAGCCGGGTCAGCAGCATCTTGATCTGGCCATAGGTGCAGTTCTGCGCCTCGTCGATGACGACGAAGCAATTATTGAGCGTGCGCCCGCGCATATAGGCGATGGGGGCGATCTCGATGGTGCCGTCCGCCACCAGCTGGCGCACCCGCTTGGCGCCCAGCCGGTCATTCAGCGCGTCGTAGAGCGGGCGCAGATAGGGCGCCAGCTTCTCGTGCATGTCGCCGGGGAGGTACCCTAGGTTCTCCCCCGCCTCCACCGCCGGCCGCGACAGCACGATGCGGGCGACGCTGCCGTCATCCAGCGCCTCCACCGCGGCGGCGACGGCAAGGTAGGTCTTGCCGGTGCCGGCCGGGCCCAGCGCCATCGTCAGGCTGTGGCTCTCGATCGCGTCGGCGAGGCGGCGCTGGCCGGGCCCTTGCGGGCGGACCTTGCGGACATAGCTCTGTTCCCGCCGATCCTCGCCCCGGCGGTCTTCCGGGGCCACCTCCCCGGCGGGCCCATCGCCCAGCGGGTCCCAGCGGGAAACCAGCTCCCCGAACAGGCTCCTCACCTTGGGGTCGGTCGTCTTCACGGTGGTGTCGGCGCGCGAACGCTTGGCCATACCGGGCTCCTCTCGGACCAGAACGAAGAAGCGATATCCCGAAACGCAAAGCGCCGCCCGCTCGCCACCCTCTGGTGAAGGTTGGCAAAGGGCGGCGCCATGGGCGGCCGTCTCGGGAGCGGGAATCTGCCGTCCGCGGCACCGTCGCGAGCCCTCGATATCCGGGCAATCCCGAGGCGGGCCGCTGGGGGGAGCGGCGGCAGGCAGCGATGGTTCCTGGGCGACAAGTCACCATTTTTGCAACGCAACGATAGCCCGCTTCCGATCGATTCGGCCACGGCATCTTGGGGTTGTCACCTGAATTTCATCCAGATGCTGCGGCCGATCCGGCGGGCGGCCGCCGCGACGCTGGCGTTCGGCGGCCGGGCGCCCCACCATGGGCGCCATGGACCCTACCGTCTTCGTCCGCAACCGGACCGCCCTGGTGCGGCCGTCCTTCGTGCCGGAACTCCGCCTGCACCTGGCGACGGCGGTCACCCCCTTGTGGGAGGCGACGGAGGAGACGCTGGCCCTCACCGGCACGCCGCCGCCCTACTGGGCCTTCGCCTGGGCCGGCGGGCAGGCGCTGGCGCGGCTCCTGATCGACCGGCCCCTGCTGGTCGCCGGCCGGCGGGTCCTCGATGTCGGCTCCGGTTCGGGGCTGGTGGCGCTGGCGGCGGCATTGGCCGGGGCCGCCCGGGTCGAGGCGGCCGATATCGACCCCTTCGCGGCGGCGGCCATCGCCATCAATGCCGGCCTCAACGGCCTGGCGGTGTCGGTGCGGACCGAGGACCTGATCGGCCGCGACGAAGGGTGGCAGGCGGTGCTGGTCGGGGATCTCTGCTACGAGCGGCCGCTGGCCGACCGGCTGGTCCCGTGGCTGCGCGGGCTGGCGGCCCGCGGTGCCGATGTCTTCCTGGCCGACCCGGGCCGCGCCTACCTGCCGGCCTCGGGCCTGACCGAACTGGCGCGCTACCAGGTCCCGGTCGACGAGGAACTGGAGGACCGCCGCATTCGCGAGACCGTGGTCTACCGCTTGGAGCCTACCGGCTAGCGGCGTCGGCTTCCTCGACGATGCGATAGCGGCTGTGGCAGTCGTCGACGGTGGCGAAGGCCCGCCTGGCCCAGGCGTCGCGCGCGACGCCCCAGGTCGGGAACGGCCCCAGGCGCTCCTCGGTCCGGCCCTTGGCCAACTCCTTGAACTCGGTGTCGGCGTACTCGCCGCCGATGACCCAGAACGCCATCCGGTTCCTCCCTCGATGTTTCGGACCCTGGATGTCGGCAAGGGTGCCGAGAAGTCAATGCGGCGGAGGGACGCCCCCCGCCACCGCTCCTCGTGCCATCTTTTCTTGGCGCCGCCCGCCTCGCCCGGCCTAAGTTGCCGGGCGCCCGCCCCAGCGTCCTCGCGAACGGAACCGGACATGCCCTACGCCTCGCTGCGCGACTTCATGGCCCGGCTCGAAGTCGAAGGACGGCTGGTGCGGGTGGCGGCCCCGGTCTCGCCGGTCCTGGAGATGACCGAGATCCAGACCCGGCTGCTGGCCGAGGGGGGGCCGGCGGTGCTGTTCGAGAATGTCGTCGGCGCCGACGGGCGCGCCTACGACATGCCGGTGCTGGTCAACCTGTTCGGCACCGTGGAGCGCGTCGCCTGGGGCATGGACCGCACTCCCGACCGCCTGCGCCAGGTGGGCGAGACGCTGGCCTTCCTGAAGCAGCCGGAGCCGCCGGGCGGCTGGCGCGAGGCCCTGGAGATGCTGCCGCTGCTGAAGACGGTGATGGCGATGAAGCCGCGCACCGTCGGCCGCGCCCCCTGTCAGGAGGTGGTGCTGACGGGCGACGATATCGACCTCGGCATGCTGCCGATCCAGACCTGCTGGCCGGGCGAGCCGGCCCCCCTCATCACCTGGCCCCTGGTGGTCACCCGCGGGCCGTCGGCGTCGCGCGAGGACGCCTACAACCTCGGCATCTACCGGATGCAGGTGACCGGGCGGAACACCACCCTGATGCGCTGGCTGCGCCATCGCGGGGGGGCCCAGCACCATGCTCGCTGGGGCAAGGAGAAGCGCGAACCCTTGCCGGCGGCCGCCGTCATCGGCGCCGACCCCGGGACCATCCTGGCCGCCGTCACGCCGGTGCCGGATACGCTCTCGGAATACCAGTTCGCAGGGCTGCTGCGCGGCCGCAAGGTCGACCTGGTCGACTGCCGCACGGTGCCGCTGAAGGTCCCGGCCGAGGCCGAGATCGTGCTCGAGGGCTATGTCTCGCTGGAGGATTATGGCGACGAGGGACCCTACGGCGACCATACCGGCTACTACAACGCGGTCGAGCCGTTCCCGGTCTTCAGCATCACCGCCATCACCATGCGCCGCGACCCGATCTATCTCTCGACCTTCACCGGCCGGCCGCCGGACGAGCCCTCGGTGCTGGGACAGGCGCTGAACGAGGTCTTCATCCCGCTGCTGCGCCAGCAATTTCCCGAGATCATCGATTTCTGGCTGCCGCCGGAGGGCTGTTCCTACCGCATCGCGGTGGTATCGATGCGCAAGGCCTATCCCGGCCACGCCAAGCGCGTGATGATGGGCGTGTGGTCGTTCCTGCGCCAGTTCATGTACACGAAATGGGTGATCGTCGTGGACGACGACATCGATGCCCGCGACTGGAAGGACGTGATGTGGGCGATCGCGACCCGCATGGACCCGGCCCGCGACATCACCATCGTCGACCGCACGCCGATCGACTATCTCGACTTCGCCTCGCCCGAAAGCGGCCTCGGCTCCAAGATCGGTCTCGACGCCACCAACAAATGGCCGCCCGAGACCCACCGCGAATGGGGCCAGCAAATCCGCATGGAGCAGGATGTGGTCGAGACGGTCACCCGCAAATGGGCGCAGTACGGCCTGCCCGGCAGCGGCAAGCCGATCTGGCGCTAGCCGCTCACACCGCTCGGCGCGGTTGACGCCACGGCGCCGAGCAGCCACATCGGGACGACGACCTTCCTTTGCGCCGCCCCCCTCCGGCGCCATCCACCCCAGACGTTCCAGCGAGGCCCCCTGCCGATGACGACGGACTCCCAGGCGACGCTCGACCTCCTTTCCGACCTCATCGCGCGCGCCCGCCGCGCCGGGGCCGATGCGGCCGACGCGGTGCATGTCCAGGGCACCTCGATCTCCCACGCCCAGCGCCTGGGTGAGACCGAGCGGCTGGAGCGCGCGGAGGGGCAGGATCTGGGCCTCCGGGTGTTCGTCGGCCGGCGCCAGGCCGTCGTCTCGTCCTCGGACCTGGGGCCGCGGGCGCTGGGCGAACTGGTGGAGCGCGCCGTCGCGATGGCGCAGGTGGTGCCCGAGGACCCGCATTGCGGGCTGGCCGACCCCGACCTGATCGCCCGCGACTGGCCGGACATGGACCTGTCCGACCCGAGCGAGCCGACCGCGGAAATGCTGATCGACTGGGCCAGGCGGACCGAGGACGCGGCCCGCGGCGTCGCCGGCGTCAGCAATTCCGAAGGGGCAGAGGCCGGCTGGTCGCGCAGCCGCGTCGCCATGGCGGCCTCCAACGGCTTCGCCGGCACCTACGAAGGCTCCGGCTGGTCGCTCAGCGTCTCGGTCCTGGCCGGCGAGGGCACCGGCATGGAGCGCGACTACGACTTCACCTCGGCCGTATATGGCAGCGACCTGCGCCAGCCCGAGGATGTCGGCCGCAGCGCCGGCGAACGCGCGGTGCGCCGGCTGGGGCCGCGCAAGGTCGCCACCACCAAGGCGCCGATCATCTTCGACCCGCGGGTGTCGGGCGGCCTGATCGGCCATTTCGCCGGTGCCATCAACGGCCAGTCGATCGCGCGCGGCACCAGCTTCCTGAAGGACCGGATGGACACCCCGGTCTTCGCGCCCGGCGTCTCGGTGATCGACGACCCGCTGCGGCAGCGCGGTCTGCGCTCGCGCCCGTTCGACGGCGAGGGCATCGCGGCCCGGCGTCAGGCCCTGGTCGAGGATGGGGTGCTGCGGACCTGGGTCCTCGACTTGCGCACCGCCCGCCAGCTCGGCCTGCAGACGACCGGCCATGCCGCGCGCGGCACCGGTGGCCCACCGTCGCCCTCGACCACCAACCTGCATCTGGCCCCGGGCACGGCCAGCCCGGCGGACCTGTTGAAGCAGGCCGGCCGCGGCCTCTACGTCACCAGCCTGATGGGGTTCGGCGTCAACGGGGTGACCGGCGACTACAGCCGGGGGGCGGCCGGCTTCTGGATCGAGGATGGCCGCATCGCCCACCCGGTCAGCGAGGTGACCATCGCCGGCAACCTCAAGGACATGCTGCGGACGCTGGTCCCGGCCGACGACCTGGAATTCCGTTACGGCACCAACGCGCCGACCGTGCTGATCCCGGAGATGACCATCGCCGGTTTGTAGCGGGGGTCCGCTACAAGCCACGCAGGAACCGCTCCGGCTCGGCCAGGAAGGCGCGCGTCAGGCGGACATGCTCGACATCGTCATAGGCCACGGGCTCGATCCGCCCGTCCGCGACGAGCAGGATGGCCGCCCCCGGCAGCGCCATCAGGATCGGCGAGTGGGTGGCGATGACGAACTGGCAGCCCTCCGCCACCCGGTCCTTCAGGATCGCCATCAGGGCCAGCACGCGGGCTGGTGACAGCGGCGTCTCCGGTTCGTCCAGGAAATAGAGGCCGTCCGGCACCAGCCGCGTCTGCAGCAATGCCAGGAAGGTCTCGCCGTGCGAGCGCGCATCCGGGTCCTCGCCATAGCGGCTGGTGAGGGCGGCGCGCTGGCCGCGCGCCAGGCCGACGGCCCGCACCCGGCCGATGCCGTCGGGCAGTGATCGCGCCAGATCGTCGGCGATCGCCGCCAGGGCGTCGGCCTCGCCGGCGATGCGGCGGGTATAGCCGAGCACGTCCTCGGCGCGCAGGAAGAGGCGGGTGCGGGCGTGGCGGCGGCGCACGAAGCGGAAGCCGCGGGCGAACGCCCGCGCGGCTGCCAGCGACGGGTCGCGGTCGATGTCGCCGCTGCCGGCGCTGACCGCCCGCATTCCGGCCGCCAGCCCCTCGATCAGGGTCGACTTGCCGCAGCCATTCTCGCCGACGAGGAACGTGACCGGGGCGTGGAAATCCAGCCGCTCGAGATCGGCCGCGAGCGGCAGGGTCCAGGGGAAGCCCGCCGGACGCTCGATGTCATCCCGGCGCCGGATCGCCGACAGGAAAGGAACCATTCATCCTCCTGCCACCGAATGACGGCCATCCTCAAGGGGCGAAGACCGGCGTAGCGGTCGCCGCCACGGCGATGGTGACGGGCAGGTGGGCGACGATGTCGCCGTCCGCCTGCACCGGCTCGGCGGCGCCGTCCAGGGCGGCGATGGTCACGCACCGTCCCGGGACGGTGCGGACGTCGGGGAGGCGGGGGATGATGCCGAGAGCCAGGGCGGCCACATAGCGCAGGACGGCGAGGCGGCCGGCCCGCTCGAACAGCACGACATGCAGTTGCCCGTCGTCCAGCCGCGCCGCGGGCGCGAGGACGAAGCGCCCGCCATAGAAGTGCCCGTTGCAGCACACGACCGAGGCTGCCTCGAACGCGACCCCGTCCACGGTGATGCCATAGCGGCGGGGACGGTAGGCGAGGAAGGCGCGGAAGCCCGCGACCGCATAGGCGCCCTTGCCGAGCCGGCGCTTCCAGGCGGGGTCGACGCCATGGACGATTTGGGCGTCGAAGCCGACGCCGGCCATCATCGTGAAACGGCGGCCACCGACGGTCCCCAGGCGGATCGACCGCGTATGGCCGGTGGCAAGCACGCCGGCCGCCCTGCGCAGGGAGTGGCCGATGCCGAGTTCGTGGGCCAGCACATTGGCGGTCCCGAGCGGCACCACGCCCAGCGCCACGGCCCTGCCCGCCAGCCCGTTGACTGCCAGCCCGTTGACCGCCTCGTTGATGGTCCCATCGCCGCCGGCCACGATGACCGCCCGGGTATTGTCGTCGGCGGCGGCGGCCCGGGCGAAGGCTTCCGCGTCCCCGGGCCGGGCCGTGCGCATCACCGTTGCCGGCCGACCGGCCGCCGTCAGCCGGTCCAGCAGCCGCGCCAGCCGGCGCGCCCGGCGCCAGCCGGCGGTGGGGTTATGGATCACCACCCAGCGGCCATCGGTTAGAGGACGGCCGGCCGGAGATGAAGTCACCGGATCGTTCATTTGCACATTCCGCGGCACTGGCGACATTGCAGACATATTGCCGAATGAAGTCAAAGTAATGACCAATGAAATCAATGAATTAACTGTAGAAACCATTTGACACAAGACCTTGTTTTCGTATGCTTCCGCACAAATGATCCCTGTTTCATTTGCGGGGGTATTCGGCATGACGCACATGCCGACCGTGATGCAGTACCGGACGATCTGGATTTCCGACATCCACCTGGGGACGCGCGGGTGCAAGTCGGAGTTCCTGCTCGACTTCCTGCGTCACACCGAATCCGAGCATCTCTATCTCGTCGGCGACATCGTCGACGGGTGGCGGCTCAAGCGGTCCTGGTACTGGCACCAGACGCACAACGACGTCATCCAGAAGGTCCTGCGCAAGGCGCGCAAGGGAACCAGCGTCGTCTTCATCCCGGGCAATCATGACGAGCTGTTCCGCGACTTCCTCGACGTCCGGTTCGGCGGCATCCTGGTCGTCGACGAGGCGATCCACGAGACCGCGGACGGTCGCCGCCTCCTGGTCCTGCATGGCGACCGGTTCGATGCGGTGGTGAAGCACGCGCGCTGGCTGGCGGTACTGGGGGGTGCGGGATACGACCTGCTGATGGCGGCCAATCACGGCTTCAACCTGCTGCGCCGCCGCCTCGGCTTCACCTACTGGTCGCTTTCGGCCTATGTGAAGCAGCGGGTCAAGAACGCGGTCGAGTATGTCGGCCACTTCGAGCAGGCGGTGGCCGACGAGGCGCGCCGCCGCCGGGTCGACGGCGTCGTCTGCGGCCACATCCACAAGGCCGAGATGCGGACCATCGACGGCGTCCTCTACTGCAACGACGGCGACTGGGTGGAAAGCTGCACCGCGCTGGTCGAGCATTTCGACGGCCGGCTGGAGATTATCGACTGGATCGCGGTGCGTGCGCTCGATCCGATGCGGGCGGCGGAGCCGGTCGACCCGCTGGCCACCGCCGCCTGACCGATCCCCGACAGAGACCCCGCCAGGAATCCCGACAGATGCATCTGGCGATCGTCAGCGACGCCTGGTTCCCCCAGGTCAACGGGGTGGTGCGCACCCTGTCGACCGTGAAGACGGAGCTGGAGGCCCTGGGCCACCGGGTCGACGTCGTCGGGCCGGACCGGTTCCGGACCTGGCCGTGCCCGACCTATCCGGAAATCCGCCTGGCGATCCTGCCGCGCCGCCGGCTGGCGCGCTGTCTCGACCGGCTGGCGCCGGACGCGATCCATGTCGCGACCGAAGGGCCGCTCGGCCTGGCCGCGCGCGCCTATTGCCGGCGCCGCCGGCTGGCCTTCACGACCTCCTTCCATACCCGCTTTCCGGAATATGTCGAGGCACGCACCGGCATCCCCCGGGCCTGGCTCTATCGCTGGCTGCGCCGCTTCCACGCCCCCGCCGCCGGGGTGATGGTGGCGACCGACACCCTGATGGACGAGCTGGCCGGCCATGGCTTCGCCAACCTCCGCCGCTGGTCGCGCGGCGTCGACACGGAACTCTTCCGGCCGGGGCCGAAGGACGTCTACGACCTGCCGCGGCCGATCTACCTCAATGTCGGCCGGGTCGCGGTTGAGAAGAACATCGAGGCGTTTCTCCGCCTGGACCTGCCGGGCACCAAGGTCGTGGTCGGCGACGGCCCGCAGCGCGCCCGGCTCGAGCGCCGATATCCCGACGCGGTCTTCCTCGGCGGCAAGACGGGGGCGGACCTGGCGCGCCACTTCGCCGGCGCCGACGTCTTCGTCTTCCCCAGCCGCACCGACACGTTCGGGCTGGTGATGCTGGAGGCGCTGGCCGCGGGCATACCGGTGGCGGCCTTCCCGGTCCCGGGGCCACTCGATGTCGTGAACGGCCACGCCGTGGGCGTGCTCGACCCGGACCTGGCCAAGGCGGCCCGCGCCGCCCTCGACATCCCGGGCGGGCGCTGCCGGGCCCACGCCGAGGGTTTCTCCTGGCGGCGCTGCGCCGAACAGTTCCTGGGCCATCTCGCGCCGCTGCGTTGAGGGTTTCCCGTCGCTGCGTCGACCCGTGTATGGTCCGCCGGGTCCGGCGGCCCCCTGGGGCGCTACCCCTCGCGAACGTCATTCGATGCGGATTTTGAAGACCCTCGCCGCCCAGGCATGGTTCCGGGCCATCCTCGGATGGCTGATCGCGTCCTATGTCCGCCTCGTCTGGTGGACGGGACGGTGGACCGTGGAGGGGGCGGCCGACCACATCGCCGCGTGGCAGGCCGGGCGGCCCTTCATCGCCTGCACGTGGCACGGGCGGCTGCTGATGGCGCCCTATGCCTGGCGCCGGGGCGTACCGATCCAGATGTTGATCTCGGCCCATCGCGACGGCCGCATCATCGCCGCGGCGATGGGCCGTTTCTCGATGGGCACCCACAGCGGGTCGACCAAGCGCGGTGGCGCCGAGGCGTTGCGCGGCATGCTGCGCACCCTGCGGAGCGGCACCTCGATCGGGCTGACGCCGGACGGTCCGCGCGGCCCCCGCATGCGCGCCACGCTGGGCGTCGTCACCGTCGCCCGCCTGTCCGGCGCGGCGATCATTCCGGTGACATTCTCGTCCAGCCGCCGTCGCGTCCTGGGGAGCTGGGACCGCTTCATCCTGGCCCTGCCATTCGGCCGCGGCGTCGTCGTGTGGGGGGAAGCCATCGAGGTCCCGCGCGACGGCGACGAGGAGGCGTACCGGCAGCGGGTCGAAGATGCCCTGAACGCGGTCACCGCGGCCGCCGACCGGCATTGCGGCCAGATGCTCGTCGAACCGGCGCCGCCGGATCCCCGTCCGGCCGGCGCGGCAAAGGGGCGGCCTTGATCGGCCACCTCTATCGCGCGCTGACCATTGCGGCCGGGCCGGCGATCCTCTGGTATCTGCATCGCCGCCTGGCCCGCGGCAAGGAGGACCCGGAACGGTTTCCCGAGCGCCAGGGCCACGCGACCCGTCCGCGCCCGCCGGGACGCCTGCTCTGGTGCCATGGGGCCAGCGTCGGCGAGACGATGGGCGCGCTGCCGCTTCTCCATCGCATCGCCGCCGAGCGCCCGGCCGTCCGCCTGCTCGTCACCTCCGGCACGATGACCGCCGCCGCCATGCTGGCCCGGCACCTGCCGGCGGGCGCGATCCATGCCTATGTGCCGGTCGACCGGCCGGCCTGGGTGCGGCGGTTCCTCGATCATTGGCGGCCCGACGCCGCGCTGTGGATGGAATCCGAGCTGTGGCCCAACCTGCTGGCGGAGACTGCCCGGCGCGGCATTCCCATGGCGCTGCTGAACGGCCGGCTCTCGGCCCGCTCCCACGGCAACTGGCGGCGCTTCGGCGGCTGGGCGCGTGTGCTGATGGGCGGGTTCGCCGTCATCCTGGTGCCGGATGAGGTCCAGGCGGCGCGTTTCCGTTCCCTGGGCGGCGGCGACGTCCGCATCGTCGGCAACCTGAAGGCGGCGGCCCTGTTGGCCGACGCCGACCCGGCCCGGCTGGCCCCCTTGCTGGCCGCCCTGGCGGCGCGGCCGCGGTGGCTCGCCATCAGCACCCATCCGGGCGAGGACGAGATCGCGCTCGCGGCCCACGCCCGCCTGCGCGCCGACCATCCGGGCCTGGTGCTGGTCCTGGTTCCCCGCCATCCCGACCGGGCACCCGCCATCGCCGCTGCCGCCCGGGCGGCCGGCCTGCCGGCGGTGCTGCGGACGGAGGAAGGGCCGGTCGGGGACGACATCGCGGTCTATATCGGCGACACGCTGGGCGAGATGGGCCTCTATCTGCGCCTGGCGGACATCGTGCTGGTCGGCGGTTCCTTCGATGTCGGCCGCGGCGGCCACAACCCGCTGGAGCCGGCGCTGGCCGGTGCCGCCATCCTGCATGGCCCGGACATGGCGAATTTTGATGGCGTGGCACGGCGCATGGCCGATGCGGGCGCGGCCGAGACGGTGGTCGATGCGGCCGCCCTGGCGGCGGCCGTGGCCCGCCTGCTCGACGATGCCGACGCGCGGGCCGGCCGCGGTGCCGCCGCGCGGCGGATCGCCGACGAGGAGGCCGGCGCGTTGGAGCGGACGCTGACCGCCCTCCGCCCGATCCTCAGCCGCCTGGACGGGATCGCCGATGCGCGCGCCTGATTTCTGGCAGCAAGACGGCGCCGTCGCCACCCTGCTGCGCCCAGCGGGGGCGCTCTACGCCGCCGGTGGGGCGGTGCGACGGCTGCTGGCGCAACCGTGGCGGGCGCCGGTGCCGGTCCTCTGCGTCGGCAACCTGACCGTGGGCGGCACCGGCAAGACGCCGGTCGTCCTGGATCTCGCCCGGCGCCTCGCCGCCCGTCAGCCGCATATCGTGACGCGTGGTTATGGCGGGCGCCTGGCGGGGCCGGTCCAGGTCGATCGCGCGCGGCACGAGGCCGCCGACGTCGGCGACGAGCCGCTGCTGCTCGCCCAGCGGACACCGGTCTGGGTGGCGCGCGACCGCGTCGCCGGCGCCCGGGCGGCCATTGCGCGGGGTGCCCGGCTGCTGCTCCTGGATGACGGCTTCCAGAACCCGACGCTGGCGAAGGATGTCTCGCTGGTCGTGGTGGACGGGGAAACCGGGTTCGGCAACGGCCATGTTTTTCCGGCGGGGCCGCTGCGCGAGCCGGCCGGCTGGGGCATCGCGCGGGCCGATGCGCTGGTCCTGATGGGCCCGGACCGCCACGGCATCGCCGCCTGGTCGCCGGTCCCCGTCCTATGCGCGCGGCTGGTGCCGCGGATGCCGCTGTCGTTCGCGCCCCTGGCGCCGATCGTGGCCTTCGCCGGCATCGGCCGGCCGGAGAAGTTCTTCGCCACCTTGCGTGCGCTGGGCGCCCGGCCGGCGGCGGAATGCGCCTTCCCCGACCATCACCGCTTCCGCGGCGAGGACCTCTTGCGGCTGGAGGGCTTGGCGGCCAGCTTGGGGGCGCGGCTGGTGACGACGGCCAAGGACGCGGTGCGCTTGCCGGCGTCCTGGCGCGCCCGAGTGGCGGTGCTGCGCGTCGCCGTCGCCTGGGACGACACGACCGCGCTGGACCGCGTGCTCGCCCGGTTCGTCTGACGGCGGATGGCGTCGGCGCGCCGCCATTTGGCGATGCGCCCCTGGACTATGGCGATCATCCGCGCGATCAGCGGGGCGACCAGGGGGCCCACCGTCGCCAGCGGGCTCGGGTCCGGCAGGTGGGCCAGGGATGCCGGCGGCCGGGCGCGGCTCGCCTGGATGGTCGCGGCCACGGCCATGGCCGCGAAGCCGCAGATGGTGCCGGCGGCGAGGCCGGTCAGGGCGATCATCAGACCGCTGGAGGCGAACCCGCCCGGCGAGGCGACGTATTCGCGCAGCAGCAGCCAGGACGCCGCCCCCACCAGGAAGCCGATCCCGAAGAAGGTGACCGACGAGAACACCCGGTCGGCATAGGGCCGGGCGGGCGCGGTGACGGTGGCCACCGTCCGGGCGATCTGCCGGAGGGCGGGGGCTGCATCGCGAGCGATGCGGTTGGCTTGCACGGTCTGCATGTCGAGGCGAAGGCTAGGTTCGCTGCCCGAGGGCTGTCAAGAACGAAGGTAGAACAAAAAATTCGTGACACAAACTGTGGTGGCGATGCCGCAAGTCATTGCCAAATATCGGAAGCGACGATCAAAACTTGACGAACGGGGCCAACCACCGCCAGCAGCGCCCGGCCGGCGGTCGACCCCGCCATCGGCCGCCCGGTTCCGGATGCGCATGAACCGGGTCCGGGTACCGTTCGCGCCCGAGTCGTTCGGCGCCAGATCGACCCCGGAGACGAGCTGCCAGGGCGGCGACCTGATATCCGCCGCGATTTTCTTGCTCAGCGCGCGCCAACCACAAGGGGCCCCTGTGACGGCGATCACAGGCATGGGCGCAGTCGGCGCCGAATCGGCGCCCGGCATGGCATCCGGCCGCGCCATGCATGCGTGGAAGGGCGGTAGCCTGGATCATGCACTGCTCCAAGGCGGCCGGTCCCGGTCCGGATCACGGGCTTCCCCCACGTCCCCTCTCCGGTTGCGATCGTCAACCAATCGCGATCGGTGGCTTGGATGATCGGCGGTGAGACGGTATGTATGGCCGATGACGCGAACGAGCCTCATCGCCTTCGCCCTCCTCGTGGGCGGGGTTCAGGGTGCGATTGCCGCCAATCCGGCAGTGGAAACCCTCGGAACGTTCCAGGATTGGAGCGCTTTTGCCTTCACCGAGCGCGGCCAGCGCGTTTGCTTCACGCAGAGCAGACCGAAGTCGAGCGAACCCAAGGGGGTCAAGCGTGGGCCCATCAACACGCTGGTGACGCATCGCCCGTCCGAGAATGCGAGCGATGTGGTGAGCATCCTGATGGGATACCCGTTGCGTGCGGGTTCGGATGTCGAGGTTGAGGTCGACGGGCAGAAGTTCAAGCTGTTCATCGACAAGGAAACCGCCTGGGCCCCCGATGCCAAGACCGACAGCGCCATGTCGGACGCCTTCGTCAAGGGACGCCAGGCGGTGGTGAAGGGCGTGTCCACGCGCGGGACCAAGACGACCGACACCTATTCGCTGTCCGGCTTCTCGGCGGCGCTGGCGGCCATCAACAAGGCCTGCAACGTAAAGCGGTGAGGCATTGATCGTGGCCGGCGGCTGGATCATCCCGGCCGCCGCCGCGCTTCTCGCCGCTGCAGGTCCGGCGGCAGCCGACGACGGCGCCCGGGTCTATTCGCTATGCAAGGGCTGTCATGCCCTGGCGGACGATGCGGGCCCGATGGTCGGCCCCGGCCTCGCGGGGCTGTTCGGACGGCGGGCCGGAACGCGGCCGGGCTTTGCCTACTCGCCGGCGCTGCGCCGGTCGGGCGTGGTCTGGGACGAGGTTGCGCTCGATCGCTTCCTGGCCGACCCGAAGCGGGCCATTCCCGCCAACCGCATGGCCTTTCCCGGCATCCGGCGTGCGGAAGATCGTCGCGCCCTCATCGACTTCCTGAAGCGGGCGACCCAATAGTCCGCAAATGGACTATAGTGCTGCCGCCATGACCGACATGAAGCCCACCCCGCAGATCTTCGCTCCGCCCCCGGACATTGCCGATGGCCGCCTCAATCTCATCGGCCTCGACCGTGCGGAGCTGACGGCGGCCCTGGGGCAGGAGGGGCTGGAGCCGTTCCGCGCCCGCCAGCTCTGGCACTGGATGTATCACCGCGGGGTCAGCGACTTCGCCCTGATGACGACGCTCGCCAAACCGGCGCGCGAGCGGCTGGCCGAGCGGTTCGCCGTGCGCCGGCCGATCGTGGCGCGGGCGGAGAAGTCGGTCGACGGCACCCAGAAATGGCTGCTGCGCTTCATCGACGGACAGGAAGCCGAGACCGTCCACATCCCGGAAGAGGACCGCGGCACGCTCTGCGTCTCCTCCCAGGTCGGCTGCACGCTCGCCTGCAAGTTCTGCCACACCGGGACCCAGCCCTGGGTCCGCAACCTGGGGCCGACCGAGATCGTGGGCCAGGTGATGGCCGCGCGCGACGCGCTCGGCGAGTGGCCGTCGCCCAAGGAGGACCGGCAGCTCACCAACATCGTCCTGATGGGCATGGGCGAGCCGCTGTACAATTGGGACAATGTCGCCAAGGCGATGCGCATCGCCATGGACGGCGACGGGCTGTCGGTGTCGCGCCGCAAGATCACGCTCTCCACGGCCGGCGTGGTGCCGATGATGAAGCGTTGCGGCGACGAGCTCGGCGTCCAGCTCGCGGTTTCGCTGCATGCCACCAACGACGAGCTGCGCGACGTGCTGGTGCCGCTCAACAAGAAGTACCCGATCGCCCAGCTGATGCAGGCCTGCCGCGATTATCCGGGCCTGTCGAACGCGCGGCGCATCACCTTCGAATACGTCATGCTGAAGGGCATCAACGACAGCCCGGCCGATGCCCGCGCACTGGTGCGCCTGCTGGAGGGCATCCCGGCCAAGGTCAACCTCATCCCCTTCAATCCCTGGCCCAACTCGCCCTTCGAATGCTCGTCGGGGAACACGATCCGCATCTTCGGCGACATCGTCAACGCGGCCGGCTATGCCTCGCCGGTGCGGCAGCCGCGCGGGCGCGACATCCTGGCCGCCTGCGGCCAGCTCAAGTCGGACAGCGTGCGCCGGCGCAAGGCCGACGGTTCGGCCGACACCGGCGACGCCGTCGCGGTGGCGTGAGGCGCACCCGGCTTCTGTTCCTTCTTTTCCTGGCCTTTGCCTGGCCCGCTACCCCGCGGGCAGAGGCGCCGCTGGCCGGCTGGGATGCGGTGCGCTGGGGCATGACCCAGGCCGACATCGACCGCATCTATGGCGCCCGCCTGCGCCGGCCCGACCGGCCGATCCGCTATCACCAGGCGCGGGTGGAGGCGGCCCTGCCGGGCGTGCAGATCGGCGGCCTGCCCTTCGTCGCCTCCTTCGTGCTGGGCCCGGACGGGCGCCTGCAGCAGGTGCTGGTGGAGCGGCGGACGGGCCGGGTCACGGCGGCGCTCTACGAGCAGGTGGTGGCGGACCTGGTCCGGCAGTTGGGGCGGCCCGGCCGGCAATGCTTCGACGGGGGCGATCCGCGTGGCGGGTCGCTGGTGTGGGAGGGGCCCGTCACCACCGTCCATGCCCTCCTCTTCGGCTATTCATCCGAGGCGCTGCGGGTGAACCCGTCGGAGGAGATCGAGCGGCCCTTCTACGTCCCGCGCGAGGAGTATCGCGGCATGCCGACCAGGCCGCGCATCCTCCTCCGCTATCACCCGACCCAGCGGGGTGACCTCTTCGGCGACCGCGGCCGCTGCCGCACGCCGGCCGGCGACGTGCGGTAGTCCGCCCGCGCAGCCGGCCGATTGTCCCCTGACAAGCCTGTCCTTGCGGCTGCGGGCGCGATGGCTAGTATGGCGGCCGAAAATCCGCCCTTGAAATCCAGGACGGCGCACATGGGGGCCGGCGCAGGAGCGCCGATCCGGATTGTGCCGTCGCCCGCACTTGTGAAACGGCCGTGCCCCGGGGCACATCACAGCCTCACCTCGTATCTGGAGCTCCTCATGAATGTTGCCGATCTAAAGGGCAAGACGATCGGGCTGCTCGCCTCGGGCGGGCTTGATACCTGCACCGTGACCTACTGGCTGAAGGAGCATGGCGTCGAAGTCGTCGCCTTCACCGCCGACCTGGGACAGCCGGACGAAACCGATTTCGGCGCGATCGAGACCCGCATGCGCGCCTGCGGTGCGGCGGACTTCGTCGGCGTCGACCTGCAGGAGCATGTCGCGGCGCTGGGGCTGGAAGGCATCCAGGCCCAGTCCTGCTACGAGAGCCGCTACTGGAACGTGACCGGCTTCGGCCGCCAGGCGACCACTGCCGGCATCCTGCCCGAGGTGAAGAAGAAGGGCCTGTCGATCCTGGCGCACGGTGCCACCGGCCGCGGCAACGACCAGGTGCGTTTCCAGCTGATCGCCAACATGCTGGAGCCCTCGATCGAGGTCTACGCTCCGTGGCGCGACCAGGAATTCCTGAGCCGCTTCGGCGGCCGCTCGCAGATGATCGACTATTGCGAGCAGCACGGGCTGCCGATCAAGGCCTCGCGCGACAAGCCCTATTCGACGGACGCCAACCTGCTCGGCCTGACGCATGAGGCGGGCCGGCTGGAATCGCTGGAGACGCCGGCCCAGTTCGTGACGCCGGAGATGGGCGTGTGGGCGAAGGATGCGCCGGACGTGGGCGAGGACTTCACCGTGCGGTTCGAGAAGGGCCGGCCGGTCCAGGTCAACGGCCTGGCGGTCGACACGCTGCACGCCTTCCTGCAGGCCAACGCCATCGCGGGCAAGCACGGCGTCGGCATCGGCATGCACATGGTCGAGAACCGCTTCGTCGGCGTGAAGTCGCGCGGCGTCTACGAGCAGCCGGGCATCGAGCTGCTGGGCAGCTGCTACGGCTTCCTCATCCAGCTGGTCCTCGACCGCCGCAGCCGCGAGCTGTTCGACAGCCTGTCGGACGTGTTCGCCAAGCAGGTCTACCAGGGCTACTACAACGACCTTGCCTCGCAGATGATCCGCAGCGCCGTGGCGGAAGTAAATGTGCTGATGACCGGGACCATCACGGTGCATGTCTATAAGGGCCAGGTCTCGTATGTGAAGAGCGAGGCAGTGCCGCGCTCGCTCTACACCCTCGACAGCTCGATGGAAGCCGAGGGGTCCTTCGACCACCACGATTCGGAAGGCTTCCTGCGCGTCCTCGCGGTCCATGCGAAGGCGCTGGCCCACAGCGGCCAGATCAAACGCTGAACCGAATCGAGCGCTGAACGAACGGCGCCGGCCGCCCGATCGATGGGCGGCCGGCGTCGCGAGCGAGCGCTACCGCCCCGGGAAGAACGCGACGTTCTTCAGGATGCGGTTCTCCTGGTGGGTGAAGTAGGGGGCCGCCTTCTTGATCCAGGCCTGCCAGGCCGGGTCCCCCTGCATGGCGGCGCGCTTCTGCTCGCGATCCGCCATGCTGTCATAGGCCCACATATGGACGATCTGATTGATCGTCCCGACCTCGGTGACGAAATAGCCGAACGGCTTGCCGAGATGCCGGGTCTGGGCGGGGTATCCCTCCGCCTCGTAGGCGGCCAGGAACTCCGCCAGCTTGCCGACATGCAGGGTGTAGGTGCGTTCGTCGAGGATCATGGTCAGGCGACTCCGTTTTTCTTGAACCATGCCTGAAGCCGGTTCCAGCCGTCTTCGGCCTGAGCCTTGCGGAAGCTCGGGCGATAGTCGGCGTGGAAGGCGTGCGGGGTGTCGGGGTAGAGGACGATCTCGGACGGCTTGCCGGCGGCCTTCAGGGCGGCCTGCATCTTCTCCACCGTGTCGTTGGGGATGCCGGCATCGGCCCCGCCATAGAGGCCCAGCACCGGCGCCTTGAGGTCCGCCACCAGGTCGACCGGATGCTTCGGCGTCATCTCGCTCGGCTGGCCGACCAGGCGCCCATACCACGCCACGCCCGCCTTCAGCTTTGGTTGGTGGGCGGCATAGAGCCAGACCACCCGCCCGCCCCAGCAGAAGCCGGTGATGCCGAGCTTGTCGGTGTCGGCCTTGCCGGTCGACTGGGCCCAGGCGACGGCGGCGTCGATGTCGCTCATCACCTGCGCGTCCGGCACTTTCGAGACCACCTCCTTCATGATGGTCTGGGCGTCTGCCAATTTGGAGACGTCGCCCTGGCGGGCATACATTTCCGGCGACACGGCGAAGTAGCCGGCCTTGGCGAAGCGTCGGCAGACATCCTTGATGTGCTCGTGGACGCCGAAGATCTCCTGGATCACCACCACGGTCGGGAACGGGCCGCCCTGGGCCGGCATGGCGTGGTAGGCCGGGATGCGGCCGTCGGCGACCGGCACCTGCACCTCGCCCACGGTCAGGCCCGAAGCGTCGGTGGCGATCACGCTCTGGGCGACCACAGGCTGGGTGGCGAGCGCGAAGCCCGCCGCCAGCGAACTGACGACGAAGCCACGCCGGGTCAACTCGGCGCGGGCCAGCAGGCTCTTGATGTCCTGCGCGAAATCATCGGGCATGGTCGGGCTCCTCCTTGTCGGAAGGGCCACGATACACGCGCAGCGTGCCGGGTTGGAGGGGCCGGCCGGTCACGCGCTCGTGAACGGCGTCAATAGTCGAAGCGGTATTTGAGGCCGATGCTGCTGCCTTCGCCCCCCACCCCGGCATCCACCGTCACGTTCGGCAGCACCTTGATCTCGACCCCGACCGGGGCTTCGTTCGGGCCGGGGTTGGGGTTCACCTTCACGAACACATCGTCGGTGATGTAGCGGCCGAGGGTGACGCTGGTGCCGTCCGCGCCGCCGATATCGAGCGTGTCCAGGCCGACGGCCTGGCGGATGCGGTCGACGACGCCAACCCCGGCGCCGATGCCCGCCAGTTCGGCGGCCGCCTGGGCCAGCTGCAGGGCCTGGCCGGGGGTGATCTGGCTGGTGCTCTTGCCGAACAGCACCTGCGCCAGCACCTCGTCCTGCGGCAATGGCGGCTCCGAGCCCAGCTCCAGCTTCGGCTGGGTCGCCTGCCCCGACACGGTGACGGTGGCGCGCAGTTGGTTGGTGGTGGCGCTGGCGAGCAGGTCGAGGCGGGCATCGGTCGGGGCGCCGTCGAACTCGATCACCCCGCGCTCGACATTGAAGCGCCGGCCGAGCAGCTCGTAGCGGCCGCGCACCGTCCGGATCGAGCCGTTGAGCTGCGGCTGGTCGAGGGTGCCGGTGATGCGCAGGTCGCCCCGCCATTCGGAATCGAGGCCCCGGCCGCGGACGAAGAGCCGGCCCGGCACCGACAGGTCCACGGCCAGCCGGACCGGCAGCGGCGCACCTGCCTCCGCCGCGGCACCGGTTTCGGCTCCGCCGGGCCGGTTGATCTCGGTCACGGGCAGGGGCTTCAGGGCCGCCGGCGCGGATTGCGGAATGGTGATGTCGCCCTGGTCGATGCGCACCGTGCCGCCGATCCGGGCACCGTCGGCGCCGCTGCGGGCTTCGATGCGGCCGCTGGCGATCACCCGGCCGAGGTCGCTGGCCAGGACGCGGAAGCGTTCGATCGAGATGTTCGCCTGGCCGCCCCAGCCGGCCGCGCCGCGCTCGGCTGCACCGCTGCCGTCGATCCGCCCGCCGGCCCCGTCGGTCGCGGCCAGGGTCTCCAGCTGGAAGCGGGTGCCGTCGCCGACGATCGTGGCTTGCAGGTCGGCCAGCACCAGCCCGGTCGTGCCATCCTCGATGCGGCCGCCGGCCAGGGTGGCGCGCCCGCCCGGCCGAGGCGCCGCAACCGTCCCCTCCAGGCGGAGCGCGGCTTCCAGGCGCCCGGACATGGCCAGGCCCTCGGCCGGCAGATAGGGACGCAGGCGCGCCAGCGCGGCCCGGCCGTCGGCGCGGCCGGAAATGGCGCCGTCCGGCGGCACGGCGAAGGCGAGCGGGCGTGCCGCCAGCTGCAAGGGCAGGGACGCCTCCACCGACAGGGTGGCGTCGGGCAGGTCGGCCAGGGCGGCCGACAGGGTGGCCCGGCCATCCTGCCAGTTGGCGTCGGCGGTGATCGCGAGCGGCGGCAGGTCGCGGGGCGTGCCGCGCCAACGGATGCCGCCGGCCTTCAGGGTCAAGCTGCCGGTCGGGCGCTGGCTTCTTGTGTCGATGCGGGCCGTGGCGTCGATCCGGCCCTGCATGCCGCGCATGCCGGCCAGCCGCCCCAGCGTCGCGATCGACAGTTGCTGCACGGCCAGGTCCGCGACCACGCCGTCCGGCGCATAGCGGCCATTGCCGGTCACCCGGCCCTGCTCCAGGCGGATGTCGATGCCGTCGGCGGTGACCACACCACCCTCCAGGCGGATGCGAAGCGGGGCGGCAATGGTGATCTCCTGCCGGTCGAGGGTCACCTTGCCGCGGGCGACGGTGACGGCGATCGCCTGTCCGTCCCGCGCCACCGTCGCGGCCAGGTCGACTGCTGTCGGCTGCGGCCGCGCGGCGCGGGCGGTCAGGGTCGCCCGGATCTCGCGCGCCAGGTCACCAGTCGCCTCCAGGGTGGCATCGTCGATCGCCTGCCCGCCGGCGACGACCCCGCGCGCCTGCAGGGACAGGGTGCCGCGCGGCGTCGACAGGGGGTCGTCGACCATCGCCTTCAGGGTGGCGGTCCGCACCTTGCTGCCGGCGACCGCGAGGTCGCGGGCCGACCCGCTGGCCGTCAGGCGGCTGGTGCGTCCGGCCTGCTCCAGGCGGGCGTCGAGCGACAGGCTGCCGGCCGCGGCCACGCCCATGACCGGGGCGAGGCGGGCCAGGTCCGGGGCCTCGATGCGGGCGGTCGCGGATACCGGCCGCCCCGCCATCAGGACGGCATTGCCGGTCAGGCGGGCGGTGGCCGCGGTCAGGGCCAGCTTGTCGATGGTGATGCGCTGGCCGCCGTCATGGGCGATCCCGGTCGAGAGTGTGACTGGCAGGCCATCGGCCTCCAGCGTGCCCTCGACGCGACCCGCGAGCGCGTTCCCGTCCTTGCGCCCGTCCACCGCCAGGGCCAGCTTGCGCCAGTGTCGGCCACCGACCGACAGGTTGGGTGAGGCGATGCGGAGGACGGCCGCCGGTCGATCGATCGATCCGGCGATATCGCCGTTCACGGTGACCGAGCCTGCCAGTGGCGTGCCGAGCGGCCGGGACAGGACATCGAGTTGGCGCAAAGCCAGTGCCACCTTGGCATCGATCGCGCCGTCCGCGGCCATGCCGCCGCTGGCCTCGACATTCACATGCGCGCCTTCGACGCGGAGCGCGGTGGCGCGGACGCCGCCATCGACAGCGCGCGCGGCCGTCACCGACAGGCGCAGCCGGTCGCCCAGCAATGCCACCAGTGCCGCCTCTCCCTCCGGGCGTTGCATCTCGGCCGCCAGGTCGCCGCCGATGGCACCGGTCGCAAGGTCGCCGCGGACATGACCGGTCAGCGTCACCGCCCCATGGACCGGCGCGCCGAGCCGCACCAACGGGGCCGCGGTCGTCCGGGCCGACAGGCGCAGGTCGACCAGGCCCGCAGGGTCGACGCTGCCCGCCGCCTCGACTGAGCCGTCGGCGGCCGAAACCGCGAGGCGGTCGATGGCGGCCTTTCCGTCGCGAGCGATCCTGCCGGCGAAGGACCATTGCGCGTCCGCGAGCGGCGCCGGCGCGCCATCCAGCTTCGCGCCGGCGATGCTGCCTTCGGCCGCGACGTCGAAGCGGGGTCCGGCCGGCCGGATGTTGGCGCGCACCGACAGGCCGTCGGCCGCCGCGGTGGCGGCGGCGACGCCGGTGCCCTCGACCGACAGCACCAGCTCCGGCGCATCGCTGGTGCCGGCGACCTCGGCCACGACGGTGACCGCACCGGCCAGCGTCTGGCCGACCGCGCCGCCGATCGGGGCGAGGTCGATAAGGGTCCCGTCGAGGCGCGCGGCGATCCGCCCATCCGCCTCGATACGGCCGCGCGCGGACAGGGCCAGGTCGCCGATCGCGGCATGGAGGGAATCGACGATGGTGGCGCCGCCGGCCGCCGCAACGCTGGCGGATACCCGCAATCCCCCGGCCGCCAGCTCTTGCCATTGTGGCGGCAGGATCGGGGCCATCCGCACCTCGCCCGCCGCCTGGATGCGATAGGGGTCGAGGCCGGCGATGGTGAGCGCGAGATCAAGGCCGACCCCATCCCCCAGGCCGCCGGCGAGCCGGCCCTGCCACGAGTCGAGCGGCCCGGCCCCGTCGAGCGTCAGGCGCAGCGGGCGCCGGTCGGTGCGCCCGAGCAGGCGGTCGGCGAGGCGGCCCGAGGGCTCGCTCGCATCGAACTTCGCCTCCAGCCGGTTCTCGTCCGGGGCGAAGGTCAAGGCGAGGTCGATCGAGCCTTCCTCGCCGTCGATGCGGCGCACCGAGATCGACGCCTCGGCACGATTGGAGGAAAGCTCGGCCTGCCCGTCGACGGCCAGGGTCACGGCCTCGCCCGCGACCGCCGCGGCGATCTCCAGGCGCTCGATGGCGAGGCGATCGAGCGACACGGTGAAGGGCAGCTGCGGCAACCCCGGCGGGCCGGTGGCGGCCGGCGAAGGTTCGGCCGGCGCCGTGGCGGGCAGCCGGTCCAGGCGGATCAGGCCGGCCTCCATGACGCCGAGCCGCAGGCGACGGGACAGGATGTCGGACGCCATCCAATCCACCTTCAACCGGTCGATCGCGAGCCAGGGGCCGGCATCGTCGGCGACCGACAGCCCGCGCAACTCCATCGAGAAGGGGATCAGCCCGTCGATGCGCTCGATCCGGAGGACGCTGCCGGGTTGGGAGGCCAGGCCGGCCAGGGTGCGCGCGATCCAGTCCCGCCCGGTGTCCGTCTGGGCCAGGCCGAACAGGCCGCCTGCCAGCACCACCACCAGCGCGATGGCGCCAGCGGCGGCGCCGAAGATGCGTCGCAACCACCACATGGCTCAGAACGCCTGGCCGAGGCTGATATAGACCTGGACCAGATCGTCGACGCCTTTGCGCCGGTTGAGCGGGGTGCCGACGTCGAGCCGGACCGGCCCGAAGCTGGTGTAGTAACGCAGGCCGATGCCGGCGCCGATGAACAGGCGATCGCCGAAGCCGGGCAGGGACGAGTCGGTGACCGACCCCGCCTCCAGGAACGGCACCACCCCGATCGTGTCGGTGATCTTGATGCGGAGCTCCGCCCCGGCGGTGACCAGCGACTTGCCACCCAGCGGGTCGTCCGATGCATCGACCGGCCCGGCCATCTGGTAGCCGAAGCCGCGCACGCTGCCGCCGCCGCCCGCATAGAAGCGCTGCGGGGCCGGCACTTTGCTCCGCCCCCCGGTGCCGAGGATGCTGCCCAGGCTGGCATTGGCCGCCAGCACCCATCGCGCATCGTCGTCCAGCCGCCAATAGCCGGTCTGGTCGATGCGCAGCTTCAGGAAGCCCAGGGCCGAATCCTGGACGCCGAGATAGGGCGTGGCGGTCAGGGTGGTGCGGTAGCCGCGGGTCGGGTTGAGCAGGTCGTCGGAGGTGTCGCGACGGACGAAGGTCGGCAGGCTGGCCAGGTGGTAGCGGTTGGTCTCGTCCTGGGCGGTGACGATCTCGCGCTCGTACTGGAGGCCGCTGCCGACCGTCCATTGCGGCGGAAACCGCCGCTCGATGCCGACATGGGCCCGCAGATACTGGTTGTCGTAGGCCGGCGGCTTTTCGTCGGCCAGGGTCAGGCTGGCGACCAGGTCCTGCTCGTCCGCCAGGAAATAGGGGCGGCGGTAGGTGGCGGTGGCGCCGAACTCCTGCTCGGCGAACTTGCCCGTCAGGCGTACCCGCTCGCCATGGCCGAACAGGTCGCGGTGCTCCCAGAAGACCTCGGCGCCGAACCCGGTCGAGGTCGAATAGTTGGCGCCACCGCCGATGCTGCGCCGGCTGCCCTCGACCAGGGTCAGCGTCATGGGCAACGACCCGTCGGGCGATACCTGGTCGGCCCCGGCGATGCGCACCGACGCGAAGAGGCCGGTGGCGGCCAGCGTCTTGCGTGTCGTCTCGATCTTGCGCGTGTCGTAGGCTTGGCCGGGCTTCCAGGTGATCCGTCGCCGCACCATCGGCTCGCGCGCGTCGGCCAGCCCCTCGATCGTGGTCCGGCCGAAGCGGGCGGGCGGGCCGGGATCGACGGTCCAGGCGATGCGGGCCGCGCGCAGCGCGTGGTCGACGGTGATCTGGCGGTCGGCGCGACGCGCCAGCGGACGGCCATTCTCGCCCAGGCTGACCAGGATGCGGCGCTCCGCCGCCAGGATCCCGGCGCTGGTCGTGGGGTCGCCGAGGCCGAGGCCGAATGTTTCCGCCGGGGCGAAACCCGGCGGCAGGGGTGCCGCACCGGGCGGCACCGCCAGCGTCACTTCGGAGACCAGGTAGACCGGCCCGGGGTCGACCGTGATCGTCACCTTCAGCGGGCTGGCATTGCGGTCGATGGCGGTTTCGACCTTGGCGTCGAAATAGCCCAGCGCCCGCAGGGTGTCGGTCAGGGCGCGGCGGTCGTCGGCGACCCGGCGGAAGAGGGCGGCGCGGCTGGCGGGCGGATCCTCGACACGCTTCAGGGTCTCGGAGATTTCGCGCAGCTGCCGCTCGATCTCGCCCTCGCCCGGCGGCAGGACCAGGGTCGCCTCGTAGGCGACCTTGGCATCGGCTTTGTCTGGGACGGCGGCGGGTTCCTGGGCATGAAGGGGAGCCTGCAGCGTCAGCCACCCGAGCAGCGCCAGGGCGGCGGCCTTCGCCACCATGCGAAGGGTCGCCGCCATGCGGGCGTCGGAGCCGGCCAGACTGAACACAGGAAAAAATACTCTCTCGGCCGTGGGACCAACGTTCGGGGTGTCCCGCGTGGGACGCTCGCATTCCTCGGTCGGCTCGACCGAGTCAACGGCCCGGTGGCAGGTCGCGTTCCCGAGGTAGTGGTAAATCCCTACGCGGCGATGCGCCGTGCACGGCCGGAACGATGGCCGCGGCCGTCCTCGTCGAACAGTTCCGCCAGCTTGTCCGTCATCGTACCCCCCAACTGCTCGGCATCGACGATCGTCACCGCGCGCTTGTAGTAGCGGGTCACGTCATGGCCGATGCCGATGGCGACCAGCTCGACCGGCGACCGGGTCTCGATATACTCGATCGCCTCGCGCAGATGCTTCTCGAGATAGTTGCCGGGATTGACCGACAGCGTCGAATCATCGACCGGCGCGCCGTCCGAGATCACCATCAGCACGCGGCGCTGCTCGGTGCGGGCGATCAGACGGCTGTGCGCCCACATCAGCGCCTCGCCGTCGATGTTCTCCTTGAGGATGCCCTCGCGCAGCATCAGGCCGAGATTCTTGCGCGCCCGCCGCCATGGTGCGTCGGCCGGCTTGTAGATGATGTGCCGCAGGTCGTTGAGACGGCCCGGGTTGGCGGGCTTGCCCTCGGCGATCCAGCGTTCGCGGGCCTGGCCGCCCTTCCATGCACGGGTGGTGAAGCCCAGGATCTCGACCTTGACGGCGCAGCGTTCCAGGGTGCGGGCCAGGATGTCGGCGCTCATCGCGGCCACCGTGATCGGCCGCCCCCGCATGGAGCCCGAATTGTCGATCAGCAGGGTGACGACGGTGTCGCGGAACTCCATGTCGAGCTCGCGCTTGAACGACAGCGGAATCGCCGGGTTGGTGATGACCCGCGACAGGCGGGCGGCATCGAGGATGCCTTCCTCCAGGTCGAATTCCCACGACCGCGTCTGCTTGGCCATCAGGCGGCGCTGCAGGCGGTTGGCGAGGCGGCTGATGACGCCCTGGAGATGGGCCAGCTGCTGGTCGAGCAGGCCGCGCAGGCGGTTCAGCTCCTCGGCGTCGCACAGCGCATCGGCCTGCACGGTCTCGTCGAAGCGGCTGGTATAGGCGCGGTAGGTCGCCTCGGGGCCGTCGCCCCACATCGGGCGCGGCACCTGGCCCGGCCGGCCGGGCCGGTTGGGGTCGTCATCGCCGGTGCCCGGCATCATCTCGCCGTCCTGCTCCTCGGCGGCGGCGCCGGAATCGTCGTCGCGCGGGTCGCCGGGGGCGGCTTCCATGGTGGAATCGGTGCCGGTGGCGGTGCCTTCGCCCTGCTCGCTCTCGCCGTCCGCGTCGGCGGAATCATTCTGGTCGTTGTCGCCGTCGCCCTCGGACCCTTCGCTCTCGGTGTCACCGAGGTCGAGGTCGAGGTCGGAGATCAGCTTGCGGACGGCCTTGGCGAAGCCCTCCTGGTCGTTCAGGTGGTGGGAAAGGTCCAGGAGGTCGGGGCCACCCTTGGCCTCGACCCAGGGACGCCACATGTCGACCACCTGCCGCGCCGAGGGGGGCGGCGGCTCGCCGGTCATCTGCTCGCGCGCCAGCAGGCGCACGGCATCGGCCAGCGTCGCGTCGGTGCGTTCGGTGATGCGGTCGAAGCCCTGGCGGCGATAGCGTTCGTCCAGGGCGGCCGACAGGTTGGCGGCCACGCCCTGCATCCGCCGCGCGCCGATCGCCTCCACCCGGGCCTGCTCGACGGCGTCGAAGATGGTGCGGGCCATCTCGCTGGGCGGCGCCCGCCTGGCATGCAGGCGGGCATCGTGATGGCGATAGCGCAGCGCGATGGCGTCGGCCGCGCCACGGACCTGGGCCGCCTCGTCGGCCGGCAGGTCGCGCGACGGCAGCGGCACCCGCGCCCGCGTGCCCGCCGCGCCGGGCGGGTCGGAACTGAACACGACATTCACGTCGTCGCGCTCTGCGATCGCCCGCAGCGCGGCCGTCGTCGATCGTTTGAACGCCTCGAGCGGCGTCTCGGCCTTGCCCTGGGTCATCGCCCTATCACACCAGCTTCGCTCGGACGCCGGTCTCCCTGAGCTCGGTCCCGAAGCAGCGCTGATAGTATTCGGCGACCGACGCCCGCTCGACCTCGTCGCACTTGTTGAGGAAGGTCAGGCGGAACGCGAAGCCGATATCGCCGAAGATGCGCGCATTCTCGGCCCAGGTGATGACCGTGCGCGGCGACATGACGGTGGAGATGTCGCCGTTGATGAAGCCGGCCCGCGTCAGGTCGGCGCAGGCCACCATCTGGCCGATCGTCTTCCGGCCTTCGTCGGTGTTGAAGCTGGGCATCTTGGCCAGCACGATCTCGACCTCGTCGTCATGCGGCAGGTAGTTCAGGGTGGCGACGATGTTCCACCGGTCCATCTGGCCCTGGTTGATCTGCTGCGTGCCGTGATAGAGGCCGGTCGTGTCGCCGAGGCCGACCGTATTGGCGGTCGAGAACAGGCGGAACGACGGGTGCGGGCGGATCACCTTGTTCTGGTCGAGCAGCGTCAGCTTGCCCTCGATCTCGAGCACGCGCTGGATCACGAACATGACGTCGGGGCGACCGGCGTCGTACTCGTCGAAGACGATGGCGGTCGGGTGCTGCAACGCCCAGGGCAGCAGGCCCTCGCGATACTCCGTCACCTGCTTGCCGTCGCGCAGCACGATCGCGTCCTTGCCGACGAGGTCGATGCGGCTGATGTGGCTGTCGAGGTTGACGCGGATGCAGGGCCAGTTCAGGCGGGCCGCGACCTGCTCGATATGGGTCGACTTGCCGGTGCCGTGATAGCCCTGGATCATCACACGGCGGTTGTAGGCAAACCCCGCCAGGATCGCGAGCGTGGTGTCATGATCGAACCGGTATGCCTCGTCCTTGTCCGGCACATGCTCGGTCGGGGTGGAGAAGGCCGGCACCTCGAGGTCGCAGTCGATGCCGAAGGTTTCGCGGACAGAAACCTTGATGTCGGGCAGGCCGTTGGGCGCCGCCTCTGCGGCGCGGGGTGACGTGGCGGTGGCCATCGGGATCGAATCTCGTCGTTTTGGAGACAGCGGGAAGAAACGCGCTACGCGAAGTAGCCGTTCTTGAGAGTGGCATACGCTTCGTTAATCGATTTTAGACGCTCCTCCGCGGCCTTGTCGCCCCCATTCGCATCGGGGTGATGCAGCTTCACCAGCGTGCGGTAGCGTGACCGCAGCCGCTCGAAAGTGACCGGCGGCTCCAGCCCGAACACGTTCAGCGCGCGGACGTGCGCGGCCTCGATCGGCGGGCGTCCGCTCTCGCCCGCCTTCTGGTCGGCTTCGCCCTCGAAGATGCCGAACCCGTCATGCACATGCCAGCGCGGCGGGCGCTGGCGCGGGCCGCCCAGCGGCCAGGTCGGCCGCTGCCAGACGGTGTCGCGGCGCAGGTCCGCCTCGATCTCGGTCTGCGACATGCCGCGGTAATAGTCCCAGCTTTTGTTGTATTGCCGGACATGTTCGAGGCAAAACCAGCGATATTGGTCGAGCTGGTCGCGCGACAGCGGCGCGCGGAACTCTCCGTCGCCGGTGCAGGCAGGCCACTCGCAAAAGCGCCGATCCCTCGCCTCCTCCGGATGGGGGGCAAGGGCGACGCGCTCGAACCGTCGTCTCATTGCGGAAAGTATGGTCGGGTGTGCAGGGCCAAACAAGCGGGGCGCCGCCCGTATCGGTTGGGCGGGGCGTTGACAGTAGGCGGAATGATCTGTTCTGCGTCGTTCCCGATCACCGATCCGGGCACATCAAGGGGGCGAAAATGACGGTCCAGGACACCATCCGCGACAAGCTGACGCAGGCGTTCCAGCCGAGCAGCCTGAAGATCGCGGACGATTCACACCGCCATGCCGGTCATGGCGGCGCCCGACCGGAGGGCGAGACCCATTTCCGGGTGGAAATCGTCGCCGCCGCCTTCGCCGGCCGCTCGCGGGTGGAGCGCCAGCGCATGGTCTATTCGGTACTGGCCGAGGAACTGGCCGACCGCGTCCATGCCCTGCAATTGCGCACCCTGGCTCCCGGCGAAGGCGCCTCGGGATAGGGCCGTCAGGCGCAGGCCGCCGCCATCGGCGCGGCGCCGACCTCCAGCCCGGCCGCGGCGATGAGCTCGAACGAGCGCAGCCGGGTGGCATGGTCGTAGACGTCGGAGACGACCATCAGCTCGTCGGCGCCGGTCTCGGCGACCAGTGCTGCGATCCCGGCGCGCACGGTCGCCGGCGATCCCACGATGGTGCGGGCCAGCATCCGCATCGCTTGCACCTTCTCCATCGGTGACCAATAGGCCTCGATGTCGTCGATCGGCGGGCGGCTCAGCCCGCGGGCGCCGCGGAAGATATCGGCGAAGGACATCTGTTGCGTCGTCGCCAGCCGGCGCGCCTCGCGGTCGCTGTCGGCGGCGACGATGTTGACGCCGACCATCGCATAGGGCCGGGCCTGCTGCGGCGAAGGCCGGAAGCGGTCGCGGTAGAGGTGCAGCGCCGATGCCAGCTGGTCGGGCGCGAAATGCGAGGCGAAGGCATAGGGCAGGCCGAGCTGGGCCGCGAGCTGGGCGCCAAAGGTGCTGGATCCGAGGATCCACAAGGGTACTTCGGTCCCGGCCGCCGGCACCGCCTGGATGCGCTGGCCGGGCTGGACGGGGGCGAGGAAGGCCTGCAGCTCGAGCACGTCCTGGGGAAAGCTGTCCGCGCCGGGAAGGCTGCGGCGCAGGGCCTGCGCGGTCAGCTGGTCGGTGCCGGGCGCGCGGCCGAGGCCGAGGTCGATGCGGCCCGGGAACAGGCGCTCCAGCGTGCCGAACTGCTCGGCGATGACCATCGGCGCATGGTTGGGCAGCATGATCCCGCCGGCGCCGACCCGGATGGTCCGGCTGCCGGCCGCGATATGCGCGATGACGATCGAGGTGGCCGCGCTGGCGATGCCCGGCATGTTGTGGTGCTCGGCCACCCAGAAGCGGCGATAGCCCCAGCCTTCGGCATGGGCGGCGAGATCGCGGGCGTTGTCGAGGGCGCCACGGGCGCCGGTCGCCTCGGTGACGCGGACAAGATCAAGAATCGACAGCGCTACCATGGCTCACTCCCGGCGGCACTCCGATTTGGGTAGCGGCCGGGGGCAATGCAAGCGTTGGGCCCCCGTGAGGGGGTTTGGGTGCCGGCTAGATGGCCAGCCGCGACGGGCGCAGCTCGCCGCTCGCCTCCAGCAGCGGATAGGCCGCCGCGGCCAGGTGCGCCTCGATGCGCTTCAGGTCGCGGGCGATGTCGAGCCGGAGGCCGGTCGTCTCCACCCCCTCTGTGCGACCGTGGCGGGCATGGCCAAAGAGTCGGCGCGAGGTCGCGCGCTCGAGGTTGCGGAACTGGTCCTTGCCGGCGATCAGGCGCCGTGCCGCGACGGCGTCGGCCGTCATCAGCACGGTGACCGCCAGGCCCAGATGGTCGATCAGCCGGCGATGCATCTCGTCGATCTCGGCCGTCGCCTCGCCGGGCAGGACCAGGTGCCGCTTGATGCGCTTGGCGGCCAGCTCCATCAGGTTCTTCTCGACGATGTCGCCGGCATGCTCGAGGTTGACCGCGAAGGCCAGCAGCTCGGTCAGCCGGCGGCCTTCATCCTCGTCCAGCCCATCATGGCCGATGGCGGCGAGATAGCGGTGGATCGCGGCGTAGAGCCCGTCCAGCGTATCGTCCATCCGGCGGATCTCGGCGATGCGCTTGCGGTCGGCGGTGTGGAAGACCTCCCGCGATCCGCGCAGCATGGTCTCCAGCACATCGGCCATGCGCAGCACCTCGCGCGTGGCGTTGGCCAGGGCCACGGCCGGCATCGCCACGTCGGCCGGATCGAGGTGGCGGGCCTGCGCCGGGTCGGCGGCGGCAGGACCGTCCGGCAGCAGCGTCTTCAACCGGCGTGCGATCCAGGGCAGCGGCACGATGAAGATGGCGGCCAGCAGCAGGTTGAAGGCGGTATGGAAATTGACCGCCAGACGCGCCGGGTCGCCATCCAGGTAGGCAAGCCAATGGGCGGCCGGCCCCAGCAGGGGCAACAGCAGGGCGCAACCGAGCAGCCGGTTGGCGAGGTTGCCGAGCGGCAGGCGCAGGCGGGCCGGGCCGCCGCGCCCGCCCTCCAGCAAGGGATTGACCGCGCTGCCGAGATTGGCGCCCAGCACCATCGCCAGGGCCGCCTCGGGTGCTAGCAGATGTGCCGCCGACAGCGACATGATGAGGAGGATGGTGGCGACGCTGGAATGGGCGGCCCAGGTCAGGAGGGCCGCGACGGCGACCGCCATCAGCGGCTCTTCGGTCACCGACGCCAGGATGGAGCGCAATGCCGGCAGGGCCTCGACGGGCTCGATCGTGGTCACCAGCAGGTGCAGCGCCAGCAGCATCAGCCCGCCGCCGATCGCGACCCGCCCGAGGTCGCGGGTCCGGCTCCGCCTGCCATGGCGGAAGGCGGCGACCCCCGCCGCCAGCAGCAGCGGGAAGACCATGGCGATGTCGAACGACATCACCTGGGTGATCAGCGTGGTGCCGACATTGGCTCCCAGCATCACGGCCAGTGCCGGGGCGAGGTCGACCACCCCGCCGGCGGCGAACGAGGTCGCCATCATCGCCGTGGCGGTGCTGCTCTGGAGGAGCGCGGTGACCGCGATGCCGGCCATGAAGGCGTGTGTGCGCGTCTTCAGCCCGACGCCCAGCCAATGCCGCAGATTGCCGCCGAAGGCCCGCAATACGCCGCTGTGGACCATGTGGATGCCCCACAGCAACAGCGCGATCGCGCCGAGCAGGCTGACGAGGACATGCGTCGTCGACATGCGGGCGTCCTCCCGAAATTCACCCGCCGCGCGGAGACCGGGCGGGTCGATGGTTCGTCAGGCTGACCGTCGGTCGGTTCACGCCCGTTCGGCGCGCGGGCCGGTGTAGAAGGCCGGCCAGTGGCTGGCCACGACAGGCCCGTCCAGGGCCAGCGCGTGGCAGGTGTCGAGATGCGCCGGCCGGCGCTGGGGCTGGTTGGGCTTCGCCTGCCCCTGGGCTGACGGACCTTGCGCTGCCAGCGCCCGGCGCTGCCGTTCGCGCCACGGATAGATGGTCTGGAAGGCGGTGGTGGCGACCGGGCCCAGGAGCTCGACCAGGTGCGTACAGCCTTCGACGCCGCCCAGGAGGTTGCGGACCTGCTGGGTCCAGCCGCTCTTGATCGACAGGCCGATGAGGCGCTGGAAGTTGGGCGTGATGTCCGGGCAGACCTGGAAGGGGCTGGCGTCGGTCACCGCCTCCACGCCGCGCACCACCAGCTCGTCGTCGACCGTCAGGCGGATCCACATGTCGTGGACCGGGCTGCCCGGCGCCATCTCGCCACGCCAGGAGCTCTCGAAGGGATAGGTCTTGGTATCGACGATATGGCCTTCGATGTCCCACAGCCCGTCCTCGCGGCGATAGCCGCGGCATTCGACGGTGCGGGTGTGGATGTGGGCGCGGGGCGCCGGGGCTGGCAGGGGCATGGGGCAGGTGTCCGCGAAAGCTGGATGGCGGCAACGGCCCCGGAGCGGCGGGGCGGCTCGAATAATGTTGCGGCGCAGCGAAGGACTAGGACGAAGCGTCCCCGTCCGTCAATGGCTCGGGCGCCGGCGGGGTCACCCGCAGGGTCGTGATCTGGTTGCGCTGGCGGCGCAGAACCTCGAAGCGGAAGCCGAAGAAGGCGAACACCTGGCCCGGCTCCGGGATGGTCCGCGCCTCGTGCAGGACGATGCCGGCGATGGTGGAGGCCGCGTCGTCGGGCAGATGCCAGTCGAGCTCGCGGGCGAGGTCGCGGAGCGTGACGGTGCCGGCGACGATATAGGACCCGTCCGGCTGCGGCCGCACGCCCTGCAGGACCACGTCGTGCTCATCGTCGATGTTGCCGACGATCTCCTCCAGGATGTCCTCCAGGGTGACGATGCCGCGCAGCGAGCCGTACTCGTCGACGACGATGGCGAAATGCTCGCGCCGGCGGCGGAACGCCTCCAGCTGGGCCAGCAGCGTCGTCGTCTCCGGGATGAACCAGGGGCTGGCCGCGATGCCCGACACGTCGACCTTGTCGACCCGGCCCTCCTGCGCCTTCAGGGCGCGCAGCAGGGCCTTGGCGTGGAGGACGCCGACGATGTTGTCGGGGGTGCCCTGCCACAGCGGGATGCGGGTATAGGGGCTGGCCAGGATGGCATCCACCAGGCGCTCGGCCGGCTGCTCGGCATCCAGGGTCGTCACGTTGCGGCGGTGGATCATGATCTCCGACACCGCGACATCGTCGAGCTCGAGGATGGAGCGCAGCATGGCGCGCTCGCGCCTGGCCTCCTTGGGACCGTCATCGTCGCGCCCATGCAGCTCGATCGCACCGCGCAGCTCCTCGACCGAGACCCCGATGCCGGCCCCGGCCGGCACCCGCAACCCGAAGAGGCCGAGGACCGCGTTCACCATTAGCTGCACCGCATGGGTCACCGGCCAGAACAGGCGGACGGTGCGGCGGATCATGGGTGCCACCGCCATGGCGGTCTGGTCGGCGCGATGGATGGCATAGGTCCTCGGCAGGACCTCGCCGAAGACCACCACCAGGACCGTCATGGCGGCGCTGGCGTAGACGACGCCGCGTTCGCCGAACAGGCCGATCAGGACGCCGGTCGCCAGCGACGAGGCGGTGATGTTGACCAGGTTGTTGCCGAGCAGGATGGCGCCGATGAAGCGTTCCTTCTGCTCGTGCAGCGCCTCCACCATCCGGGCGCGGCCGTTGCCCTCCTTGGCCAGCGCATGCATCCGGGCCCGCGACACCGCCGTCAGCGCGGTCTCCGAGGTCGAGAAGAATGCCGAAAGCACGAGCAGGACCAGGATGGCCAGGCCCGATAGCCAGACAGTCTCCAGCCAGACGGTCTCCATCGATGATCGGCTCAGGTTGCGATGGCGTCGGCCAGGAGGCTCGTCACGTCGCCGATGGCGACGTCGCGGGCGACGAACGCCTTGCCGATGCCGCGCGCCAGGATGAAGGTCACCCGGCCGTCCTTCACCTTCTTGTCCTTGCCCATGTGGGCGACCAGCCGCTCGGCGGTTCCCATCCGCTCGGCGGTCCAGTGATCGCCGCGGATGGCGGCGACGCCGGTCGGCAGGCCGACGGCGGCGAAGTGCCGGCGGACCCGGGCCAGGTCGTCGGGCGGGCAGAGGCCGAGCCGGACGGACAGGTCGAACGCCATGATGGTGCCGATCGCGACCGCCTCGCCGTGCAGCAGGCCGCCGCCGAAGCCGCACTCCACCTCGAGCGCATGGCCGAAGGTGTGGCCGAGGTTGAGGAGCGCGCGGTCGCCGGTCTCGCGCTCGTCGCGGGCGACGATGGCGGCCTTGGCCCGGCAGCTGGTGACCACGGCCCGGCGCCCGGCGTCGGGGTCGCCGGCCACCAGCGCCGGCCCATGCGCCTCGCACCAGGCGAAGAAATCGGGGTCGTCGATCAGCCCGTATTTTACCACCTCGGCATAGCCCGCCAGCAGCTCGCGCCGGGGCAGGGTCGCGAGCGCCCCCATGTCCGCCAGGACCAGCCATGGCTGGTGGAAACTGCCGACCAGGTTCTTGCCGCTCGGCATGTCGATCGCGGTCTTGCCACCGACGGCGCTGTCGACCTGGGACAGGAGCGTGGTGGGCATCTGTACGAAGCCGATGCCGCGCAGGAGGATGCTGGCGGCGAACCCGGTCAGGTCGCCGATGACGCCGCCGCCCAGCGCCACCAGCGACGAGCCGCGGTCGATGCCGAGCTCCAGCGCCTGCTCGCACAGGCGCTGGAGATGGCCGAAATCCTTGGTCGCCTCGCCCGGTGGCAGGATGATGGCGTCGTGGCGGATGCTGCCGGCCGTCAGCGCGTCCCGAAGGGTCGCCAGGTGCAGGCCGGCCACTGTCTCGTCGGTGACGATGATGACGCGCGGCGACGGCAGCACCGGGCGCAGCAGGCGCCCGGCATCGGCCAGGAGCCCGGGGCCGACCAGGATATCGTAGCTGCGGTCGTCCAGGCCGACGCGCACGCGATCGATGGCGGTGGTCGAACTCATCGCTGCTGCTCCGCCGCGGACTGGTCGGGTGGTGCGGCCGGGGACCGGCCGACATGGGCTGCCAGCGCACCGAGGCAGCGGTCGACGGTGGTCTCGGTGGGCGCATCGAGGCTGTCGACGATGATGTCGGCCTCGGCATAGACGGGGTGGCGGATGGTCATGAGGCGGGTCAGGATCTCCTTCGGGTCCCCCTGGTTCAGCAATGGCCGGTTCGATCGCCGCGCCACCCGGCGCACCAGGACGTCTAGCTCGGCGCGCAGCCACAGCGAGATGCCGCGGGCGTGGATGTGGCCGCGGGTCTCGGGGTCCATGAAGGCTCCGCCGCCGGTGGCCAGCACATGGACCGGGTCCTCCAGCAGGCGCTGGATCACCCGGCGCTCGCCGTCGCGGAAGGCCGCCTCGCCGTGCCGGGTGAAGATCTCGGCGATGGTGCAGCCGGCCGCGGCCTCGATTTCTGCGTCCGCATCGATGAAGCCGAGGCCCAGGCGCTGGGCGATTCGACGGCCGACGCTGGTCTTGCCGGCCCCCATCAGGCCAACCAGCACCAGCGTTCGCGGCAACGTTAACTTGTCGACCACGCCCGCAATTCCCCCGTCCCCACGCCGGTCGACATCGTGGTCATTCGCCTCGCGGCGTTGTATCGCCTCCGAGGCGCCGATATTCTGCCCTCCGGCCGCCATAGGGCGTAGTTAGCACAGACGCCGTCGGAAGTCGTCAATCACCCGGCGGCCGGAGTTTCACCATGGCCCGCAAGCTTCTCTGGATCGCCGCTTCCGTGGTCCTGGTCCTGTCCGTCGCCGGTGTCGGGGTATTGCTGCTCGTCGACATGCCCCCCCCGACGCAACGCATGGAGAAGGTGATCCCGGATGCGAAGCTGGCTCGCTAGCGTCGGCCCCGCCGGCGTCGTCCTGGCGCTCGCGGCGTCGGTTGCCCTCGCCCAGGCGCCGCCGACGCCCCTGTTCGGCCCACCATCGATCGGATCTCCGTCGCCGCAGGCGCCGGCAGCGCCGGGGCCGCCGATCCGGCTCGATCCGCCGGCGGGGCGAACGCCCACCCTGTTGCCGCAGGAGCGCGTACAGCGGCAGCGCCCGCCGACCGTCACCTCCCGGCCGCTGGCCGCCTTGGACCACGAGTCCGCGGGCTGGACCCGGGCGGAAGGCGGATTCCCACCGACCCTGTGGCAGGGCAGCTCCTGGGCCAGCGCCGAGCGCCTGCTGAACCGGCTGCCGACGCCTTCGGCGACGCCGGCACGGCACGCGCTCGCCCGCCGCCTGCTGATGTCGGCCGCGGCCCGCCCCGAGGGCGCGCCGCCGGGCGCCTACCTGGAACGCCGGCTGGCGCTGCTGGTCGCGCTGGGCGACGCGCCGTCCGCGATGGCGCTGGTGCGGGCGGTGCCGGAAGCTCGCCTCGACGGCCCGCGCGCCCGGCCGGCGGCGGAGGCGGCCTTGCTGGCCGGCGCCGCGACCGATGCCTGCAAGCTGGCGCGGCGCACCGACATCGACCTTGGGGACCTGTTCTGGCGCCGCCTGCTGCTGGCCTGCGACGCTGTCGACGGCCATGCCGACCGTGTCGCCCTCGGCCTGGCCCTCTTGCGTGACCAGGGTCACGACCCTGGCCCGGACTTCGCCGCCTTGCTGGACAGCGCGGCCCGGCGCGGAGAAGGCGAGAAGCCGAAACTGTCCAGCGGCCTCGACGCCGTCATGCTGCTGGTGGCCGTCAAGGCCGGGGCCACGATCGAGCCGGCGGCCGTGGCCGACGCCTCGCCCGGCCTGGCTGCTGCGATGGCGCGCAGCGAGGCGCTGCCGATCGAGACGCGCCTCGCTGCCGGCGAACGTGCGGCCCTCCACGGGCTGATCGATGGGCCGCAGCTGGCCCGGCTCTACGAGGCGCTGCCACTGCCGCCGGAGCGCCTGGCGGAAGCGCCGGCCGAGGCGGCCAGGCGCGGCGGCGCCGATGGGCGGGCGGCCCTGTTCCAGGCCGCGCGGCTGGAGATCGTCCCCGCCCGCCGCCTGGAGCGGCTGGCGCTGGGCTGGGGCCAGGCGCGCGAGGGCAAGGCCGGGCTGGCCTTCGCGGCGGCGGCCGCACCGCTGGTGCGCGAGATATCGCCATCCATGGACCTGGCCCCGCATGCCGGTGCCGCCATCCGCATCGCGCTCGCGGTCGGCGACGGCCGGACGGCGATGCGCTGGCTTTCGATGATCGGCCAGCGGCCGGGCGACGCCGGCGCCATGGCGACCCACGCGGCGACGGCGCCGCTGGTGCGCCTGGCGCTCGGCGACGAGGGGCCCGGCTGGAATGCCGACGCGGTGCGCCGATGGTCGGCCGGGATGGGCGGGCACACGGCGACCGGGCTGGCGCTGCTGGCATCGCTGGGCGACCTCGCCGCCAGCGACGAGTGGATCGGGCTGGCCCAGGACCCGTCCGGCCGCGTCGCCGCCGCGCCGGCCGCCACGGCTGCCATCTGGTTCGCCCAGGAAGCCGCCGCCCGCGAGGGCCGGCAGGGCGAGCAGGTGACGCTGGCGCTGATCGCGCTCGGACCCGAACCGGTGCCCCATCCGATGGCCGCCTTCTCCGCCCTGAACGGGCTGCGCCTCGCCGAGGAAACGGCGATCGCGCGCCGCATCGCGGTCGAGATCGCCCTCCTGGCCGGGCTCTAGCCACCGATGAAGCTGGCCGGCCGGCATCTGGAATCGTTCCTGGAGATGCTGGCCGCCGAACGCGGCTCGGCCCGCAACACCCAGGAGGCCTACCGCCGCGACCTGGACGACCTGGCCGGCTTCCTGGCCGGCCGCGGCGAGGCGCTGGACGGCGCCAGCGAGCAGGGCATCCGCGACTACCTGACCCATCTCGAGGCCGCGGGCCTGGCCCCCCGCACGGCGGCCCGCCGGCTGTCGGCGATCCGCCAGTTCCACCGCTTCCTCTATGCCGAGGGGGTGCGGCCGGATGATCCGACCAGCCGTCTCGATTCGCCGCGCCTGGGGCGCACGCTGCCGAAGATCCTCGATGCCGGCGAGTGCGAGGCCCTGCTGGCGGCGGCGCGAGTGCGGTCAGGGGCGGAGGGCCTGCGGCTGGTGGCGATGCTGGAGCTGCTCTATGCGGGCGGCCTCCGGGTGTCCGAGCTGGTCGACCTGGTGGTGAACGCGGTGCCGCGCGGCACCACCACCCTCCTGGTCCGCGGCAAGGGCGACCGCGAGCGGGTGGTGCCGCTGGCGGCCGCGGCGGTGGCGGCGGTCGGCGCCTACATGCAGGTGCGGGCCGGCTTCCTGCCCAAGGGCCAGCGCCGGGCGGCGGCCGAGCATTGGCTCTTTCCCTCGCGCGGGGCCGATGCGCGGCTGACCCGCCGGCGGGTCGGACAGTTGCTGAAGGAGCTGGCGATCGAGGCCGGCATCGACCCCGGCCGCCTGTCGCCGCACGTCCTGCGCCATGCCTTCGCGACCCACCTGGTCGATGGCGGGGCGGACCTGCGCAGCGTGCAGCGGATGCTGGGCCATGCCGATATCGCGACCACCCAGATCTATACCCACGTCGCCGACGAGCGGCTGTCGCGGCTGGTCCATACCCACCATCCGCTGGCCCGGCCGGGCGACCCCGCGAAGAAGGGCTAGGGGCACCCAGGTTTCTGCCCAGGTTTCCCGGGCCCCCCGCCCTGTGCTAGTAGCCCACCATGCGCAGTTTCCTGGACTTCGAGCAGCCCATCGCGGAACTCGAAAGCAAGATCGAAGAGCTGCGGCACCTTCCCGGGGCCGCGGACATCAATATCGCCGACGAGGTGGCGAAGCTGCAGACCAAGGCCGAGCGCCTGCTGCGGCAGACCTATGCGCGCCTGACGCCATGGCAGAAGGTGCAGGTGGCCCGCCATCCGGACCGCCCGCATCTGTCGGACTATGTCGGCGCGCTGGTCACCGATTTCACGCCGCTGGCCGGCGACCGGACCTTCGCCGAGGACCGGGCCATCGTCGGCGGGCTCGGCCGGTTCCGCGGCAAGCCCCTGGTCGTGATCGGCCAGGAGAAGGGCGCCGATACCGAGAGCCGGGTCCGGCACAATTTCGGCATGGCCCGGCCCGAGGGCTACCGCAAGGCGCGTCGCCTGATGGAGCTGGCCGACCGGTTCGGCCTGCCGATCCTGACCCTGGTCGACACGGCCGGCGCCTATCCCGGTGTCGGCGCCGAGGAGCGCGGGCAGGCCGAGGCGATCGCGCGCGCCATCGAGGCCGGCCTCGGAGTCGGGGTGCCCTATGTGGCGGTGATCATCGGCGAGGGCGGATCGGGCGGGGCGATCGCGCTCGCCACCGCCAACGCCGTGCTGATGCTGGAGCATTCGGTCTACTCGGTCATCTCGCCCGAAGGCTGCGCCTCGATCCTGTGGCGCAGCGGCGAGCACGCACAGCAGGCGGCCGAGGCGCTGAAGCTGACGGCGCAGGACCTGCTCCGCCTCGGCATCGCCGACGCCATCGTGCCGGAGCCGCTGGGCGGCGCCCATCGCGACAAGGCGACGACCCTGGCGGCGGTCGGCGACGCGATCGCATCCACCTTTGCCGCTCTCGACGGGCTCGATCCGGCCACCTTGCGCCTGCGTCGGCGCGAGAAGTTCCTGGCGATCGGCCAGAACGGAGCTTGAGCCCCGTGCCCGTCCGGGAGGTCGAGGGTCATGACCTCCCGCTGGCCGCGGCGGCGGCAGGCCGCCGGCACGCCCGGCGATGACCGAGCTCGGCCATGACATCCCCTATCTGCGCGAGGTCATCGTCTTCCTCGTCGCGGCCGGCATCGTGGTGCCGGTCTTCCATCGCCTGCGCGTCAGCCCGGTGCTGGGTTTCCTCCTGATCGGCGTCGCCATCGGGCCGAACGGCCTCGGCGGCCTGGTCGGCGAGGTGCCCTGGGTCCGCCTCTTCGTGATCGCGGATCTGGATGGGGCGAAGGCCATTGCCGAGCTCGGGATCATTTTCCTGCTGTTCACGATCGGCCTCGACCTGTCGCGCCAGCGCCTGCTGTCGATGCGGGTCGCGGTATTCGGGCTGGGCAGCAGCGTCGTCACCCTGTGCGCCCTGGCGCTGGGCGCCGTGGCGTGGCTGGTCGGTCAGCCGCCGGCCGCCGCGGCCGTGCTCGGGCTGGCCCTGGCCTTGTCCTCCACCGCCATCGTCATGCCGCTCCTGGCCGAGCGACGGGCCATGTCGGGGGTGCTCGGACGCACGACCTTCGCGATCCTGCTGTTCCAGGACCTGGCGGTCGTCCCCATCCTGGTTCTGATCTCGGTCCTCAGCGGACACGGCGACGAGCCGTCGCTGCTCGGGATTGCGCACGCGCTCGGCGAGGCCGTCCTGATCATCGCGGCGATTGGCGTGTTCGGCCGCTATGCGCTGCGCCCGATCCTGCGATCGGCGGCCCGGGCGGGGAGCCCGGAACTGTTCATGGCCGTCATCGTGCTGGTCGCGCTGGGCACCGCCATGGCGACCGCCACTGCCGGGCTGTCGATGGCGCTCGGTGCCTTCCTGGCCGGGCTGATGATCGCCGAAAGCGAATACCGGCACGAGGTCGAGGTTGATATCGAACCCTTCAAGGGCCTGCTCCTCGGCCTCTTCTTCATCACGGTCGGGATGGGCATCGATGCCCGCACCTTCCTTGGCGACCCGCTGGCGATCCTGGGCGCGGTGCTGGGGCTGTTCCTGGTCAAGGCGGTGATCATCGCCGGCCTCGCCCGCGCCTTCGGCCAGGCCTGGCCGGTGGCGGTGGAGATGGGGTTGCTGCTGGGCCAGGCGGGGGAATTCGCGCTGGTGGCGGTGGGGCTTGCCGCGGGGGCCGGCGTCGTCGATGGCGCCGGCGCCCAGCGGATCTTCCTGGTGGTCGGGCTGTCCCTGGTGGCGACCCCGCTGGTGGCCGTCGCCGCGCGGCGGCTGGCCGGCCGCCTCGCCGGCCGGGCGGCAGGTCGGGCCGAGGCGGAGGCGATCCACGCGCCGGCCGAAGGACATGTCGTCCTGGCCGGGTTCGGGCGGGTCGGGCGCACGCTCGCCGCCACCTTCGAGGCCGAGAACATCGCCTATGTCGCGCTCGACCTCGACCCCGCGGTGGCCAAGGTGCAGCGCGAGCGTGGCCGGCCGGTGCATTTCGGTGATGCCGGGCGGGGGGAGGTATTGCGCCATGCCGGCGCGCAACGGTGCCGGGCGCTGGTCGTCACCCTGGACGACCCGCGTGCGGCGGAGCGCGCGGTCCGCGCCGCCCGCCGGCGCTGGCCGGGCCTGCCGATCTATGCCCGCGCCCGCGACATCGCCCATGCCGTGCGCCTGTCGCGGCTGGGCGCCACCGAGGTGATCTCCGAGACGCTGGAACCCAGCCTGCAGCTCGCCGGCCGGGTCATGGCCGGTTGCGGCATGCGCGAGGACGCGGTCGCCGCCCGGCTGGCACAGCTGCGCGACGGCTGGTCCGACGGGGTGGAAAACTAGCCCCAAGCCAGAGGCTCGGCGGGGCTCCCTTGCCTCTAGTTGGAGACGGCGCGCAGCCGCTCTTCGTCCAGGCCGACCTTGCGCGCGGTGGCCAGGATGTCGGTCCAGGCGCGGTCGGCGAGCGGGATGCCCTCGGCCTGGCGCGTGGCGCGGGTCCGCCGTTCCGGCTCGCCCGGGACCAGCACCTCGCCACCGGGCGTGGCCGGGCGCGATGCCTTGACGTAGTCGACATACTGCGTCAGTTCGCGGGCGAAGCCGTCGTCGGAATGGAAGCGGTCGACGGCCATGTAGATCGACAGCATGCCGTTGGCGATCTGCCGCGGCCCGGGGCCGGAGCAGCCCGACCCGGTGAAGGCGCCGGCCAGCAGCTCGCAGATGAGTGCCAGGCCCGAGCCCTTGTGCTCGCCGAAGGCGCGCAGCGCGCCGGCGCCCAGGCGCGGGTCGGGGACGGCACCCGGCGCCACCTCGCCATAGAGCGTCCGGGGCTCGTTCGACAGGCGCCCGTCGGGCTCGATCAGGGCGCCCGCCGGCAGCGCCTTGCCACCGGACTGGGCGACCAGCGCCTTGCCCTCGGCCACCAGGGACGTCGCGAAGTCGAGGATCACCGGCTCGGCACCCGGGACCGGCAGCCCGACCGCGACGGGGGCGGTGGAGAAGCGCCGGTCCACGCCGCCGAACGGCGCCACCAGCTCGCTGCCGGCGACATTGACGAAATGGATCGAGACCTGGCCTTCGGCTGCCGCCATCTCCGGATAGTCGCCGATGCGGCCGAGATGGCCGGCATGGCGGAGCCCGATGACGGAAACGCCGTGGACCTTGGCGCGCGCGATGCCGAGCTCGACCGCCAGCGGGCCGACCGTCTGGCCGAAGCCGTAATTACCGTCGACCACCGCGAAGGCACCGCCTTCGACGACGGTGGTGAGGGAACGGCCGGCGTGGACGCGGCCCGCCTGCAGGGTCTCGACGTAGCGGGGGACCCGGATCACCCCGTGGCTGTCGTGGCCGGCCAGGTTGGCACCGGCCAGCATGGTGGCGATCCGGCCGGCCTCGGCGGCATCGCAGCCGGCGGCGGTGAAGATGTCGGCGACCAGGCGGACCAGCGGCGCGTGAGCGATGATCAAGAGCGTCTCCTCCGGAAGGCGGCCAGCCCACCGGACCGACGTCCGAGCAGCCGGTCTTTTGCGTCTAGGTGCGGATCGGGTGGGGTGGGCCCTCTAGAGGCCGCCGTCCCTACAGGCGACCATCTCTACAGGCGGCCATGGCAGTGCTTGTACTTCTTGCCGCTGCCGCAGGGGCAGGCGGCATTGCGGTTCACCTTGCCCCAGGTGGCGGGGTCGTCGGGATCGATGCTGGCGACCGCGGCCACGGCGGCGTGGCGCGGCAGCGGCTCGGCGCCGCCATTCCCGCCGGCCTCGGCCAGCGCCGGGTCGAAGCGCGTCTCATACATGTCGAGCGACGGCGGTGGCTCCGGCTCCTGCATGCGCACTTCGATATGGCTGAGGAGCTGGATCACCGCCTCGCGGAGATGCACCAGCATCTCCTCGAACAGCTCGAACGCCTCGCGCTTGTACTCGTTCAGCGGGTCGCGCTGGGCATAGGCGCGCAGGCTGATGCCCTGGCGCAGGTGGTCGAGCGACAGGAGGTGGTCCTTCCACACCTGGTCCAGCACCTGCAGGAGGACGCTGCGCTCGGCCATGCGCATCACCTCGGGACCGTAGGTCGCCGTCTTCTCGGCCATCTTGGCGTCCAGCGCCGCGGTGATGCGCTCGCGGATCTCGCGGTCCGCGATGCCCTCCTCGCGCACCCAGTCGGCGATCGGCAGGTCGAGCCCGAAGAGGCGCATGCAGGCCTCGTGCAGGCCGGCCGCGTCCCACTGCTCGGCATAGGCGTTGGGCGGGATGCAGCGCGTGACTGTCGTCTCGATGACCTCGGTCCGCATGTCGGCCATCATCGTCTCGACGTCTTCGGCCTGCATGATCTCGCGGCGCTGCTCGTAGACGACCTTGCGCTGGTCGTTCATTACGTCGTCATAGCGCAGGAGCTGCTTGCGGACCTCGTAGTTGCGCGCCTCGACCTTCTGCTGCGCCTTTTCCAGGGCCCTGTTGATCCAGGAATGGACGATCGCCTCGCCCTCCTTGATGCCCAGGCGGCGCAGCATCGTGTCCATGCGCTCCGACCCGAAGATGCGCATCAGGTCGTCGTCGAGCGAGACGAAGAACTTGGAGCCGCCGGGGTCGCCCTGGCGGCCGGACCGGCCACGGAGCTGGTTGTCGATGCGCCGGCTCTCATGGCGCTCGCTGCCGATGACGTAGAGGCCCCCGGCGGCCAGCACCTGCTGCTTGGCCTCGGCCACCTCGGCCCGGATCTGGTCCCCGCGGCGCGCCCGCTCCTCGGGGTCGGTCACGTCGACCAGCTCGTGGCGGATGCGCATCTCAACGTTGCCGCCGAGCTGGATGTCAGTGCCACGGCCGGCCATGTTGGTGGCGATGGTCACCGCGCCCCGCCGGCCGGCCTGGGCGATGATGTAGGCTTCCTGCTCGTGGTAGCGCGCGTTCAGCACCTGGTGGGGAACCTTGCGCTCCTCCAGGAAGGAGGCCAGCAGCTCCGACTTCTCGATGCTGACGGTGCCGACCAGGACCGGCTGCTCCTTCTTCCGGCACTCCTCGATCTGCTCCACGATCGCGTTCATCTTCTCGCGCGCGCTGCGGTAGACCTCGTCGTCATTGTCCTTGCGGATGCAGGGCACGTTGGTCGGCATCTCGACGACGTCGAGTCGGTAGATGTCCGACAGCTCCTGCGCCTCGGTCATCGCCGTGCCGGTCATGCCGGCCAGCTTGGGATAGAGGCGGAAGTAGTTCTGGAAGGTGATCGAGGCCAGGGTCTGGTTCTCGACCTGGATGGTGACGTGCTCCTTCGCCTCCAGCGCCTGGTGCAGGCCCTCGGAATAGCGGCGGCCCTCCATCATGCGGCCGGTGAACTCGTCGACGATGACGACCTTGTCGTCCTTGACGATATAGTCGGTGTCGAGCGCGAAGAGCTTGTGCGCGCGCAGCGCCTGGTTGACGTGGTGGACCAGGGAGACATTGTGGATGTCGTAGAGCCCGCCCTCCTTCTGGAGGCCGGATTCGATCAGCAGCTCCTCGATCCGCTCCAACCCCTTCTCGGTGAGCGTCACCGTGCGCTGCTTCTCGTCTTTCTCGTAGTCGGCCGGCTCCAGGCGCTCCATCAGCACGTCGACGCGTGCATAGAGCTCCGAGGAATCCTCGGCCGGGCCCGATATGATGAGGGGCGTGCGCGCCTCGTCGATCAGGATGCTGTCGACCTCGTCGACGACGGCGAAGTTGAACGGCCGCTGAACCATGTCCTCCAGCCGGTACTTCATGTTGTCGCGCAGATAGTCGAAGCCGAATTCGTTGTTGGTGCCGTAGGTGACGTCGGCGGCATAGGCCGCACGCCGCTGGGCGTCGTCGAGGCCATGAACGATGCTGCCGACCTCCAGCCCGAGGAACCGGTAGACGGTGCCCATCCACTCGGAATCGCGCTGGGCGAGGTAGTCGTTGACGGTGACGACGTGGACGCCCTTGCCCTCCAGCGCGTTGAGGTAGACGGCCAGCGTGCCGACCAGGGTCTTGCCCTCGCCGGTCTTCATCTCGGCCACCATGCCGCGGTGCAGGATGGTGCCGCCCATGATCTGGACGTCGAAATGGCGCTGGCCGAGGCTGCGCCTGGCGGCCTCGCGGACGGTGGCGAAGGCGTCGGGCAGGATTTCGTCCAGCGTGGCGCCCTTGGCCAGGCGCTCGCGCAGCATCGGGGTGCGGGCGCGCAACTCGTCGTCCGAGAGCTTCAACAGCTCCGGCTCAAGCGCGTTCACGTCCCGGACGATGGTGCCGAGGCCCTTGATATAGCGGTCGTTGGCTGAGCCAAAGAAGCGGCGGGCGAGAGCGCCGATCATCAGAACCTCGGGCGGAGCGGGATTGAAGGGAGGGCCGCACGAGTACGACCGTCCAACACATAGGAGCAAGGCCTACCCCTGTCAACGCGGCCGCCCGGCCACCATTTCTCGCCACATTCCGTGGCCAACTGCCTTCGTGTATGTTCCGCCGCCAAGCTGGCCGGCGCGTGGCGCCGGCGAAAGGATGATCCTCGATGAGCCGCTCCGCACTCCTGGTCCTTGCCGCCGTCGCGGCCCCCCTCCTGCTCGCGCAACCGCCCGCCTGGGCGCAGACGCCGCCGGCGCCGGCACCCCAGGCCGGTGCAGGCCAGGTCGGGGCAGGCCAGGCTGAAGACCCGATCGTGGCCCGGGTCAACGGCAAGCCGGTGATGCGCAGCGACGTGCTGGCCGCCCACCGGCAGCTGCCGGCCCAGGTGCAGCAGATGCCGATCGACATGATCTTCCCGTTGATCGTCGAGCAGGTGGTGAGTTCGCGGCTGCTGGCCGAGGCCGGCCGCAGCCAGAAGCTGCAGGACGATCCTGACGTGAAGAGCCAGCTCGCCCGGCTGGAGGATCGCGTCATCGAGCGCGTCTATCTGACGCGGGTGGTGGAGAAGGCGGTCACCGAGGATAAGCTGCGCCAGCGCTACGCCGACTTCGTCAAGAAGCAGCCGACCGGCGAGGAGGTGAAGGCGAGCCACATCCTGCTGGAGAAGGAAGACGACGCCAAGCGCGTCATCGCGGACCTGGAGAAGGGTGGCGACTTCGCGCAGGTCGCGCGCGAGAAGTCGATCGACCCGTCCGGCCGCGACAATGGCGGCGACCTCGGCTTCTTCCAGAAGGAGCAGATGGTGCCGGAATTCTCCGCCGCCGCCTACGCCATGAAGAAGGGCGAGACCAGCAAGGCGCCGGTGAAGAGCCAGTTCGGCTGGCACGTCATCCGGGTCACCGATCGCCGCCAGATGCCGGCCCCGACCTTCGAGACGGCGCGCGAGGAGCTGAGCGACGAGCTGACCCGCGAGGCGGTCGACGCGCATGTGAAGGGACTGCGCGAGAACGCCAAGGTCGAGCTCTTCAATGCCGACGGCTCGCCGCTGGCGCCCGCCGCTCCCCAGGGGCTGACGCCGGCTCGCTGAGCCGGTTCTAGTCCAAGCACGAACCGTAGATCAGAGGCCCATGATGGCGCACAAGGTTTCCCCGCTCGCTCCGGACCGCTTCCCCGACCTGCCGCCGATCGCGGGCGTACGCCTCGGCACCATCGCGGCCGGCGTGCGATATGCCGGGCGCGTCGACGTCATGCTGGCGGAGCTGGCGGCGGAGACTACGGTCGCGGGCGTGTTCACCCGCTCCAAGACGGCGTCGGCGCCGGTCGACTGGTGCCGCAAGGCGCTGCCGGGCGGGCAGGCGCGGGCCCTGATCGTCAATGCCGGCAACGCCAACGCCTTCACCGGCGCTGCCGGATCGAAGGCGGTCAACGTGACGGCCAAGGGCGTGGCCGAGCGGCTTGGCTGCAAGCCGCGCCAGGTCTTCGTCGCGTCGACCGGCGTCATCGGCGAGCCGCTGCCGGCCGAACGCATCACGGCCGCGCTGGACGATCTGGCGGGCGGCCTGAAGCCCGACCATTGGGCCGAGGCCGCCCGCGCCATCATGACCACCGACACCTACCCCAAGGGGGTGACGGCGACGGCGCGGATCGGCGACACCACCGTCACCATCAATGGCATCATCAAGGGGTCGGGCATGATCGCGCCCGACATGGCGACGATGCTGGGCTTCGTCTTCACCGATGCCGCCCTGCCGGCGGATGTCCTGCAGACCCTGCTGGCGCGCGGCTCGGAGCGCAGCTTCAACTGCATCACCGTCGACAGCGACACCTCGACCAGCGACACGGTGCTGCTGTTCGCCACCGGCCAGGCCGGCAATCCGGCGATCACCCGCGCGGCCGACCCCAAGCTGGCGGAGTTCCGCCAGGTGCTGGACCAGGTGCTGATGGACCTGGCCCATCTCGTGGTGAAGGACGGTGAGGGCGCGGAGAAGTTCGTCGAGATCCGGGTGGGCGGCGCCGCCACCGCCCGGGCGGCGCGGCGGATCGGGATGGCGATCGCCAACTCGCCGCTGGTCAAGACCGCGATCGCGGCCGGCGACGCCAACTGGGGGCGGATCGTGATGGCGGTCGGCAAGTCCGGCGAGAAGGCCGACCGCGACCGGCTGGCGATCGCCATGGGCGGCGTCGCGGTGGCCCGCAAGGGCCAGCGCGTGGCCGGCTTCGACGAGGCCCCGGTCGCCGCCCACATGGCCGGCCGCGCCATCGAGATCGATGTCGATGTCGGCGTCGGCAAGGCCTCTGCCACGGTCTGGACCTGCGATCTCACCCACGCCTATATCGACATCAATGGCAGCTACCGAAGCTGAGGCGCTCACCACCGCGCGCCTCGTCCTCCGTCCGCCGGTCGCCGACGACGCACCGGCGATCGCGGATCTGGCGGCCGCGTGGGAGGTGGCACGCTACACCCAGCGCATTCCCCATCCCTATCCGCCGGGCGCGGCCGAGGCCTTCATCGCCGAGGCCACGGCCGACCGGGCGGCCGGCCATGTGGAGATCTTCTCGGTCACCCGGCGCGACGACGGCGCCTTCCTCGGCAATATCGGGCTGGAGCAGGCCGGTGAGACGGGCGAGCTGGAGGTCGGCTACTGGCTGGGCCAGCCCTATTGGGGTCAGGGCTATGCGGCCGAGGCGGTGCGGGCAGTCGTCCGCCACGCCTTCTCGTTCGACGCCGCGCGCCTCGTCTTCGCCGAGGTGCATCCCGAGAATGTCGCTTCCCGCCGGGTGCTGGAGAAGGCCGGGCTGCACGAGGTGGGGCGCGTCCAGGGGCGGCTGCGCGGCGTGCCGGTCGAGACCGTGCGCTACGAGATCGCCCGGCCGGTGGTCCTGCCGACCCTGCTGGTGGCGGCCGTCGCCCTGGTCGATGCCGACGGCCGCGTGCTGATCGCCGAACGGCCCGCGGGCAAGGCGATGGCGGGCCTGTGGGAGTTCCCCGGCGGCAAGGTGCAGCCGGGCGAGACCCCGGAAGTGGCCCTGCTGCGCGAGCTGGGCGAGGAGCTGGGGGTCGACACCGACGAGCGTTGCCTCGCCCCGCTGACCTTCGCCTCGCACCGCTACGAGGCCTTCCACCTGCTGATGCCCCTGTTCATCTGCCGCAACTGGCGCGGCACGCCCACCCCGCATGAGGGGCAGCGCCTGGCCTGGGTGCGGGCGAACCGGCTGCGCGACTATCCCATGCCGCCGGCCGACGAGCCGCTGGTCGCGGCGCTGCGCGACCTTTTGTGAGATCGGGCTTCTGTGAGATCGGCCTTGCAACCGGCCGGCGCGGCCGCTACGAGATTTGCCCGTTCCGCATCCGGCCATGAGGAGGGCTGCATGACCATCGCATTCATCCAGCATCACTCCCGTGGGCCTGTCTTTGCCCCGCAGCGTTCCGTTGCGGGGCCGGCCACCGCCCGGAACTGACGCCTCCCGTACTCCCCCTGCGTCCTATCCAGTCGGGCCTGCCCTGAACGGCGCTTTCGCGCTGTTCGCCCAGTATTGCTGGGCCGAGGTGCTTCTCCAAGTTCGGTACGACAGCCGGTTCTCCGCCTTTCGGGCGTGACCCGGCTTCTTCCAGCGAGATGCAAATGGGCTCGATCCGGCTCGGCAATGTCGGCGTCACCGTCGCCACGCCTCTTTTCCAGAATCTCAACCTCGTGCTGGGCGACGGCGACCGCCTCGGCCTGGTCGCCGGTAATGGCGGCGGCAAGTCCACCCTGCTCCGATGCCTGGCCGGCCTGCACGAGCCGACCGTCGGCACCGTCGTCCGCTCCCGCGGCCTGCGGGTCGGCATCGTCGAGCAGGATGTTCCGGCCACCATGCTCGACCTGCCGCTGGCCGAGGCCGTGCGGCGCTCCATCCCGCCGGCCGAGCGCGAGGGCCAGGCCTGGCGGGTCGACCTGGTGCTGGACGAGCTGGAGACACCGGCCGACCTGCGCCGGCGCCCGGTCGGCGCGCTGAGCGGCGGCTGGCAGCGCCTGGCCCTGATCGCGCGCGCCTGGATCGCCGACCCTGACGCGCTGCTGCTCGACGAGCCGACCAACCACCTGGACCTCGAGAAGATCCGGCTGCTGGAAGGCTGGGTCACCAGCCCGCTGCGGCAGGTGCCGATGGTCATCGCCAGCCACGACCGTCAGTTCCTGGAAGCCTGCACCAACCGGACCCTGTTCCTGCGGCCGGACATCTCGCGGCTCTATGCCCACCCCTATTTCGCCGCGCGGCGGCTGCTCGCCGATGACGATGCGGCCCTGGAGGCGAAGCTGGCGAAGGATGCCCGCGAGGTCGTCCGGCTGCGCCAGAGCGCCGGCGAGCTGCGCAACATCGGCATCAACAGCCGCAGCGACGCGGCCCAGAAGAAGTCGATGCAGATGGCCCGGCGCGCCGAAAGCCTGGAGCAGACGCTGCGGCCGGCATGGGTCGAGAAGCCGGGCACCATCCGCCTCGGCAATCGCGGCACCCATGCCCGCGTCCTGGCCACGCTCGACGACGTCACCGTGCGCGCGCCCGACGGCAAGGCCTTGTTCCGGACCGGCAAGCTGGTGGTCCTGCAGCAGGATCGCATCGTCCTTCTCGGCCGCAACGGCGTCGGCAAGTCGCAACTGGTGGGGCTTCTCCGCCGCGCCATGCTGGCACCGGACAGCGTCCCCGGCATCCGCATCAGCCCCTCGGCCGTGCTGGGCTATCTCGACCAGCAGATGTCGCAGCTGCCGCCGCGGGAGACGCCGCACGGTTTCATCGCGGGCACTTTCCGCCCGGGCGACCAGCGCACCACCGGCCTCCTGGCCGGGGCCGGCTTCACGGTCGAGAAACAACGCCGGCCAATCGACCGGCTGTCGCCCGGGCAGAAGGCGCGCCTCGGCCTGCTCGCGATCCGGCTGGCGGCGCCCAACTTCTACCTCCTGGACGAGCCCACCAACCATGTCGACATCGCCGGCCAGGAGCAGCTCGAGGCCGAGATCCTGGCCCAGGCGGCGACCTGCATCCTGGTCTCCCACGACCGCAGCTTCGCCGCCGCCATCGGCACCCGCTGGCTGCTGATCGAAAGCGGCCGGCTGAAGGAGGTCGAGGGGGCGGAGGCTTAGCCCGGCGGCCGGTAGTGAAGGCGCTGCATGACGGTGGTTGCGTCCCTCGACAAGAGGCTCGGGATGAGGGGGTATCCCTTTGGCATAACCTTTTGTGGCAGAAGGATAGTTTCCTCATCCCGAGCGCGCAGCGTAGCGAGCAGTCGAGGGACGCTATGACGGTTGTCCCGAGCCCTCCGAGCCCAGCGCCGCGGCCAGCCGGAACGCCGCACTGCCCGGCTTCAGCGGCCTGGGCTGGGTCTCGTGGGGGGCCCAGCCGGTCAGGGTGATGACCTCGAAGGTGGCGCGGACGCGGCCGTCGGGGCCGGCGAAGCGCTGGCCATAGATCTCGGCGGCGCGGAAGAGCGTGGCGCGCCGGGTCGCGCCGCGGCGGCGCAGGCCCACGGCGTTGGCCTCGCCCATGCCGCGCAGGTCGCGCATGAGGGCGATGGCGTCGCCATAGGTGACGGTAATGCGGTCGGTGTCGACCACCGGCAGGGCGAAGCCGGCGCGCTGCAACAGGGCGCCGGCGTCGCGCCCATCGGCGAAGGGCGACACGCGCGGGCTGGCGCCGCCTTCGACCTCGATCTCGGCCGCCAGCCATGCCTCGCGCAGCTCGACCAGCGTGTCGCCGCCCAGCATGGCGGCCAGGAACAGCCCGTCCGGCCTGAGGGCGCGGCGGACCTGCAGCAGGGCGCCCGGCAGGTCGTTGACCCAATGGAGGTCGAGGCAGCTCAGCACCAGGTCGAAGCCGTTCGAGAAGGGCAGTGCTTCCGCATCGGCGACGACCGCCCGCGGCAGGCCGGCGACGAGGCGCGGGGCAAGATCGGCATGGACGAGGAGCGGGTCGCCCGACCGGGTATCGGGGGGGCGGCCAGCCAGCGCGCGCGCCAGCACGCCGCCGCGGGCACCGAGGTCGAGAATCGCCTGGAACTGCCGGCGCACATCGTCGAGCCGGTCGGCGAGGCGCGCCGCCACCTCGTCGAAGAGGAAGGCATGGGATGGGAACCCCGCCGCCGCCCGCTCGCGATGTTGGCGCACGGCGGCGCGGTCGAAGACCTGCATGCCGGCAGGTGGGTCGGCGGGAAGACCACCATTGGTTGAAAGGCGGTTGTCGGCGGGGTGTGGCATGGCGCTAATATGGCCACCGGACCATGGAAGCACCACGCCCAGCGGCACGGATCGGCCAGCGCACGCGGCACATCGCGGGCGCGGCCGGGCGCATGGCGGGAGCGGCCGGCCGCCGGGTGATGGATGTGCTGCTGCCGCCGCGCTGCCTGTCCTGCGGCACCATCGTCGGCGCCGACGGCTCGCTATGCGCCGAATGCTGGTCGAAAATCGACTTCATCTCGGCCCCCTGTTGCGTGCGCTGCGGCGTTCCATTCGCCTTCGATGCAGGGATCGGGGCGGGATCGGAGTGCGGGGAATGCGCGCGCCGGCCGCCGGGCTTCGACCGCGCCCGCTCGGCCCTGCGCTACGACGATGCCAGCAAGCCGCTGATCCTTGGCTTCAAGCACTCCGACCGGACCCACGCCGCCCCGGCCTACGCCGCCTGGATGGCCCGGGCCGCGGCCCCCATGCTGGCGGAAGCCGACATCATCGTGCCGGTGCCGCTGCATTGGACCCGCCTCGTCCATCGCCGCTACAATCAGGCGGCGCTGCTGGCCCTGGCGCTCGGCCGCATCGCGGCGAAGCCGGCGGTGCCCGATGCACTGGTCCGGCGGCGGCGCACGCCCTCGCAGGGCCTGCTGCGGCGCCTCGGGCGCTTCCGCAACGTGGCCGGCGCCTTCGCCGTCCATCCCGGCCGGCAAAGCCGCATCTCCGGCCGGCGCGTGCTGCTGGTCGACGACGTGCTGACCACTGGGGCTACGGTCGAGGCCTGCGCCCGCGCGCTCCGTTCGGCGGGGGCGGCGGCGGTCGACGTCGTCACCCTGGCGCGGGTGGTGCGCGAAGGCTAGGAACCGTCCGGGCGGTCAGCTCTTGGTGAGGAACGCCCGCATCTTCTGCGCCATGGCGTCGCCCTTCGTCTCATGGGTGAAGAAGGCTTCCAGCTTGCCGTCGGGGCCCGCCAGATAGACGAAGGCGCTGTGGTCCATGGTGTAGCCGAGCGCACCCTGGACCGGGACCTTCTGGAAATAGACGCGATAGGCGCGGGCCACCGCGGCGACCTCCTCGGGCGAACCGGTCAGGCCGACGATGCGGTCGTCGAAGGCGGTGACGAAATCCTTCAATGCGGCCGGCGTATCGCGCTCCGGGTCGACCGTGATGAACAAGGGCTGCACCTTCGTCGCCGCCGGCCCCAGCGCGTCCAGCGCGACCGAGACCTCGCCCAGGGCCAGCGGGCAAATGTCCGGACAATGAGTGAAGCCGAAGAACACCAGCAGATGGCGCCCGGCATAGGTCTCCTGGGTCACCCGCCGCCCCTCATGGTCGACCAGGGCGAAGGGCCCGCCGATCTGCGGCCCCGAGATCGCCTCCAGCCGGCCGTTGCCCGGCGGCCGCATCAGATAGAGGACCGTCAGGGTCGCGACCAGCATGGCGAGGCCGACGACGAAGATGAGGATGGCGCGACGCGCGGAGGAGCTCATGGCGCGGATATGGGACCTTGTCCGTCGAATCGAAAGCGCTGTGATCAGTAGCCGCGGGAGCGGTCGACCAGGTTGACCAGCGGTCGGCCGTCCCGCACCCGGCGCAGATTGTCGACGATCTGCGGCGTCGCGGTCAGCGGGTTGGTCAGGGCTGCGGCATGCGGGGTCAGGATGACCTTGGGGTGCGACCAGTAGGGGTGGTCGGCCGGCAGCGGTTCCTCATGGAAGACGTCCAGCGCCGCCCCGGCGACGTGGCCGGAATCGAGCGCGGCCAGCAGGTCCGCATCGACCACATGGCCACCGCGGGCGCAGTTGATGACGAAGGCGCCCTTGGGCAGGGCGGCCAGCAGGCGGGCGTCGACGATGCCGGCGGTGTTGGCGGTCAGTGGCAGCAGGTTCACCAGGATGTCGGTGCGCGCCAGGAAGCGCTCGAACCCGTCCTGTCCCGAGAAGCATTCGACGCCGTCGACCGACCTCGGCGTGCGGCTCCAGCCGCCGAGCGCGAAGCCGAAGGGCTTCAGCATGCGCAGCGCGTCCTGGCCCAGCTCGCCCAGGCCCATCATGCCGATGCGGCGCTCCTCCGGATGCGGCTGGGGGTGGACCTTCCAGACCCGGTCGCGCTGCTGGGCGGCATAGGTCGGCTCCTGGCGATGGAAACGCAGCGCCTGGAGGACGACGTACTCGCTCATCTCGGCAGTCATGGACGGGTCGACCAGGCGGGCCAGCGGCAGGTGGGTGGGCACCCGCTCGTCGCGCAGGATGGCATCGACCCCGGCGCCGGTGGCGAAGATTGCCTTCAGGCCGGGCAGCCGCTCGAACAGCCCGTCGGGTGCCTGCCACATGAGGACGGCGTCGACCTCGTCCGGGTCGCCGATCTCAGGCCAGTAGCGGATGTCGATCTCCGGCATCAGCCGGCGCATCGCCGGGGCCCAGAGGTCGCTTGCGGGGTGCGCGCGGCTCACGATCACCAATGCCATTTCAGGTCCTCACCACTCCCGTGTCGACCGCCTCCAGGCGGAGTGCGGCGGCCATCAGCGCCTTGGTGTAATCCTCGCGCGGCCGGTCGAAGATGTCCGTCGCCGGCCCGGCCTCGACCACCCGGCCGTCGCACATGACGATGACGTCGTCGGCCAGCGCTCTTACCACCTTCAGGTCGTGGCTGATGAAGAGGTATGCCAGCCGGTGGCGCGACTGAAGGTCGCGGAGCAGGTCGACGATCTGCGCCTGGACGCTCATGTCCAGGGCCGAGGTCGGCTCGTCGAGCACGACGAAGCGCGGCTTCAGTACCAGGGCGCGGGCGATCGCGATGCGCTGCCGCTGGCCGCCGGAGAATTCGTGCGGGTAGCGGTCGGCGGTGCCGGGGTCGAGCCCGACCTCGACCAGGGCCGCCTCGACCATCTGGCGCAACTCGGCCTTGTCGCGTGCCAGGCGGTGGACGCCCAGGCCCTCGGCCACGATGTCGGCCACCGACAGGCGCGGGCTGAGCGAGCCGTAGGGGTCCTGGAAGACCACCTGCATCTGACGCCGCAGCGGCCGGAGCTGGCGCCAACCCAGCCGGTCGATCGGCTTGCCGAGGAAGGCGATGCGTCCCTCGCTCGATTGCAGGCGCAGCAGCGCCAGGCCGAGCGTGGTCTTGCCGGAGCCGGATTCGCCGACCACGCCGACCGTGTGCCCTTCGCGCACGCTGACCGACACCCCGTCGACCGCCTTGATGTGGCCCACCGTCCGGCGCAGGACGCCGCGGCGGATCGGGAACCACACCTTCACGTCGTCGCCCCGCATCACCTCCGGCGCGTCGGCCGCGCCCGGCGACGGCTCGCCCTTCGGCTCGGCCGCCAATAGGCGCCGGGTATAGGGGTGCTGCGGCCGCGAGAAGATGTCCTCCGCCGGCCCCTCTTCCACCACCCGGCCCTCGGTCATGACGAGGACGCGGCGGGCCATGTTGCGCACGATGCCGAGGTCATGGGTGATGAGCAGCAGGGCCATGCCGAAGCGCGCCTGCAACTCGCGCAGCAGCTTCAGCAGTTGCGCCTGGATGGTGACGTCGACCGCCGTGGTCGGCTCGTCGGCGATCAGGATCTCCGGCTCGGCCGCGAGCGCGATCGCGATCATCACCCGCTGGCGCTGGCCGCCCGAAAGCTGGTGCGGATAGGCGCCGAGCCGGTCGGCGGCATTGGGCAGGCCCACCATCGACAGCAGTTCCAGGGTCCGCGCATGGGCGGCGGCACCGGTCAGGCCCTTGTGCAGCAGCAGGGTCTCGCCGATCTGGCGGGCGATGGTGTGCAGCGGGTTGAGCGAGGTCATCGGCTCCTGGAAGACGAGGCCGATGCGCCCGCCGCGCACCTGTTGCAGCACGGCCGGCGGTGCTCCCACGAGCTCGGTGCCGTCGAAGCGGATATGCGTCGCAGCCCCGTGCCGGGCATTGGGATAGGGCAGGAGCTGCAGGATCGAGAGCGCCGTCACCGACTTGCCGGAACCGGATTCGCCGACGATGGCCAGGGTCTCGCCGCGCTCCAGGTCGAACGATACGCCCTTCACCGCCTCGACCGCGCGCTCGCCCTCGCCGAAGGTGACGGTCAGGTCGCGGACTTCGAGCAGCGCCATGTCAGCGAACCGCCATTTCAGCGAACCGTCCGGCGCGGGTCGAAGGCGTCGCGGACCGCCTCGCCGACGAAGATCAGCAGGCTCAGCATCAGCGCCAGTGTCGCGAACGCGGTCAGCCCCAGCCATGGCGCCTGCAGGTTGGCCTTGCCCTGGGCCAGCAGCTCGCCCAGCGAGGCCGATCCGGGCGGCAGGCCGAAGCCGAGGAAATCCAGGCTGGTGAGGGTGGTGATGGAGCCGTTCAGGATGAACGGCATGAAGGTCAGCGTCGCCACCATGGCGTTCGGCAGGACGTGGCGGATCATGATCACCGTGTCGCCGACGCCGAGCGCGCGCGCGGCCCGCACATAGTCGAAGTTGCGCGCCCGCAGGAACTCCGCCCGCACCACCCCGACCAGCGCCATCCAGCTGAACAGCAGCATCAGCGACAGCAGCCACCAGAAGTTGGGTTCCACCACCGATGCCAGGATGATGAGGAGGTAGAGGACGGGCAGGCCCGACCAGATCTCGATGAAGCGCTGGAACAACAGGTCGACCAGGCCGCCGAAATAGCCCTGGACGGCGCCGGCCGCGATGCCGATGACCGAGCTCGCCAAGGTCAGGGTCAATCCGAACAGCACGCTGATGCGGAATCCATAGAGGAGGCGCGCCGCCACGTCGCGCCCCTGGTCGTCGGTGCCGAGCCAGTTCTCCGCCGACGGCGGCGCCGGGGCCGGGGCCATCAGGTTGAAGTTGATGGTATCGTAGCTGTAGGGGATGAGCGGCCAGACGATCCAGCCCTTGGCCTCGATCTCCCCGGCCACGTTGGGATCGCGATAGTCGGTCTGCGGCAGGAAGCCGCCGAAGGTCGATTCCGGATAGTCGGCGAAGACCGGCCAGTAATAGGCACCGTCATACTGGACGACGAGCGGCCGGTCGTTGGCGACGAACTCCGCGAACAAGGACACCAGGAACATCGCCAGGAACAGCCACAGGGACCAGTAGCCGCGGCGGTTGGCACGGAAGCTGGCGAGCCGGCGCGCCGTCAGCGGCGACACCGTCCGGCCGAGGAAGGTCGGCGGCGCCGCGATGGCCGGCCGAGAATCCATCAATGCGGGTCCATCAGGCCCGGCGCGCCTCGAAATCGATGCGTGGGTCGATGGCGACATACATCAGGTCGCCGACGATGCCGAGCAGCAGGCCGAGCAGGGTGAAGAAGAAGAGGGTGCCGAACATCACCGGATAGTCGCGGTTGATCGCCGCCTCGAAGCCGAGCAGGCCCAGCCCGTCCAGCGAGAAGATGACCTCGATCAGCAGCGAGCCGGTGAACAGGACGCCGATGAATGCGGCCGGGAAGCCGGCGACCACGATCAGCATCGCGTTGCGGAAGACGTGGCCGTAGAGGATCTGGCGCTCGCCCAGCCCCTTGGAGCGCGCGGTCAGCACATACTGCTTGTTGATCTCCTCCAGGAAGGAGTTCTTGGTCAGCATGGTGAGGCTGGCGAAGCCGCCGATCACCATCGCCGTCACCGGCAGGGCGATGTGCCACAGATAGTCGAGGATGCGCGACGGCCAGGAGAGCTGGCTCCAGTTCTCCGACGTCAGGCCACGCAAGGGGAACCAGTCGAGGAAGCTGCCGCCCGCGAACAGCACCACCAGCAGCACCGCGAACAGGAAGCCCGGGATGGCATAGCCGATGATGATGACGGCCGACGTCCAGACGTCGAACGGGCTGCCGTCGCGCACCGCCTTGGAGACGCCGAGCGGGATCGAGATGAGATAGACCAGCAGCGTCGTCCACAGGCCGAGCGATATCGACACCGGCATCTTGTCGAGGACCAGGTCCACCACCCGCCGGTCGCGGAAGAAGCTGTCGCCGAAATCGAAGGTGACGTAGCTCTTCATCATCAGGACGAAGCGCTCCAGCGGCGGCTTGTCGAAGCCGTAGAGCTTCTCGATCTCCTTGATCAGCGACGGGTCGAGCCCGCGCGCGCCGCGATATTTCGACGCCTCGCCCGACGAGCCCGGGACCGAGCGCTCGCCCGGTTGCGAACTGCCCGTCTCGCCCCCGCCGGTGCCGCCGATGCGGGCCGTGGCGTCGATGGCGGTGCCCTTGATGCGGGCGATCATCTGGTCCACCGGGCCGCCCGGGGCCGCCTGGATGATGACGAAGTTCACCACCATGATCCCGAAGAGCGTCGGAATCACCAGCAACAGGCGGCGGACGAGATAGGCCAGCATGATAGGTCGGGAAGGTAGCGGCTCCAGCCCGAATCGTCGACCGCGGCCGGAATTTTCTTCCCCTACCGGCTCTCGCCCCCCATGCGGCCGGACAGCGAGCGCGGGTCGCGCTCGCCCCAGGCATCGTTCTCGACCTGCTGGAAGAAGCGCAGGACCGCCTGGTTGAAGAGGTCCGGCTCCTCCAGGTTGATGGCGTGGCCGGTCTTGGGGCAGATCCACAGGCCCGAGGTCGGGATGCAGCGCTTCAGGAAGACGCCGGGGACGAGGGTCGGCTCGTCCTCATCGCCGGTCGCGATCAGGGTCGGCACCGTCAGCCGCCGCAGGTCGGCCTCGAACTCGTAGATCGAGGGCCGCCCGGCCTGGACGCCCTTCAGGGTGTTGGCCGACCCGATCGCCGAATGCCCGGCCAGGTTCTGGGCGAACTCCTGCCAGCCGCGCGGGTCCTTGTTCTGGAGCTGTACCCGGGTCGGCGCCACCGCATAGCCGCGGGCACCGTCCGCCATGCCGTGCGCCAGCAGCTTGTCGGCAATGGCGTTGGCGTCGGCGCGGAACTGCGGCTGGCGGTCGAGCTCGGCCCCATGGCCGCAGCCGGCGACCACCAGGGAGCGCGCCAGGCCGGGGTGGCGCATCCCGAAATGGACCGTGCAGAAGCCGCCCATGGAGAGGCCGACGATATGCGCCCGGGCGATCCCCAGTGCCACCAGCATGTCATGGGCGTCGGCCACGGCGCGGTCCTGGGAATAGGCGCCGGCATCCTCCGGCACGTCGGACGGCGGATAGCCGCGGGCGTTGTAGGTGATGCAGCGATATTGCCGCGAGAAGGCCCGGACCTGCGGCTCCCAGCTCGTGTGGTCGCCGGCGAACTCATGGATGAAGAGGACCGGGAAGCCGTTCCCGGTCTCCTCGTAATAGAGCTTCACCCCGTCGCTCATGGTCGCGTGCGGCATGGCTTGTCCCTCCCGGCCATCGTTGATCGCGGTCCAGGGATAGCCCAAACTCGATCCCTACCCAATCCGGGAGAGGTTCCTTGGACGAAACGCATCGCGGCAAGGCCGCGCTGGTGACCGGCGCGGCCCGCGGCATCGGCCGCGCCATCGCCGAGGGGCTGGCGCGGCGCGGCGCCCGGGTCGCCGTGATGGATGTCTCGGCCGCGGTCGCCGAGGCGGCGGCGCTCGCCATCGGCCGCGGCGCGGTGGCGGTGGCGGGCGATGTCGGCGACTGGGAATCCTTTCGCGCGGCCCATGCCGCCGCGGTGGCCGGGCTCGGCCCGTTCGACATCCTGGTCAACAATGCCGGCATCTCGCCCAAGCGCGACGGCGCGCGGGTGCCAAGCCAGGAGATGGACCCGGCGGAATGGCGCCGGGTGCTGGACGTCAACCTGAGCGGCTGCTTCTACGGCGTCCGGCTGGTCGCGCCCGACATGATCCGGCGCGGCGGCGGCGCCATCGTCAGCCTGTCGTCGGTCGCCGGGAAGCACTATTCCAGCATCGTCGGCGTCCATTATGCGGCCACCAAGGCTGCGATCATCGGCCTGACGCGCCATCTCGCGGGCGAGCTCGGGCCCCACGGCATCCGCGTCAACGCCATCGCGCCGGGACGCATCGAGAGCCCGATGATCCACATGGTGGGGGCGGCGGTGAACGAGGCGGCCCTGGCGGCCACCCCCTTGCGCCGTCTCGGCACGGCCGCGGAATGCGCCGATGCGGTCGCCTACCTCACCTCCGATGCGGCCAGTTTCGTCACCGGCGTCACGCTCGACGTCGCCGGCGGCCTCTCCATGACCTGAAGCGGAAATCCCATGATCGCCAACGAGAACGCGGCCCATACCGTCGTCCGGGCCTTTCGCCGCCACGGGGTGGAGGTGGCATTCGGCCAGAGCATTCCGACCGCCTTCCACCTGATCGCCCCCGGCTACGGCATCCGCCAGTTCGCCTACCGGACCGAGAATGCGGGTGCCGCCATGGCCGACGGCTATGCCCGCATCTCGGGCCGCGTCGGGGTGGTGACGGCGCAGAACGGGCCGGCCGCGACCCTGCTGGTGCCGGGCCTGGCGGAGGCGCTGAAGGCGTCGATCCCGATCGTGGCCCTGGTGCAGGACGTGGCCCGCGGCGCGACCGACCGCAACGCCTTCCAGGAGCTGGACCATTTCGACCTCTTCCGCGGCGTCGCGAAATGGGTGAAGCGGGTGGCCCAGGCCGACCGCATCGACGACTATGTCGACATGGCCTTCACGGCGGCGGCCGGCGGGCGGCCGGGGCCGGCGGTGCTGATCCTCCCCATCGACCTCTTCCAGGACGCGGCACCCAAGGAATCCGGCCGCATCGCCAGCCTCGGCGCCTATCCGCTGGACCGGCCGCAGGCGGACCCGGCGGCGATCGCGGCGGCGGCCGACCTGCTGGCGGCGGCCGCATATCCGATCATCGTCGCCGGTGGCGGGGTGCATTCCTCGGCCGCCACCGCAGCACTGGCGGGGTTGCAGGAGGCGGCCCACCTGCCGGTCGGCACCACCGCCATGGGCAAGGGCGCGGTCGACGAGGGCCATCCCTTGTCGGTCGGCGTCATCGGCTATTTCATGGGCCGGCGCGGCCAGGGCAAGTTCATGCGGCCGCTGGTCGACCGGGCCGACGTGGTGCTGCTGGTCGGCAACCGGACCAACCAGAACGGCACCGATTCCTGGAAGCTGTTCCCGAAGGCGGCACGCTTCATCCATCTCGACATCGACGGGCAGGAGATCGGCCGCAACTACGAGGCGCTGCGGCTTCAGGGCGACGCGCGGTCGACGTTGGCGGCCCTGGCGGATGCGCTGCGTGCCCGCGACCTGTCGGCCCGCGCCGCCGCCCGGCCGGCGCTGGAGGCCGCCATCCGCGAGGGGCGCCGCGCCCATGCCGAGGAGGCCATGCCGGTCACCACGGCGACCACCCGTCCGATGCGCCCCGAGCGCATCATGGCCGAGATCGACCGCCGCCTGACGCCGGACACGATCGTGGTGGCCGACGCCAGCTATGCCTCGATCTGGATCAACAACTACCTGCGCGCGCGCCGCGCGGGGCAGCGCTTCCTCACCCCGCGCGGCCTGGCCGGGCTCGGCTGGGGCCTGCCGATGGCGATCGGGGCGAAGGTCGCGGCGCCCGCCAGCCCGGTCATCTGCGTCGCCGGCGATGGCGGCTTCGCCCATGTCTGGGCCGAGCTGGAGACGGCGCGGCGCATGGGTACGCCGATCGCCATCACCATCCTCAACAACCAGATCCTCGGCTACCAGAAGCATGCCGAGACCGCGACCCACGGTGCCCATACCGACGCGGTCGCCTTCGCGCCGGTCGACCATGCCGCGATCGCGCGGGCCTGCGGTTGCGTCGGGGTGCGGGTCGAGGATCCGGCCGACTATGGCCCGGCCCTCGATGCGGCACTGGCGGCCGACGTGCCGACCGTCATCGACGTCGTCACCGACCCCGAGGCCTATCCGCCGGTCACCATGTTCGACGGGCGGCTGGGGGGCGTCTGATGGCAGCCGACACCACCATCTGGGACACCATCATCATCGGGGCCGGGTCCGCCGGCGCGGTGGTCGCCGCGCGCCTGTCCGAGGACCCCGCCCACCGCGTGCTGCTGCTGGAGGCCGGGCGCGACTACCGCTCGGCCGACGTCCCGCCCGAGATGGCGAGCGCCAACCCGCTGCGCATCATCCTGCCGCCGGCGCAGCAGGCCGCCTGGCAATGGCCGGGCCTGCTGGCGCGGCGGACCAAGGCGCAGGCGCCGAAGCATTACTGGCGCGGCCGCGGCATGGGCGGGTCGTCGGCGATGAACGCCCAGATCGCCATCCGCGGCGTCCCCGACGCCTTCGAGGACTGGGCCGAGCGCGGCTGCGAGGGCTGGGGCTGGGACGAGGTGCTGCCCTATTTCCGGCAGCTGGAGTCGGACGACGAGCATGGCGCCGCCCGCTGGCATGGCGCTGCCGGCCCGATCCCGATCCATCGCGCCCCGCGGGAGAAGTGGGGGCCGGTCGACCGCGCGCTCGCCGACGCCGCGCTGGCGCTGGGCTATCCCTGGAACGACGACCTCAACGCGCCGGAAAGCTCCGGCGTTGCCTGCTATCCGATCAACAGCCGCGACGGGCGGCGGGTCTCCACCAACGACGCCTACCTGGAGCCGGCGCGGTGCCGCGCCAACCTGCACATCCAGGGCGGCGCGCTGGCCGACCGTGTATTGTTCAAGGGGGGCCGCGCGACCGGCGTCGCGGTCCGCATCGACGGCCGGCCGCGGACCTTTACCGGCCGGCGCATCATCCTGTCGGCGGGTGCGGTCCATTCGCCGGCGATCCTGATGCGGTCCGGTGTGGGCGACCCGAGCGTGCTGGCCGGCTTCGGCATCCCGGTCATCGCCGCCAACCCGCATGTCGGCCGCCACATGCTGGAGCATCCGACCATCCGCGCCCTCATCCGCGTGCGGCCGGAGCTGCGGCCGACCGACATCGACTTCCGCCATACCAACTGCTGCGTCACCTGGTCTTCGGGCCTGGCCGAGGGCGGCCGCAACGACATGATCTTCATGGCCTTCAACCATCGCGGGTTCGAGGATGACGATCCGGCGCGGGCCAACGAGGGTGGCATCGCGGCTGCCCTGTTCCAGTCCTTTTCCGAGGGCTGGATCGTGCTGCGCGGGCGTGACCCGGCGGTCGATCCGCTGGTCGAGGCCAACATGCTGGATGACGGGCGCGACCGCGTCCGGATGCGCGCGGGCGTGCGCCGGCTGGCGGCGATCGTGGCCCATCCGGCGGTCGCCGGCATGGCCGACGAGATCGGCTTCGGCTTCAGTGGCCGGCCGTTCGCCACGGTCGCTGGCCTGCCGGACGCCGAGCTGGATGCGGCGATGCTGGCCGAATGCGGCGACGCCCAGCACCCGGTCGCGACCTGCCGGATGACCGCGCACGAGGACCCGCGCGGCGTCGTCGACCCGGACTGTCGGGTGCGCGGCGTCGATGCGCTGTGGGTCGTCGACGCCTCCGTCATGCCGTCCGACTGCCGCGCCAACACCCACCTGACGACGGTGATGATCGGCGAGAAGATGGCCGACCGGCTACGCCGACCATGATCGCTGCGCCGCCCATGATGATCGAGGCGGAAACCCCGGCCCACCGGGCGGCGATCGGCCGCGTCCACCGCACGGCCTTCGGTGGCGATTTCGAGGCCGACCTGGTGGCGCGCCTGCGGGGGGACGGCCTGGTCGCGGTCTCCCTGGTCGCGGTCGTGGCCGGCACCGTGGCCGGGCACATCCTCTTCAGCGAGCTGGATGTCGAAGTCGACGGACGACGGGTGGAGGCCGTGTCCCTGGCGCCGCTCGGCGTGTTGCCGGAGCGGCAGCGGCAAGGCATCGGCTCACGTCTGGTGGAGGCCGGATTGGCCGCCCTGCGTGGCCGGTCGGCGGCAGTGATCGTACTCGGTCACCCTGCCTACTATGCACGCTTTGGATTCCAGGCAACCACGGCCCGGCATCTGGACACCCCCTATCCGGGCGACGCCTTCATGGCGCTGGAGATCGAGCCGGCGGCATTGTCGGGCCGGCACGGGCGAGTGCGCTATCCGGCGGCCTTCGGGCCCTAGGGCGGGCGTAGGGGAAGGCGGGCGCGGGGCGGCCGGATGGTCGCCCCGGCAGCCTTCGCCACGGGTTATTTCTTCTTGCCGCCGGCCGGGGCGGACTTGGCGCCACCTTCCGAGAAGGGCGACCCGGTCGGGGCGGGCTTGGGCTTCACCTGCTTCGGCTTCTTGGCTTCGCGGCTGCTGCGCTGTTGACCCTTCGCCATGGGAATCTCCTGGGTAGGCCATCTCCGCGAACCACCCATGTCGGGGGGACAGAGGGCGGCGCGGTGCCGGCGCCGATTCTAGCTGCTTTCGCGCCGCGTGTCCGTGTGGTTCATCGGCTGGGTCAGGGCCGGGTTCAGGCCCCGACCACGAGCGGGCTGGCGAGCTGGCGGACCGTCTTGGCGATGGCCATGGCAACCAGGCGCCCGGTCTTGGGATTGTCCTCGGTGGGGACGATCTCCTCGCGGAAGTGGAACCGGCCGAAGGTGCCCGCGGCCTCGATTTCCACCACATGCACGTCGATGCCGGGGTCGGCGATGATGACAAGGCGCGTGCGGTCGAGGCCGATCCCGGCCAGGGCGGCGGCGGCCGAGATATTGACGTTCTGCGGATAGGCCCGGGCCCCCTCGCGCACCGGGCCGTCATGCAGGATCGCCGGCTCCAGCAGGGCGTCGAGGTCGACCAGGCCCTCCGCCGCGGTCCCCTTCCAGGACAGCGGGTCCTTGCGCACGGTGACGGTGACCTGGTCGAGGCCACCGACGGCCGCCGCGGCCAGGATGTCCAGGGCGCCGATGCCGGCCGACGGCAGGATCAGGCGCCGGCCGGATTCGGCGGCCGCGTGCTGCATCCGTTGGAACAGGGCATCGTCGGCGAAGGCCCCGACCGAGGTGACCACCAGGTCGGACCCGGCCCGCAGCGCGCGCTCGCCATGGTCGCGCACCGCCTGGTGGCCGGCGCCCTCGATGACGGCGTCGTAGCGGCCGGCGAAGAACCGGTCCGGCTCGTGGGTCAGGCCCGGCAGGCCGGGTTCGCTACGCGCCCGCCGGACCAGGACGCCGGCGCACTCCACCCGCCCCAGCGCACCGCTGCGGATGCGCTCCAGGAGGTCGCGGCCGATGGCACCCAGGCCGATCAACCCGATGCGGTAGGGGGCGATCATGCCCGGCGTTTCCGCAGCTTTTCCACGATCACCCCGCAGATTCCGTTCGGCATGAAGATGATGAAGAGGATCAGCATGATCCCGTAGATGGTGGCGGCGGCGCCGATGAACCTGGTGCCGAACAGGATGCGCAGGAATTCCTGCAGCACGATGGTCAGGACGGCACCGACCGTCGGCCCCAGTATGACGTACATCCCGCCCGAGATGGCGGCGAAGACGATCTGCAGCGATACCCCCACCCCGGCCATGGTCTCCGGGTTGAGGTACATCTGGTACTGGCCGATGAGGGCACCGCCGACCGCGGTCATGGCAGCACTGATGGTCGTCACCGCCAGTTTCTGCCGCGTCACGTTGATGCCGACCGCGGCGGCGGCGGTCTCGTCGTCGGAGATGGCGTCCATCGCCGAGCGGGTCATGCTGCGGTCGACCCGGTGCCAGACATAGAGCCCGGTCGCCCAGGCGGCGAGCGCGATCCAGTACCAGGCGAAGCGGGTGAACTGCAGCGCCTCGATGCTGTTGGCCGGCACCATGTTGGGCGTCATGCCGAGCGACCCGCCGGTGACGTCGCGCCAGGCGACGATCGACAGCCGCACCACCTCGGTCAGGGCCAGGGTGACGAGCGCGAAATAATGCCCGACCACCTTCAGGCGCGAGCAGGGGTAGCCGATGACCAGCGCCACCGCCACGGCGACGAGGACGCCGAGCGGGATGCCGAGCCACGGCGTCAGGCCGTAATGGTTCCACAGCAGCGCGGTGGTGTAGGTGCCGAGCCCAAGGAAGGCACCGTGCCCGAGCGACACCAGCCCGAAGCGGCCCATCACCGTCCAGCTCGTGTAGACGAAGGCCCAGAGCAGGACGAGGATGATGATGTGGAGGGTGTATTCGGAGATCGGGAGGAACGGCGGCACCAGCAATGCCAGGCCGAGGAGCGTCCAGCCGGCCCTCACGACCGGACCCCGAACAGGCCCTGGGGCCGGACGAAGATCATGACGATGAAGAGCAGGAAGGCCAGCACATAGGACAGCTCGATCGAGGTGTAGAAGCCGCCGACCGAGATGATCTGGCTCATGATGAAGGCGGCGACGAAGCCGCCGATCATGCTGCCGAGCCCGCCCAGCACGCAGATCATGAAGGTGATCGGCCCGAACGACAGCCCGATGAAGGGATGGACGTCGTACTGGAGGACGAGGAGGGCGGCCGCGAGGCCGGCCAGCCCGCCGCCCAGGGCCGACGTGATGAGGTAGACGCGCTTGGGGTCGACCCCCATCAGGATCATGATCTCGCGGTCCTGGGCGATGGCGCGGATGGCGGTGCCGACATAGGTGCGCTTCAGGAACAGCCACATGCCGACCATGCCCAGCAGCGCCACCCCGAACGACATCAGGCGGGCGAAGCTGATGAAGAGGTCGCCCACCTCGACGATCGGCAGGCGCAGGCCGATGTTCCGGAAGTCGGCGCCGAACAGCAGCGTGGCGAAGCTTTGCAGGAAGAAGAGCAGCCCGCCGGTGGCGAGCAGCTGGTTGATGGGCGCGCTGCCCAGGATGGGCGAGATGATCAGCTTGTGGACGAGCACGCCGAGGAACGCCACGAACAGGATGGCGATGGGGGCGGCGACCGGCAGCGGCACGCCATGCACGGCATAGAGCCAGTAGATCGCGTACATGCCGCACATCACCAGCTCGGCATAGGCGATCCAGACGACGTCGACGACGCCGAAGATGAGGTTGAGGCCGAGCGCCAGCAGGGCCAGCACCCCGCCCAGCAGGATGCCGTTGACCACGGCCTCGACGAGGAAGATGTCCATGGGGTTCGGTTCCTCAGAGGCCGAGATAGGCTTCGCGGATGGCCGGGTCGGACTTCAGCTGGGCGGCACTGCCGGACTTGCGGATCGTCCCCACCTCCAGCACGTAGGCGCGGTCCACCAGCTCCAGGACCTGGCGCACGTTTTGCTCGACGATGAGCACGGTGAACCCCTCCTGCCGGATGCGGTGGACCAGGTCGAAGACCTGGTCGACGATCACCGGCGCCAGCCCCGCCGACGGCTCGTCCATCAGCAGAAGCTTGGGCTTCGACATCAGGGCGCGGCCGATGGCGCACATCTGCTGCTCGCCGCCGGACATGGTGCCGGCGACCTGGACGCGGCGCTCGCGCATGCGCGGGAAGAGCGAGTAGACCCACTCCAGGCGCTCGGCGAAATGCGGCCGCGCGGCCGGCGAGAAGGCCCCCATCTTCAGGTTCTCCTCCACCGTCAGGCGGGGGAAGAGGCGCCGGTTCTCGGGCACGTGGGCGATGCCGCGCTCGACGATGCGGTGCGGCGGCACGGTCGCCAGGTCGCGGCCCTCGAAGGCGATGCGGCCGGCGCGCGGCGGCAGCAGGCCGGATATGGCGCGCATCAGCGTCGTCTTGCCCGCACCGTTGGGGCCGACCACCGCGACCGCCTCGCCCGCCTGCACCGTCAGGCCGATATCGGCCAGGGCGCGGAAGCCGGCATAGCCCGCCTCCAGTCCGGTTACCTCCAGCATTGGCACAGCGCCCATAGGCTCAGTGGCCGCCATGGTCGCGGCCAAGATAGACCTCGATGACCCGGGGGTCGCGCACGACCTCGCCTGGCAGGCCCTCGGCCACCTTCTCGCCGTGATGCAGCACCATCACCCGGTCGACCACCTTCATCAGCACGCCCATGATGTGCTCGACCCAGACGATGGTGATGCCCATCTCGCCGCGCACCCGGCGCAGCATGTCCGCGGCCTGCTGCATCTCGGAATGGTCGAGGCCGCCCAGGCTTTCGTCGGCCAGCAGCAGGTGCGGCTGGGTCGCCAGCGCGCGGGCGAGCTCCAGCTTCTTCAGGCCGGCCGCCCCCAGCCCGTCCACTTGCGCATCGGGGTCGGTCGGCAGGCCGACCAGGGCCAGCGCCGATCGCGCGCGCTCCTCGGCGGTCGTCCGGTCGATATGGCCGGCGCGGCCGAAATGGGCGGCGACCGTGGCGTTCTCCAGGATCGAGAGACGGCGGAACGGCCGCGGGATCTGGAAGGTCCGCGCCAGCCCGCGATGGACGATCTCGCTCGCCGCCCGCCCCGCGATCTCCTGTCCCTCGAAGCGGATCGAGCCCTGGGTCGGCGCCAGCGCACCGGAAATGAGGTTGAAGGTCGTGCTCTTGCCCGACCCGTTGGGCCCGATCAGCCCAAGGATCTCTCCCTGGGCGACCGAGAACGACACATTGTTGACCGCCACGAACCCACCGAAGGTCCGCGTCAGCCCCTCGACCTGCAGCATCGGCTGCGGCCCGGCGCTGGTGCCCGGAACCTTAGCGGGCGGCGTAGGGCGAGCTGGCCGGCAGCGGGATGACCGGGTCGATGGTGCGCAAGGCCGTCGGCCAGGCGATCTTCGTCTCGCCGCCGACATACTGCATGACGACCGGGCTCGACCGCTCGTTCTGGCCGGCCAAGGGCGTGCCGGGCGGATAGAACTTCACGCCGTAGCCCTGCACGGTGCCGCCTTCGGGGATGTCGACCTCCAGGGCCGCCTTGCGGATCGCCTCGGCATTGAAGCCGCCATGCTTCTGCATCGCCGCCGGCAGCACGGTGTCGAGCAGGACCCAGGTCTGGTTGAAGCCCATGCTGGCATGGGGCGGGACTTCCTTGGCGCCGGTCTTCGCCTTGTAGCGCCGCACCATCTCGGCCGTCAGGTCGCCGATGCCGGGCTTCAGCGACTTCGGGTCCAGGAGTTGGGCCGCCACCGGGTCGACATTGAAGATGTGGTCGACGTCCCGGCCGAAAGTCTCCACCAGCTTGTCGATCTGGCCGTAGCCGGCGCCGTGGCCGATCAACGCCTTGAAGCGCAGCCCCTGCTCGCGGGACTGGCGCAGCAGCAGGGTGATGTCGGGGTTGTAGCCGGTATGCAGGATGACGTCCGGGCGGGCCCGGCGCAGCTTGGTCACCAGCGTCGACAGGTCGGGCGAGGTGGCCGCGTAGCCCTCCTTGAGGACGATCTGCATCCCCTGCTGCTTGGCGCCGGTCTCGTTCGACGAGGCGACGCCGACGCCGTAGGGCCCGTCCTCGTAGATGATCGCGACCTTGATGTCCTTGGGCTCCATGCCGAGCTTCGACTTCGCTATCTCCGCCAGGAAGCTGGTGGACGCGACGCCGAACTGGTCGGAATGGACCTGGGGGCGGAACGTGTATTGCAGGTTGCGGTCCTTGAAGACGGCGGTCGCGATGGCGGTGGTGATCCAGAAGATCTTCTTCTGATTGTCGACCCGCTGGGCGATCGGCACCGCGTGGGCCGAGGAGAAGACACCGAGCAGTATCTCGGCCTTCTCAGCGCTGAGCAGGCGCTCGGCTTCATTGATCGCCACGTCGGCCTTGCTCTGCGCGTCGGCGCTGATGGCGACGATCTTGTGCTGGCCGAGGATGCCGCCCTTCTCGTTCACCATGTCGATGGCGATGTGGGCGCCGACCGACGACGCGATCGAGCCGGCGGCCGCCAGCGGGCCGGAAAGATCGTAGAGGACGCCGACCCGGATGTCTTCGGCCAGGGCCCCGGAAATGCCGACGGCAAGAACGGCCGTGGCGAGCATTGCGCTGCGCATAGTCATTTCCTCCCCAATGCGTCTGTCAGCTCTTCGCCCGGATCTTCCGGTACGCAAGCCGATCTTGATTCGACGTTGCCGGACGCTACCGGCCTCGCAATCGCGACGTCAAGCCGTCACGCTTTCGATCAATGGTGGTGGTGGATGCGCCACGTGCAACGACGTCGGACATAGTGCGGTCTGGTTTGACGCCACGATGTCGGACTATCATGAAAATTGCATGGTGCCGCCGAACGAGCGGACGGCGCACGTCGCACTACCCACAAGGTGGTATGCGCTGTGCGAAGCCGGGAGACACCGGCAATGGAACAGGGTGAGGGAGAAGCATGATGAAACCGACGATCCGGACCGCAGTTTCCGGGGTGCTTGCGCTGGCGGTCATGGCGGCGGCGACCGCCGCCACTGCGAAGACGACGCTCACCGTCTACACCGCCCTCGAGAACGAGCAGCTGCGCCCCTACAAGGAGGCGTTCGAGAAGGCCAATCCCGAGGTCGAGATCGTCTGGGTCCGCGATTCGACCGGCGTCATCACCGCCCGCCTGCTGGCCGAGAAGGCCAACCCGAAGGCCGACGCGATCATGGGCGTCGCCGTCACCAGCCTCATCCTGTTCGAGAACGAGGGCATGATCGAGCCCTACGCGGCGAAGGGCATTGATGCCCTGCGGCCGGCATTCCGCGACGCCAAGAACCCGCCGGCGTGGATCGGGATGGACGCCTACATGTCGGCCGTCTGCTACAATACGGTCGAGGGGCCGAAGCATAAATTGACCGCGCCGGCCTCATGGAAGGACCTGCTGAAGCCGGAATATCGCGGCCAGCTCGTGATGCCCAACCCGGCCTCCTCGGGCACCGGCTTCCTCTCGGTCAGCGGCTGGCTGCAGTCGATGGGCGAGGCCGAGGGCTGGAAGTTCATGGATGCCCTGCACCAGAACATCGCCGTCTACACCCATTCCGGCTCCGCCCCTTGCGTGCAGGCGGCGCGCGGCGAGTTCGCCGTCGGCATCTCGTTCGAGTACCGGGCGTCCCAGGAGAAGACGAAGGGCGCGCCGATCGACGTGATCCTGCCGGCCGAGGGCGTGGGCTGGGATCTCGAGGCGGCAGCCATCCACAAGGGCACCAAGAACCTGACTGCCGCGAAGCAGCTGATGGACTGGATCGCCACCAAGGAGGCGAACACCCTCTTCAACAACTATTTCGGCGTCGTTGCCTATCCGGGCGTCAACAAGGTGGTCCCGAACTATCCCAAGGACGCCGAGGCCAAGATGATCAAGAACGACTTCGCCTATTCCGCCAAGAATCGCGAGGCGATCCTGGCCGAGTGGACGAAGCGCTATGACGGCAAGTCGGCGCCGAAGAAGTGATCGGCGAGACCAGCGCCCGCCCGGCCCGGCCGGGCGGGCGCCCGCCCTACCTGACCGTGGCCGGGCTGGAGAAACGGTTCGGCAAGTTCACTGCGCTGGCCGACATCGACCTGGCGATCGGCGAGGGCGAGTTCGTCTGCTTCCTCGGGCCGTCCGGCTGCGGCAAGACGACCCTGCTCCGCGCCATCGCCGGGCTCGATCCGCAGAGCAAGGGGACGATCATCCAGGCCGGCCGGGACATCTCGTACCTGCCGCCGGCGCAGCGCGACTACGGCATCGTCTTCCAGTCCTATGCGCTGTTCCCCAACCTGACGGTCGCCGAGAATGTCGGGTACGGGCTGGTCAATCGCCGGATGAAGGCGGCCGAGATCGCCCGGCGCGTCGAGGAGTTGCTGGCGATGATCGGGATGCCGGGCAGCGGGCCGAAGTTCCCGGCCCAGCTTTCCGGCGGCCAGCAGCAGCGCGTGGCCCTGGCCCGGGCGCTGGCGACCCGGCCCGGCCTCCTGCTGCTCGACGAGCCGCTGTCTGCGCTCGATGCGCGGGTCCGGCTGCGCCTGCGCGGCGAGATCCGGGAGCTGCAGCGGCGCCTCGGCGTCACGACGATCATGGTGACCCACGACCAGGAGGAGGCGATCTCGATCGCCGACCGCATCGTGGTGATGAATCACGGCCGCATCGAGCAGATCGATACCCCCGACGCGATCTACCGCACCCCGGCCACGCTGTTCGTCGCCGGCTTCGTCGGCACCATGAACTTCCTCCGCGGCATCCGCTCGACGCCGGGGCGGGTCCGCCTCGGCGCCCTCGACCTGGAGGTGCAGGGCGACGGCGCGCCGGCCGGGCAGGCCTGCACCGCCTGCGCGCGGCCGGAGGACTTCATCATCCGCAATGTCGGCAGCGACACCCCGAACGCCTTCCGCGCGACCATCGAGGCGACCGAGTTCCTCGGCCCCGTGGTGCGGGCGCGGCTGCATGTGCCGGCGCTGCCGGAGACCCCGGTGCTGGTCGACTTCTCGCTCAATGCGGTGACCGACCTCGGGTTGGAGTGCGGGCGGGCAGTCACCGTCGCCCTGCCGCCGGAGCGGGTCCGGGTCTTCGCCGGCTCGCCTGAATGAGCATCCAGGCCCTGGATGGCCGGCCGCGGAAGGTCGACCGCGAGGCCTGGGTGCTGCGCGCCTGCATCGCCGTCGTCGGGCTGGGCCTCGTGCTCGCCATCCTCCTGCCGCTGTGGTCGATCCTGTCGCAGAGCCTCGAGGATCGCGCCGGGACCTTCGTCGGCGTCGCCAACTATGTCCGCTTCTTCGCGACGCCGGCCCTTTCCAACTCGATCCTCAACAGCATCTTCGTCGCCGGGCTGACGACGCTGATAGTGGTGCCGTTGGCCTTCGTCTATGCCTATGGGCTGACGCGGACCTGCGTGCCGGCGAAGGGGCTGCTGGCCGGCATCGCGCTGGTCCCGATCCTGTCGCCGTCGATGCTGCCGGCGATCGCGCTCGTCTATCTTTTCGGCAACCAGGGGATGATCCGCGGCCTGCTGCTGGGCGAATCGATCTATGGCCCGATCGGCATCGTCATGGGCCAGGTGTTCTACTGCTTCCCCCATGCCGTGCTGATCCTGACCACGGCCCTGTCCCTGGCCGATGCGCGCCTCTACGAGGTGGCCGAGGCGCTCGGCACCCGGCGGCGGCGGGTCTTCCTCACCATCACCCTGCCCAGCGCCAAGTACGGGCTGGTCAGCGCCGCCTTCGTCGTCTTCACCCTGGTGATGACCGATTTCGGCATCCCGGTCGTCATCGGCGGCCGCTTCAACGTGCTGGCGACCGACGTCTACAAGCAGGTCATGGGGCAGCAGAACTTCCAGATGGGCGCGGTCGTTGCGGTCGTCCTGGTCGTTCCGGCGCTGGCCTCGTTCGTCGTCGACCGCATCGTCCAGCGCCGCCAGGTGGCGCTGCTGGGCGCGCGCTCGGTGCCGTTGGTGCCCCAGCCCAAGCCGGTACGCGACCTCGCCATGCTCGCCTTCTGCATGGTGGTCGGCTTCGTCATCCTCGGCATCCTGGGTACCGCCATCTTCGCCTCGCTGGTGAAGCTCTGGCCCTACAACCTGTCGCTCACCTTCGCGAACTATGTCTTCGACGACTTCGATTCGGACGGCTGGCGTTCCTATTGGAACAGCGTGCAGATGGCCGCCGCGACGGCGGTCTTCGGCACCGCGGTGGTCTTCTTCGGCGCCTACCTGGCGGAGAAGGGCAAGGGTGCCGTCCTCGGCCGGCAGGCCATCCACCTGCTGGCGATGGTGCCGCTGGCCGTGCCGGGGCTGGTGCTGGGGCTGGCCTACGTCTTCTTCTTCAATGCCCCCGGAAACCCGCTGGGCTTCCTCTACGGGACGATGACGCTGCTCGTCATCTGCACCGTGGCGCACTTCTACACGGTGGCCCACCTGACCGCGACCACGGCTCTGAAGCAGCTCGACCCGGAATTCGAGGCGGTGTCGGCCTCGCTGCAGGTGCCGTTCTGGCGCACCTTCTTCAAGGTCACGGTGCCGGTATGCCTGCCGTCGATCGTCAATATCGCGATCTACCTGTTCGTCAATGCGATGACCACGGTGTCGGCGGTGATCTTCATCTACACCGCCCAGACCAAGCTGGCCTCGGTCGCGATCGTCAACATGAACGACAGCGGCGCCATCGCCGCGGCGGCCGCGATGGCGGTCGTCGTCACTGCGACCTCGGCCGGCGTGAAACTGGCCGAGACGCTGGTTTCCCGCGTCCTGCTGCGCCGCTCGCAGGCCTGGCGGCAGCGCTGACGGCAGGCTCCGGGGCGGCCGCAGGGGCGGGGGCGCGGGCCGGGGGCGCATAGAGCGCCTGGAACCAGATGTCGGTGAGCGCCGTCGTCATCGCGTCGGGGTCATCGGCGAAGCGCGCCAGCGGCGGGTCCGAGGCGGCGTAGACCTTGCGCAGCAAGGCATCGACCGTGCCGATCACGCCATAGACGAGCAGCTCCTGCCGGCGCAGCGGCAGGCTGGCCGCCGGCGCGCCGAACCGCTCGATGCTGCGCAGGACGCGCGCGACCAGACCGGCATCGGCCTTGCTGCCGATCTCTGCCACCAGCGGGTCGTCGGTCCGCAGCGTCAGGAGGCAGCGCATCAGCCCGACATTCTGGCGGTAGACCTCGACATAGTGCCGGTTGGCCGCATGGATCGCCTGGTAGGGGTCGGGCAGGCGGGACAGCGACGGGCGCATCTGGCGGATGCTGGCGAGAAAGCCGCGCAGGACCGCCAGCACGATCTCGTGCTTGCTGGCGTAGTAGCGATAGAAGGTGCCGTGGGCGAAGCCGGCGGCATCGGTGATCTCGTCGACCGTCAGCCGCTCGTAGGTCGAGCGCGCCAGCAGCTCGGCCGTGGCGATCTCCAGGCGCAGGCGCGTGCGCTCCACCTTGCGCGCCGAATGCAGGTGCTCCAGCCCGTCCGCCAGGTGCTGGGCATAGTCGACCACGGGCATCGTTCTTCCTTTGCCTCCCGGTCGTTCAATGCACCATGAATCGCCGTGTTGACAAGAAATGACATCAGCGTCACTTTTATCCGGAAACTCCAGGACAGGAAGGGTCGAGGGCGCGATGCAACTGGCCGATGCGGGTCGGGCGAAGGGCGCCTCGGTGGTTTTTCGCGGCCTCCGCCAGGTCTACGGATCGACGGTGGCGCTGGAGGAATTCAGCCTGGAGGTGGCGGCGGGGGAGTTCCTGACGCTGCTCGGGCCGTCCGGCTCCGGCAAGACGACGGCGCTGAATGCGCTGGCCGGCTTCATCGACGCGACCTCCGGCCACATCGCCATCGACGGGGTGGCGATCTCGGAGCTGCCGACCGAGAAGCGGAACATCGGCATGGTGTTCCAGAACTACTCGCTCTTCCCCCACCTCAACGTCCTCGACAACATCGCCTTCCCCTTGCGCATGCGCGGCGTCGCCAAGGCGGCGGCGCGCGAGCTGGCGCAGGCGGCCCTCGACCTGGTCCGCCTCGCGGAGTACGGCCGGCGGATGCCGCACCAGCTCTCCGGTGGGCAGAAGCAGCGGGTCGCCTTCGCGCGCGCCATCGTCTTCGAGCCGCGGGTGCTGCTGATGGACGAGCCGCTGGGCGCGCTCGACCTGAAGCTGCGCGAGGCGATGCAGCTCGAGATCAAGCAGTACCAGCGGCAGATCGGCTGCACGGTCATCTACGTCACCCACGATCAGGGCGAGGCCCTGACCCTGTCCGACCGCATCGTGGTGATGGACCGGGGCCGCGTGCTGCAGGTGGGCACGCCCAAGGATATCTATGACCGGCCGCGCACGCGCTTCGTGGCGGAGTTCATCGGGCTCAACAACGTGGTCCCGGTCGCCGGCGACGCCGCCGGCGGCTGGACCCTGCAAGGCGTCGGTCCCCTGGTTGGCGCGGCCAAGGCGGGCGCGGTTCCTGGCGGCACCCGCTTCGCGGCGCTGCGGCCGGAGATCCTGCGCGCCGTGCCCGGCGGCAGCGATGGCGTGCTGGCGACCGTCACCGACGTGATCTTCCTGGGCGACGTCGTGCGCTACGCCGCCCGCTGCGACCAGGGTGCGGACCTGATCTTCGCCGAGCGCCGGGCACCGGGCGGCGGCGCGCACGCGACCGGCGCCCGCGTCGCCATCGCGATCGATCCGGCCGACATCGTGTTCCTGGCCGAATGACGCATTCGACGACACCGTGACAGGGAGGACCCGAACATGAAGAAAATCACCCGCCGGCGGTTTGCCGCCGGCATCGCCGTGGCCGGCGCGGCCGTGTTCATGGCCGGTCCGGCGGCGGCCCAGGTGACCATCACCGTCAACGGCTCCGGCGGCAGCCTCGCCCAGACGATCACCCGGGTCTACGAGGAACCCTTCACCAAGGAAACCGGCATCAAGGTCCGTTCCACCGCCCCGGTCAGCCTGCCCAAGCTGAAGGCCATGGTGGAGTCGGGCAATGTCGAATGGGACATGACCGAGCTCGGCGGGTCGGACGTGATCGAGGCGACCAAGCATGGCTGGCTGCAGCCGGTGGACTGGAAGTTCGTCGACCCGGAGAACAAGCTGGCGGACATCGCCAAGCGGCCGAACGCCATGGTGACCTCGACCTTCTCGACCGTCATCGCCTACCGCACCGACAAGTTCCCGGAAGGCAAGGGGCCGAAGAACTGGGCCGACTTCTGGAACGTGAAGGGCTTCCCCGGTCCCCGTGCCCTGCAGAACTCGCCCGTGGGCAACCTCGAGTTCGCGCTGCTGGCCGATGGCGTCGCGCCGGACAAGCTCTACCCGCTGGATGTCGAGCGCGCCTTCAAGAAGCTCGACCAGATCAAGGACAAGATCACCGTCTGGTGGACCACCGGCGCCCAGCATGTGCAGCTGCTGATCGATGGCGAGGTGGTGATGACCACGGTGTGGAACGGGCGCATCACGCCGCTGCGGCGCGAAGGCCGGCCGGTGGCGCTGAGCTACCAGGGCGGCTCGCTCCAGCTTTCCTACTGGGGCATTCCCAAGGGGGCCAAGCACCCCAAGGAGGCGATGATGTACATGCGCACCCGCCTCGACCCCGAGAAGGGCAAGCAGTTCGTGGCCGAGGTGCCCTATCCGGGCTTCATTCCCGGCCTGATCGAGCGGCTGGACCCGGCGGTCGCGCGCGACCTGCCCATCCATCCGGACAATGTCGCGGTGCAGTTCCGGTTCGATCCGGAATGGTGGGCGCCCAGGCGCGCGGCACTGACCGAGCGCTGGAACGCCTGGCTGCTGCAGTAGCCGCCTGACCCGAGGGGAGCAGTCCTTTGACGCGTCGTAATTCCTATCGGCTGGCCCTGATGCTGGGGCCGGCGGTGGCGCTGATCGGGCTGCTCTTCCTCTTCCCGCTGTTCGGGATCATGAAGCAGAGCCTGTTCAATCCGGGCTTCACGCTGGAATCCTTCGCCAAGCTGGTGAACTCGCCGGTGGCCTCGATCGTCCTGCGGCGGACCTTCCTGCTGGCCCTGGCGGTGACCGTGCTCTGCTTCGTGCTGGGCTATCCGATCGCCTATTTCCTGGCGACCATGGCCCGGCGCTGGCGCGCCTTCTTCCTCTACCTCATCCTGCTGCCCTTCTGGATCAGCGTCCTCATCCGCACCTACACCTGGATGGTGCTGCTCGGGCGCGAGGGGCTGGTCAACAACGCGCTCATCGGCCTCGGCCTCGTCGACGAGCCGGTCCAGCTTCTCTTCACCAACCTGGCGGTTCACCTGGCCATGGTGCAGATCCTGATGCCGATCATGATCCTCACCTGCTTCGCCGCGATGGTGGAGATCGACCCGCAGCTCGTCCGCGCCGCCCGCACGCTCGGCGCCTCGCCCTTCAAGGCGTTCGCCAAGGTGTTCTTCCCGATGAGCATCGGCGGGGCGGCGGCCGGCGGCATTATCTGCTTCATCCTGTCGCTCGGCTTCTACGTCACCCCGGCACTGCTGGGCGGCCGGCGCAACATCATGCTGGCCAACCTGATCGACTTCGAGGTCCACCAGACCCTGAACTGGAGCTTCGCCTCGGTGCTGGCGCTAGTCCTGCTGGCGGCAACCCTGGTCCTGCTCGGGCTCTTCCGCCTGGTGGCGCCCGAGCGCCGGCTGCACGGCTGAGGGGCGGGCCGCCATGACGCGCTTCCTGCTCGGGGTCTATTTCGCGATCGGCGTCGCCTTCCTGGTGATGCCGCTGGTGCTGCTGGTGCCGATCTCGCTGACCGACAGCCAGTTCCTCGAATTTCCGCCCAGGCAGCTGTCGCTGCGCTGGTATCGCGAGTTCTTCGTCGACGACAGCTGGGTCAACGCCACCCTCCTCAGCTTCAAGGTCGGCATCGGCGCGACCGCGGTGGCGCTGGTCGCCGGCACGCTGGCATCGGTCGCCATCGTCCGCGGCAGCTTCCCCGGCCGCCGCCTGCTCCATGCCCTGCTGGTGGCGCCGCTCATCATCCCGTCGGTGATCCTGGCGCTCGCCCTCTTCATCGTCTTCCTGCGCTGGCGCTGGGTCGATTCGGTGCCGGCCCTGATCTTCGCCCATGCCGTGGTCGCCCTGCCCTATGTCGTGCTGATCGTGTCGCAGGCACTGCGCAGCTTCGACACGACCCTGGAGCGGGCGGCCCGGGTCCTCGGGGCCGGTCCCATCCGGGCCTTCTTCAGCGTGACCCTGCCCTATCTGGGGCCGTCCATGTTCGCATCCTCGCTGCTGGCCTTCTTCGCCTCGTTCGACGAGCTGATCATCACCCTCTTCGTCTCCGGCGGGTTGCAGACCCTGCCGGTGCGCATCTGGACCGACCTCCTGCTGCGCCTGGACCCGACCGTGGCGGCCGCCGCCACGATGCTGATCGTGGTCAGCGTGGTCGGCATGGGGGTGGCCGAGTATTTCCGCCAACGCAATGTCCGCCGCTACGGAAGCTGATCCGGCGGTATCACCGGGAGGTCCAGCCTTGAGCCAGCCCTTGCTCAAAGATCAATTGCTCGATCACGTCGCGGCTTTGCGTGCCCGCATCGAGGCGACGCCGTTTGCGCCCAACCTCGGCGCCTTCCTCGACGAGGCCGTGGCGCGCAACGCCGACCACACGCTCTGGACCTTCTTCAATGAGGACCGCCGCGCGACCTACGCCGAGGCCAGGGCGGCGATCGACCGCATGGCCGAGGCGCTGCACCATGCCGGCATCCGCCAGGGCAGCCATGTCGGCGTCATGCTGCCCAACGTGCCGGAGTTCCCGACCACCTGGCTGGCCCTGGCCCGCCTCGGCGCGGTGATGGTGCCGATCAACATCGGCTACACCGCGCGCGAGCTGCACTATGTCCTGACCGATTCCGAGGCCGGCTACCTGGTCATCGACCAGAGCTGCCTGGCGACGCTCGACACCATGAACGCCGAGACGCCGGTGCTGGCGGCCGACCGCATCATCGTCCTGGGCGGCGACGGGTCGCGCGGCCGCTCGGTCGCAGACCTGCTGGCCGCGGCGCCGGCCCGGTCCTGGCCGTGGCCGGAGCCGCGGCTCGATGACCTGATGAACATCCAGTACACCTCGGGCACCACGGGCTTTCCCAAGGGCTGCATGCTGACCCACCGCTACTGGCTGACGCTCGGCAAGGTGGCGGCGATGCGCGGGGCCGACGAGTGCCGGCGCATCCTCATCGCCCAGCCCTACTACTACATGGACCCGCAATGGCTGCTGCTGATGGCGATGTACAGCGATGGCGAGGTGTTCGTCGCCAGGCGCGCCAGCTCCAGCCGCTTCATGGATTGGGTGCGCGCCTACGACATCGAATATTGCCTCTTCCCCGGCGTCATCCATAAGGAGCCCGAGCACCCGCTCGACCGGCAGCACAAGCTGAAGCGGGTGTCGGTGTTCGGCCTGGCCAAGCAGGCCCATGCCGACCTGGAGCGGCGCTTCGGGGTGATCGCGCGGGAATCCTTCGGCATGACCGAGGTCGGCTCCGCCCTCTTCATGCCGCGCGAGGCGACCCACATGGTGGGGTCCGGCGCCTGTGGCCTGCCGTCGCCCTATCGCGAGGCCAGGATCTGCGACGAGGCCGGCCGCGACGTGCCGACGGGCGAGATCGGCGAGCTCTGCATCCGCGGGCCCGGCATCCTGCTCGGCTACTACCGCAAGCCCGAGGCGAATGCCGCCAGCTTCCGCGACGGCTGGTTCCGCACCGGCGACCTCTTCCGCAAGGATGCCGAGGGCTTCCACTACATCGTCGGGCGGGTGAAGGACATGATCCGGCGCTCCGGCGAGAACATCGCCGCGCGCGAGGTCGAGGCGGTGATGCGCGAGATTCCGGAGATCGCCGAGGCGGCCGCGGTCGGCGTGCCGGACTCGCGCCGCGGCCAGGAGGTGAAGGCCTACGTCATCCTGAAGCCCGGCGTCGACCGCGCGGAGGTGCCGCCGGAACGGATCTTCGCCCACTGCGACGCCCGCCTCGCCAAGTTCAAGGTGCCCCGCTACCTCGAATATCGCGAGACCCTGCCGAAGACCCCGTCGGAGAAGATCGCCAAGCAGCGTCTTGTCGACGAGAAGCCCGACCTGCGCGCCGACAGCTACGACCGCGTCGACGCGGTGTGGCGCTGAACCAGGAGAGATCGACCATGCCGCTCGAATACGAGAAGAAGGGCCACGTCGCCTATTTCACGATCCGCAACGGATCGGTGAACCCGATGACGCCTTCGATCCACAAGCAGATGTTCCACACCATGCTGGATTTCCTGGCCGACGAGGAAATCCGGGTCGGCATCATGACCGGCGCGGGTGAGCGCGCCTTCTCGGCCGGCGACGACATCAAGACCCAGTATGCCAAGTTCGAGACGCCGCAGGCGGAGATGGCGGCCCATCTGTGGCCGAAGCATCGCGTCGAGGACGAGGACCCGCAGACCTTTGCCTGGTCGCGCGACGTCCTGGCGCTCGACCGCTACAAGCCGATCGTGGCCGCGGTGCGCGGCTATTGCCTGGGCCAGGGCATGATCTACCTGCTGCACCTGACCGACATCCGGATCGCGTCCGAGGATGCCCAGTTCGGCTTCCCCGAGATCGCCTACGGCATGGGCGGCGCCGGCGGCTCGTCCCGCCTGTCGCGCCACCTGCCGCATACGGTGGCGATGGAGATGCTGCTGACCGGCGACCCGATGAACGCGGCCGACGCGCTGCGCCACAACCTGGTCAACCGCGTCGTCCCCACGACGTCGGTGATGGCGGAGGCGGAGGCGGTCGCGGCCCGCATCGCCCGCCACCCGCCGCTGGCCGTGCGCATCGAGATGGAGGCCTATTACCGCTCGATCGACCAGACCAAGCTGGACGCGCTGGCCAACACCAAGCACCTCTATCGCATGCAGCGGCTGGCCCATGGCGGCGGCAGCGAGAAGGTGGGGCAGTTCCTCTACAAAAAAGACCCCGCCGCGTGAGCGGCGGCCTCATCCTCGTCTTGTAGCGCTGGGCCGCCGGCCCTAGGGTTGCCCGCCGATTTGGGGAATTCAGGGGGATCCATCGATGCAGCCCAGGGACGTTCGCACCGCCGCCGACGCGAAAGCCATCGTCGAGGCGCGGGGGCTGACCCACGTCAAGGTCGGCGCCTTCGACGTCGACGGCGTGCTGCGCGGCAAGTACATGTCGCGGGCGAAGTTCCTGTCGGCGCTGGAAGGCGGCTTCGGCTTCTGCGACGTGGTGCTGGGCTGGGATTCGGACGACCAGCTCTACGACAACACCAGCTTCACTGGCTGGCACACGGCCTATCCGGACGCGCCGGTGCGGGTGGTGCCCGAGAGCTGCCGCGAGATCCCGTTCGAGGCGCCGGGCCTGTTCTTCCTGGCGGAGTTCGCGCCGCCCGCCGACACCATCTGCCCGCGCGGCGTGCTGCGCCGGGTGCTGGACCGCGCTGCCGCCATGGGCTTCCGCGTCAAGGCGGCGGTGGAGTACGAGTTCTTCGTCTTCGACGAGACGCCGGATTCCGTGCGCGCGAAGGGCTATCGCAACCTGAAGCCGATCACGCCCGGGCATTTCGGCTATTCGGTCCTGCGCAGCTCGGTCTGGTCGGACTTCTACCGCGAGCTGCTCGACACCTGCGAGCGCATGGACATGCCGATCGAGGGCCTGCACACCGAGACCGGCCCGGGCGTCCTGGAGGCGGCGCTGGCCGTCGACGACGCGCTGGCCGCCGCCGACAAGGCGGCCCTGTTCAAGACCTTTGCCAAGGTGGTGGCCCAGCGCCGCAACCTGATGGCCACCTTCATGGCGAAATGGTCGCCGGACTGGCCGGGCCAGTCCGGCCATATCCACGTCTCGCTGATCGACGGCGACGACAAGTCCGTGTTCCACGATCCGGCGGCCGAAGGCTTCATGTCGGCCAGGATGCGCCAGTTCGTCGGCGGCCAGCAGGCGCTGCTGCCGGAAGTGCTGGGCATGGTGGCACCGACGGTCAACTCCTACACCCGCCTCATCCCCGGCTTCTGGGCACCGACCAGTGCCACCTGGGGGGTGGAGAACCGCACCACCGCGCTGCGCGTCATCCCCGGTGGCCCGAAGTCGCAGCGCGTCGAGTACCGGATCGCCGCCGCCGACGGCAATCCCTACCTGGCACTGGCCGCTGCCATCGGCAGCGGCCTCTGGGGCATCGAGCAGGGGCTGGAGCCGACGCCCGCCATCAAAGGCAACGCTTATGACCAGAAGACGCCGAAGCGCCTCGCCCTGCCGGCCACCCTGTGGGAGGCGGCGCAGAACCTGAAGGGATCCAAGGCCGCCCGGGCGCTGTTCGGCGATGCCTTCGTCGACCATTTCGCCGCGACGCGGGAATGGGAGGAGCGCGAGTCGCGCCGCGCCATCACCGACTGGCAGCTCGCCCGCTATTTCGAGATCATCTGAGGCCCGACCCGATGTCCTCCACCACGCTCGCCGCCGACTATCGCCACCTTCGCGCCAACTGGAGCTATCCGACCGCGATCCGCTTCGGCGTCGGCCGGTTCGGGGAACTGGCGGAAGCCTGCCGCTCCGTCGGCATGGCGCGGCCGCTGGTGGTGACCGACCCCGGCCTGGCCCGGCTGCCGCTGCTGGCTGAAGCCATGGAGCTGCTGAAGGCAGGCGGGCTGGAGGCGGTTCTATTCTCGGCCATCAAGCCCAACCCGGAGGGCCGCAACGTCGATGACGGGGTCGCCGCCTACCGCGCCGGGGGGCATGACGGGGTGGTCGCCATCGGTGGCGGCAGCGCGCTCGATGCCGGCAAGGCCATCGCCTTCCAGGCGGGGCAGACGCGGCCCTTGTGGGATTTCGAGGATATCGGCGACCACTGGAAGCGCGCCGATGCCGACGCCATCGCGCCGATCGTCGCGGTCCCCACCACCGCCGGCACCGGCTCGGAGGTCGGCCGAGCCTCAGTCGTGACCCACGAGCCGACCCGGACCAAGAAGATCATCTTCCACCCGAAGATGCTGCCCTCGATCGTCATCTCCGACCCGGCGGTGACGGCCGGCCTGCCGGCCAACATCACCGCCTGGACCGGGATGGACGCGCTGGCCCACAATCTCGAGGCCTACTCCTCCACCTACCACCATCCGCTGGGCGACGGCATCGCGGTCGAGGGCATGCGGCTGGTGAAGGAATGGCTGCCGCGCGCGGTCGCCGACGGCAACGACCTGGAGGCCCGGGCGCACATGCTGGCCGCCGCCAGCATGGGGGCGATCGCCTTCCAGAAGGGGCTGGGCGCCATCCATGCCCTGAGCCATCCGGTGGGCGCCATCTACGACACCCATCACGGCCTGACCAACGCCGTCTTCATGCCCTATGTGCTGGCTTTCAACCGCCCGGCGGTGGAGGAGAAGCTGGCCCGGGCCGCGGCCTATCTGGGCCTGAAGCGCCAGACCTTCGACAGCTTCCTCGAATGGGTGCTGGAGCTGCGCGCGCTGCTCGCCATCCCGCATCGCGCGGGCGAGATCGGCGTCGGTGCGGACAAGCTCGACCTCCTGTCGAAGATGGCGGCGGAGGACCCGACCGCCGGCGGCAACCCGGTCAAGGTCGGCATTCCGGAACTGCGGGCGCTCTACGACCGCTCGCTGGCGGGGACCGTCTAGGCGGGGCGGCGAGGCGCGCTCGCACCGCCGCCGCCTCAGTTCCGCTGCGACAGCAGCCCGCGGGCGATCACCTGGGCCTGGATCTCGGCCGCACCCTCGAAGATGTTGAGGATGCGGGCGTCGCAGAGGACGCGGCTGATCTCGTATTCCAGGGCATAGCCGTTGCCGCCATGGATCTGCAGGCTGGTATCGGCGTTGCTCCAGGCGACGCGCGCGGCCAGCAGCTTGGCCATGCCGGCCTCGATGTCGCAGCGCTTGCCGCTGTCCTTGCGGCGGGCGGCGGCGTAGGTCAGCTCGCGGGCCAGGATGATCTCGGTCGCCATCATCGCCAGCTTGTCGCCGACCCGGGGGAACTCGACGATCGGGCGGCCGAACTGCTTGCGGTCGACGGCGTAGCCGAGGCCCAGCTCGAAGGCCCGGCGGGCCACGCCCAGCGCACGCGCCGCGGTCTGGATCCGTGCCCCCTCGAAGGTCCGCATGAGCTGCTTGAAGCCCCGCCCCGGAGCCTCGCCCAGCAGGCTCCCGGCCGGCACCGCGAAGGCCTCGAAGGAGATCTCGTACTCCTTCATGCCGCGATATCCGAGCACCGGGATCTCGCCGCCCTTCATGCCGGGTGCGGGGAAGGGTTCGGCGTCGGTGCCGCGGGGCTTCGGGGCCAGCAGCATGCTGAGGCCCTCATAGCCCTTCACCTCGGCCTCGGTGCGGACCAGCAGCGTCATCAGGTCGCTGCGGGCGGCATGGGTGATCCAGGTCTTGTTGCCGTCGACCCGCCAGCTTCCGTCCGGGGCCATGGAGGCCCGCGTGCGCAGGCTGCCCAGGTCGGATCCGGTGTCGGGCTCGGTGAACACGGCCGTCGGTAGCACCTCGCCCGACGCGATCCGCGGCAGCCAATGCTGCTTCTGCCCCGGCGTGCCGGATTCGGAGATGAGCTCACCCGCGATCTCGGAGCGGGTGCCGAGCGAGCCGGCGGCGATCCAGGCGCGGCTCAGCTCCTCCGAGACGACGCACATGGCGAGCTTGCCCAGCCCCAGCCCGCCGAACGCCGGGTCGATGCAGATACCGAAGACGCCGAGCTCGGCCATCTCGGCCACGATCTCGTCGGGGATCAGCCGATCGTCCAGGTGCCATTCATGGGCGTGCGGCAGCACCCGCTGGTCGGCGAAGCGCCGGAACTGGGTGCGGATCATGTCGAGCGTCTCGTCGCCCAGCGCCTCATCCAGTTGGCCGTCCTGGCGCAGATGGTCGACCAGGGCAGCCCGCCGGCCGGCGACGTTGCCATGGGCCAGGAACCAGGCGACCGCCGGGTCGTCCTGCAACGCGGCCGAGGCGCCGGAGAGGCCGAGTTCGGCCGGCCGCGCGATCTCGTTCTGGCTCATCGGGATGCCGCCCGCGAGCTGGCCCAGATACTCGCCGAGGCCGATCGCCAGGACCGCCGTCTCGCCGCGCCCGAGGCTGCCGCGGTCGTGGAGTCCGGCCGCCCAGGCCGTAGTGGCGGCCATCGCCTCGACCGTGGTGGCGATCCAGGCGAAGCCGTGGACCAGGCGCTGGTGCCGGTCGGCGGCAGCCGGGTCGACCCGGCCGTCGCGCACCACCGCGGCCGCGGCCGCGGCCTGCGCCGCCGCGGCGAATGCCTGGGCGGCCAGGACGGCGGCCCGGGCAGCCGCGACGAGGTCGCCCGCCGCCTCTTCTCCTGCCAACGCGGTCAACGCCACCATCCTACCAACTCCGTCACTGGGTCCAGGGAAGGGCGTATGCACCGCCGCGGCCGGCCGCGTCCACCCCGGCCGATCGACCCAAGCGTAGCAAGTGCGGCAAATCCCCGTCGGGTATGATCGGCTGTCCCGACAGAGGAGCAACCCCGCCATGTTCAGCCATGTCACCGTCGGCACCAACGACTATGCCGCCGCCAAGGCCTTCTACGACGCGCTCCTGGCGCCGCTCGGCCTGGTCGGTATCCACGACAACGCCGAGGAGGGTGCTGCGGGCTGGGCCGAGGGCCCGGACCGCACGCCGCAATTCTGGATCCTCCGACCCCTTGACCGCGGCCGGGCCACCGTCGGCAACGGCATCACCGTCGCCTTCGAGGCGGGGCGGCGGGAGCTGGTGGATGCCTTCCATGCCGCCGCCATCGCCGCCGGCGGCCGCGACGAGGGCGCGCCCGGCCTGCGCCCGCACTATCACCCGGACTATTACGGCGCCTATGTCCGGGACCTGGACGGCAACAAGCTCTGCATCGTCTGTCACCAACCTGCTTGACGGGGTGCTATGCGACGACGGTGGCGAGGCGCCGGCGCAGCGCCTCGTTCTCGGCCTCCAGCGCGCGGATGCGGCCCTCCAGGACGCCGATCGCGCCCATCACCGCGTCGGCCGGGAAGAGCTGCGGGATGTGCTGCTGGCAGTTGACGTCCCACGCCGACAGATGGAACAGCAGCGCCCGCTCGCCGCGCGCCTTGTAGCCGGCGGGGAACAGGCGCCGGACCAGGTCCGGATCATCCTCGACCAGGCGCGCGGTGCCCCACAGCTTCACGCGGCGGCGGGTCTCGTAGTCCATGACGAACAGCATCGCCCGCGGGTTCTCGGCCAGGTTGCCGAGCGTCACATACTGGCGATTGCCGGCAAAGTCGGCGAAGGCGATGGTGTGCGGGTCGAGCAGCTTGAGGAAGCCCTTGGGCCCGCCGCGATGCTGGACGTAGGGCTGCCCCTCGGCGCTGGCGGTGGCGAGATAGGCGGTGGTGGCCTCGGCCAGGAACGCCGCCAGGTCGCCGGTCGCCGCCGTCGGCCAGTCGCGGCGCTCGAAATGCGCGCGCGAGCCCAGCCGCTCCTGGGCGGCCTTGACCGCCGGCGAGAAGGCGACGTCGGATGCCCGGGTCACGGGCCGATCCCCTCGGCGGCGAAGGCCCGCCGCGCCGCCGGTCGATAGGCCGGCGCCTTGGTCATGCGGCTGTCGACCGCCGACACGAGCTCGGCCTCGCAGGGCGCCCCGATCTCGTCCAGCACGATCTGCGGGGCAAGCGAGCAGGCACCGGGGGAATAGTACAGGCGGAACATGGAGGCGTCCTTCGGGCCATGGATGGGCATCAGCCCAATGTGGCACTTCCAGAAAAACGAGGTAGGAGCCAATATCGGCTCGCTCCATTCCAATATTCGGGACAATCGATGGATCGCCTCGATGCGACGCGGGTCTTCGTGGCGGTCGCCGACGGCGGCAGCCTGTCCGCCGCTGCCCGCCGGCTCGGCCTGCCGCTGGCCACGGTCAGCCGCAAGCTGGCGGCGCTGGAAAGCCATCTCGATGCCAGGCTGCTGACGCGTACTACCCGGCGCATCGCCCTGACCGAGGCCGGGCGCCGCTACCTCGAAGCCGGGCGGCGCATCCTGGCCGACATGGAGGAGGCGGAGCGCGCCGTGGTCGGCGCCCACGGGGCGCCGCGCGGCCGGCTCGGCATCAGCGCGCCGATCGTGTTCGGCCGCCTGCACGTCCTGCCGATCGTCACCGATTTCCTGGCGGCCCATCCGGGCGTCGCCGTGCGCCTGATGCTGACCGACCGCGTCGTCGACCTGCTCGACGAGGGCATGGATCTGGCGGTGCGGATCGGGCCGCTGGCGGATGCGGCGCTGGTCGCGACCCGGGTCGGCGTCATCGGTCGCGTCGTCTGCGCCAGCCCGCGTTATTTGGCCGAACGCGGCACCCCGGCGCGGCCGGCGGACCTGGCGGGGCATGATTGCGTCGCCTTCTCGTCGGCCGAGACGGTCGAGAGCTGGCCCTTCCCCGGGCCGGACGGCCGCGAGGAGCCAGTGCCGGTGCACACCCGCCTCATCGTGTCGACGGCGGAGGCGGCGATCGATGCCGCCGCGGCCGACCTTGGCATCACCCAGGTCCTGTCCTACCAGGCGAAGGCGTCGCTCCAGGCGGGTCGGCTGCGGCGCATCCTGGTGGAGTTCGAGCCGCCCCCGATCCCGGTCAGCCTGGTCTATCCCGAGGGCCGCCTGCTGCCCGCCAAGGTGCGTGCCTTCATCGACCATGCCGCGCCGCGGTTGCGCGGGCGGTTCAGTGGTCGTGCGAGCGGATGAAGTCGCGCACCTTGGGCAGCGTCTCGGTGCGCCAGCGGCGGCCGTTGAAGACGCCGTAATGGCCGACCAGGGGCTGCAGGTGGTGGGCCCGCATGGCGGCCGGCAGCGAGGTGGTCAGGCCATGGGCGGCCTCGGTCTGGCCGGGCGCGGAAATGTCGTCCTCGGCGCCCTCCACCGTCATCATGGCGGTGCGGGTGATGGCCGCCGGCTCGACCGCGTGGCCGAGCCAGGTCATTTGGCCGAGCGGCAGGGCGTGCTCCTGGAACACGGTCTCGATGGTCTGGAGGTAGAACTCCGCCGACAGGTCCATGACCGCGAAATACTCGTCATAGAAGCGCCGATGGGTCGCCGCGCTGTCGCCGTCGCCCTTCACCAGGTTGCGGAACAGCTCGAGATGGGCGCCGACATGGCGGTCGAGATTCATCGACATGAAGCCGGTGAGCTGCAGGAAGCCCGGATAGACCTGCCGGCCGAGGCCACCATAGGGCGGCGGCACGGTGGTGATGACGTTCTGCTCGAACCAGGACAGCGGCCGGGTCTTGGCCAGCTTGTTGACGCCGGTCGGATTCACCCGCGTGTCGATCGGCCCGCCCATCAGCACCATCGATCGCGGCTGGTCGCGGTCGTCGGCCAGCGCCAGCATGGCCACCGCCGCCAGCACCTGCACCGTCGGCTGGCAGACCGCGATGACATGCGTCTCCGGCCCCAGGCGCCGCAGCATCTGCAATATGTAGGTGATGTAGTCGTCGAAATCGAAGGTGCCCTCGTTCAGCGGCACGTTGCGCGCGTCGACCCAGTCGGTGACGTAGACGTCGTGGTCGGGCAGCAGGTCGCGCACGGTGCCGCGCAGCAGCGTCGCGTGATGGCCCGACATGGGGGCGACCAGCAGCACGCGCGGGCCCATGGCCCCGGTCGACTTCTCGAAATGGAGGACGCGGCAGAACGGCTTGTCGTCAAATACCCGCTCGGTGACGACCGCCTCGCCGGCCGCGGTCTGGACCGCGGTGATGCCGAATTCCGGCTTGGCGTAGCGGCGGGTCAGGCGGCTGAACAGCTCGCACTGCGCGGCGACGGTGCGCGCCAGGTTGGAGCCGGTATGCGGCAGCCAGGGGTGTTGGAGGGTCGCCTGCATCGCATCCGCCGCCATGCGGAAGGGCAGGGTCATCAGGTGGGCAGTCTCGTAGGCGTGGTAGAGCATCCGCTGTCGGCCTCGGCCAGAGTCGGGCCGTCCGGGGGGAAAGGCGGCCGAAAGTTGCCATCGCTTGGCGTACCGACTCGAGAACCTACTCGCCAGTACGCAAGTTGCCGAACTGTGATGCCCTTTCCGCAATGCGACAAGAAATTTCGGCAGACCGCTTGCAGTTGTAACAAACGGTCTGCCGGCCGGTCAGGCAGCTATTCCCGGTTCATCCGGTTGCCGACCAGGTCATCGACCACGGTCGGATCGGCCAAGGTGGAGGTGTCGCCGAGCTGGCCCTGCTCGTTGGCGGCGATCTTGCGCAGGATGCGCCGCATGATCTTGCCCGACCGGGTCTTGGGCAGGCCGGGCGCCCATTGGATGAGGTCGGGGGTGGCGATCGGTCCGATCTCCTTGCGCACCCACGTCACCAGCTCCCGGCGCAACAGGTCCGTCGTCGCCTCGCCGGCGACCAGGGTGACATAGGCGTAGATGCCCTGGCCCTTGATGTCGTGCGGATAGCCGACGACAGCGGCTTCCGCCACCTTGGGATGGGCCACCAGCGCGCTTTCGATCTCGGCCGTGCCGAGGCGGTGGCCGGCGACGTTGATCACGTCGTCGACCCGGCCGGTGATCCAGTAGTAGCCGTCCTCGTCGCGCCTGGCCCCGTCGCCGGTGAAGTACTTGCCCTTGAAGGTGGAGAAATAGGCCTCGACGAAGCGCTTATGGTCGCCATAGAGGGTGCGCATCTGGCCGGGCCAACTGCCGGCCAGGCACAGGTTGCCTTCGGTGGTCCCCTCCAGGACGTTGCCCTCATTGTCGACGATGACCGGCTCCACGCCGAAGAAGGGCAGGGTGGCGGAGCCGGGCTTGAGGGCGATGGCGCCGGGCAGCGGCGCGATCAGGATGCCGCCCGTCTCGGTCTGCCACCAGGTGTCGACGACCGGGCAGCGGCCCTCGCCGACGACGTTCCAGTACCAGAGCCAGGCTTCCGGGTTGATCGGCTCGCCGACCGACCCCAGCAGCCGCAGGGACGTGCGCTTCGCCTTCTTCACCGGCCCCTCGCCGTCGCGCATCAGGGCGCGGATGGCGGTGGGGGCAGTATAGAAGATATTGATCTTGTGCTTGTCGACCACCTGCCAGAAGCGCGAGGCGTCGGGATAGTTCGGCACGCCCTCGAACATCACCGTGGTGGCGCCGTTGGCGAGCGGGCCATAGACGATATAGGTGTGGCCGGTGACCCAGCCGACGTCGGCGGTGCACCAGTAGATCTCGCCGTCGCGATAGTCGAAGACGTACTCGTGGGTCATGGCGGCGAAGACGAGATAGCCGCCGGTGGTGTGCACCACCCCCTTGGGCTTTCCGGTCGAGCCGGAGGTGTAGAGGATGAAGAGCGGGTCCTCCGCCGACATCTCCTCCACCGGGCAATCGCGCGGCACGGCGGCCGCGGCCTCGTGGTACCAGATGTCGCGGCCCTCGACCCAGCCGGTGGCACCGCCGGTGCGACGCACGACGATGACGCTGTGGACGCCCGGGCAATGCGTCAGCGCCTCGTCGACATTGAGCTTCAGCGGCACCTTGCGTCCGCCGCGCAGCCCTTCGTCGGCGGTGATGACGATCGCGGATTCGCAATCCTGGATGCGGCCGGTCAGCGATTCCGGCGAGAAGCCGCCGAACACCACCGAATGCACCGCGCCGATGCGCGCGCAAGCCAGCATCGCGTAGGCCGCCTCGGGGATCATCGGCATATAGATGGTGACCCGGTCACCCTTCTTGACGCCGCGCGACTTCAGCACGTTGGCCATGCGGCAGACGCCTTCGTGCAGCTCGCCATAAGTGACGTGGCGGTGCTCGGCCGGGTCGTCGCCTTCCCACAGGATCGCCGTCTGGTCGGCGCGCGCCGGCAGGTGCCGGTCGACGCAGTTCCAGCAGGCGTTCAGGGTCCCGTCCTGGAACCAGCGGATGCGGACGTCGCCGCCGAAGTCGGCATCCTTGACCCGGGTGTAGGGCTTGATCCAGTTGAGGCGCCGGCCGTGCTCGGCCCAGAACGCGTCCGGGTCGCGGATCGAGCGCTCGTACATCGCCTTGTACCGCGCCGCGTCGATCCGGGCGTTGGCGGCGAACTCCGACGGTACGGGAATGACGGTAGGGCTCGACATCCGATTCTCTCCTGGAGGCGCTGGAATTTACCCGATGATGGGCGGGTTCCGGGCCCGAAACAAGCTCTTGAAGGCCATCCACCCGCCCGCTAGCGTCGCCCGGCCGCCCGCAGGAATGGAGACCCCGATGCAGCTACAGCTCAGCACCTGGCAAGAGGTCCAGGAATATCTGAAGACCTCCAGCGGGGTCATCGTGCCGATCGGCTCGACCGAACAGCATGGGCCGAACGGCCTGGTCGGCACCGATGCGCTGACGGCCGAGATCATCGGCCGCGCGCTCGGCGAGAAGATCGGCTGCCTCGTCGCGCCCACCATCTCGGTCGGCATGGCGGTGCATCACATGGACTTCACCGGCAGCATGACCTACCGGCCATCGACCCTGATCTCGGTCATCTTCGACTATGTGCAGTCGCTGGCCCGCCACGGCTTCACCCGGGTCATGTTCGTCAACGGCCATGGCGGCAACATCGCCACCACCAACGCCGCCTTCTACGAGATCTACAACCACCGCCAGTCCGACCCGGGCATGGGCAACCAGCCGGTGAAGTGCCTGCTTGCCAACTGGTGGGAAGGGCCCGCGACCAGGAAGCTGTGCGCCGACCTCTATCCCGAAGGCCACGGCTCCCACGCCACGCCGAGCGAGGTCGCGGTCACCTGGGCCGCCTATCCGGACCGGGTCCGGTACATGGACATGGAGCCGGTGATCGCGCCGACCGGGCGCTTCACCGACGCCGCCGACTATCGCCGCCGCTTCCCCGACGGCCGCATCGGCTCCAACCCCAACCTCGCGAAGATCGAGGACGGCAAGCGCCTGATCGAGGCGTCGGTCGCCGACCTTGCCGTCACCTATCGGGATTTCCTGGCGAGCTGACCTCCGGCGGAGCGACGTCCTCCTCCAGCAGGAGGATGTCGCCCGCCTCCTCGGCGACCGGCACCTGGTCCAGCGACAGGCCGCGGCAGGGCCCGCGCACGCACATCCCGTCCTCCACCTCGAACAGCGCGCCATGGGTGGCGCAGATCAGGAAGGCTCCGTCATTGGTGAAGAACCGGTCGGGCATCCAGTCGATCGGGGTGCCGGCATGGGGGCAGGAGTTGACGTAGCCGAAGATGCGGCCCGCCTTGCGCACGACGAAGATCTCGCGCTTCCAGCGGCCTTCACCCAGTACGAAGCCCTTGCCGGCGGCCTCTCCGATCTCGTCGGCCCGGCACAGGACGCGGCGGCTGGGGGCCGCTTCCGGTAGGGCCGTCATGCCCGGGTCCCCGCCATGGCGCAGATGATCTTCCATTCCTCGTCCGCGATCGGCACCACCGACAGGCGCGACTGGCGCACCAGCGCCAGCTCGGCCAGCCGCGGCTCCGCCTTGATCGCGGACAGGGTGACCGGCTTCTTCACCGGCTTCACCGGCGCCACGTCGACCATCACGAACCGGCCGGCGGCGTCGCCCGGGTCGGGGTAGGCCTCGCGGACGATCTCGACCACGCCGACGATCTCCAGCCCCTCGTTGGAATGGTAGAAGAAGGCGCGGTCGCCCTTCTTCATGGCCTTCAGGTTGTTGGCTGCCTGGTGGTTGCGCACCCCGTCCCAGTGGGTGCGCCCGTCGGCCACCATCTGGTCCCAGGAGTATTTGAAGGGTTCGGATTTCAGCAACCAATGGGCCATCGTGGGGGGCAACCTCGGGGAACGGTGGCGGACAGCCCCGGACGGTAGCCCAGGCCGGCCGTGCCTTGCTACTCGCAAAGGCGGCCTGGTCAGTAGACGTCGTGGCGATAGCGGCCTTCCTCGGCCAGGCGCTCCAGGGTCTCGCCGCCCAGCACGTCGGCCAGCACCCGGGCCACGCCCGGCGCCATACCGTCGGCACTGCCGCAGACCAGGATGGCGGCGCCGTCCGCGACCCATCGCGACAGGTCGGCGGCGGCGGCGCGCAGCCGGTGCTGGACGTAGATCCGCTCCTCCTGGTCGCGCGAGAAGGCGAGGTCGAGGCGGGCGATGATGCCGCCCTGCTGCCACTCCTCGATCTCGGCCCGATGGAAGAAGTCATGGGCGCGGGCGCGCTCGCCGAAGAGCAGCCAGTTGCCCCCCAGCCCCGCGGTGGCGCGCGCCTTCAGGTGGGCCCGCAAGCCGGCCAGCCCGGTGCCATTGCCGATCAGGATCAGCGGCCGGTCGTCGGCCGGGGCGTGGAAGCCGGGATTGCGCCGGACCTGCACGGCGATGCGATCGCCCGGGACCAGGTGCCGGGTCAGCCAGCCGGAGCCGAGGCCGAGGCTGCCGTCGGCGTGCTTCGCCTGACGCACCAGCAGGTCGAGGCTGCCGTCGCCCGGGATGGAGGCGATGGAGTAGTCGCGGTGGGGCAGGTCCCCCGGCCGGTCGGGATCGCCGATCGCGACCCGCGCCAGGTCGCCCGCCTGCCATTCCAGCGCCCCGTCCAGCGGCGTCAGGGCGAGATGGAAGGCCGGGTGGTCGACGTTGCCGGGGTTGAGCTGCCGCCGTTCCGCCAGCCGCCAGGGCGTGAAGAGGGCTTGGTCGCCCCAGCGTTCCGGGATCGCGCCGTCGGCGCCCAGGCGCGCCAGCGCCGCCCCCCAGCGCTCGAGCGCGTCTGCGTCCCCGTCATGCACCTCGATCGACGGGAACAGGGGGGCGGCACCCTGGCGGGCGAGCCAGCCGTCGACCGCCATGCCGAAGGCGCAGAAGCGTTTGTAGGAGCGGTCGCCCAGCGCCAGCAGGCCATAGCGCAGGCGCGGAAGATCGGGGTCGGTCGAGAGGACCCGCCGCGCGAAGCCGGCGGCAGCGTCCGGCGCATCGCCCTCGCCGGTGGTGCTGACGATGAAGAGGGCGCGCTCGGCCGCTGCCAGCAGCGGCGCGTCCAGGGCCGATATCGGCAGCAGCCGGGCCGCGACGCCGGCCGCCTCCAACGTGTCCGCCGTCTGCCGCGCGATCGCCTCGGCGAAGCCGGTCTGGCTGGCATGCACCACCAGCACCGGCACCGTGCTGCCGGCGGTCGGGGGCAGCGCTTCCCGGCGGCGGCGTAGCTGGCCGCGGACGACCCTGCCGCAGAAGCCGACATAGCCGGCCGCGACCGCGACCGCCGCCAGGACGCGTTCGCTATCGGGCGGCAGCAGGCCGGAAAGCGGCATGGCCAGGCCGGCTCAATCCAGCATCGCGGCAAAGGCGGGCGTCATGCGCTCGCCCTGCGGCAGCACGAAGAGGGCGGCCACGCCGTGCCGGCGGGCATGGTCGAGGCCGGCGTCGGGGCCGAGCACGGTGAGCGCGGTCGCCAGCGCATCGGCCGCCATGCAGCTCCGATGGAGGACGGTGACCGCGGCGGGCGGGTCGGCGCAGGGGCGGCCGGTGCGCGGGTCGATGGTGTGGGCGAAGCGCCGGCCGCCCGCCTCGAAGAAGCGGCGATAGTCGCCCGAGGTCGCGACGGACAGGCCGTGCAGCGCCAGCAGGGTCTCCGGCCCGACGCGACCGGGTGTCGGCTCCAGGGTCACCCACCAGGGCTGGCCGTCGGGCTTCACCCCTTCGCCGCGCAACTCGCCGCCGACCTCGACCAGGTGCGACCGGACGCCGTCCGTCGACAGGCGTTGCGAGACAAGGTCGACCGCCCAGCCCTTGGCGATGCCGGACAGGTCGAGCGCGACCCCGCCTGGTTGCAGCAGCGCGCGCCGCTCGCGGTCGAGCCGCAGTCGCTGCCAGCCGATGCGGGCATGGGCCGTCGCGATGGCGGCTTCGTCCGGCGGCGTCGCGCGCGGCCCCGGTGGCCCGAAGCCCCACAGATCCACCAGCGGGCCGACGGTCGGGTCGATCGCCCCGCCGGTGTCGCGCGCCAGGGCGAGCGCGTGGTCGAGGATGTGGAAGAGGCCGGCCGACAGTGTCTGCAGTGTGCCTGCGCGCGCGCGGTTGTAGCGGCAGAGCTCGGACGTCGGGTCCCAGCCGCTGGCGTCGGCCACGACCTCGGCCAGGCTGTCCTCGATCGCGCGACGGACCGGGCCCGGATGGATGTCGGGCGCGGCGACGAAGCGCACGCTCCACTCCGTTCCCATGGTCCGACCATGCAGCGCCATCACCCGTCCATGGCCGCCCGGCGCCGGCATGGGGGCCGGCACCGGGGGGACGAGGACGCGGCGCAGCGCTTCGGTGGCGGCGGCCGGCACGGTCAGGGCAGGACCTCCAGGGTCGTGCTGTAGCCGGCCCGACGCTCCTTCGCTTCCTTCAGCGCCGGCCGGTCGTCGCGGACGCTGGCCTCGATCCAGTACATGCCGGGATGGGCCCAGGTGACGGCGAAGGCGCCCTCGTCATCGGTGGTCAGGGTCAACTCTTCCAGGTTGTCGCGATAGCGGATGCCGCCACGGATGATGGTGACCTTCAGCTTCGCGGCCGGCTTGCCGTCGAGGAGGAAGCGGAACTTCGCCTCCGCGCCGACCGCCAGGTCGTTGGGGTGGGTGACGGGTGCCAGCTCCAGCCCCTGGCCGGTCGTCTTCAGCACCGTCTCGGTCGGCTTGCCGGAGGTGACGAAGACCTCCATGCGGTTCTGCGACTGGGTGATGCGCAGGTCCTGGGCGTCCTTCGGCACCTCGGCCGCCAGCCGCTCCGGCGTGCCGCGCCAGCGTTTGGTCTGGCCGTTCTCCTTCCAGGACGCGAACAAGCCGGCATTGACGACCGCCAGCTTGTAGGTGCCCGGCTGCTCCAGCTTCACGTCGAAGGTGCTGCGATAGCGGCCGGTCGCCTGGTTCTCGGCCTTGGCCGGGGTGCCGTCGGGGGCGGCCACCTGCAGCCCGTCCAGGCGCAGCGGCTGGTGCTCGAAGAAGAAGAGGTCGTTCGACACCGCCGCGTCGACCGTGACCCAGACATCCTTGCCGGACAGCACCGTCGCCGACGGCAGCAGCCAGGCGCGATGGGCCTCCGCGGTGATAGGCAGGGCAAGCATGGGCAGGCCGAGCGCGATGGCGGCGGCGAACTTCAGGGGCATGCGCATGGATGGTGCTCCTCGAACGATCTTTTACGGCTTCAGGGTGAGCGAGAGGGCGCCCAGCTCATGCTCGCCCCGGGCGGCCAGTGTCTCCGCCGCCTGGGGCGGCCACTGGAAGGGGATGCGCAGCATCTCGCGGCCGCCGACCTCGCGCGCGGCCTCGACCGCCAGGCGGTACTGGCCGGGGGGCAGGCCGGCCAGCGCACCCTTGTCGCCGGCGAAGGCCAGTGGATGCTCGCCCGGCGCGCGGGTCGGGCTCGACAGCCCGTCGGCCGGCATCGTCAGTTCGCGGCCGGACTTGCGCCACCATTGGCGCATGTCCTTCAGCCACTTGGTGCCCTCGTTGTTCTTGAGCTTCACGTCGTACCAGACGGCCAGGTTGGCGGCGACGCTCTGGTCGGGCCGCTCGATCCAGATCGCGACATAGGGCCGGTGGTACTCGGCCACCGTCAGCCGCGGGATCTCGACCTTGACGGCGATGTCGGCCGCGATCGCCGGGCCGGCGAACAGAACGGTCGCCATCGCCGGATAGAAGGCGCGCATAGGAAGCCTCGTCAATGGATGAAGAGAAGGGCGAGAAGCACCGGTGCCACCAGCCCGAAGCCGACCACCGGCCACGTCGCCGGCCGCCCGCCGGCATGAAGCGTCAGGAGGAAGAGGCCGGTGATGCAGAAGACCAGGCACGCCCCCGCGAACAGGTCGAGGAAGGCGGCCCAGGCCACCCCCGCATGGCGCCCCTTGTGAAGATCGTTGAGGTAGGAGATCCAGCCCCGGTCCGTATGCTCGTACTTCACCGCGCCGTCGCCGCGGTCGATCGACAGCCAGGCATCGCCGCCCGGCCGGGGCAGGGCCAGATAGACCTCGTCCTCCGACCATTCCGCCGCCCGCCCGCCGGCCGCGACCGACAGTTCGGCGGCCAGCCAGTCGGACAGCGGCCGCGGCAGGGCGGCCTGTTCCTTCTCCGACCCCGCCGCCAGCGTCTCCAGCAAGGCGGGCGGCAGCCGCCGCTCTACCATGGTCACCGTGGGCCGGGCTTCGATGTCGGCGGCGTGGTTCAGCGTGATGCCGGTGGCCGCAAAGAGGATCATGCCGACGAGGCTGAGGGCGGCGCTGATCCAGTGCCAACGATGCAGGTGCCGCAGCCAGAAGGACCGTCGCCGATGGTCGGTACTCAGTCTCATTCGCGATGGTCGGGTCATGGGGGCCGGTCAATGGGACGCCGCTCCTCAGGCTTGACGAGGAACCTGTTGTTGTGAGGAGCCCGGCCGGTCAGGGATGCGGGAGAGGGAAGGTAATCACAAACGATAATCAGTTGCAACAGCGAGCGACGGTCAGGTGCGGCTGGCCTACGCCTTCACCCCCGCCCCGATCGCCTTCGGCGCGGTCGGGTCGAGCGGCCAGCGGGGGCGCGGGGCGAAGGTGAGGTCGTCCTGCTGGCCGAGGCGGAAGCGCTCGATGCCGGCCCAGGCGATCATCGCGCCATTGTCGGTGCAGAGGCGGTGCGGCGGGGCGACGAACGGCATGCCGGCGGTTTCCGCCAGCGTCTCCAGGGCGGCCCTGATCGCCCCGTTGGCGGCGACGCCGCCGGCCACGACCAGTGCGCCGCCCTCCGGATGGCGGGCGCGGAAAAGCGCGATGGCGCGGCGGCAGCGGTCGGCGACGACGGCCGCCACCACGCGCTGGAAGGCGGCCGCCATGTCGGCGACGTCGCGCGCCGAGAGCGGAGTCGGCAGGGCGGCGACCGCCTGGCGCACGGCGGTCTTCAGGCCGGAGAAGGAGAAGTCGCAGCCGGGCCGGCCCAGCATCGGGCGCGGCAGGGTGAACCGCGCCGGGTCGCCGTCCCGGGCCGCGCGCTCGATCGCGGGGCCGCCGGGATAGGGCAGGCCCAGCATCTTGGCCGCCTTGTCGAAGGCCTCGCCGGCGGCGTCGTCGATGGTGGTGCCGAGGCGGGCATAGCGGCCGACGCCCTCGACCACCAGCAACTGGGTGTGCCCGCCCGACACCAGCAGCAGCAGGTAGGGGAATTCCAGCCCGTGGGTCAGGCGCGGCGTCAGCGCATGGCCCTCCAGGTGGTTGACGGCGAGGAAGGGCAGGCCGCGGGCGAGTGCGATGCCCTTGGCGGCCATCACGCCGACCATCACCCCGCCGATCAGCCCGGGGCCGCCGGTCGCCGCCACCGCGTCGATGCCCTCGAAGCCGACCGCGGCCTCGTCCAGCGCCTCGCGGATCAGGCGGTCGAGATGGTCCAGGTGCGCGCGGGCCGCGATCTCCGGCACGATGCCGCCATAGGGCTTGTGGACGCCGGTCTGCGACAGGATGCGATCGGACAGGATGTGGCGGTCGCCGTCGACGATGGCGGCCGCGGTCTCGTCGCAACTGGTCTCGATGCCGAGCACGCGGAGCGGGCGGCCAATTGGGAGATGGGGGGCGGTCATGCCGCCGGTATATGACGCCTCATCGCCCGATTGAGAAGGACCGCCAGCGGCAGGGTCGCCAGGACCACCGCCGCCACCACCAGCATCGCCTCGGTCACGCCGACCGCATCGCTGAACAGGCCATAGGCGATGGGCGACGCCGCCCCGGCCCCGATGGTGCCGGTGTAGAAGATGCCGAAGGCCTTGGTCCGCCGCGATTCCGGCACCAGTTCCGGCACCGTGCCGTAGAGGACCGACGAGGTGCCGTTCAGCGCAACCCCGACCAGCGGCAGGACAGCCAGCCCGGCTTCGAGCGGCAAGGGCAGCAATGCCAGGATGCCGACCGCGGTCAGCCCCTCGGTCAGCAGCACCGTCCGCAGCACGCCGAGCCGCGCCCCCAGATAGGCGCAGACCAGCTTGCCGGCGGCGCCCCCGGTGAAGACCAGCGTCAGGGCGAGGCCGATGGTCGGCAGGTCGGCGCCCTTGGCGGCCAGCAGGAAGGGCAGGAAGGTGAGGAAGCCCGAGCGCGTGCCGGTGTCGATGATGCCGATCGCCAGCAGCAGGCGGAAGCCGCCCTTGACCGCGGTCGGTGGCGCGGCGCGGGGAATCGCCGACTTCTCCGCCCTGGCGCCATGGACCGCCGGGGTCGCCGCCAGGATGGCGATGGCGGCCACGATGCCGAGCGCGAAGAGCGCCCACATGGCGGTGCGCCAGGGCAGGATCGTGAGGAGGAGTGCGGTCGCCGCCGGCAGCACCATCTTGCCGAGGTCGCCCGCGAAATTGTAGGTGCCGAGCGCGGTCCGGGACCGCAGGCCCTGATAGGCGCGCGCCACCACGGCGGACGCGATCGGATGCTGCACGCTGGCGCCGATGCCGCCGACGACCAGTGCCGCGGCCAGCGGCAGGAAGGCGTGGCTGGCGGCGGCCAGCGGAAAGGCGGCGGCGGCCAGGACGGTGCCGATCGCCAGCATCAGCCCCGCGCCGAAGCGGTCGCCGAGCGAACCTGCCGGGATCTGGAAGAGCGCCATGGCGCCGGAATAGAGGCTGCGCAGCAGGCCCAGCGCCGCATAGCCGAGGCCGAACTCCGCCTGCCACACCGGCAGCAGGACATAGAGGACGTCGGTATAGCCGTCATGGACCGCGTGCGCGCCGCAGGCGGTGCCCATGGCCCGCCGCTCCTCGCCTGTCGATCGCGGCCGCTCCGCCGCCGGTGCCACGGTTTCCGACATGGGCGCAAGATACGCCCGCCACCCGCGTCGGCCCATATGGATGACAGTTCGATGTCATCCGTATGAACTAAGATGACGCGGCCGGACGGAACGGTGGCAGAGCTTGCAAACGAACTGGGGCTTTGGATCGAGCGGCGTTGCGTCCTTCGACTGCTCCGCTACGCTGCATGCTCCGGATGCAGCGCATTTATTCGCGCAATCAAGGGTATGCCTGATCCCGAGCGCGAAGCGGTCGAGGGACGCAATGACCGAAATGCAGCGTCCTTATTTCCGCCCGGGTCATTGGTTGACAAGCTCTCGCCATGAGGCCCAGCGCACCTCTCTTGATGGCGCTGGACGAACCTTGAAAACCCCTCCGGCGGCCGATGGCGGCGCTCAGTGCTCGAACAGCACGATCTGGCGCACCGTCTTGCCCGACGCCAGCCGGTCGAAGGCGG
>CAZQOA010000001.1:0-52303 GCA_964594715.1 uncultured Rhizobiaceae bacterium | reverse complement strand
TCGAACAGCACGATCTGGCGCACCGTCTTGCCCGACGCCAGCCGGTCGAAGGCGGCGTTGATGTCCTCCAGGCGGATGCGGTCGCTCATCAGCCGGTCGACCGGCAGCCGACCGCGGCGATAGAGGTCGATGTAGCGCGGCAGGTCGCGGGCCGGCACGCAGGAGCCGATATAGCTGCCCTTCACGGTGCGCTCCTCGGCGACCAGGTTGACATGCTGGAGGGGCCAGCGATGGTCCGGGTGGGGCAGGCCGGCGGTGACCGTGGTGCCGCCGCGCCGGGTGATGCGGTAGGCGAGCTCCATCGCCTTCACCGACCCGGCCGTCTCCACCGCGACGTCGACGCCGCCGCCGGTCAGCGCCTTCACCTGCTCGACCGCGTCGGGGGCGGCGGCACTCACCGCGTCGGTGGCGCCGAGCTGGCGGGCGAGCTCCAACTTCTCGTCCAGCATATCGATCGCCACCACCTGGCGGGCGCCGGACACGATCGCCCCCAGCATGGCATTGAGGCCGACGCCGCCCAGCCCGACGATGGCGACCGTCGATCCGGCGCGCACGTCGCCGGTGTTCACCACCGCCCCCACCCCGGTCAGCACGCCGCAGCCGAACAGCGCGGCCTCGTCATGGGCGATCGACTGCTCCACCTTCACCAGCGAGCGCCGCGAGACGACGGTGTATTCGGCGAAGGCCGAGACGCCGACATGGTGATGGATGGCGGCCCCGTCCTTCGACAGGCGCCGGTCGCCCGACAGCAGCGTGCCGGCGCCGTTGGCGGCGGCGGCCGGCTCGCACAAGGCCGGCCTGCCCTCCATGCAGGGCAGGCAATGGCCGCAGCTCGGCACGAAGACCATGACGACATGGTCGCCCGGCTTCAAATCATCCACGCCCGGGCCGCATTCGGCGACGATGCCCGACGCCTCGTGGCCCAGCACCATGGGCAGCGGCCGCGGCCGGTCGCCATTCACCACGGAAAGGTCGGAATGGCAGAGGCTGGCCGCCTTCACCTGCACCAGCACCTCGCCGGCGCCCGGCGGATCGAGCTCGACCTCCTCGATCGACAAGGGCCGGCTTTCCGCATAGGGCGGCTGCGCCCCCATCTGTCGCAGCACGGCGGCCTTGATCTTCATGGCTCGGGCGTTCCTTCGGTCAGATGCAGGGGGCAGTCAGATGCAGCGGCCGCCATCCACTTCCATCGCGATGCCGGTGATGAACTCGGCCTCGTCGGAGGCGAGCCAGAGGGCGGCATTGGCGATGTCGGCCGGCGTGCTGAAGCGGCCGAGCGGGATGGAGGCGAGGAATTTCTGGCGCGTCTCGGGGTCGTCGCGGCCCATGAAGGAGGGCAGCAGCGGCGTCTCCCCGGCGACCGGGCACAGGCAGTTGACGCGGATCTGGTCCGCGGCCAGTTCGACCGCCATCGACTTGGTCATGGTGATGACCGCGCCCTTGGTCGCGTTGTACCAGGTGAGGCCGGGACGGGGCCGCAGCCCGGCGGTGGACGCGATGTTGATGAAGTTGCCGCCGCCGCCACGGCGGAACTGCGGCACGCAATGGATGGCGGAGTGGTAGATCGCCTTCACGTTGACGGCGAACACATGGTCGAACTCGGCCTCGCTGACCTCGGTCAGGGGCTGGTTGCGATGGGTGATGCCGGCATTGTTGACGACGCAGTCGAGCTGCCCGAAGGACTGGATGGCGGCCTCCACCAGCAGGCCCACCCCCTCGCTCCGCGACACGTCGGACTGCACGAAGACCGCGCGCCCGCCGGCCGCCGCGATGGCAGCCGCCACCCGTTCGCCGCCGGCCCGGTTCAGGTCGTTCACCACCACCGCCGCGCCCTCGGCGGCGAAGCGGGTGGCGATGCCCTCGCCGAAGCCCGAGCCGCCGCCGGTGACGATCGCGACCTTGCCTTCCAACCGCATCATCCGAATTCCTTGGCCCGCCCTGGCGGGGGCGGAGTGTAGACGCGCCGGCCCTCAACCGTCGAGGTCGAGGCGGATGCGGACGACGGCCGGGTCGTGGCCGGACGCTTCCATCCGGAACCCCAGGTCGCGGGCCAGCTCCAGCATCGCCTGGTTCTCGCGCAGCACGTCGCCGACGAGGCGGGCGATGCCGCGTGAGCGCGCATAATCGATGATCCGGCGCATCAGCAGCCAGCCCAGGCCCCGCCCCTTCACATCGCTGCGCACGCCGATCGCGAACTCGCCCTGGCGGTTGTCCGGGTCGGCCAGCAGGCGCACCACCCCCAGCCCGTCGCCGGCCGCGTCGAGTGCCACCAACGCCATCTCGCGGTCGTAGTCGATCTGCGTCAGGCGGGCCAGCAGCACCTCCGGCAGGCGGCGCATCGGGGCGAAGAAGCGCATGCGCAGGTCCTCCGGCGTCATGCGGGCGATGATCGCCTCCAGCGCCGGGGCGTCCTCGGGGCGGATCGGGCGCAGCCGGATGGCCTCGCCGTCGGGCAGGGTGGCCTCGGCCTCCAGCTCCTGCGGATAGGGGCGGATGGCGAAGCGCCGGGTGCCCTCGCCAACGGGGCCCTCGCCGGCGGCGGTGACCCGGATGCGGGCGTCGAGCGCGATCACGCCATCGGCATCGGCCAGCAGCGGGTTGATGTCGACCTCGGCGATCTCGGCATGGTCGGCCGCCATCTCCGACAGGCGGACCAGGGCATGGACGATGCCGTCGATATCGGCGGGCGGGCGGCCGCGAAAGCCGGCCAGCAGCTTTGAGACCCGGGTGCGGCCGATCATCTCGCGCGCCAGCACCTCGTCCAGCGGCGGCAGGCCCAGCGCCTTGTCGTCCAGCACCTCGACCGCGATGCCGCCCTGGCCGAACAGCAGCACCGGCCCGAAGGTGCCGTCGTCGACCACGCCGAGGATGAGCTCGAACGCTCCCGGCCGGGCGACCATCGGTTGCACCGTGAAGCCTTCGACGCGGGCCTGGGGGGCGCGCTCGGCGACCATGCGCAGCATGCGCTCGGCCGCCGCCTGCACCGCCGGCGGGTCGGCCAGATCGAGGGCGACGCCGCCCACGTCGGTCTTGTGGGTGATGTCGGGCGACAGGATCTTCAGCGCCGCCGGCAGGCCGAGGCGGCCGGCGGTCGCCGCTGCCTCCTGCGGGGTGGCCGCCGTCTCGGTCGGCACGATGGGGATGCCGTAGGCTTGCATGACCGCCTTGGCCTCGACCTCCGACAGCCATGGGCGGCCCTCGGCCAGGGCCGCCTCGATGGGCGCGCGGGCGGCGGCGCGGTCGGGGCGGACGGCCTTGCCCACCCGCCGCGGCACCCGGCGCAGCAGCTCCTGGTTCCGGCGGTACTGGACCAGGTGCATGAAGGCGCGCACCGCCTGGTCCGGCGTCTCGTAGGTCGGGATGCCGGCGCGGGCGAAGAGGGCGCGGCCGGGCGCGGCGGCCCCCGCTCCCAGCCAATTGGTCAGGACCAGGCGCCGGCGGTCGCCGATGGTGGCGATCACCGCCTCGGCGGCCTCGGTCGGGTCGGCGATCGCGGTCGGGCAGTTCAGCACCAGGACGGCGTCGGCATTGGGATCGGACAGGAGCGCGTCCAGGGCCGCGCGGTAGCGTCCGGCCGGGGCGTCGCCGATGATGTCGACGGGATTCCCGTGCGACCAGGTCGGCGGCAAAGCGGCGTCGAGAGCGGCCAGCGTCGCGGGCGCCAGGTCGGCCAGCGCGCCGCCGCGGTCGACCAGCGCATCGGTCGCCAGCACACCCGGCCCGCCGCCATTGGTCAGGATCGCCAGCCGTTCCCCCGGCAGGTTGCCGCCCAGGCGGGCCGCGACCAGGGCCAGGGTTTCCACCGCGTCGAACAGCTCGGCGGTGTCGTAGACGCGCAGCATCCCGGCGCGGCGGAAGGCGGCGTCGTAGACCGCATCCGACCCGGCCAGTGCGCCGGTGTGCGAGCGCGCCGCCCGTGCCCCCTCCGCCCGCCGCCCGGCCTTCACCACCAGCACCGGCTTGGTGCGGGCGGCGGCGCGCGCCGCCGACATGAATTTGCGCGGGCTGGTGACGCCCTCGACATAGAGCAGGATCGCCCGCACGGCCGGGTCCTGCGCCAGCTGGTCCAGCATGTCGCCGAAATCGACATCGGCCATGCCGCCCAGCGAGACGAGGTGCGAGAAGCCGATGCCGCGCGCCGCCGCCCAGTCGAGCAGGGTGGTGACGATCGCCCCCGACTGGGTCAGGAAAGCCAGGTCGCCGGGCCTGGCCCCGATATGCGCGAAGGAGGCGTTGAGGCCGATCGCCGGCACCAGCAGCCCGACGCTGTTCGGGCCCAGGATGCGCAGCAGATGCGGCTGCGCCGCGTCCAGCATGGCCTGCCGCAGGGTGGCGCCGGCCTCCGACCCGCCCTCGCCGAATCCGGCCGTCAGCACCACGGCCGCCTTGGTGCCGCGGGCGCCCAGCTCGGCGATCAGCCCCGGCACGGTGTCGGGCGGCGTCGCGATGACCGCCAGGTCGGGTGCCATCGGCAGGTCGGCCACGCTGCGATAGGCCAGCACCCCTTCGATCGCCGCGTGCCGGGGGTTGACCGGCAGGATCGGGCCCTTGAAGCCGCCCTGGAGGAGGTTGCGCGCCGTCACCTGGCCGACCGAGCGCGGCTGGGTCGAGGCGCCGATCAGCGCCACCGAGCGCGGCGCCAGCAGATGTTCGAGGTTGCGGATCGTCATCCTGGATCAGCTTCCCGGCCGTTGCTGCTGCAATGCAGCATAAATAGCGCGGATCGATGATGATCCCAAGGCCCCGGCTTGTCGTGGCCCTTGAAGCGAAACCCCATGGCCGCTATTGATGGCCCGTCGTCCGGCGCCCCAGGTTGCCGACGGGACGCGGGTGTAGCTCAATGGCAGAGCAGAAGCTTCCCAAGCTTACGACGAGGGTTCGATTCCCTTCACCCGCTCCAACGGCGCCCTTTCTATCGATCGCTGATTCCTGCAAGCCGGAGACGATTCCGGCGCCCCGCCCGGGCTGCGCGATCGTCACGAGGACGGCACCCCCTCGCTCACTCCGAAAAATCAGGTTGCAGCCTGATTTTGATCGGCCATATATCAGCCTGTAGGCTGATTTCCACTATCAGAAATCAGGCTGTGGACTGATTCTTATCTCGCTCGACATGCCAGGTGGCAGCATGAAAAGTGATGCACGCCCGCGCGCAAGGCAGCGTCTCGATCAGCGGCTTTCGGCCCTTAAGCCGGAAGACCGCTTCCATCCACCTCCCAAAGGGTGGATTCGCGCCATCCGCGACGCGCTGGGCATGTCCGGGGTGCAGCTCGCATCGCGCCTGGGAGTGCGTCCCCAGACCATGGAGACGATCGAAAGATCCGAGATGGTCGGTTCCATTCAACTGAGTACGCTCCGACGCGCGGCAGAAGCGCTGGACTGCACGCTCGTCTATGCGCTCGTTCCCCGGACCTCACTGCACGATGCGGTCAGCGAACGCGCGCGCAAGCTGGCCATCCGGGACCTTCGGCGCGTCGCCCATACGATGAAGCTCGAAGCGCAGGAAACGAGCGACGTCGCAATGGAAGCCCGCGTCGAAACCTACATTCGCGACGTGATCAAGGATCGCGACCTCTGGAAAGAGCCGTGACGGACCTCTTCCGGGAACCCGATGACGCAACGCCATTGGAGCCGGAAGAGCGCGATGCCCTTCGGCAAAGCTGGATCACGCACCGCCGCGACCTGAACGAGGCCGAGCAGGAGAATATCGTCAAGGGTTCGGCCTGGGCGCGCCGGCGGCGCAGCAGGAAGCCCGCCCAGTTGCTGACCGTGAGCTTCGCCTTGTCGCTGCATCGGCAAATGTTCGGCGACGTATGGCGGTGGGCGGGCACATACCGACGTACCGGGCGGAACATCGGCATCGACGCGCGGCAAATCCCGGTCGAGATGCCGATGATGTTCGATGATGTTCGCTACTGGCTCGAGCATGGGACCTACCCGTTGGACGAAGTCGCTGTCCGGCTGCATCACCGGCTCGTCGCCATACACCCCTTCCCAAACGGCAACGGGCGCCACGCCCGGCTCATGGCCGACCTGCTGATCGAGTGGCTTGGTGGAGAACCGTTCGCCTGGGGCGGCGGAAGCCTCACGGAAATTGGCGCGCTGCGAGGGCGATACGTCGAAGGATTGCGTGCTGCCGACCGTCAAGACATCGGCCCGCTACTCGCCTTCGCGCGATCCTGACCTTCTGTTCCGGCCTTTCCGCTACTGCAACGTCCTGTCAGAGCACCCCCTTGCTTTCCAGGCTCGTCAGCTCGGCCATCAGCCCCTGGTCGCCATAGCGCGCGAGGCTGAGCGGCCTGGCGTGGTCGGGCAGGGCCTGGCCGGTGATCCATTGCGCGCATAGTTCGCCGGCCGCGCAGGCGGCCATGGTGCCGAAGCCCGACAGGGCGGCGGCCATGTAGGCGCCTTCGGTGCGCATCGGCCCGATCAGCGGCCAGTTCTCCGGCGTCATCGTGTAGTAGCCGCCATACAGCACGCATGGCCGCGGCAGGCGGCCGTAATAGGTCTTGAGCGACGGGTTGAGGCGGCTGGCGCCGCGCAGCACGACCTCGGGGAAATGCGGGTCGAAGGCGGGGTCGGGGACCGGCGCCGTCGCCGCCGTGTTGTAGGCCCAGCCGAGCTTGATCCAGCGCCCGGCATCACCGCCTTCGGGGCGGCAATGGATGCTGCCCGGCATGGCGCCGGCGAGCCAGGCATGGGCAGGGTCGGCGGCCAGGGCCTGGCGCTCTTCGTCGGTCCAGTCGATCGCCTGGCCGTCGAGGTCGATGGCGAAGGGCATCTGCCGCGGGATGGCGCCGTCGCGATCCTCGAAGGTGATCTTCTGCTGCAGCACGTTGGTGATCGGTAGGGCCTCGCCCAGCATGGCGGCGACGGCGCCGGCATGGGGGCCGGCGGCGTTGACGAGGAGGTCGGCGCGCAGGCGCTGCGGCACGCCTTCGCCGGCGATCTCCAGGGCGAAGCCGTCGCTCTTGGCGATGCCCGTCACTTGGCCGCGGACGAGGCGACCGCCGGCGTCGCGCACCCGTTCCAGCATGAACTGGCCCATCTGCTGGCTGCCGATCGAGCCGGCGCGGCGGATATGGAGGACGGCCGCCACCTCCGGGCTGAAGCTCGGGAAGGTCCGCCGGATCAGGCCCTGGTCGAGCAGCACGTCGACCCCGTCGGGCGCGGTCTCCCAGTCGGCGGAGAGGGGCGGCCGGTAGGTCGGGCTGTCGCTCCGCCCGTGCAGCCGGACGCTGGCCGCGGCGGCGGCGCCATAGCCCTCATATAGCTGGTCGATCAGGTCGTCGGGCCGGGCTCGCCGGGTCGCCAGCGCATAGCCGCGCCGGGTCATGGCGATGCGGTTGCCGGTGTCGCCGGCGATCGCCTCCATCAGCGCGATACTGCGGTCGGTGAAGGCCGTCATCACCCGGTGCGGCCACCAGTTGCGGTAGTTCTCGCCGGACTGCGCCGATGTCAGCGCCATCGGCTGGCCCGCATCGATGATGGCGATCCGCCGCCGGCCCGCCGCGGAGAGGTAATAGGCGGCGGCGATGCCGACGATGCCGGCGCCGACGACCGCGATCTCGACGTCCTGGGTGCTCATTGGCAAACGCGCTCCGGACTGGCCTTGCCCGCGGGATTGTATAGACGGTTGGTAAATTTCCGACAATAATCGCCTTATTGTATCCAATCCTGAGGGGCGGAATGGCGCAGATTGAGGAGACGGCGGCGCGCTCGACCCCGCATCGCGTCTATGTCGACCTGCGCGACCGCATCCTCGACGGCACCCTGGCGGGCGGCCAGCCGCTGCGGCAGGAGGAGCTGGCGGCGCGCTACGGCATCAGCCGCAGCCCGGTGCGCGAGGCCCTGCGCCAGCTCGAGGCCGATGGGCTGGTGACCTATCAGGCCAATCGTGGGGCGGTGGTCTCGTCGGTGTCGCTGGCCGACGCACTGGAGATGCTGGAGATCCGCATCGCGCTGGAATGCCGCGCGCTGCGCCTTGCCGTCCCACTGATGACCGATCCCGATTTCGCGCGCATCGAGGGGGTACTGGGCGCCTATGGCCGGGCGCGCGAGGCGACGGAGTGGGGGCGGCTCAACCGCGACTTCCACATCGCGCTCTACGCCCCGGCCGACCGGCCGCGGCTGCTGGCGCTGATCCAGGACAATTTCGACAATGCCCACCGCTTCGCGCGGGTCCAGGTCTCGGTCGCGACTGGCAAGGACCGGCCGCACCGCGAGCACCAGGATATTTTTCGCGCATGCCGCGAGAGTGATATTGATGCGGCGGTGCAATTGCTCGAAGCCCATATCGCCTATTCGCAGAAGGCGCTGGTGGCAGCTGTGCGGCGTGGCGGGCCTGGAATCTGAGAGGAATCTTCAACGCGGGACAAAGGGAGTGCGAGGGATGCGTAGCATGACGATGAAGCTGGCCGCCGCCGCCCTCGTGGCGCTGGCGGCCGCACCGATCGCGGCCGAGGCGCAGACGGCCTCGCCTGGCGCCAAGAGCCAGACCCTGGCCGCCGTGCGGGCGCGCGGCCATCTCGAATGCGGCGTCCATACCGGCATCCCCGGCTGGTCCTTCCCCAACGACAAGGGCGACTGGAGCGGCCTTGACGTCGACCTCTGCCGCTCGGTGGCGGCCGCCATCTTCGGCGACGCCAACAAGGTGAAGTACACGCCGACCACGGTGCAGCAGCGCTGGTCGGTGCTGTCATCAGGCCAGGTGGACCTGCTGTCGCGCATCTCGACCGCGACCTTCAAGCGCGACACCGAGCTCGGCTTCAACTTCGCGCAGATCAACTACTACGAGGGCCAGACCTTCATCGTCCGCAAGGCCGCCGGCATCAAGGAGCCGAAGGACCTGGACGGTGCCGCGATCTGCGTCGCCGCCGGCTCGACCGAGGAGCGCAATGCCACCGACTGGTTCCGCGAGCGCAACCTGAAGATCAACATCGTCAAGTTCGAGAAGAACGACGACGCCATCGCCGCCTATGATTCCGAGCGCTGCGACACCTACACGGCCGGCACCGGCGCGCTCGCCGGACAGCGGCGCAAGCTGAAGAACCCGGCCGACCACGTCATCCTTGCCGGCACCATCTCGCGCGATCCGCAGGGGCCGGTGACCCGCGAGGGCGACGACGGCTGGGACAACATCATCCGCTGGGTGTTCAACGGCACCGTCGTGGCCGAGCTGCACGGCGTCACCGCGGCCAATGTCGATAAGATGCGGGCGGAATCGCGCAACGCCGAGGTCCGCCTGCTGCTTGGCGCCGACGGCAATTCCGGCCACATCCTCGGGCTCTCCAAGGACTGGATGTACAACGCCATCAAGCAGGTCGGGAACTATGGCGAGCAGTTCGAGCGCTCGGTCGGCATGGGCAGCGACCTGAAGCTGGAGCGCGGCTACAACCAGCTCTGGACCAAGGGCGGGCTGATGTTCTCGCCGGTCTTCGACTGATCGGGGCTTCGACTTACCGGCGCCGTTTTACCGGGCACGGCTGATGGCCATCGACACCATGTCCACCGGCCTCCGGCCCGGCCGTCTCTTCCATGACGGCCGGGTGCGCGGCTGGATCGCCCAGGGTGCCATCATCCTGGGCGTGCTCGCCGTCGCCTGGTTCTTCGTCGGCAATGCCAGCGACAACCTGGCGCGCAGCGGCGTCGCGACCGGCTTCGACTTCATGGGCGCGCGCTCGGGCGTCGACATCGACTTCAAGCTGATCGAGTACGGGCCGGATTCCTCCTACGCGCGGCTGCTGCTGGTCGGCATCGCCAACACGCTGTTCGTGTCCGCCTTCGGCATCGTGCTGGCGACCGTCATCGGCTTCGCCGTCGGCATCGGACGGCTGTCGCACAACTGGCTGCTGGCCGGCATCTGCACCCTCTATGTCGAGACGGTGCGCAACATCCCGCTGCTGCTGTTCGTGCTGGTCTGGTACTACCTGATCATCCGCGGGCTGCCCGCCCCCCGCCAGAGCATCGACCTGTTCGGCGCCGGCTTCGTCAATAATCGGGGCATCTTCCTGCCGTCGCCGGTGTCGGGGGCACCGTTCTACCTGGTGCCGGCGGCGCTCGCGGCCGGCATCCTCGCCACCTGGCTGGTGGGCCGCTGGGCGCGGGCGCGGCGGGATGCGACCGGGCGCGGCTTCCCCGTGCTGGAAGTGGGGCTGGCGCTCACCGTCGGCCTGCCGCTGCTGGCCGCGGCGGCGGCATCCGCGGCGACCGAATGGAACTGGCCCGTGCTGCGCGGCTTCGGCGTCCGCGGCGGGACCTCGGTCATTCCCGAGTTCCTGGCGCTGCTGGCTGCACTCGGCACCTACACGGCGGCCTTCATCGCCGAGATCGTTCGCGGCGGCATCCTCTCGGTGACCCGCGGCCAGCGCGAGGCGGCGGCGGCACTCGGCCTTACCAGGGCGCAGGTGCTGCGGCTGGTGGTACTGCCCCAGGCGCTGCGCGTCATCATCCCGCCGCTCACCAGCCAGTACGTCAACCTGGTGAAGAACTCGTCCTACGCGGCGGTGATCGCCTATCCGGAGATCGTCTCGGTCTTCGTCGGCTCGGCCCTCAACAACACCGGCCGCGCGGTCGAGATCATCGCGATCACGCTCGCCATCTACCTGGCGATCAACGTCTCGGTGTCGCTGCTGATGAACTGGTACAACGCCCGCGTGGCGACGGCCGGCCGATGACCGCCGCTGCCGATCGCGGGCACGCTCCGCCGATGCGCGTCGCCGCCGGCCCGTGGCATTGGCTGCGGACCCGGCTGTTCCGCGGCCCGGTCGACGTGCTGGTCACCATCGGCTGCCTTTATCTTCTCTACCTCGCTCTGCCGCCGGTGCTGGACTGGCTCTTCCTCAGCGCGCGCTGGGCGGGCGAAAGCCGCGACGCCTGCACCGAGGGCGGCGCCTGCTGGGTCTTCATCCGGGTCCGCTTCGGCCAGTTCATGTACGGCTTCTACCCCGACCAGGAGCGCTGGCGGGTGAACCTGGCCGGCCTCATGGTGGCGGCACTGGTGGCCCTCCTCTTCCTGCCGCCCTTCCGCGCCAGGCGGGCGGTCGCCACGGTGCTGCTCGCGGTCGCCGTACCCGGCATCGTCGTGCTGCTGTCGGGCGGCGTCCTCGGCCTGACCTATGTGGAGACCCGCGACTGGGGCGGCCTGATGGTGACCGTCTTCATGGCCCTCTACGGTGCCATCCTGGCGGTCCCGGTCAGCATCCTGCTGGCGCTCGGCCGCCAGTCGAAGCTGCCGGTCGTGCGCGTCCTGTCGGTCGTCTATGTCGAGTTCTGGCGCGGCGTGCCGATCATCACGATCATCTTCCTCGCCTCCAACCTGCTGCCGCTCATCGTTCCGGCGGGGGTGACGGTGGACAAGCTGGCGCGGGCCCTGATCGGGCTGGCGCTGGTCATCTCCGCCTACATGGCGGAGGTGATCCGCGGCGGGCTGCAGGCGATCCCCAAGGGGCAGTACGAGGCCGCCCGCTCGCTCGGCCTCGGCTACTGGGCCGGCACCCGCCTCATCATCCTGCCGCAGGCGATCCGTATCGTCATCCCCAGTCTGGTGAACGAGTTCATTGCGCTCTTCAAGAACACCACCCTGGTGCTGATCGTCAGCTTGTTCGACCTGCTGGGCATGATCCAGTCGGCGCTGACCGATCCCAAATGGGTCGGCCTGAACCTCGAAGGCTATGTCTTCGCCGGCATCGTCTTCTGGGTCGTGTGCTTCTCCATGTCGCGCTGGAGCCAGCGCCTGGAGCAGCGGCTGGCCCGCCGGCCGCATTGAGGAGAGCGGGCGCCTACCAGTGGTTGACCGACGCTGCCCCAGGAGCCTTGCGGGCGATGGCGCTTGCCGTGTAATGCTGCCTCCATGTCCTAACAGGCCACGCCGGTTCCAGGCGAAAGGCCGATCCTTGGGGGGAACGCGATGCGAAAACTATTTCTGGCAGCGACGGCGCTTGCCTTCGTGCTGGGCGGGGTGGCGGAAGCCCAGACGCCGCGCAAGGGCGGCACGCTCCGCCTGACCGCACCCTATGGCGCCAGCCTCGGCAGCCTCGACATCCACACCACGCCGCGCGCCCAGGACGGTATCGTCGCCAAGGTCCTGCACCGCACGCTCTACAATTGGGACACCCAGAACAACAAGCCGGTCCTGGAGCTGGCGAAGTCGGTCACGACTTCGGCCGACGGCCGGGTCCATACCTTCAAGCTGCGCGACGACGCCTACTTCCACAACGGCCGGCGCATGACGGCGGACGACATCATCTGGTCGTTCACGCGCATCATGGACGGCACCAAGGGCTTCCCCGGCGCGCGCTACATCCGCATCATCAAGGGCGCGGTCGACGTCGAGAAGGGCACGGCCAAGGAGATCGCAGGCCTGCGCAAGATCGACGACTTCACGCTGGAGATGACGGTCACCGACAATGTCGATCCCGGCTTCTACTTCATCGGTGATACGACCTCCATCCTGCCCCGCGAAGAGGTCGAGAAGGGCAATTTCGGCGCCGCCCCGGTCGGCCTCGGCCCCTACAAGTTCGTCGAGCATGTCCCGGGCTCGCGCCTCGTGGCCGAGCGCTGGGAGAAGTTCTACAAGCCGGGCAAGCCCTACGCCGACCGTGTCATGATCCTGGTCATGGGCGAGGCCGCGGCTCGCGACGTCGCCTTCCGTAACAAGGAGATCGACACCTCGATCCTGGGGCCGGCCCAGTACGTCGCCTATCGCGCCGATCCGGACCTGTCCAAGAACCTCCTCGAGGTGGCCGAGGTCTTCACCCGCAACATGGCGATGAATCCGGCCTTCAAGCCGTTCGCCGACAAGCGGGTGCGGCAGGCGATCAACCACGCCATCGACACCGACCTCATCATCAAGCGCCTGGTGCGCGACAAGGCCTACCGCGCGACGAGCTGGCTGCCGATCGCCTCGCCGGCCTACGACAAGAACATGAAGCCCTATGCGTTCGACCCGGAGAAGGCGAAGAAGCTGCTCGCCGAGGCCGGCTATAAGGACGGGTTCGAGTTCGAGTGGACGACCAGCCAGAACGAAAGCTGGGGCCTGCCGATCGTCGAGGCGTCGATCCCCTACCTGTCGCGCGTTGGCATCAAGGTGAAGCCGAAGCTGGTGGAGACCGCGGTCCTGACCGAGGTCGCGATGAAGGGCGACTTCCAGGCCTACATCACCTCCAACCAGACCGGCCCGGACTCGCTGTCGACGCTGAAGTGCTACGACTCGCGGACGCCGCGGACCGCTTGCAACTACACCCAGTTCAAGAACCCGGCCTACGACAAGCTGCTGGACGAGGCGGGGCAGGCGACGGACGCCGCCAAGCGCAACCAGCTGTTGGCCCAGGCCAACGCGATCCTCTACGAAGAGGCGCCGGTGTGGTTCTTCAACTACAACAAGGCGGTGATGGCCTTCCAGCCGTGGGTCCACGGCCTGCAGGCCAATGCGACCGAGCTTGCGCACCAGTATGTCGAGGACATCTGGATCGACGAGCGCTCGCCGGTCGCCAAGTGATCGCGGCCCCATCCGCACAGCCGGTCTGAAGCCGACGGCCGCGTTGCGCGGGGTGCAATTCCCCGCGCAACGCCCGGCCGTTCCGGTCGCCCCGGCCCGCAGTCGACATGCGGTCGGCCGGGCGGCCATCCTGCCAGCTTCGACGGACCAAAGATGCCGCTTCTGATCCTCCGCCGGCTCGGCAACACGGTGCCTACGATCATCGCCGTGGTGCTGGTCATCTTCACGCTCTTCAGCGTCATTCCGGGCAGCTTCACCTCCAGCGGCGACGACGGGCGCATGCTCGACGCGCAGGTGATGGAGCGGATGCGCAAGGAGCTCGGCCTCGACGACCCGCTGCACGAGCGCTTCGCCAGCTATGTCGGCGCCCTGGTCCAGGGTGACCTCGGGAACTCGTTCCGCACCCGCGAGCCGGTGACCAAGGTCATCGCGCAGCGCCTGTGGCCGTCCCTGAAACTGACCCTGGCGGCGATGGGCTTCGCCATCCTGGTCGGCGTGCCCCTTGGATTCATCGCGGCATTGAGACCGGGCAGCCTCGTCGACATGGTGGCGATGGTGGTGGCCATATCGGGCCTGTCGCTGCCGAAATTCTGGCTCGGCCTGATGCTCATGTATCTCTTCGCGCTGACGCTGGGTTGGCTGCCCAGCTTCGGCTATGGCGACGGCGGCCTGCGCCACCTCATCATGCCGGCGGCGGCACTGGGCGTCAGTCCGATGGCGTTGCTCGCGCGCACCACCCGGGTCGCCGTGCTGGACGTGCTGAACGCCGACTTCGTCCGCACCGCGCGCTCCAAGGGCATGAACGAGTATCGCGTCGTCACCTGGCATGTCGTGCGCAACGCGCTGGTCCTGGTGCTGACCACCATCGGCCTGCAGTTCGGCTCGCTGATGGGCCAGGCGGTGGTGGTGGAGAAGCTCTTCTCCTGGCCGGGCCTGGGGTCGCTGCTGGTCGATTCCGTGTTCCAGCGCGACATCCCGACCGTGCAGGGCAGCATCCTCGTGATCGTGCTCTTCTTCCTGTTCATCAACACGCTGGTCGACATCGCCTATGTCATCATCGACCCGCGCATCCGCTATGGATGACGGCAGATGAAGCTCGGGGCGAACCTATTGATCGGCGGCGTGCTGGTCGTCATCGCGCTGGTCGTCGCAATACTTGCACCGTGGATCGCGCTCTACGATCCGGTGCTCGACGCCAACCTGATGAATGCCGAGATTCCGCCGGGGGCGGAGTTCATCTTCGGCACCGACGGGCAGGGGCGCGACATCTATTCGCGCATCGTCCACGGTGCCCGCATCTCGCTCACCGTCGGCATCGTCTCGCAGATCGCCAACACGCTGATCGGCGTGACGCTCGGCCTGACGGCCGGCTACTGGGGCGGCTGGTGGGACGATCTCGTCAGCCTCGTCACCAACCTGATGCTGGCCATCCCGTCCCTCATCTTCGCACTCGCCATCATGGCGATTCTCGGGCCCGGCCTGACCAGCCTGCTGATCGCGCTCGGCCTCACCAACTGGTCCTATTCCTGCCGCATCGCCCGGGCGCAGGTGCTGTCGCTGAAGTCGCAAGGCTATGTCCAGGCGGCCCGGATCCTGGGCTACGGCGACCTGCGCATCATGTTCACCCAGCTCCTGCCCAACATGTGGGGGCCGATCATCGTCATCGCCACGCTCGGCATGGGGGCCGCCATCCTGGCCGAAGCCGCGCTCTCCTTCCTCGGCCTCGGCATCCGGCCGCCCTTCCCGAGCTGGGGCAGCATGCTGTCGGAGGCGCGCGAGCAGATCACCACGGCACCCTGGCTTTCGGTCTTCCCGGGCCTGGCGATCTTCTTCACCGTGCTCGGCCTCAACCTGCTGGGCGACGGGTTGCGCGATATCCTCGACCCGCAGTCGCGCGAGCGCCGCGCATGAGCGACGCCGCCCTCCTGGAGGTCGAGAACCTCCGCATCGATCTCCTGGGCGAGAAGTCCCGCCACGCCGCCGTCGAGGGCGTGTCCTTCCGCATCGGGCGTGGCGAGACCTTCGGCCTGGTCGGCGAATCCGGCTGCGGCAAGAGCATCACCGCGCTCTCGATCATGGGGCTGCTCCGCCATCCCCTGGAGATCGGCGGCGGCGCCATCCGACTGGAGGGCAAGGAGATCCAGAGCCTGCCACCCGGCGAGTTGCGCCGGCTCCGCGGGCGGCGCATCGCCATGATCTTCCAGGAGCCGATGACGGCGCTGAACCCGCTGTCGCCGGTCGGCCGCCAGATCGCCGAGATGTTCGTGCTGCACCAGGGGGCCGGCTGGTCGGAGGCGGGCGACCGCGCCGTCGAGGCACTGCGCCAGGTCCGGGTGCCGTCGCCGGAGCGGCGGGTGAAGGACTTCCCGCACCAGCTCTCGGGCGGCATGCGCCAGCGCGTGATGATCGCGATCGCGCTCGCCTGCGGCCCCGACCTGCTGGTGGCCGACGAGCCGACCACGGCGTTGGACGTGACGGTCCAGGCGGAGATCGTCGACCTGATGCGCGAGCTCTGCGCCGCCAAGGGCACGGCGGTGCTGATGATCTCCCACGATCTCGGCCTCGTCTCCAACATTTGCCGCCGGGTCGCCGTCATGTATGCGGGCCGGGTGGTCGAGGAGCAGGCAGCCGACGCCATCTTCCGCACCCCGCGCCATCCCTACACCAAGGGCCTCGTCGCCTCGCTGCCGCTGCTCGGCGGCCGGGCCGCGCACGGGCGCCGCAAGCTGGCGGAGATCGCCGGCACCGTGCCCGCCATCTCCGCCTATCCGGCGGGCTGCCGTTTCAATCCGCGCTGCGGGCTCGCGACCGACATCTGTCGCGCCGAGGACCCCGCCGCCACGCCGCTCTCCGACGGCGGCCTCGTGCGGTGCCATCACCATGATTGACGTTTCCGCCGCCGCTCCGTCTCGCGAGCACACGGCCGAAGCCCCCCTGCTGGCGCTCGACGACCTGGCGGTCCACTACGCCGTCTCCGGCCGCATGGGCACCGGCAAGCGCATGCTGAAGGCGGTCGACGGCATCGACCTCGATGTGAAGCCCGGCGAATGCCTCGGCCTCGTCGGCGAATCCGGCTGCGGCAAGTCGACCCTGGCGCTGGCCGTCATGGGCCTGGTGGCGCCGACCCGCGGCCACATCCGCGTCGCCGGCCAGGATATCGGCGCGCGCGACCGGCCGGACCGCAAGCTGATGGCGCGCACGGTGCAGATGGTCTTCCAGGACCCCTACGCCTCGCTCAACCCACGCCAGACCGTGCGCCGCACGCTGGTCGACCCGTTGCGCCTGCACGGGGTGACCGACAAGGCCGAGATCGAGACCCGCGTCGCCGAGATGCTGGCCCGGGTCGGGCTGCGGCCGGAGCAGGCGGACCGCTATCCGCACGAGTTCTCCGGCGGCCAGCGCCAGCGCATCGGCATTGCCCGCGCCCTCATCCTGAAGCCGCGGCTGGTGATCTGCGACGAGCCGGTGTCTGCCCTCGACGTCTCGATCCGGGCGCAGATCATCAACCTGCTGCTGGAGTTGAAGGACGAGCTCGGCCTGTCCTACATCATGATCTCCCACGACCTGGGCGTGGTGGAGCATATGAGCGACCGGGTGGCGGTGATGTATCTCGGCCGCATCGTCGAGCGCGGCGACTGGCGGGAGATCTTCGAGAATCCGCGCCACCCCTACACGCGGGCCCTGATCGCGGCGATCCCCGACCCCTTCAAGCAGCACGCGGCGACCGCCCGCGACAAGGCCAAGGGCGAGATCGCGAGCGCCCTCAACCCGCCGTCGGGGTGCCACTTCCATCCGCGCTGCCCGATGAAGCAGGACCGCTGCGTGGCGGAGGCGCCGACCCTGGACCCGGTCGACCCGGGCAAGGGCGCCGCCGGCCAGGGGCCGACCGGCCATTGGGCGGCCTGCCACTTCGCCGACCGGGTCGGCGCCGCCTAGCCTGAACGCAAAGGAAAAGGCGGCAGCGATATCATCGCTGCCGCCTTTTCGACGCTCGCGCCGGAGGGGGCCCGGGAGGGGCCTCCGGCACGTTGGAGATTACCTCCAGGCCGGACGACCCAGGTTGATGTCACGCGGCGACGTCAAGGCACCGGTGGCCGCACCGGCCGCGCCGCCCAGGACCGCGCCGCCGAGGACGCTACCGCCGGTCAGGCCGCCGATCGCCGCGCCGCCCGCAGCGCCCAGAGCACCACCGCTGACTGCACGGTCGCCCTGGGAATAGCCGCAAGCCGAAAGGGCGAGAGCACCGGCAAGCAGGACACCGACAGTGGCGATCTTGTTCATTGGAAAACCTCCTTCGAAAACGCCTTCACCTGGGTACAACGATCGCATCTGGGCCGGATTGTGGCGGCTCCGGAGCCATATCGGGGCAATTTCGCTCCCATCCATCGCAGTCGTGCCGAAGGTGGACGTAGTGGACATTGGCGGGGCCGTTACTCTCCTCTATCGCCGGCTTGCCGTATTGCTGCGTTGAAGCCGGTGGAGGTTTCAGAACTCCCGATCAAATGAGGTAACGCATTTGCCCGAAGCGGGTTCCGTCGCCGGCCGGCATTTGTTTCCCTGATGACCGCGGCGAAGGCGCTCTCGTATGAGGCGGGCCTTCTCCGAACCCAGGGTTGCTGCCGGAGAGATGGCCTCGGCCGGGCTCCGCATCTCATCGGGGGCGTGTGTCCAGGTGGTTGAGGGCCGCCCCTGGCACCGGCCAGTCCATCGCCACCAGACGCCCGGTCATCGAGAGCGTGATGTAGGCGGTCTTCCGGTCCGGGCCGCCGAAGCAGATGTTGGTCGGATAGGGCTCCGGCATCTCGACGAAGCGCAGGTCGCTGCCGTCCGGGGCGACGATGGTGATCCGTCCCGACATCAGGGTGGCGACGCAGATCGCGCCGTCCGCCTGGACCGCCAGTGAATCGAAGCGCTGGAAGCCGTCGAGCCCGACCACCAGGCGGCCGCCATGGGGCGACGGCCAGGGCAGCTTGCGGACCTCGCCCGGTGCGGCGATGTCGAAGGCCCAGAGGCGGCCGGGCTCGGTCTCCGCGACATAGAGTGTCTGCCCGTCGGGCGACAGGCCGATGCCGTTCGGGGTCACCATCGGCTGGATGACCTCGCGGATGCCGCTGCCGTCCGCCTTGGCGTAGTAGACGGCGCCGCGGTCCATGTCGCGGGCGCGGGCCTTGCCGAGGTCGGTGAACCAGACGCCGCCATGAGCGTCGAAGACCAGGTCGTTGGGCCCGCGCAGACCGAAGCCGCCGGCCTCGTCGTACATGCGCTCGACCGCGCCCGTTTTGAGGTCGACGCGCTCGATGCGGCCGCCGGAATAGTCCTCGGCCTGCAGGATCGGGCGGATCGTGCCTGCCTCCTCATGCCACTTGAAGCCGCCATTGTTGCAGATCCAGCAGCGTCCATCCGGGCCGATGGCCGCGCCGTTCGGCCCGGCGCCGATCCGCGACACCGTCGACTTGGCGCCGTCCGCCCCGACCCGGGTCAGTGCGCCGGCTGCGATCTCGACCAGCACGACCGAGCCGTCGGCCATGGCCACCGGGCCTTCGGGGAAGCGCAATCCGTTGGTGATCTCGCGCAGTGCGGTCATGGGGTCTCCGCTCCTTCTTGCATGGGGCGTACCCCGGTTGGTGGCGCATCGGCGTCATGATAGGTTCGCGGCGCGCATGCCGCCCCCGAACGATGCCATGACCGACCCTATCCGATCCAGCCGGCCGGAGGAGGCCGAGACCGCTGCCGACGCCGCCCTGGTCGGGCTGCTCGACCTGTTGGCCGTGCCGGCGCGACTGCTGTGCGCCGACGGCCGGGCGGGGGCCGGCAACCAGTCCTATGCGGCCCTCCAGGCGGACGGCCGGCCGGTGGGGGGCGAGCCCGAACGGCTGGAGCTGGCCGACGGGCGCACCGTCGAGATCTGGCCGCGGGCATCGGCCACGCTGCCGGTGCTGTCGGACGCCATCGAGGCGCTGGAGGAAGGCTTCGCCGTGTGGGACGCCAGCGACCGGCTGGTCCTCTGCAACCGCCGCTACCGCGACCTCTATCGCGACTTCAACGACCTGACCTATCCCGGCGTCGACTTCGTCGATCATGCGCGGGCGCGCCTCTCCGCGCCCCAGGTGCAACTGCCGCCGGACGAGGTCGAGGCCTATATCGCGCGACGCCGGCACGAGCGGCGGCAGAACCTGCCGCCGTCCGACGTGGAACGCAGCGACGGCCGCTGGATCCGCCTCGTCGACCGCACCATGCCGGACGGCGGGCTGGTGTCGATCCGCATCGACGTGACCGACCTGAAGCGGCGCGAGGCGCACGCCGCCGAGCGCTCCCAGGTGCTCCAGGCGACCCTGGAGAACATGAGCGACGGCGTCCTCGCCTTCGATGGCGAGCACCGGCTGATCGCCTGGAACGACTGCGCCTTCCGCCTGGCCGGTCTGCCCGACGAGATGAAGCGCCGCGGTGTCTCGATCATCGACATGATCCGCGCGCAGACGGCCCGCGGCGAGTTCGGCGACGTCACCTTCGAGGAGGTTTATCGCAAGCACGCCGACTGGCTGGCGGTCCCCCGGCCCGAAAGCTACGAGCGCCGCCGCCCGGACGGCACCACGCTGCATGTGCGGCATAATTCGGCGCGCAACGGCGGCTTCATCAGCACCTTCAGCGACGTCACCGCCCAGCGCCAGGCGGAGGAGGACGCGCTCCGCCACCAGGCGATCCTGTCGGCGGTGGCCGGGGCGGCCGCGCGCATCCTGTCGGGGGAAAGCTGGCTCGAGCAGACGCGCCTGCTGCTGGCCCATGCGGGCGAGGTGCTGGCCGCGAGTCGGGTGGTGCTGACGGAGGTTCGCCACGAGGAGCATGCCCGCCGGCTGGTCGACCTGATGGTGTGGAACGCGCCCGGTGTCGTGGCCGCGCCGATGCCGATGCCGCCGGAGCTGGAGGCCGCGCGGCACGCGGCGTTCGCCGACTGGTGGGACCGCCGCGAACGGGGCGAGACCGAGCAGGCGCTGACCCGCGACCTCGACCCGCTGAAGCGCGCGTTCCTGGAAGGCATCGGGGTCCGCTCGCTGTTGCGCATGCCGGTGATGATCGGCCAGCAGGTGTGGGGGACGGTCGGGCTCGACGACTGCGCGACCGACCGCATCTGGCATCCGATCGAGGTCGAGGCGCTGCGGGCGGTGGCCAACCTGGTCGGCGTCGCCATCAACCGCGCCCGCACCGAGAAGGCCCGGGAATATTCCGAGGAGACCTACCGGCTGCTGTTCGAGGCGGCGCCCGACGGCATCGTCATCACCGAGAGCCAGATCATCCTCTCGGCCAATGCGGCGGCCGTGCGCATGCTGGGGGCTGGCCGCGAGCAGGAGCTGATCGGCCGCAATATCTATGATTTCGTGCCGCCCGAGTATCACGCCATCGCCCGCCTGCGGGCGCGGGTGGTGCGCGAGTCCGGCCAGCCCGCACCCTATCGCGAGCGCCAGATGCTGCGCCTCGACGGCAGCCGCTTCGTGGTCGAGACGACCGGCACCATCGTGGCCGCCGGGGGCCGCGACCGGCTGCAGCTCATCTTCCGCGACGTCACCGAGAAGCGGCGGGCCGCGGCCGAGATCCAGCGCCAGCGCGAGGCGCTGATGCAGAGCGAGAAGCTGGCGGCCCTGGGCTCGCTGCTGGCCGGCGTCGCGCACGAGCTGAACAACCCGCTCTCGGTCGTGGTCGGCCAGTCCTTTCTGATGGAAGAGACCGCCGGCGACGACCGTACCCGGGCGCGAGCCCTGAAGATCCGCTCCGCCGCCGACCGCTGCGCGCGCATCGTCAAGACCTTCCTGGCGATGGCCCGCCAGCGGCCGCCGGAACGCCACCTGGTGGCGATGGACGAGGTCGTGCGCGCCGCCCTCGACATCGTCGCCTACCCGCTGCGTACATCGGGGGTGGAGGTGGCGGTCGACGTGCCGGGCGACCTGCCCCGGCTGTGGGCGGATGGCGACCAGATCGGGCAGGTGATGCTGAACCTCATCCTCAACGCCCAGCATGCCCTGATGGAGGTGCCGCCGCCACGCCGGCTGGCGGTGTCGGCGACGCTGCTGCCGGATGCCGGGCGCATCCGGGTGACGATCGCCGACAATGGCGCCGGGGTCGATCCGCATCTGCGCCGGCGCATCTTCGACCCCTTCTTCACCACCAAGCCGGCGGGAGTCGGCACCGGCGTCGGGCTTTCGGTGTGCCACGGCGTCGTCACCGGGCATGATGGCGCCATCTGGGTCGAGGAAGCGCCGGGCGGTGGTGCCGCCTTCGTCTTCGAGCTGCCGCTGGGCGAGGGCGAGGAGGCATCCGACGCCGCCCCGGCCCCGCCCCCGGCCGGCGCCGCCGGGCGGCGGGTCCTGGTGGTCGACGACGAGCCGGACATCGCCGCGATGCTGGGGGAAATCCTGACCAATGCCGGCTTCGGGGTGACCATCGCGGACTCGGGCCAGGCCGCCCTCGATCAACTCGCGCAGGAAAGCTTCGACCTGGTGCTGAGCGATATCCGCATGCCGGGCGTGGACGGCCGCGACCTGTGGCGGGTGGTGACCGACCCTGACCGGCCGGCCGGCATCATCGCCTTCATGACCGGCGATTCACTGGGTCCCGCGGCGGCCGATTTCCTGAGCGAGACCGGTTGCGAGGTGCTGGAGAAGCCCTTCACCCCGGCCGAGGTCGCTGCCTTCGTCCGCCGCGTGCTGGTGGGCCCGCCCGGCTGAGGCACCCGTCTCCGGCCCGGGTCATGGGCGCTGCGTGTCGATGAACGGCGAGAGAGCCTCCATCCAGCGGACGGCGGCGACCGCTCCCGGGTCGGGCGTGCCGATCGCACGGTCGCCCAGATAGCTCGAGCGGCCGCGGCGGGCCCGGATATGGCGCGTCGCCTCGGCCCCGGCGCGGGCGGCATCGACCGCCTGGCGCCAGGCCTCGGCGGCACCGTCGCCGGCGGCGATGCGGTCGCGCAGGCGCTCGGCCGCCGGCCACAGCGCGTCCAGCATCGTGCGATCGCCGCGCTCGGCGCCGCCCAGCTCGGCGATGGCCGCACAGCCGGCGAGGAAGGCCCCGGCCCAGCCTGCCGCCGGGCTGCCGCCGGGGGCGGTCGCCAGATGTGCGCCGGCGCGCAGCAGGAAGACGGCGTAGAGGGGGCCGGACGTGCCGCCGACGGCGCGCCGCCAGGCGGCGGCCAGCATCGGTGCCGCGGCGGCCGGGTGGTCGGTCGGGTGGTCCTGCATCGCCATCCGCAGCGCGCGCGACCCGCGCGCCAGGCTGAGGCCGATGTCGCCGTCGCCGACCAGGCGATCAAGTGCGGTCAGCTCATCCTCGTGTCGGATCAGGGCATCGGCGACGGCGGCGACCGCATCGGCGAGGCCGGCCACCTGCAAGCCGGCGGGTACGAGGGTGGTGGTTGGCGTCAACGCGGGTTCGGCGACCGCGGTCCGCCGCGATGCGTCCGGGCGCTGGCTGCCGGACGCGGGCCAGGCCGCCGCCATGGTCGGGGCATCGAGGCGGGCCAGCCGGGCATCGTCGACCTTGAGCAGCGAGAGCGAGACCCCGGCCATGTCGAGGGCGGAGAGGAAGCGGCCGCAATAGGCGCGCTCCAGCACCATGCCGCGTTCGGCGAGCCGGCCGGCCGCACGCCGGGCGACGATCGCCAGCTCCATCGGCGTGGTCGACCCCAGGTCGTTCACCAGCAGGGCGACCCGGTCGCCGGCCGCCAGCCCGCGATCGGCGATGATGGCGTCCAACAGCGTCTCGGCCAGCTCGTCCGCAGGGCGGAGCGCGCCGCGCCGGACCCCGGCCTCACCATGGATGCCGAGGCCGAGTTCGATCTCGCCCGCATCGAGCGTGAAGCCGGCCGCCTCCGCGCCGGGCAGGATGCAGGGCGCGAGCGCGACCCCCATGGTGCCGAGTTCGGCCAGGGCCGACCGGACCTCCGCCTGGATCTGCCCCAGGTCGGCGCCGGCCGAGGCGGCGGCACCGGCCAGCTTATGGACCAGCACGGTGCCGGCGATGCCGCGCCGGCCGGCGGTGCCGCCGTCGTCCGGGATGGCGACGTCGTCGGCCACCACCAGCATCTCGACCCGCAGCCCCTCGCTGCGCGCGACGGCCGCGGCCAGCCCGAAATTCAGGCGGTCGCCGGTGTAGTTCTTGACGATCAGCAGGGCGCCGGCGGGGCCGGTGACGGCGCGGATGGCGGCCAGCACGGCATCGGTGGCGGGCGAGGTGAAGACGTCGCCCGCGACCGCCGCATGCAGCATGCCGCGGCCGACATAACCGGCATGGGCGGGCTCGTGGCCGCTGCCGCCGCCGGCGATCAGGGCTACCTCGGAATGGTGGCCGCCCACCGCACTGGCGCGAACGACGACGTTATGGCCCTCGATCAGGGCCAGGTCCGGGGTGGTGGCGACGATGCCCTCGAGCATCTCCCGCACCGCATTCGCGGGATCGTTGATCAGCTTCTTCGCGGACATCGGCCTCGTTTCCCCCCGGCAGCGTCGCTGCTCTTGCATCGGAGGGGGAAGAGTGGCCGGAAAGCGTGCGGCTGGCCAGCGCGCCCCGGCAACGCTTCCAAGCCCACAACGCTTTCCGGCGATATCACGCCGCCAGGGCGCGGATGCCCTCGTCGGCCAGCATCCGCTTCAGGTGCTGGCGCGCATAGTACATGCGCGTCTTCACCGTGTTCACCGGGCAGCCCATGGCCTCGGCCACCTGTTCCAGCGGCATGTCCTGGAAGTAGGTGAGCTGCAGGGCCGCCTGCTGTTCCTCCGACAACCGTGCGATCAGGCGGATCATCAGGTCGTTGACGCTGCTCGCGTCCGCGACCGCCTCCGGGTCGGGCCGCTCGTCCACCAGGGCCTCGGCCGCACCTTCCGGCATGCCTTCCTCGCGGCGCTTGCGCAGCCAGCTCACCGCCTTGTGGTGGGCGATGCCGAAGACCCAGGTCTCCAGGGTCGAGCGGCCCTCGTAGCGGGCCGCCTGGCGCCACACGCCGACCATCACCTCGGCGGCCAGCTCCTCGGCCACGGCATGGTCGCGCACGAAACGCAGCAGGTAACCGATGAGCGGGCGCTGGAACCGGTCATGCACGTGGCGGAGCGCGATGCGGTCGCCGCTGGCGACCCGACGCACGAGCTCGGCGTCGTCGATCGTCTGCGTCTCGGTCGGGATGATCCGGAACGTTGCGGCCTGCCGGCCGCCCGCTGCTGCGTTGGCCATGGTGGGAACCCCAGTATCAGTGGACCGGAAAAGCTCCGGCGCTCATCGAACGGGGGCGAACCTAAGGCGCGGGCGTTTCGCCGGGATTTCTCGCGGCGGGGTTTTTCGTTAAAGGTGTGTCCACCGACGTTTCATTCATTTCAATTCCGCCTGCCGCAAGCGGGCAGGGGACGGACCCCATGGCCGATCGCGCCCATATCGTCGTTGTCGACGACGAGCCGGAAATCCGCGACACGCTGGAAGAATACCTGGCGATGCAGGGCTTTGCCGTGACCACGGCCGCCGACGGCGCGGCCTTGCGCCGGGCGGTGGCGGGCGGCGGCGTCGACCTGGTCCTGCTCGACCTCAACATGCCGGGCGAGGACGGGCTGTCGCTGACCCGCTTCCTGCGGCAGGAGACCCGCGTCGGCATCATCCTGGTGACGGCGGCGGGCGAGGCGATCGACCGCGTGGTCGGGCTGGAGATGGGGGCCGACGACTACCTGCCGAAGCCGTTCGACATGCGCGAATTGCTGGCCCGCGTGCGCAGCGTGCTGCGCCGGCTGCCGAGCAGCCCCGTGCCGGCCCAGGGTGAGAAGGCGGGGGGCGAGAAGGCGGGGCAGGACCAGTATGTCCCGTTCGGCGCGTGCCGGCTCGACCTGGCGGGGCAGCGCCTCATGGCGGTCGACGGGACCGAGGTGGCGATGACGGCGATGGAGTTCGACCTGCTGCGCACCTTCGCCCGGCACCCGCGGCAGGTGCTGTCGCGCGACCGGCTGCTCGACCTCGCCCACAACCGCAACTGGGACCCGTTCGACCGCAGCATCGACGTGCGGATCACCCGGCTCCGGCGCAAGATCGAGGCCGATCCGGCCAAGCCGCAGGTGATCAAGACGGTGCGCGGCACCGGCTACATGTATGTGCCGGACGACGAAGAATAGGGGTGGCGAAGGGTCGCGGACCGGCGAACGGCGCCGTCAGCGCCGTTCGATCATCAGCTTCTTGATCTCCGCGATCGCCTTGGCGGGGTTCAGCCCCTTGGGGCAGGTCTTCGTGCAGTTCATGATGGTGTGGCAGCGATAGAGGCGGAACGGGTCCTCGAGCGCGTCCAGGCGTTCGCCCGTATGCTCGTCGCGGCTGTCGGCGATCCAGCGATAGGCCTGGAGCAGGACGGCCGGCCCCAGGTAGCGGTCGCCGCTCCACCAGTAGCTGGGGCAGCTCGTGGTGCAGCAGAAGCACAGGATGCACTCCCACAGCCCGTCGATCTTGTGGCGCTCCTCGACGCTCTGCAGCCGCTCCTTGTCCGGCGGCGGCGCCGATTCCGTCTGCAGCCAGGGCTCGATCGAGGTGTATTGCGCATAGGCTTGGTTCAGGTCGGGCACCAGGTCCTTCACCACCGGCATGTGCGGCAGCGGATAGACCTTCACGTCGCCCTTCACCTCGTCGATACCCTTGAGGCAGGCCAGCGTGTTGGTGCCGTCGATGTTCATCGCGCAGGAGCCGCAGATGCCCTCGCGGCAGGAGCGCCGGAAGGTCACCGTCGAGTCGACCTCGTTCTTGATCTTGATGAGGGCGTCCAGGACCATCGGGCCGCAATCGTCGAGGTCGATCTCGTAGGTGTCGAGGCGCGGATTCTGCCCGTCGTCCGGGCTCCAGCGATAGATCTTGAAGGCGCGGACGTTCCGGGCGCCCTGCGGGGCGGCGAAGGTGCGGCCCTCGCCGACCTTGGAGTTCGCGGGCAGCGTAAGCTGAGCCATCTCAACGGCCTCTTAGTAGACGCGCTTCTTGGGCGGGAACACGGACACCTCGTTGGAGAGCGTGTACATGTGGACGTCGCGGTAACCGAGCGCGACCTTGCCCTTGCCGTCGACCCAGGCCAGCGTGTGCTTCATCCAGTTCGTGTCGTCACGGTCGGGATAGTCCTCGCGCGCATGGGCGCCGCGGCTCTCGGTCCGGGCGGCCGCCGAATAGAGCGTCGCCACCGACTGCGAGACGAGATTGTCGAGCTCCAGCGCCTCCACCAGGTCGCTGTTCCAGACCATCGAGCGGTCGGCGATGGCGAGGTCGGTCATCTGGCTGTGCACCTGATCGATCAGGCGGCAGCCCTCCTCCAGCACCTCGCCGGAGCGGAACACGGCGCAATTGTTCTGCATGGTCCGCTGCATCTTCAGGCGGATGCCGCTGGTCGGGCTGCCGCCGGCAGCGCCGCGGATGCGGTCGAGGCGGGCCAGGGCCTCGTCGCCGGCATCGGCAGGCAGTGGCTTGTGCGGCGTCCCCGGCCGCACCAGCTCGGCCGCGCGATGGGCGGCGGCGCGGCCGAACACCACCAGGTCGATCAGCGAATTGGTGCCGAGCCGGTTGGCGCCATGCACCGATACGCAGCCCGCCTCGCCGATCGCCATCAGGCCGGGGCAGACCGCGTCGGGATTGTCCCGGGTCGGCCGCAGCACCTCGGCGTGATAGTTGGTCGGCACGCCGCCCATGTTGTAGTGGACGGTCGGCAGGACCGGGATCGGCTCCTTCGTCACCTCGACGCCGGCGAAGACCTTCGCCGTCTCCGAGATGCCGGGCAGGCGCTCATGCAGCACCGACGGGTCGAGATGCTCCAGGTGGAGCAGGATGTGGTCGTTCTCCTTGCCGACGCCGCGGCCCTCGCGGATCTCGATGGTCATGGCGCGGCTGACCACGTCGCGGCTGGCCAGGTCCTTGGCGTGCGGGGCGTAGCGCTCCATGAAGCGTTCGCCGGCGGAGTTGGTGAGGTAGCCGCCTTCGCCGCGGGCGCCCTCGGTGATCAGGCAGCCGGCGCCGTAGATGCCGGTCGGGTGGAACTGCACGAACTCCATGTCCTGCAGCGGCAGGCCGGCCCGCAGCACCATGGCATTGCCGTCGCCGGTGCAGGTGTGGGCCGAGGTGCAGGAGAAGTAGGCGCGGCCATAGCCGCCCGTCGCCAGCACCACCATGTGGGCGCGGAAGCGGTGGATGGTGCCGTCGTCGAGGTTCCAGGCCATCACGCCGCGGCACACCCCGTCCTCGTCCATGATCAGGTCGAGGGCGAAATATTCGACGAAGAACTCTGCCTGATGGCGCAGGCACTGCTGGTAGAGCGTGTGCAGGATGGCATGGCCGGTGCGGTCGGCGGCGGCGCAGGCGCGCTTGGCCATGGGGCCGTCGCCATACTCCGTGGTGTGGCCGCCGAACGGCCGCTGGTAGATCTTGCCCTCCTCGGTGCGCGAGAAGGGGACGCCGAAATGCTCCAGCTCGACCACCGCCGGGATGGCGCTGCGGCACATGTATTCGATGGCGTCCTGGTCGCCCAGCCAGTCCGACCCCTTCACGGTGTCGAACATGTGCCAGCGCCAGTCGTCCGGTCCCATGTTGCCGAGTGCGGCGCCGATGCCGCCCTGGGCCGCGACGGTGTGGCTGCGGGTCGGGAACACCTTGGTGACGCAGGCGGTCTTGAGCCCGGCCATGCCCATGCCGAGCGTCGCACGCAGGCCGGCGCCGCCGGCGCCGACGACCACGACGTCGTAGGCATGATCGATGATCTTGTAGGCGGTAGCCATGTCGGTTGCCCCGTCAGAGCGCGATCTTGAGCACGGCGAAGATCGAGGCGACCGCGAGCGCGCAACAGGCCAGCTTCACCGCCACGATGGCGGCGAGGCGCAGGCCTTCGCTGCTCACATAGTCTTCGATCACCACCTGGAGCCCGAGAGCCGCGTGGTAGAAGGTGGCGATCGACAACAGGATCATCGCGATCGCCGGAAAGGGGGAGGCGAGCCAGGCCGTCACTTCGGCATGGCCGGCGCCGGCCTGGCAGATGATGGCGGCGGCGAACCACAGGGTGAGCGGGACCAGGGCCACCGCCGTCATCCGCTGAAGCCACCAGTGGCCGACGCCATCCTTCGCCGATCCGAGGCCGCGGGCGCGACCCAGGCTGGAACGCATCGTCATCGGGTCAACCCCCTCGGGACACGAGCCCGACGATCCAGGCGAGGATCGTCAGGCAGCCGGACGCCGCCACCGCCGTCCAGCCGCTGGCATAGACGGTCTTCAGCTCGAAGCCGTGGCCGGCATCCCAGAACAGGTGCCGGATGCCGTTGCAGAGGTGGAAGAAGAGCGCAAAGGTCCAGCCGAACAGAATCAGCAGCCCGAACCACGAGCCGATGAAGCCCTGGGCGGTTGCGAACGGGCCCGGCCCGGCGGCGGCGGCCACCAGCCACCAGACCAGCATCAGCGTGCCGACGGAAAGGGCGATCCCGGTACCGCGGTGCAGGATGGACAGCACCGTGGTGATCTGCGGGCGATAAATCTGGAGATGCGGCGACAGCGGTCGGGAGGGACCGGTCGCGCGTTGGCTTGCCATGCGGGCGGCCTCGTGGGAAACGGCAGGTGCGCGAGACCCGCGCAGGGAATTGGAATAGACCGCGAGTCCAGCCAAGTCAACGCGACGGAACGCCCAAATCCCGGATCGCGCGGGCCAGCCCCAGCAGGCGCCGGGCCTCGGCGACATGCAGGCTCTCGATCAGCTTGCCGTCGAGCAGCACGACGCCGTGGCCGGCCGATTCCGCCCGGGCGTGGGCCGCGGTCACCCGCTCCGCCCACTCGATCCGCGCGCGCGACGGCGTGAAGACGTCGTTGGCGATGGCGATGGTCTTGGGGTGGATCAGCGTCTTGCCGTCGAAGCCCAGTACCAGCGCCTGGCGGCACGCGGCCTCCAGCCCGGCATCGTCGGCGAGGTCGAGATGGACGCCGTCGAGCGCGGCCAACCCGTGGGCGCGGGCCGCCAGCAGGCCGAGGCCGAGGCTCGGCAGCAACGCGATGCGGTCGGGCGTGTGCAGCGCGCGCAGCTCGTGGGCCAGGTCCGAGGTGCCCATGGCGAGGCAGGCCAGCCGCGGCGTCGCGCCGGCGATCTCGTCGGCGCGGAGGAAGGCGCGCGGCGTCTCCATCATCGCCCACAGCGCCATTCCCTTCGGCGCCCCCGCCTCGACCAGTGCGCGCTCGGCCTGCCGCAGGGCGTCTGCGCTCTCCACCTTGGGCAGCAGCACCGCGTCGGCACCGCTGGCGGCGGCCATGCGAAGGTCGTCGGCGGCCCAGGGCGTGCCGAGGCCGTTCACCCGCACCACCCGCTCGCGGCCGCGATAGTCGAACCCGGCGAGCGCCGCCGCCAGCTGGGTGCGTGCCGCCGCCTTGGCATCCGGCGCCACCGCATCCTCCAGGTCGAAGATGAAGCCGTCCGCATCCAGCCCTTGCGCCTTCTCCAGGGCGCGGGCGTTGGACGCGGGCATGTAGAGGACGCTGCGGCGCGGGCGGGAAGGCTGGGTGGTCACGGGTGGAAATCCTCAGGTTGCGAGCCGCACCCTAGGCTGCCCGTCTCCGCGGCGGCAATCGGCTGGTGCCGGGATCGCAACCTCCGGCGTGACGGCCGGGCCTGGCGCGGCTACCGTCGCCGCCCATGGCAATCCTCTCCATCCAGTCCTGGGTCGCGTCGGGGCATGTCGGCAATGCGGCCGCGCTCTTCCCCCTGCAACGCCTCGGCTTCGAGACCTGGGCGGTGCCGACCTGGGTCGGCTCCAACCATCCCGGCCATGCGACCTGGCATGGCGGCCCCCTGCCGGCGGAGCGCGTGCAGGGGATGCTGGAGGCGCTGCACGCCCGCGGCCTGCTGGCGCGCTGCCAGGCGGTGCTGTCCGGCTATGTCGGCGATGCGGCGGTCGGGGCGGCGATCGCCGGCGCCGTCGCCCATGCGCGGGCGGCATCGGATCGCATGCTGTATTGCTGCGACCCGGTGGTCGGCGACCGCGCCGAGGGCATCTATGTCGCGGCCGGCGTGCCCGAGCTCTTCCGCGACCGGCTGGTGCCCGCGGCCGACGTCGTGACCCCCAACCAGTTCGAGCTGGAGTGGCTGGTCGGGCGCCGCCTGCCGACCCTGGCCGCGGTGCACGCGGCGGCCGACGAGCTGCGCCGGGCCGGCAGCGGCGGCACGGTGCTGGTCACCAGCGTCGAGGCGGGGGGCGATGCCGGCGTCCAGCGCATGATGGCGGTCGACGGGACCGGCGCCTGGCTGGTCGTCCACCCGACCGTGCCGGTGCGGGTGAAGGGCACCGGCGATCTGGTCGCGGCCCTGTTCCTGGCCGGCCTGCTGCGTGCCGGCACCGCGGCGTCGGCACTGGCCTACGCCGCCGCCGCGATCCATGGCGTGCTCGAACGCACGCGCGCGGCCGGCGGCGACGAGCTGGCCCTGGTCGCGGCCCAGGACGAGATCGCAGCCCCCTTGCGCTGGTTTCCGGTGGAGCGGTTCCAGGGATGACGCAGGGGTTCTCCTTCGCCGGCGCACTCCGCGCGCGCCATCACGCCGCCTGGACCAGGGCCACCACCCACCGCTTCGTCCAGGAACTGGGGGACGGCACGCTCGACGACCGGGTGCTGCGGCGCTACCTGGTCCAGGACTACGCCTTCGTCACCACCCTGGCTTCGCTGGTCGGACTGGCCATCGCCCGGGCGCCGACCATGGCCGGCAAGCGCCTCTTCGCGCGCTTCGCGGCCATTCTGACCAGCGACGAGAACACCTATTTCGAGCGCTGCTTCGCTGGCCTGGGCGTGACCCGGGCGGAACGCGACCGCCCCGTCCTGTGGCCGGAATCGGAGCGCTTCCTCGCCCTGCTGCGGGACGCCGGGGACAGCGACTATGTCGACATCCTGGCCGTCCTCCTGCCCGCGGAATGGATCTATCTTGACTGGGCGTCGGCGGAGGCGGGCAAGGCGCCGCCGCGCTTCGAGCATGGCGAATGGATCGCGCTCCACGCCAACCCGGCATTCGAAGCGTTCGTCATGGGCGTCGCCGCGGAGTTCGACGCCGCGGCGGCCGGTCTCGACGCCACCGCCCGCGAGCGCGTCCAGCAGCAGTTTGCCGCCATGGTGGAGCTGGAAGGCGCCTTCTTCGACGCCGCCTATCGCGATTAGAGCGCCTTCGCCTGCGCGCGCAGGGTGAATTTCTGCACCTTGCCGGTGGAGGTCTTGGGCAGGGGGCCGAAGACGACCGTCCGCGGCACCTTGAAGCGGGCGAGATGGCCGCGGGCAAAGGCGATGATCTCGTCGGCGGTCGCGGACTGGCCCGGCTTCAGGGTGACGAAGGCGCAAGGGGTCTCGCCCCAGCGCTCGTCCGGCCGGGCCACGACGGCTGCCTCCAGCACCGCCGGATGGCGGTAGAGCACGCCCTCGACCTCGATCGTGGAGATGTTCTCGCCGCCGGAGATGATGATGTCCTTGGAGCGGTCCTTCAGCTCGACATAGCCGTCGGGGTGGCGGACGCCGAGGTCCCCGGTATGGAACCAGCCGCCGGCGAAGGCCTCGTCGGTGGCGCGCGGGTTCTTGAAATAGCCCTTCATGACGATATTGCCGCGCATGAAGACCTCGCCCATGGTGGCGCCGTCGGACGGCACCGGCGCCAGCGTCGCCGGGTCGGCCACCATCAGCCCCTCCAGGACCGGGTAGCGCACCCCCTGCCGCGACTTCAGGCGCGCCTGCTCGTCGTCGGGCAGCAGGTTCCATTCGGCATGCCAGTCGCAGACCACGGCCGGGCCATAGACCTCGGTCAGGCCATAGACATGGGTGATCTGGAAGCCCTGGCGCTCCATCGCCTCGATCACCGAGGCCGGCGGCGGGGCCGCCGCCGTCATCAGCTTGACCGGCCCCGGCAGGCCGCGCCGGTCGGCCGGGTCGGCGTGGATCAGCAGGTTCATGATGATCGGTGCGCCGCAGAGATGGGTCACGCCATGGTCGGCGATGGCGGCGAAGATCGACCGGGCGTCGATCCGGCGCAGGCAGACATGGGTCCCGGCCAGGGCCGTCACGGTCCAGGGGAAGCACCAGCCGTTGCAGTGGAACATCGGCAGGGTCCAGAGATAGACCGGGTGGTGCGCCAGCCCCCAGACCAGGACGTTGCCCATGGCGTTCAGATAGGCGCCGCGATGGTGGTAGACGACGCCCTTGGGATCGCCCGTGGTGCCCGAGGTGTAGTTGAGCGCGATCGCATCCCATTCGTCGGCCGGCGGCGACCAGTGGAAGTCCGGGTCGCCGGTGGCGAGGAAGCTCTCATAGTCGGTTTCGCCCAACGCCTCGCCGAAGGGGCCGGCCGGGTCGTCGATGTCGATGACGATCGGCGGCCGGGCGACCAGCGCCAGCGCCTTGGCCACGGTGGGCGCGAATTCGCGGTCGGTCAGCAGGACCTTGGCCTCGCCATGGTCGAGGATGAAGGCGATGGTGTCGGCGTCGAGCCGGACATTGAGGGCGTTCAGCACCGCGCCCGTCATCGGCACCCCGAAATGCGCCTCGAACAGGGCCGGCACGTTGGGTGCCATCACCGCGACGGTGTCGCCCCGGCCGATGCCGCGGCCGGCCAGCGCACCGGCCAGCCGGCGGCAGCGCCGATAGGTCTCGGCCCAGCTCTGCCGCACTGCCCCGTGGATGACGGCGATACGGTCGGGATGGACCGCGGCGGTGCGCTCGATGAAGCCGAGCGGCGTCAGCGGCGCATGGTTGGCGGCATTGCGCGCGAGGTGCTGGTCGTAGGGGCTGACGGTCATCTGCTGGGAACCTCGATGCCGACACCTTGGCAGGCAGGGTCAGGCTGATCCACTATCCGGATGCCGGCGTTGCGGACGATGCCGACGCCGGCGGGGACTCCGTCATTTAGACAAGAAGGAGCGGCGATGACCAGCCGCTACGAGCAGGCCAGGGACCGCGCGGCCAGCGACCCGGAAGGGTTCTGGCGGGACGCCGCCGGGGCGATCGACTGGATCCGGCCGCCGACCCGTATCCGCGAGTTGCAGGACGACGGCACCGCGCGCTGGTACGCCGACGGTGTCATGAACACCTGCTGGAACGCGCTCGACCGCCATGTCGAAGGCGGGCGGGCGGGCCAGGTGGCGCTGATCCATGACAGCCCCGTCACCGGCACCGTGGCGCGCTTCACCTATCGCGAGCTGCGCGACCGGGTGGCGCTGTTCGCCGGCGCGCTGGCCGGGCTCGGCGTCGCCAAGGGCGACCGCGTCGTCATCTACATGCCGATGGTGCCCGAGGCCGCGGTCGCGATGCTGGCCTGTGCCCGGCTGGGGGCGGTGCATTCGGTCGTCTTCGGCGGTTTCGCGGCGGCCGAGCTGGCGACCCGGCTCGACGATGCCCGCCCGACCGTCGTCGTCTCCGCCTCGTGCGGCGTCGAGGGCAGCCGGATCATCCCCTACAAGCCCCTGCTGGACGCGGCGATCGAAATGGCGTCGGCCAAGCCCGGCCATTGCATCATCCTGCAGCGCCCGATGCTGGCCGCCGAGCTGGTGCCCGGCCGCGATCTCGCCTGGGACGCGGCGGTCGCCGCGGCGACGCCCCATGACTGCGTGCCGGTGGCGGCGACCGACCCGCTCTACATCCTCTACACGTCCGGCACGACCGGCCATCCCAAGGGCATCGTGCGGGACAATGGCGGCCACGCGGTGGCACTGCGCTGGAGCATGGAGAACATCTATGCCGTGGCCCCGGGCGAGACGATGTTCACCGCCTCGGACGTCGGCTGGGTGGTCGGCCATTCCTACATCGTCTATGCGCCGCTGCTGACCGGCGCCACCACCGTGCTCTACGAGGGCAAGCCGGTGGGCACCCCCGACGCCGGCGCCTTCTGGCGGGTGATCGCCGACCATGGCGCATCCGTCATGTTCACCGCCCCCACCGCCTTCCGGGCGATCAAGCGCGAGGATCCCGAGGGCAAGCTGCTGCGGCGCTACGACCTCGGCTGCCTGCGGGCCTTGTTCCTGGCCGGCGAGCGCGCCGACCCGCCGACCGTGGAATGGGCGCAGGAGCTGTTCCGGCTGCCGGTCATCGACCATTGGTGGCAGACGGAGACCGGCTGGCCGATCGCCGCCAACTGCCTCGGACTGGGCCTGCTGCCGGTGAAGCCGGGGTCGCCGACCGTGGCGGTGCCCGGCTGGGACGTGCGCTGCCTCGATCCGGAGGGCCGCGAGATGAAGCGGGGCGATGTCGGCGCGCTGGCGATCAGGCTGCCGCTGCCGCCGGGCGCGCTGCCGACCCTGTGGCACGCGGCGGCGCGCTTCCACGAGGCCTACCTGGCGGCCTTTCCCGGCTATTACCAGACGGGCGATGCCGGGTTCGTCGACGGGGACGGCTATGTCCACGTCATGTCGCGCACCGACGACATCATCAACGTCGCCGGCCACCGCCTGTCCACCGGCGCGATGGAGGAGGTGCTGGCCGGCCATCCCGACGTCGCCGAGTGCGCGGTCATCGGCGTCGCCGACGACCTCAAGGGCCAGGTGCCGCTGGGGCTGCTGGTACTGAAGGCCGGCATCGCCCGGGCCGAGGACGAGGTCGCCCGCGAGGTGGTGCAGCGGGTGCGCGAGCATATCGGCCCGGTCGCCGCCTTCAAGACCGCCACCATCGTCCAGCGCCTGCCGAAGACCCGGTCGGGCAAGATCCTGCGCGGCACCATGCGCTCGATCGCCGACGGGCAGGACTACCGCATGCCCGCGACCATCGACGATCCCGCCGTCCTGGACGAGATCCGCCTCGCCCTGAACGCGATCGGCTATGCGCGGAAGGGCGATTCCGGCGATTAGAGGATGGGAATGTGGGGCGCCGCGCCGCGCGGGGCCTCGCCCAGCAGGCGGGGGTCGTCGGCGATCTCGATCTGGCGGCGCGTGGGCACGAAGCCCGAACGGATGTAGAAGGGCAGCGCCCCCGGATGGTCGAGGGTGCAGGTATGCACCCAGAAGCGCCCGATCGGGTGGGCCCAGGCGCGCTCGATGGCGCGGTTCATCAGCCAGCGCCCGGCGCCGGTGCCGAGCTGGCCGGCGGTGACCCCGAAGAAGGCCAGCTCGCAGGCGCCCGCATCGCGGAAATCCAGCTCCAGCAGTCCTTCGTCGCGTCCATCGACGGAAAGCGCGAAGACTTCCACCGCCGGGGCATGGATGATGGCGGCGAGCGCGCCGTCCGCCATCCGCAGGCGCGAGAACCACAGCCAGTCTTCGCCCACCCGGCGATAGAGGTCGCGGTACCAGTCGAGCGGCGGGGCCGGCATCGGGCGCAGCACCCACGGCGCGGGATCGGGCTCCGGCCGCGGCGACGGCGGCGCCTGCATGACGAGCGAGGTGACGACGGTGGCGAGCTTGCCTGCCGGCACGTCGGTGTAACCGTCGGGGAGGCTCACGGGCGCAAGGGTGGTGGAGGCCCGCGCGTCAGTATGCCGACTCCTCCTCCGTCAGGTCGTCGAGCGGCTGGGTGGCCGGTCGCGTCTTGTGGGCGCGGGCGAGTGCCGCATCCAGCTCCACCTGGGTGCAGAGGCCGAGCGTCACCGGATGGGCCGGCTTGATGTTCTGGCTTTCCGGATGGGTCCGGTCGCGAATCTTCTCGATGGTCGGCTTGGTGGTGCCGATCAGCTTGGAGACCTGGGCGTCGGACAGTTCCGGATGGGTGCGGATCAGCCAGGCGATGGCATTGGGCTTGTCCTGACGGCGGCTGATCGGCGTGTAGCGGGGACCCTTGCCCTTGGCCTGCGGCAGGGGGTTGTTCGCCTTGATCAGCTTCAGCCGCTGGGCGGGGTCCGCCTCGCAGCGCGCGATCTCGTCCCGGGTGAGCTGGCCGTTGCCGACCGGATCCCAGCCTTGCATACCGGTCGCCACCTCGCCGTCGGCGATCGCCTGGACCTCGAGCTCGTGCAGCCCGCAGAAATCGGCAATCTGCTGGAAGGTAAGCGCCGTGTTCTCCACCAGCCACACGGCGGTGGCCTTCGGCATCAGCGGCAGGGTCATGGACCAAATCCTTCTGGTTGCGCTTCCCGGTTCGCGCCCCGCTGGGGGTCCGTCGTCGGGCCGTTGCTGTCCTGATTGCGGCGTATATAGGCTGTGCCCGGGCCCCATGGAAGCGGCCAGCACCTTCATCTGCAACCTTTTTGGGACAATCCCGCGCGATCCGGACCATTGCCGGCCGGCCGGGTTAGCGAGGGAACCCGGGAAGATGGGTGACCGCGGTGCGATGGCCGGTGTGCGCCGCGACGACGCCGACCAGCCGCTCGATGGCGTGCAGGACACTGGCATCGATCGGTGCCGGTTCCGGCGGATAGTCCTCCCAGCGCAATCCCAGGTCGAATAGCGGCCGCAGCGCCCGCGGCCGCGCCCAGAACATGGTCCCGACCGGGAAATCGAAGGATTCGGGCAATGGGTCGATGCCCATCCGCCGGCCCAGCGCTTCCGCCCATGGTCGGTTGCTGCGCTCCGCGATGGGCAGGCCGCTTCGCGCCCGCTGCTCCCAGCCCAACAGGTTGGGGTCGTCGGGGTGGACGAGGCCGAGCGACGGATCGGCCTCGAAGGCGGCCAGGATGCGGTCGGCCATGGGATAGGCGTCGCCCACCAACCCCTGCATCAGGCGCTCGCGCCAGCGCCGGCCGACCTCCGCTGCCTGATGCTCGGTCTTCTTCGAATGCAGGTGGCCGACGACCTCGTATTCCGCCAGCATCGCCGCGCCCAACCCGGTCAGGAAGGCGCCGATGTCGCGACCGCGGTTCGGCACCAGCAGGATGCGCAGGCGGCGTGCCGGCAGGGTGGCGGCACGCCATTCGATCTCGCGGGCCTTGGCGCGCGAGTCGGTGGTGACGATGAGGTCGCAGCGGCGAACATTCACCGCCAGTCGCCGCAGGATGTCGTCGAGCTGGTCGGCGTGGAAGAGATGGAGGTGCAGTGCCGCCCGCAGGGTTCCGGCGCGGCCGTCGCCCGGCCCCGGGCCGATCACCTGGCGCCGCCAGGGGCCGGCCGGCTTGCCGTCGCGGATATAGGCGGCGAAGGGATCGCCGGCCCGCCCCGGCCGCATCTCGGCCAGGATTCCCGGATGGATGCCCGGCGCCGGGCGTCGCTCGCTGAAGCCGCAGCGCCAGGTCCGGACATGGGTCATGGCGGCCATCTCCCGCGTCGTCGGCGGCCCTTGCGGGGCAAGATACTCCTCCAGGTCGAAGTCGGGGTCGGCCAGGATGGTCGCCATGTCGGCCCGTTCGTTCGCGGCATCGGTGGCGCGGTCGCGGCCCAACTGGTCGAGCTGGGCGGCGAACGTCCCCATGGGCGTGAAATCCTGCGCCAGGCGCCGGGCCGCATCCGACAGGCGCGTCCGCAGCGCGTCGTCCGCGGCGACCCGCGCGACCAGGGCCGCGGCGGCGGCGGGGTCATGCTCGGGCACCAGGCCGGCGGCGGCATCGGCGTCCGCGGCCAGCATGGTCGCCAGGCCGCCGCCATCGGCGAAGGCGATGACCGGCAAGCCATGCTCCAGCGCGCCCAGGGCTGGGAAGCCCACCCGGTCGCCGGCAGCCGTCGCCAGGAACAAGGCCGCGGCGGCGAAGGCCGGCTCCAGGGTCGGTGCCTCGCCCCACAGGACGACATGGCGATGGCGCGGTGAGCCGGCGATCCGCCGGCGCAGCGCCGACCATTCCGGCCCGTCGGCCGTGCCCGGGTCGCAGACCCAGGCGAACCGCAGGCGCGGATCGTCGGCCAGGCGGGCGGCACAGCGCAGGAAGAGGTCGATGCCGCCATCGACGGTAGGCGCGCCTGCGCCGAGGACCAGCAATGGCCGCTGGGCATCGGGGCTTCCGTCCAGGGCCGCCGCCAGCCGGGCCGTTTCCTCCGCCCGCTCCGCCCTGGACGCGGACCATATTTGCGACCGGCCATGTTGCAGATGCAGAATCTCGCCGTCCGGTCGCTCCGGCTGGTCCTCGCGGAAGGACGCCGCGATCCCCGACGCCGGCGCGACGACCAGGTGGCACCATGCGTGGCGGTCGCGCCGGCTGCCCGCGGTCAACTTGCCGCCCGGCACCAGGACCGAGGGAAGGAACCGCGCGGCCAGCGCGAACGGGACCGCAGCCGGGACTTCGCCGATGATGATGGCCCGGTGGACGGCGAAGGTGACGGCGATCCGGTCGATCTCGCTGCGGACCAGGGCCTCGTCGCGCATCGTGGCCGCGTCGGCGGTGACGACCGCGTCGGCGGCGGCCCGGGCCGCCGGCGCCAGCGCATTGCCGTCGCAGAGCATCAGCACGACGTTGCGCCGGCGACGCAGGAAGGCCGCGAGATTGAGGGCCAGCAGCCCGGCGTCGGGATCGGCGCCGTGGGCGACGATGAGCAGCGTCTCGCGACCGGGATCGAGCGGCGACGGCGTTGGCTGGGCGGGCTGCCCGGTATCCCTGGCGCCGGCCGGCGGCGCCGGCACCGTGCCGGCGGCAACGTCCGCCATCGCATCGGCGCACATGCCCGGCACGATCGGGCCGAGGATGGCCGCCGCGTAATCGGCGAAACGATAATCCGCGGCCACTTTCGCCAGCGCCACCTTGCCGATCGCGCGCCGTCGCTCCGGCGTCGCGAGCAGGCCGGCCAGCGCATCCGCCATCGCGTCGGTATCGTCATAGGGCACGACGATCCCCGCGCCGCCGGCCAGCGCTTCCGGGGCGCCGCCGCTGTCGGCGAAGGCAATGACCGGAAGCCCGGCCGACATGGCCTCCAGCGCGACGCCCGGGAAGGGGTCGGCGCGCGAGGTCATCAGGAACACGGCCGCCCCGGCATAGAGCGGCCCGAGGTCGGCCACCTCGTCGACCAGGCGCACCCGGTCGCGCAGCCCATGCAGCTCGATCTCGAATGCCGCCCAGAACTCCGCGCCCTCATGGCTTGGCGGAAGCCGGCCGCCGACCCAGTCGAACCGCACCCGTCCAAGCGGCACCGAGGGGTCGGCCGGCAGCCGCGCCAGGGTCTTGCGCGCGACGGTGACGAAACGGTCCACGCCCTTGCGCCAGCTCATCGTCCCGCAGCCGAGCACCACCAGCTCGTCGGTGGCCGCTGTCGTGGTGACCGTGCCGCGGCCGGGGGAACTGGTGACGCCGCTATGCGCCACCTCGATCGCGCACCCGTCAACGGCGGTGCGCGCCTGGAACCGCTCGGCTGTATGCCGTGAGGCGAAGATCAACCGGTCGGCGCTACGGGCGACGGCGGCAAGCTGGTCGCGGGGGTACATGTCGGCCGATTCATGCACCAGCACATGGACCGCCACCCCCGCCGCCGCGAACGCAGCCGCCAGGTCCGGCGTGACGATGGTGTTGACGATCGCGGCCGAAGGCGGGTCGTCGGCGAACCGGTCGAGGACGTAGCGCACGGTGTCGGCCTCGGCGTCGCCCGGCTTCGGCAGCAGCACGTGCCCGGCCGCGGCATAGGCATCGACCAGCGGCCCGCCCGCGGCCAGCACCGTCACGCACTCCACCAGGCCGCTCGCCGCCGCATGCTCGACCAGGCGCAGCAGGATGATCGGCGCGCCGGTGCGGGTGGCCTCGTGCCCGACGAAGATGATCCGCCGCCGGCCATGGTCGCGATGCCGCCGCCGCGCGGCCAGGTATCGCCGGGCCGGGGTACCGCCGGCGCCTTCGGCCGCCGCGCGCCGGAACCAGTCGGCCGATCGCAACCGGCTGATCGCCGTGCCGGGGCGGTCGAGGCCGTGGGTCATGTAGGTGTGGTAGGGGCACAGGCCGGCCGGCAGGCCGCGCGCCATCGCCGGGTCGAAGAATGCCTGGGGCGAGGCTCTGGTGCCGGCCGGGGCCAGCAGGAAATCGACCAGCGGAACCGGGCTGCGCCGCCCGGCGCCCGGCTGCGCCATGTAGTGGGCGGGGTCGAAGAAGGGGTGGAACGGCAGGTGCAGACGCCAGCCGGTCGAGAGATAGTGCGAGAGCGGGTCGCCATCGATGGCTGCCGCCCCCGCGGCATCGCGATAGTAGCCGGCGTCGAAGATATCGCACGGGGCGAGCCCGTGGGCGGCACCCTGGCGAAGATAGTGCAGCAGCGGGTTGCCCGAGGTCGGGCCTGCCAGTTGCTGCCGGTAGCCGACGATGTCGAAGCAGGGGTGGAAGGGCCGTGCCGCATCCATCCCCTGCCGCAGGAAATGGGTCAGCGGGTCGAGGCCGCTCCGCGGCGCGTCCGGCGCGTGGGCCAGATAATGGCGGGTGCTGAAGAGCGGGTGCGGGTCGAGGCCCAGCCGCCATCCCCCCTGGCGATAGTGATCGAGCGCGCTGCCGCCGTCCGGCGGCGGCCGGTCGAGCTGAGCGCGATAGAAGCCCTCGGCGAACGCCAATCCGGCGTCATCGCCCCCGTCGTCCCCTTGTCCCATGGGTTTGTGCCGGCGTCGGCGTCAGACCGTGAGGACGATCTTGCCGATATGCGTGTTCGATTCCATCAGCGCGTGGGCGGCCGCGGCCTCGGCCAGCGGGAAGGTGCGGAAGATCGGCGGGCGCAGGCCGCCTGCCGCCAGCAGCGGCCATACCCGTTCCTCCAGGGTCTCGGCGATGACGCCCTTCTGGGCGACCGTCCGGGGGCGCAGGGTGGAGCCGGTCAGGGTCAGCCGCTTGCGCATGATCGGCTCCAGGTTGAGGTCGACCTTGCTGCCGCGCAGGAAGGCGATCTGCACCAGGCGCCCTTCGACAGCCAGGGTTTCCAGGTTGCGGGCGGTGTAGTCGCCGCCGACCATGTCGAGGATGACGTCCGCGCCCTTGCCGCCGGTCGCTTCCTTCACGGCCGCGACGAAGTCCGCCCGGCTGTGGTCGATCGCCAGGTCGGCACCCAGTCGGGTGCAGGCCTGACACTTCTCGGCGCTGCCCGCGGTGACGTAGACGGTGGCACCCAGCGCCTTCGCCATCTGGATCGCCGTCGTGCCGATGCCGCTGGAGCCGCCATGGACCAGCAGCGTCTCGCCCGCCTGCAGGCGCCCGCGGTCGAACACGTTGGTCCACACCGTGAAGAAGGTCTCCGGGATGCCGCCGGCCTCGATCATCGACAGCCCGTCCGGCACCGGCAGGCATTGCGGCGCCGGCGCCACGCAATATTCGGCATAGCCGCCGCCCGAGACCAGTGCGCACACCTGGTCGCCCGCCTGCCACCGCCCGACGTTCTCGCCGACCGCGGCGACGGTGCCGGCGACCTCCAGCCCGGGCAGGTCCGAGGCGCCCGGCGGTGGGGCATAGCCGCCCTTGCGCTGCAGTACGTCCGGCCGGTTGATGCCGGCCGCGGCGACCCGGATCAGTACTTCCCCGGGGCCGGGCTGCGGCATCGGCCGGGTCGTCGCCACCAGCACCTCGGGCCCACCCGGGCGGACGATCTCTACGGCACGCATGGTATCGGGCAGGGCGGGCATGGGGGTCTCCTCGAGGGTTCCCGTTGGTGCGTTCCCGGATAATATGGCGGGACCCGTCAGGACAATAGGCGCCATGCCCGCGATCGATCCCGAAGAACTCGCCCCGCGCCCGGCCAAGCCCGGTCCGCGCCTGCTCGATCCGATGTCGATCGAGGAGCTGGAAGGCTATATCCGCGAGATGGAGGCCGAGATCGCGCGCGTCCGCGCCGCGATCGACGCCAAGAAGAACCAGCGCGGGGCCGCCGAAGCGCTGTTCCGGAGGTGAGGGAAGCGATGAGGCCCGCGATGAAGACGGTGCGGACGCCGACGCTGGAGATCGCCTACGAGGAGCATGGGCCGCCGGATGGCCCGCCCGTGTTCCTGATGCATGGCTTCCCCGACGATGTCCGCGCCTGGGACGGGGTCGCGGACCCGCTCGCCGCCCGCGGGCATCGGGTGATCGTGCCGTGGCTGCGGGGATATGGCCCGACGCGCTTCCTCGACCCGGCGACCCCCCGGTCGGGACAGCAGGCAGCACTCGGCGACGATCTGCGGCGGCTGATGGACGCGCTCGGTATCGGGCAGGCCGATCTCGTCGGCTATGACTGGGGCGGACGGGCGGCTTGCGTCGTGGCGGCGCTGTGGTCGGACCGGGTGAAGGGGTTGGTCACCATCGGCGGCTACAACATCCAGAACATCGCCCGGGCCAATCGCCCGGCCTCGGCCGCCCAGGAATATCGCTACTGGTATCAATGGTACCTCCACACCGAGCGCGGACGGGCCGGGCTGGAGGCCAACCGTCGCCCGATCTGCCGCCTGCTGTGGCAGCTCTGGTCGCCGAACTGGGCCTTCGACGACGCCACCTTCGAACGGACCGCCACTTCCTTCGACAATCCGGATTTTGTCGCGGTCTCGGTGCAGTCCTACCGCCATCGCTATGGCGCGGCGCCGGGCGACCCGGCGCTGGAGGGCCTGGAGGAGCGGCTGGCGGCCCAGCCGCCGATCGCGGTGCCGACGGTGGCCCTGCACGGCGCCTGCGACGGGGTCAGCCCGCCGGAGGATTCGGCGGGCCACGCCCGGTTCTTCACCGGCCCCTATGTCCGGCACGTCGTCCCCGTCGCCGGCCATTTCCTGCCGCAGGAGGCGCCGGAAGCGGTGCTGGCGGCGATGGCGGAACTCCCAATCCGATAGGTTCCCGATGCTGATCATCTTCGACTGCGACGGGGTCCTGATCGACTCCGAGGTGATCTTCTGTGCGGTGGATTCCGCAATGCTGGCCGAGCTCGGCCATCCGACCGCGCCCACGGAGATCGCGCGGCGCTTCACCGGCATCCCCCATCGCGACGTCTGGCGCACGTTGGCCGACGACCACGGCTTCGCCCTGCCGGACGCGCTGTTCGATCGCATCGAGGCGGAACTCTTCCGGCGCTTCGCGACCGAGCTGGTGGCGATCGCCGGCGTTGCGGACGCCGTCCGCGGGGTCCGCGACCTTGGCCATGACACCTGCGTCGCCTCCTCGACCCGGCTGGAGGGACTGCGCCGCAACCTCGCCACTGCCGGCCTGCTCGACCTCTTCGGGGCGGACGTGTTCTCGGCCAGCCAGGTGAAGCGCGGCAAGCCGGCGCCGGACGTCTTCCTCTATGCCGCCTCGCAGATGGGCGCCGACCCCGCCGACTGCCTGGTGGTGGAGGATTCGGTCGCCGGTACCACCGCCGCCCGGCGGGCGGGAATGAAGGTGGTCGGCTTCACCGGCGGCGGCCATGCCGACGAGGGGCTGGGCCAGCGCCTGGCGGAGGCCGGCGCGGTCGGCATCCACCCGACGATGCCCGGGCTCGCTGCCTGGCTCGCCGGCCGTCTGGACTAGTACCAGATCTCCATGCGCAAGCCGCGGGCGTCGCGGGGCGGATCGTCCGCGGGCAGCCGGATGCCGGCGCCGCCAGCGATCCGCTCGGCCGTCAGGCACAGGACCGCCGCGTCGAACAGGTCGTCCGCGGCGGCATGGCGGCGGTCGAGGGCCGCCAGCAGCCGGCCGGTATCGATTCCTGCCGCTTCCAGCAGCGCCCGCCGTCGTTGCAGTCCGCCCGGCTTCAGCTTGCTTTCCGCGATGGGGGCGCCCGCCAGCCGCATGAAGGCCAGCTCGGGGTGGCATTCGCGCACCCGTTCCTGGTCGGCGGGCGTCAGCGCCCGGTCGATCTCGGCGATCTTGGGCAGCAGGTACCAGGCCTGCTTGGCCAGCCCGGCACCGTCGCCCTTGCCCCAGGCGTTGGCGGAGGGGTAGTCGGCAAAGCCCAGCAATGGCCGGCGCAAGCCGATGAAGACGCTGGCGGAACGGCCCGGCCCGAGCAGGCGCCGGGCCGCGAAGTCGCAGCCGCGCCGGCCGGTTTCCGGCAATCCGATCGGCATGTCCACCGCCAGCAGCCCGACCGGCGGCAGGTCGACCCAGCGGCGGGTGGCGTGGACGGTCAAGGCACCGGACGCCGGATCGCGGGCCACCATGATCCAGCCGCCGCGGCAGCCGTCGACGCCCCCCACGCTCATGCGGATGCCATCATGCGGGCGCAGGCCTTCCGGCCGGTGGCGGCGCCCGTGTATGGTGCCGGCCCGCTGATCCAAGGATGGGGACGATGGCCGACGCCAGGTTTCCGGGCTTCCATACGCTAAGTCTGCATGCGGGCCAGCAGCCCGATCCGGTCCACGGCGCCCGCGCCGTGCCCATCTACCAGACTACGTCCTTCGTGTTCCAGAGCACCGACCATGCCGCATCGCTGTTCAATCTGGAACGGCCGGGGCACGTCTATTCGCGCATCTCCAACCCGACCGTGGCGGTGCTGGAGGAGCGGATCGCGGCACTGGAAGGCGGGGTCGGGGCCATCTGCACCGCCAGCGGCCAGGCGGCGCTGCATCTGGCCATCGCGACCTTGATGGGGGCGGGCGGGCACATCGTCGCGGCCGCCTCGCTCTATGGCGGCAGCATCAACCTCCTGAAGCTGACCCTGCCGCGCTTCGGCATCGAGACCACCTTCGTGCCACCGCGCGACGTGGACGCCTTCGCCCGCGCCATCCGGCCGGAGACCCGCCTCGTCTTCACCGAGACGGTGGGCAATCCGGGGCTGGAGATCGTCGACCTGCCGCAGGTGTCGGCCGTGGCCCACGCGCACGGCGTTCCGCTGCTGGTCGATGCCACCTTCTCCACCCCTTATCTGTGCCGGGCGATGGACCATGGCGCCGACCTGGTGCTGCATTCCGCGACCAAATGGATGGGCGGGCACGGCGTCGCCATCGGCGGCGTCCTGGTCGACAGCGGGCGCTTCGACTGGGAAGGCTCAGGGCGCTTCCCGACCCTGACCGAGCCCTATGCCGGCTATCACGGCATCGACTTCGCCGAGGAGTACGGGCCGCTCGCCTTCATCATGCGGGCGCGCGCCGAGGGCCTGCGGGACTTCGGCGCCGCCATGTCGCCGACCAACGCCTTCCACATCATCCAGGGCATCGAGACGCTGCCGCTGCGCATGGAGCGCCATGTCGCGAACACCCGTGCGATCCTCGATTTCCTGCGCGCCGCGCCGCAGGTGGCCTGGGTCTGCCATCCCGACCTGCCGGACCATCCCGACCATGAACTGGCCCGGCGGCTGATGCCGAAGGGGGCGGGCAGCATGGTCGCCTTCGGCATCAAGGGGGGGCGCGACGCAGGGCGTGTCTTCATCGACCGGCTGCGCCTGGTCTCGCACCTGGCCAATGTCGGCGACGCCAAGTCGCTGGTCATCCATCCGGCCAGCACCACCCACCAGCAACTCGACGCCGCCGCCCTGGTCGCGGCCGGGGTCGGCGAGGACATGATCCGCCTGTCGGTCGGGCTGGAGGATGCGGGCGACATCGTCGACGACCTGAAGCAGGCGCTGCGTGCGGCCGAACGCGCCATGCAGCCGGCGCCGGCCCCGACGCCCACCAAGGGGGGCTGAGCCGGCATGGACCTGCAAGTCGATGGCCACCGGGTCTTCGCCGCGACCGGCGGCCGCCCGTTCGACCCCGCGACCGCCCCGGTGGTCCTGCTTCATGGCGCCGGCATGGATCACACCGCCTGGACCTTGCAGACCCGCTGGCTGGCCCATCACGGGCGCTCGGTCCTGGCCGTCGACCTGCCGGGCCATGGCCGCTCCGCAGGGCCGCCGCGGACCCGCATCGAGGACCTCGCGGACTGGACCCTGGCGCTGCTCGATGCGGCCGGGGTCGCTGTCGCCGGCATCGCCGGACACAGCATGGGCGCCCTGGTGGCCCTGGCCGTGGCCGCCGCGGCGCCGGACCGGTTCCGTGCGCTGGCGCTGCTCGGCGTCACCCCCGACATGCCGGTCCATCCCGACCTGATCGCGGCCGCCCGGGCGGGCGGGCCGCAGGCGCCGGAGCTGATGTCGGCCTGGGGCTTCGGCAGCCGGGCGCAGCTGGGCGGCCACCGGGCGCCGGGCCTGTGGATGGTGGGCGGCGGTATCCGCCTCATCGGCCAGACCGATCCGGAGACGCTGGCGACCGACCTGGAGGCCTGTGCTGCCTATGGCGGCGGGCTGGCGGCGGCGGCCGGGGTACGCTGCCCCAGCCTGCTGGTCCTGGGCGAGGACGATCGGATGACGCCGGCCGCCCGCGCCCGGCCGCTGCAGACGGCGATCGCGGGCCTGCGGGTGGTGATCCTGCCGGGGGCCGGCCACATGATGATGGTGGAGCGCCCGGACGAGACGCTGGCGGCGCTCGACGGGATTCTGTGAGGGGGCCGCTGGTGGGGAGCGGGGGGATGGCCGGGAGCGTGGTCGAGCGGCGGTCGGGATACGGCCATTTCCGGCAGGTGCCGACCCGCTGGATGGACAATGACGTCTATGGGCACGTCAACAACGTCGTCTATTATTCCTACTTCGATACGGTCGTGAACCTGTTCCTGGTCCATGAGGGCCGGCTGGACTTCGTGGCCGGCCCGGTCATCGGCATCGTGGCCGAGAGCATGTGCCGGTTCCGCAAGGCGCTGGCCTATCCGGAGGTCGTGGATGCCGGCCTGCGCGTCGGCCGGCTCGGCAATTCCAGCGTGCGCTACGAGATCGGGCTGTTCCGTCAGGGCGACGACGAGGCGGCGGCGGACGGCCATTTCGTGCATGTCTTCGTCGACCGCCAGACCCGCCGCCCGACGCCGATCCCGGCCGCGATGCGCGGCGCCCTGGCCGGGATCGCGGTGGCATAGAACGAAAAAGCCCCGCCCGGGCGCGAACCCGGGCGGGGCGATTTCGACCGAAGGAAGATTAAGCCGCCTTCTGGTCCGTGATGGCCTGCGGTGCGTTGGCGGCGATCGGAATGACCCGCGGCTTGGCGGATTCCGGGATTTCGCGCTTCAGCTCGATGTGCAGGAGCCCGTTGTCGAGGGTGGAGCCGACGACCTTGATGAAGTCGGCCAGCTCGAAGCGGCGCTCGAAGGCGCGCCGGGCGATCCCGCGATGCAGGAACTTGGTGCCTTCCGTGTCGGCCGTGCCGCGGCCGGTCACGGTAAGGGTGTTCTCGCGCACCACCACCTCGAGATCCTGCCCGCCGAAGCCGGCGACCGCCATGGTGATGCGGTACGCATCGTCGGCGGTCTTCTCGATGTTGTAGGGCGGGTAGGACGGCGCATCGCCGGCCTGGCTCTCCAGGAGCCGCATCATGCGGTCGAAACCGACCGTGGAACGGAACAGGGGGGCGAAATCAAACGAAGTCATGTCCACATCCTCCGATGAGCAAAGGGACGAACGGCCCACCCGACATCGGGCTGGACCTTCGCTGCCGGACCCCCGAAGGGCGCCCGACGCTCACTGGAGATAGGACCGGCCGATCGGGGTTCAAGACCCCGGCGGCGCCCTTGGTGGCAGCCCGGATACCGGGCTGCCCCTCATTCGGTCAGATGGCGATCGGTCAGGTGGTGGGATCGGCCACGTTGGCGTCCGGGCCGGTGCGCAGCCCCATGCCCGCGAAGCGCTTGTTGAAGCGCGCGAGCTGGCCACCGGTGTCGCGCAGGCGGGCCTGGCCGCCGATCCATGCCGGATGCGACTTGGTGTCGACGTCGAGCCGCATCGTGTCGCCCGGCTTCCCCCAGGTGGAACGCGTGGTGAAGGTCGAGCCATCGGTCATGATGACCGTGATCTCATGATAGTCGGGATGGATTTCAGGCTTCATATCGGGCTCCTCGGAAGCGCGGGCTTATATCGGAAGCCTGCCGGGGATGCAAGGCAGGCGCCGGGGCCGTATGGTGCCGGCCGGGAACCCCCTTTGAACCGCTGGCGTGGAGACAATGCCATGGCGCTCGACGACCGCACCTTCGCCGTCCTCGCGGACCGCACCCTGCAGCGGGTGCTGGCCGCCGTGGAAGCCGCCGAACCCGATGCCGACGGCGAGCTGCGCGACGGCATCCTGACCCTGGAGATCGACGAGATCGGCACCTTCGTCATCAACAAGCATGGCCCCAACAAGGAGGTCTGGCTGTCCTCGCCCCGGTCGGGGGCCTGGCACTTCGCCTGGGACGAGGGCGCCCGCCGCTGGATATCGACCCGCGGGGCGGAGACGCTGGACGGGGTGCTTTCGACCGATCTCGGCGCCAGGATCGAGGTCGACGATTGAACGCCCGCAGGGTCAGCGTTCCGTCAGCTTGATCTCGATGCGGCGGTTGCGCGCCAGCGCCGCGTCGCCGCTGCCGGGATCGATCGGCTGGAACTCGCCGAAGCCGGTCGCGGCCAGGCGGCTGGGCGCGATGCCCTGCTCGATCAGGAACTGGACGACGTTGATCGCGCGCGCGGCCGACAGGTCCCAGTTGTTGCGGAACTGCGGCGAGCGCACCCGGGTGCGGTCGGTATGGCCGTCGACGCGGAGGATCCAGGGGATGTCCTTCGGGATCTTCGCCGCGATCTCCTTCAGGGTGCCGGCAAGGTCGGCCATGCGGGTCTTGCCGGTGTCGTTGAGGTCGGGCGAGCCGACCGCGAACAGGACTTCGGCCGGGAAGACGAAGCGGTCGCCGACGATCTCCACGTCCGGGCGGTCGGCCAGCAGCTCGCGCATCCGGCCGAAGAACTCCGAGCGGTAGCGCGACAGTTCCTCGACCTTGGTGGCCAGCGCCTGGTTGAGGCGGCTGCCGAGGTCGACGATCTGCACCTGCTGGCTGCGATTCTGGCTCTCGGACGCCTCCAGCACCGCGTTCAGCTTGGCCAGCTCCTCCTTCAATCCTTCCAGCTCGGCGGTCAGCACCCGCAGCGAATCGCGGGCCGTGCCGCCGGCCTGCCGTTCGGCCGCCAGCTCGCGCTCGCCGCGCTCGTTGCTCTGGAAGAGGGCGCGCAGGCGGATGGCGTTGTCCTCGATGGTGCGCTGCGCCAGGCGGGTCCGCTCCTGCTGGTCGGCCAGGCGCGCCTCCAGCTCCCGGCTGCGGTCGCGCAGCGCCCCCGCGAGCTGTTGCGCCTCGCGCGCTTCGGCCAGGCGACGGGCGCTTTCCTCGCCCAGCGTGCCGGCGAGCGCGCGGATGCGGGCATCGCGCTCGGCCACTGCGGATGCCAGCTCGCGCATCTGCTGTTCCAGGCGCGCGATGTCGGCCGCCCGGCCCTCGGTCTCGGCGGTCAGCGCGCGCGCCTGCCGGTCGGCCTCGGCCAGGGCCGTCGCGCGCTGCGACAGCTGCTCGTCCAAGCCGGCGATGCGGGTGCGGGCCGCTTCCAGGGCGGCCGCCCGTTCCGTCGCCTCGCGGGTCCGCTGGGCGCGCTCGGCATCGACCTCGGTCGCGCGCTCGGCGGTCGCGGCCAGGGTCGTCGACAGGTTGGCGATTCGACGTTCCAGGTCCGCGCGAAGCGTGCGCAAGCTGTCGAGGTCGCGGGCGAGGCGGGCCAGGTCGCGCAACTGCGTCTCGATCGTCTCGCGGTCGGCAGTGACCGTGCGCTGGGCGGCGGCGAGGGCTGCCTCCAGGCGGGTGGCGTCGGCGGCGGCGCGATCCTGCTCGGTCACCAGGTCGCGGGCCAGCACGTCGCGCTCGGTCGTGCGCTGGGCCAGGGCCGCCTGGGCCCGATCGCGCTCGTCGGTGCGCTGGGCCAGGGTCGTGCCCAGCGCCTCGCGCTCGGCGGCCAGCGCGGTCAACTGGCCGGCCAGCGTGGCGCGATCGCGGCTGGCCGCATCCAGCGAGATGGTCAGCCGCTCGCCCTGGGACCGGAGGTCGGCCGACGTGGTGCGCTCGATCGACAGCATGTCGGCCAGCTCGCTCACCTGCCGGTTCAGCCGCTCGACCGCGGCATCGCGGCCTTCCAGGGTGTAGCCGAGGTAGAAGTGGCTGACGGTGAAGACCAGCACGATGAAGATGACGACCATCAGCAGCTGGGTCAGCGCGTCGACGAACCCCGGCCAGATGTTGAAGCCGCTGGGGCGCGCGCGAGACCGGGCCATCGGGCGGTTTCCTCCCCGGCCCTAGCGCCTGCGCTCGGGCTCTTCGGCCAGGGCGGCGATGGTGCGTGCGAGCAGGCGGATCTCGGCCCGGATCTCCTGCGCGGCGCTGGCGCTGGTCTGTTCCATGGTGTCGATCAGACGCGCCATCTGGCGCTCGATCGCGCGCAGCTGGTGCTGGGAATCCTCATCGGCGCCGGCCTTGCCGACAGCGTCCGCCAGCCGTGCCAGGATCGGCTCGAGCGAGAGCTGGCTCTCCGCCAGCCGCAGCATCAGCGACTGCTCGGCGCGCATCTGGTCGGAGAAGGTGCCGAGCCGCTCGGTCAGTGCGGTCAGGTTGGTGTTGGCCTGGATGCGGCTTTCCTCGCCGCGCCCGAGGATGCGCTGGAGGTTTTCCATGTTGTCGGCGGTCTGCTCCAGCAGCGCCTGGATATAGGCCGGCACCGACTGGTCGCCGTCGCTGACCGCGGTGCCACCCGACAGGCGGGTCAGACTGGCCAGCCAATCCTCGATCTCATTGTAGAAGCGGTTCTGCGCCTGCCCGGCCTGGAGGTCGAGGAAGCCCAGGATCAGCGACCCGCCCAGCCCGAACAGGGACGAGCTGAAGGCGGTGCCCATGCCGGCCAGCGGGGTTTCCAGGCCGCGTTGCAGGTTGGTCAGCGCCTGGCCCATGTCGGTGCCGGTCATCGACAGGTTGGAGACGGCGCGGCTGACCGCGCCCACCGTCTCCAGCAGGCCCCAGAAGGTGCCGAGCAGGCCGAGGAAGACCAGGAGCCCGATGAGGTAGCGCGAGATGTCGCGCGTCTCGTCGAGGCGCGAGCTGAGGCCGTCCAGCAGCGACCGCTGGGCCGGGGCGGACAGGCTGGTGCGGCCGCGCCGCTCCTGGAGGATGGCCGCGACCGGGCCCAGCAGGCGCGGCGGCCGCATCACCGACAGGCCGGGCTCGCCGCGGCGCAGCGTGTCGGCCCAGGCGGCCTCCGGCTCAAGCTGCAGCACCTGGCGGACGATGTAGATGACGCCGAAGATGATGATCCCGAGGATCATGCTGTTGAGCGCCGGCTTGGCCAGGAACGCCCGTTCCAGTCCCGAATAGAGCAGCCCCAGCGCCCCGACCACCAGGATCAGGAAGACGATCATCCGGAAGAGGAAGCGGCGCGGGTTCGTCACCGACGCCTCCTCGTCGTCGTCGGCGCGGCGTTCCGCATCCCGGTCGGGCTCAGCGTCCGACCACGACGAGGTCGACCCGGTCGGCCGGGCCGTTGTCCTGGGGCTTGCCGAGCGCGCGCACGTCGAGGCGGGTGCTGCGCACGCCCTTGTCGATCAGGTAGGCACGGACGGCCAGCGCGCGCGACAGCGAGATGCGGCGGGCCTGGCTCGCCTGGTCGCCGTTCTCGGCGGCATAGGCATTGAGCTGCACCCGCAGCGCCTCGTCACCGGCGAGCCGCCGGGCCATCTGGTCAAGATCGCCGCGCGCGTTGGGCGGCAGATCGGTGCTGCCGGCCGGGAAGGCGACCCGCGCTTCGCCGCGCTTCTGGGCCGCCGGCGGCGCCGCCAGCGCGGCGGTCTGCGGCGTGGCCACCGCGTCGGCATCGTGCGGCGCGCACACTATGTAGTCGAACTTCTCCCGCAGGCTGGCGAATTCGCCCTCGGGGTCGATCACCAGCTGCTGCACGCCGCTGGCCGTCTGCTCGAGGATGCGGCGCAGGGTCCAGCTTTTCCCGGCGCCGCTGTTAGCCTGGATCAAGGCGCGGCTTTCCAGCAGCACCGGCAGGTTGATCGGCAAGTTGCCGAGTGATGGTGTCGTGCTCAATGGACCTCCGCGGTTTCGTTGTTCTGTGCTGAGATTGCGGTGCGGCGCTTGCTCAGGCGGCGCGCTGCTGGTTGGCCACGGCAACCACGTGCTGGGCGATGGCGGCGCAGATGGATTCGTTCTTCATTTCGTTCCTTCGTGTGGTGGGCGGCCCCGGCGCTCCCGTTGCTACTTGCAAGCGTTCGCGGTGGTACTGGCTCGGGGCCTATTCG